>CAWERP010000017.1:0-89674 GCA_963811445.1 uncultured Solirubrobacterales bacterium
GGCACATCGAGCGCGCCTGGAGCGCCCGCGCCGCCTGAGGCTCGTTAGGGTCAACCGATGGCCGCCCGGGTCGACTATGAGCGCCACGGATGCACATATGCGCGCCACCGGCATGCGGACCCGCGGATTGCCGCGCGCATTCATGAGGCGCTGGGCGATGCGCGCACGGTTCTGAACGTCGGTGCCGGCACCGGGTCCTACGAGCCGCACGACCGTTGGGTGCTCGCCGTCGAGCCGAGCGCGACGATGCGCGCCCAGCGCCCGGCCGGCTCGGCGCCGGCGATCGCCGCCCGCGCCGAGGCGCTTCCGTTCGACGACGGCGCTGTCGATGCGGCGATGGCCTGCGTGACGATCCACCACTGGGAGCCTCCCGCGGCGGGGCTGGCCGAGCTGCGGCGGGCGGCCCGCGGCCGGGTCGTGATCCTGACGTTCGACCTCGACGACCTTCCGGCGTGGCAGAAGGAGTTCCTGCGGGAGGGACTCATCAGGGAGCGCCCGCGCTTCCCCGCGATCGATGACGTGGCCGCGGCCCTCGGCGGCCGCGTGCGCGTTGAGCGGATCCCCACGCCCGGCGACTGCTCGGACGGGTTCTTCGAGGCCTTCTGGCGGCGCCCCGAGGAGCTCCTCGACCCGGCCGTCCGCAGCGCCCAGTCGATGTGGGCGCTGCTCGGGCCGGGCGTCGAGGAGCGCATCGTCGAGCGGCTGGCAGCCGCGCTCGAGTCCGGCGCGTGGGACGCCGAGCACGGCCACCTGCGCGATCAGGACAGCTTCGACGGCGCGCTGCGCCTCCTCATCTCCGAGCCCGCTACGGCCGGGCCTCGAGGATCAGGTTGAATGGCGTCTCGGTCGCGCGTCGAACACGCGTGAACCCGCCCGCGGCGAGCACCTCCGCCAGGCGCGCCTCGCCGGCCTGCGCACCCAGCGCGAGGCCGACCTCCTGGGCGAGCGACGCGGGAGTGCAGATCATGGTCGAAGCGCCGTAGAACACCCGGCCAACCGGGTTGAGGTTCTCCTCCACGCGATCGCCCGCAAAAGGCTCGACGATCATCCAAGTGCCGTCCGGGGCCAGCGTCTTCAGCACGTGCCGCGAGGCGCCCACGGGATCGCCCATGTCGTGCAGGCAGTCGAACACGCACACCAGGTCATAGCCGTGGCCGGGAAATTCCTTTGCCGCGTCTGTCGCGAACGTGATCCGATCGTCGACGCCCGCTTCCTTCGCCGCCTCGTGCGCGCGTTCGATCGACGGAGTGTGATAGTCGAAGCCGAAGAATTCGGAGTTCGGAAACGCCTCGGCCATGATGATCGTCGATGCCCCGTGCCCGCAGCCCACGTCGGCGACCTTGGCGCCGCGCTCGAGCTTCTCCTGCACGCCATCCAGGGCCGGAATCCACTCGGCGACCAGGTGCGCGCGGTAGCCGGGTCGGAAGAATCGCTCGGTGCCCCGGAACAAGCGGTGGTCATGCTCATGCCAGCCCATCCCCTCGCCGCTGCGGAAAGCCTCGAGAATCTGGTCCTCGTCGGCGTACAAAGACGCGATCGAGTCATACATGCCGAGGATGTAGAACGGGCTGTCTTCATCGGCCAGCGCAAGGGCATGCTCATCCGGCAGCGTGTAGCGCTCGCTCTCGGGGTCGTAGGTCACATAGCCCCCGGCCGCTTGATTTCCCAGCCACTCACGCACGTAGCGCTCGGCTGCGCCCGAACGCTCTGCCACCTCACGCGGGGTCAGCGGCCCGGCATGTGCCATCGCCTTGTACAGGCCCAGCTTCTCGCCGATCACCATCAGCGGCGCGCTGATGATCGCGCCCATGTCGGTCACCGCCTGCCCCATGAAGGCTTCAAGCTTGGCTTCGTCAATCCCAGCAGTGCTCATCGGTTCCTCCCCTGTCCGGGTGAGACGACCGCTCGGTGGGTGGTCGTCCGTTCAAGCGAATCAAAGCACTCCCGGGCACGCTCTGTGCTCCCCCTTGCGCTGCGGACATGCGCTGCTGTATGACCGTGCTCCTGGTCGGCAAGCGCGGGCGTCGCGCCCGCCTACCGCGCCGCCAGCAGGCTGCGCACGGCCCCCTGGAATGCGTCCGTGGTGAAGCACGTCGGCTCGGCGAACTCCTCCATGGCCAGTGTGCTCTCCCAGCTCCCGTCGGCCGCGGCACGCAGCAACGGCTTGGTCATGGCAAGGGCGTGCGCCGGCAATGCCGCGATCCGCGTGCACCACCCGTCCGCCGCCGCGAGCAGGCTCTCGTGGGGCACGACTTCGTGCACGAGCCCGAGCTCGCGGGCGCGCTCAGCGTCGAGCTGCTCGCCGCCCGCGTAGTAGGCGAAGGCCCCCTGATAGCCGAGCCGGCGCGTGAGCGCCCAGGAGGTCCCCACCTCGGGCAGCAGCCCGAGGCGCCCGAAGGCGGGCACTATGCGGGCGCGCTCGGAAGCGATTGCCAAATCGCACGTCAACGCCCAGGCCAGACCGACACCTGCGGCCGGGCCGTTGATGGCTGCGATGAACGCCGTGTCGCTGCGGGCGATGAGTCTCACGATCCCGCCGAACTCGTAGCGGATCCAGCGCCAGACGTCAGTGGCTCCCTCGGGCGCGGCGAGTGCCGCGGGCGTCTCCTTCATCATGCGCAGGTCCCCGCCGGCCGAGAAGCCGGGATCGGCCCCCGTCAGAACTATCGAGCGGATCGCCCGGTCGGCGACGAGCTCCTCCAGGGCGCTCTTCAGCTGCGCCACCAGCGGCGCGGTCAGGACGTTGAGCTTGCCGGGATCATCGAGGGTGACCAGTGCGCGGTCCGCGCCGCGCTCCACCCGTACCACCACCTCGGGGTGCTCGCGTCCGCTGGACACGAGGTCGTCGTAGAACGTCATGCCTTCTCCTTGGGGTCCGTTTCACATGCCGAGAAATCCTCGGCCTCGTATCGTCAGCCATCGAAGGCCGGCCGTGCGGCCCCCGCGCCCAGGCGCGTCCGCTCCAAGAACCCGTAGGTCCCCTCGCCCATCAGCTCCTCGGCGGCCTCCACCACAGCGCCGAGCGCGGCGAACGCGAACGCGCCTCCGGTCGAGACCCGGCCGACGCCGACCGCGCCGAGTTCCGAGACGGTCGGCGCGCCGGGGAAGGTGAGAACGTTCACCGGGCGCTCGACCGCCTCCACGATCTCGCGAATGTCGGCCAGCCGACTCAACCCCGGTGCGTAGAGCACGTCGGCGCCCGCCTCCTGGTAGGCGCGCAGGCGGGCGATCGTGTCGTTCAGGTCCTGTCGATCGTGCAGGTGGTTCTCCGCCCGCGCGGTGAGAACGAGGTGCACGTGCCCCGCGTGCGCGACCTCCGCCGCGGCCGCCACGCGCTCGGCGGCCAGGCCGATCTCATAGATGGGTTCGTCGTCGCGCCCGGAGAAGTCCTCCACCGAGCAGCCCGCCAAGCCCGCCTCCAAGGCGAGCCGCACCGTGTCCGCAACGCCCGCCGGATCGTCTGCGAAGCCGTTCTCCAGATCGGCTGAAACCGGCAGATCGGTGGCCCCGACGATCGATGCGCTGTGCGCGATCGCCTCCTCGCGTGTCACCGACCCGTCCCGTCGCCCAAGCGTCGCGGCGAAGCCGCTGCTCGTGGTCGCGAGCGCCCGAAAGCCCAGCGCCGCGAGCAGCTTCGCCGATCCCTCATCCCAGGGGTTGGGCAGCAGCAACGGGTTCTCGCCCCGATGCAGCCCGAGAAACGCGGTCGCCTTTTCGGCCTGCACGGTAATGGCTGTCCACACCCCCGTCCGTTCAGCGTCGCTTCACCGATCTTGCCCCCCGCTCGTCATCTCACCGGCCTTGCTCCCCCTCCTCGAGGACCGACTGGCGCGCATGCCGGCGCCTGCGGGCTCCGCGCCGCGGCGCGTCCAGCCGGCGGCGTGCTCGCGGCTCGCCGTGACTTGGAGCGCGGCTATTTGCCTCGCGAGGCTTTCGCTTTGGCGCGGGGGGTTTTCTTGGCCGGCGATTTGGCGCGCGTGGCTTTGGCTCGCGAGGCCGTTTTCGCGCGGCCGGCCGGTTTTTTCTTTTTGGGAGCTTTGGTGACGTCCTTCTGGAGACGCTCGAGGTCGCGGCGCACCGCCTTGCCCATCTTGTTCACGTCGCGGCTTGCGTCGCGCAACAGCTTCGCCACGTCTTTGCGCACGTCGCTGGCGCCGGTGCCCAGGCTGCCGCCGATCGCGGCGAGGTCCTTCTGAGCCGTCTCCAGCGACTTCGCGACGCGGGCGATCGCACGATCGGCTCTTCGAATCGCGCCTTCGCCGTTGGGGTGACTCGCGGCCGGCCAGTTCGCCGACCCGTTGACTTCTTGATGGGGGGCATAGACGCTCCTTGTGTAGTCGCTTGCCTGATATCTGTCGCTGCGGGGCCTACCCTACTCGCCCGGAGGGTCGGCCGTACGGCGCGTCTAAGGTGACTCGGAGGCCGCCACCGCGAACACGATGTGCCGGCGGGCCACCGTCAGGTAGGGGTGAAGTTCCACCGGCCCGCCCTCCAGTGGCGCCACGGTGACCTCGGTGAGTGTCAGGAAGTCCCGCTCGGAGGCGTTCAGCACGTCCGACACGCGACTGCGATAGCCGTCCCGAGCGAGCGTCAGCACGCCCTCGATCCGATGCCGCTCGGTCTCGATCCGGATCCGCTCGCGACGATGGTCCATCCCGGGCGGGTACTCTTCGTCAAAGGGCTCCTCGGCGCTCATGGGACCATCATCGGCTGGGCCTCATGGAAGCATTATCGGCCTACCGCGCAAATAGACGCCACGAGGCCAATCCGATCCGACGGATTGACGCGTCGCTGGCGCCCAGCGGGTCGCAGGACAGGTCCGGTTCACCGCTGTCCGTCGGCTGCGGTCGCGACCTATCCGACGCGCTCAGGGGCGCGGGCCGCCAGGCCGGCGCGGGCGACGGGCCCGGGCGGAAGCTCGCCCTGCGCGCTCGGGCGGTTGCGCTCCTCGCGGACGATGTACAGCGGACGGTGCTTGACCTCGTCGTAGATGCGCCCGACGTACTCGCCGATCACCCCGATGGCTATCAGCTGGATGCCGCCCAGCAAGAGGATCGCGATCGTGATCGAGCTGAAGCCGGGCAGGTAGGAGTCGGCGATGCGAAGACCGATCACGACCGGGATCGCGATGAACGCCACGCTCGCCGAGATCAGTCCCGCGTAGGTGGCGAGCTGCAGCGGCAGGTGCGAGAAGGAGGCGACCGCGTCAAGCGAGAAGCGCAGCATCTTGCTCAGCGTGTACTTGGTCTCCCCGGCGTGGCGCGCGTCGCGCTCGTAGGGCACCGCGGTCTGGGTGAACCCCACCCACACGGTCATCCCGCGCAGGAAGCGCGAGCGCTCGGTCATCGCCAGCAGCGCGTTCAGGGCGCGCCGGTCCAGCAGCCGGAAGTCGCCCGAGTTCGGCTCGAGGTCGACCTGGGCGAGCTTGTCGAACAGCTTGTAGAACCAGGATGCGGTGGCCAGCTTGAAGGCGGTCTCGCCCTCCCGGCGCTCGCGCACCGCGTATACGACGTCCGAGCCCTGGCTCCACTGGTTGATCATCTCTCCGATCAGCTCCGGCGGATCCTGCAGGTCGGCGTCGAGCATTGCCACGACGTCGCCGCAGGCGTGCTCGAGGCCGGCGGTGAGCGCGGCCTGGTGGCCGAAGTTGCGCGACAGGTGGATGACGCGCACGCGCGGGTCCGCCGCCGCGATCGCGTCCAGCAGCGCGGGGGTGCCATCCGAGCTGCCGTCGTTGACGATCACCAGCTCGAACGCCCAGTTGGCGGCCGCCGCGCATGTGCGCCGGACGAACTCCTCGACGAGCTCTTCCTCGTTGTAGACCGGCGCCACCACACTCAGCAGGGTTGGCGTGCGAAGTGCTGTGTCCGACATGATCGCCTTCTCGAAACCTTCCATCGACATTCCCACCGCCGTCCATCTCCGACGGGTCCGGTGACCCACCGTCGAATCTATCGTTCATCCTGTCTGTGCATGCCCGATCGCCGCACCGAGACACGGAAGCGCTCCATCAGCCTACCTGGACCGGCGCGCCGGCTCGGCAGGCCGGCGTTCGTGCAGTTCCTGAAGTTCGGGATCGTCGGCGTGTCCAACACCCTGCTCACGTTCGCCGTGTACACGGTGCTGCTGAAGGTCTTCGGCGTGTGGTACCTCGCTGCGTCGGCGATCGGCTTCATCGCAGGCGCCACCAACGGATTCCTGCTGAACCGCCGCTGGACCTTTCGCGGACACATCGGCGACGCCCTCACGCCCGTGCGCTGGATGGTCGTGCAGGGCTGCGGGCTGATCGCGAACCTGGGCCTGATCTACCTGTTCGTGAGCGGCGCCGGGCTCGACAAGCTGCTGGGACAGGCCTGTGCGACGGCGATCGTCACCGTGATCACATTCCTGGTCAACCGCGCGTGGACGTTCCGCATGCACCCGACCCCGCCGGTCGCCCCCCGAGCGTCGGTCGGTGGCGACGGTTGACCCGCGTCGCTCAGCGAAACAGCGTCAGCAGGGACAGGCCCGCCGGGATGCGTCCGCCCCGGCCGATCACGGCCGCCTCGAGCGCGAGCGGGCGCTCGAGCAGCCAGTTCAGCGGCGCCGGGGGCACCCAGAGGTCGAGGCTCGATTCCGTGGTCCGCGGGCTCAGGCGCTCGAGCAATCGCAGGACGATGGCCACGGGCAGAAGGAGCGAGTTGAAGTAGGTCGTGCGCGCCTGCTCCCACCCGGCCGCCCGCGCCACGCTCTGCAGCGAGCGGCGCGTGTAGCGGCGATAGTGGTGGTTGATCTCGTCGTGGCCGCTCCACAGCCACGGGTAGGCCGGCACCGTCACGAGCAGCGCACCGCCGGGCGCCACCACCCGGTGCAGCTCGCGCAGGGCGCCCAGGTCGTCCTCCAGGTGCTCGATCACGTCGAGCGACACGACGAGCTCGAAGCTGTCGCTCTCGAACGGCAGCTCCAGCACCGAGCCTTCGATCACCTCGCCCGACTGTCGGGCGCGGGCGAGCTCCACGCTCGGCTGGGAGAGCTCCACCCCGGTCACCGACCCATGGCGCGCAAGCTCGACCATGTTCCGTCCGCTGCCGCATCCGGCATCGAGGATGCGCGCGCCCGCCGGGAGTGCGAGACCGGCGATCACGCGCTCCAGCACGGTTCGCCGGCCCCGGTACCACCAGTGGCGGTCCTCGGCGCCGTGTGTCTGCAGCTCGTAGTCGCGGTCCATCCGCGCAGCATCTTCCCAGGAGCGTCGGCCCGGGGGCTTTCAGCTCGTGCGGGCGCCCCTCAGGAGCTGCCGGGCGCGAGCGCGTCGCGCAGGAAGCTCACGGTGCGCTGCCAGGAGCTCTCGGCGGCCGCGGCGTCGTAGGTTCCAAGGCGATCGAGGTCGTTGAAGAACGCGTGGCCCATTCCCTCGTAGTAGTGGAATGTCACATCTGCGCCGGCGGCCCGCAGCTCTGACTCGAGCGCCTTTGCGTCCTCGACCGCGATGAACGCGTCGGCGGTCCCGAAGTGCCCGAGGACCGGGCCCTTCACGCCGGTGAAGTCCGGCCTGCCGTGGGGCATCACGTAGTAGTAGGTGACCACGGCCGTGATCTCCGGACAGGTGGCCGCCGCCCACACCGAGAGCCCGCCGCCCAGGCAGAAGCCGACCGACCCCACGCCGCTGCCCTCGAAGCCCGGCAGGGCGGCGAGGTATTTCGCGGCGCCGCACATGTCCTGCTCCACCTGGTCCATCGACAGCGCCATCATCTTCTGTTCGGCCTCGCTCGGCTGGGAGGTCGTCTCACCCCGGTAGAGGTCTGGGGCGAGCGCGAAGAACCCCTCGGCCGCCAGGCGGTCGCAGATCGAGCGGATGTGCTCGTCGACGCCCCACCACTCCTGGAGGACGATCGTGGCCGGACCGCGCTCGCCGGCGGGCACCGCCAGGTAGCCGGGCACGGAACCGGAGCTGGTCGGGAACTCTATATCGGGCATGTTTGGCTCCTTGCTGTGGATGGGCATGGGGCCGGCGCGCGCCGGCGGCGCCGGGATCGTTGCACGGCGCGCGCCCGCGCTACTGCGTCATCGAGAGAACGTGCGCCTTCGCCGGGTCGATGCGACCGTCGAGCAGGTCGAGGTATGTGCGCTCCACCGCCTGCGGGCCGTCGCCGTGGATCACCTCGAGCCATCCCGTGGTCCACTCGAGGTACGGGTCCCAGGCCTCGGCGAGCCGGCTTTCCAGACCCTCCCGGCCCCAGTCTCTCGTGCGCTTGGCGACGCGATCGGGTGCGAAGAAGAACACCGGCCGGGGTCCGGGAAGAGAAGCCGGAAGGGCACCCATGCGGTCGTGGTGAGTGGCTCCCACGACCGAGGAATGCGCGAGCTGCTCGCTGTAGCGCTCGTGGACCGCGTCGCGCACCTCTGCGTCGCCGGACATGTCGACGTAGACCGCAGCCGTCTTCGCGAGCGAGTGGATGTCCCCATAGGCGACCACGCGGTCATACGCGCCGAGTCCGTTCACGAACTCGGCGCTCCTCGTCGAGGTGAGCCCCACGACCTCGACCCCCTCGCGGCGGGACAGCAGGAAGGCCAGCGCGCTCGCCGTCTTGCTCGAGGCGCTCGACAAGACGACCGTGCCGGTGCTCAGCAGCCCGCTGTCCTGCAGGAAGTCGTCGATCAGATAGGACGTGAAGAACAGCGGGCGCAGCAGCATCTGGCGGTCCTCTTGGCGCGCGTCGTACACCGGGTCGGCGTCGACCCGCAGATACCCGTTGTAGACCGCCGGAAGGCTCGCTCGATGGGCGGAGGAGTCGATGAAGCCGTGCTCGTCGACCCGCGCCGGAGCCACCACGAGATCGGTCGAGGGGGGGAGGTACCCGTACACGCGTATGCCCTCCTCGAGCGCCTCGTGCCGGCTCTCGGTGACATCGGCGAAGCCCCACACGGGCACGCGCCCCCAGCCCTCCTCGGCCGGGAAGAAGCTCCAGTAGGACATCCTCTGACCGAACTCCGCATAGGTGATGTTGTTCGAGGTGAGTCCGAAGGCGTCGATCCCCAGGCGCACCTGGCCGTCCGCGAGCTCGCCCGGGGCCGCGTCGAGCAGGCGACAGCGGTGAAGGTCATCCTTGGCGACCAGAAAGTCCACGTCGGGGCGGAGCCTACGCCAAAGCGCCCAGCACGGCGGGGCTAGGTGGGCTCGTTCTGCAGCGACCGCCACAGATACCTGCACGCCAGCGTGCGATGGGGCCGCCATTGCTCGCCGATCTGCTCGATCACGGGAGCGTCGGGGAGCCCGTCGAGCCCGTAGGCGCGCTCGATCGCCCGGCGGATCCCGAGGTCGCCCACCGGCAGCACGTCGGGGCGCTGCAGGTGGAACATCAGGAACATCTGCGCAGTCCACATTCCAAGGCCCTTGACGGCGACGAGCTCCGAGATGACCGCCTCGTCCTCGAGATCTTCCAGACGCGCGAGCTCGAGCTCACCCGAGATCACGTGCTCGGCGAGCGAGCGCAGGAATCCCACCTTCGCGCGCGACAGCCCGGCCGCGGCGCGCAGCTCTTCGGGGTCGGCGGCCAGTATCTCCTCGGGGGTGGGCGTGCGGTCGCCGAAGCGCTCGGTCAACCGGCCGTAGATCGCGCGTGCGGCGTGAACGGAGAGCTGCTGGCCGACGATCGCTCGCACGAGTGCTCCGTAGTGGTCATCGCGGTCCGGCCGTCCCTCGCGCGCGTCTGGAAGCGGGCCGGTGGCGTCGATGATCCCGGCGAGCACCGGGTCCCCGCGGAGATGCCCAAGCGCGAGCTCAGACAGCGGAGATGGCCTCGAACGCGACGGGCTCACCGTCGAGCGCGTTCAACGCGCGCGCGAGCGACATCGAGATGCAGGTGAAGCTGGGCGTGTCGCGCACGGTGTAGCGCGACGCCTCGGTCGTCCGCAGGCGCTGCACGAGGTCGAGGAACGTGGCGACGTCGTCGGTGTCGAAGGCAACCACGAACTCCTGGTCGTCCAAGCCGAAGGAGTACGTCGTGTGGTTGTCCACGCCCGGGTATTCCCGACCGACCGCGATGTGCTGCTGCATGATCCGCCAGCGCTCCTCGCCGGGCAGCGCGTACCACTCGCGGGACTTAACGAACGGGTAGACGAACACGTACTTGCCCCGGAACCCGCGGGGGACGGTGCGCTCGTCCTGCGAGTACTCCGAGCTCTTGCGCATGCCCAGGAAGGAGTAGGGCGTCTGCGCCCAGCGCATCAGCCCGCTCTGGCCGAGCACGACATGGAACTCGTGGATGCGGTCGAGGTTCACGGCCTCCGAGACGAGCAGCAGCTCGGCGTCACCGCGCGTGCCGATGAGCGAGAACGACTGCAGCAGATGGCCGTCGGCGAAGTCCTCGCACGCCGCCATGCACTCGCGCTTGTCCTGCTCGCGCGTCGCGCCGTCGAGCCGCCGCCAGGCCGGGTCGAGCTTCAGGAACGTGTACTTCACGAAGTGGCGTGCGCTCACAGCTCGGATTATCGCAGCGTCGGCGAGCCTGGGCCGGTGACCGCCCTGCGCGTGGGCCGGTTCGGGGGATACAGTTCTGCGGTGCGCATCGCGCTGCTGTCCCCGTACTCGTGGACCTATCCGGGCGGCGTCACCCGCCATATCGAGGCGCTCGCCTGCGAGCTGGTCGCGGCAGGGCACGAACCGCGGATCCTCGCGCCATTCGACCCCGACGACGCGCTCTCGACTCGCCTGCACCGCGGGGCGCGGCCCCAGAGCCGCGCCGAGCCCGAGCACTTCGTGTCGCTCGGGCGCACCGTCGGCGTGCCGGCGAACGGGGCGGTCTCGAACATGGCGGTCACCCCGCATGCGGTCCTCACGCTGCGGCGCGAGCTGCGCCAGGGGGGCTACGACGTCGCTCACATCCACGAGCCGGTGGTCCCGATCGTGGCGTGGGACGCGCTGGGCTGCGCGGGCGATCTGCCGCTCGTCGGCACGTTCCACACCTACTCGGAGAACCTTCTGACGAACGGGATCGCAGCGATCCCGCTCGGCGGGCGCCGGCGCATGAACCGCCTGCACGCTCGCATCGCCGTCTCGCAGGCCGCCGCCTGGACGGCCCGGCGCTTCTACGGAGGGCGATACCGGGTCATCCCGAACGGCGTGAACCTCCTGGAGGGCGACCCGCCGACGGACGCTCCGCTGCGCGCGGAGACCGACGGCGCGGACGGCGGGCAACCGCAGCGTGAGCTGCGGATCCTCTTCATCGGCCAGGCCGTCGAACGCAAGGGGCTGCCCGTCCTGCTGCGCGCGTTCGAGGCGCTCCGCGATCACGTTCCGGCAACGCTCACGCTGGTGGGCGCATGCGCGCAGGAGGTCGCCCACATGATGCTCGACGACCGCGGCGTGCACGCGCTCGGCAAGGTCTCCGAGGAGCGCAAGCTGGCCGAGCTCGCGCGCGCGCAGGTCCTGTGCGCGCCGTCGCTGCACGGCGAGAGCTTCGGCATGGTGCTGACCGAGGCGTTCGCCGCTGCCACACCGGTCGTCGCCTCGGACATCCCCGGCTATCGCGACGTCCTGCGCGACGGTCTCGACGGCCTGCTCGTCCCCGCGGGGGACGCGCTCGCGCTGGCGGAGTCTCTGCGCCGGATGGCGCTTGAGCCGGAGCTCCGCTCGCAGATGGCCGCCGCCGCCCGGCTGCGGGCCGAGCGCTTCGCCTGGCCGCGGGTGGCCGCGGAAGTCCTCGACTGCTACGAGGACGCGGTGTCCGTCGGCTCGCTCGCGCGCCGCTCGGCGGATACTCCGAGCCGCCGCGCCGCCCTGCGCCTTGGCCTTGCACCCCGCGACTTGCCCCCGCGCGCCCCCGCCCGCCAGCCGCCAAGCACAGAGGTCGCGCCTCGCGAGCGACCTCCCGGCGAGCGGTCGAAGGCCGGCAAGCGCCCGTTGCGGCGTGCTCCGCTGCTCGTGTCCTGCCTGGGCGGGCTGGCCCTCGCGCTGCTCGCCCTGACGCACATCGGCGTGGACCGCGTGGTCGCGAGTCTCTTGGCCTCGAAACCGGGGCTCGTGGCGGGCGGCCTCGGGCTGATGTGCGCCGCCATGTTCGCCCGTGCCATCGCCTGGCACGCGATCCTCTCGGTGGCGCCCACCTGGCGCAAGGCGAAACGCCGCGACGCGATGCAGGGCACCTTCATCGGCGTGCTGATGTCCGCGACGCTCCCCGCGCGCCTCGGCGAGCCCTCGCGCGCGCTGATCGTCGCCCGCCGGCTGGGCCGCGCCCGCGAGACGTTGCCGATCGTGCTCGGCACGATGGTCTCCCAGACGTTCTTGAACCTGTTCGCGCTCGGGCTGCTCGGCCTGGCGATGTGCTCGAGCATCGAAGTTCTCGACGGGCGCCACGCGCTGCTGATCGCCGCGGCGCTGGCCCCGCTCCTGGCGCTCTTGGCGCTGGCGCTCGCACCCGCGCTCCTGCCGCGGGCCGCCGTTCCCCGCTCGGTGCGCATGCAGGCGCTGATGCTCGCGCTGCGCCGCTCGCTTGCGCGCGTGCGCGGCGGGCTGCAGGTGTTCCGCCACCCGCGCGAGGCCTCGATCGCGACCGCCGTCCAGCTCATCGCCTGGGGCCTTCAATGGATGAGCTGCTGGCTGGTCCTGATGGCGCTCGGCCTGGACTCGCGCGCCGGAATCGCCGGAGCCGCCGCGGTGCTGTTCGCCGTCAACGTCACCGCGGTCGTGCCGGCGACCCCCGCCAACGTGGGCGTCTTCCAGGCGGCCTGTGTCGCGGCGCTCGTCGGCGTCTACCGCATACCGACGCCCGACGCCATCGCCTACGGCATCGTCCTTCAGGGGATCGAGGTCGCCGCGGCGCTCATCATGGGGATGCCCGCGCTGGTGAACGAGGGACTGTCCTGGAAGGACGTGCGCCTGCGCACCATGCATGCCTCGGCTGTCAGCCTCGGGCCGCTTCCGGGCCCGGGCAAGGGCGCCGTCGCATCCGGCGGCGAGCGCTAGCACCGGCAGGCATCCGCGCCCGCGCGGCGTATCGATCGCGCGCATGAGCGACGCCTGGGTCTACATGCTGCGCTGCCGCGACGGATCGCTCTACACGGGCTGGAGCACCGACGTCGACGCCCGCCTGGCCCGCCATCGCGCCGGGAAGGCGAGCCGCTACACAGCGAGCCGTCTTCCGGTGGACCTCGTGTTTGCGAGGCCGATGGCCGATCGCACCGCCGCCAGGCGCGAGGAGGCGAGGATCAAGGCGCTCGATCGAGCCGGCAGGCTGGCGCTGATGGCCGCGAATCCGGCCTGGGATCCCCGCGAATCGCGCCCGGATGGCCCATGAATCGGGTTTGCGGGATGAAATTGTCACCGCACCTCCGGATGCGGGCCCCGGTTAGGGCATGATGGAGAGCATGGCCACACGACCCCCCGCACGCAGCGTCAAGATCTCCGCGGACGAGCGGACCGGTTGGTCCTCTGACCGGCCGCGCCGCGACGGCGCGCCGATCCGCCCGCCCGACCTGACCGTCCACTGCCGCGTGCTGAAGCCGGCCGACCGCCTGCGTTACTCCCCCGGAAGCCTGTTGATCGTCGTCTCGGCGTCGATCGCCGAGCGCGACCTCTTCCTGGAGCGCCTGATCGAGGACCGAGGGTCGCTGCTGTCGCTCGACAAGGTCCGTGCCCTGCTCGCCGGGCGCGTGGCCGAGGAGGACGTTGAGGCGCGGGCGCAGGAGCTGCTCGAGGCGGCCGTCCTGCGGCGCCTGCAGAACAGGGAGAATGTCGTGCTCGCCGCCGACGGCCTGCAACCGGAGGAGCGCGAGCGCTTCCTGCGGGCGGCCTCGGCGCTGAAGCGCCCGCGCCATCTGATCCTGATCGAGACCGCGCGCGATCAGGTTGCAGATGAGGATCTCGCCGCGCTCAACGAGCTGCGCCGCGCCCTGGATGCCGGTGAGCTGGGCGCCGAGGGCTTTCAGACCGTCCTTCGCCTGGGCGGCGGGTCGGCCGCCGAGGTCAAGCAGATCCTGTTCCGCGCGCCGCCGCGCGAGGACTAGCCGCAGAGCCGGCGCGAGCCGCGCCTAGGAGGAGGCTTCACCCGCCATCGCGGGCTCGTCCTCTGCTTCGAGCGCATCGTCGGGCGGGTCGGCGTCGTCCAGCTCGCCGAACATCGACGGGTCGCGGTATGAGCCGCGAATCAGGTCGTCGGGCGAGCCGTCGGGCAGCAGCCGACCCTGGCGCGTGCCGAAGTAGATCGCCTGCGGGTGGTGGGCCACGAGCGCGAGCGTCGACTGCTCGGGCTCCGGCGCGTAACCGTCGGTGATCGACATCCCGATCGTGGAGAGCTCGAGGAGCTTCTCCACCTTCAGGTGCTCGCTCTGCTCGGGCACGGCCGGGTAGCCCCACGAGTAACGCCGGCCCTGCGCGGCGTCGATCCCCAGCATCTGGCGCACGCGCCAGTGCAGCCACTCGGCGAGGCCCTCGGCGGTCTGCACTCCGAGGCCGTGGACGAACAGCTGCTCGGCGAATTCTCCTTCGGCCTCCAGCTTGGCCATCAACTCGGTCACCTGCGCTCCGACGGTGACCGCCTGGACGGCGATCACGTCTAGCTCGGGCGGCGCGCCGCCGTTCAGCGCCGGGCGGAAGAAGTCGGCGAGGCAGATGCGGTCGCCCTTGGGCTGGCGCGGACAGACGAACCGCGTGAGCTCGGAGGTGCGGTCCTCGGGGTCGAGCACGATGATGTCGTTGCCCAGCGCGTAGCAGGGGAAGAAGCCGAGCAGCGCGCGCGGATGCAGGTAGGTCTGCTCGCGCCACATGCGCTCGAGCCGCGGGTGGAAGTCGTCGCGCAGCAGCGTCCGCCAGGCCTCGCCTTTCACGCCGCGTCCGCCCCAGTGCAGCTTGAACAGCACGTGGGTGTCGAGATGCCGGTAGACCTCCTCGAGATCGACCGGGATCTCCTGAACCCCCCAGAACGGCGGCGTCGGCACGGGCGCGTCTGCGCGCGCCGGCGAGCGGACCGAGTCATCGGCGAGGTTCACCTCCTCGGTGGGCGCCTCACCCTTCGCGCGGAACTCGCGCGCGCCGCTGCGCAGCTTCTCCACGAGCGCCTCGTGCGCGTCCTTCTCGATCAGCTGGTCCATCACGGCCAACCCCTCGAAGGCGTCCTTGCAGTAGAAGACCCCCGGCTCGTAGACCTCCTCGGAGTCCTTCCCCCCGGGATACAGCGCGCGGTAGCCGAACGCCCGGTTGATGGCGGCCCCGCCGATCAGCACCGGGTATCGAAGGCCCTTCGCGTGCAGCTCCTGGATGCAGGCGGGCATCTGCTTGGAGGTCGAGACCAGAAGCGCGCTCAGCCCGATCGCCGTCGCCTCGTGCTCGACCGCGGCGTCGAGCACCGTCTGGATCGGCACCTGCTTGCCGAGGTCGATGACGGTGTACCCGTTGTTGCTCAGGATCGTGTTCACCAGCGACTTGCCGATGTCGTGCACATCGCCGAACACGGTCGCCAGCACGACCGTCCCCTTCGTGTAGCCCTCGATCTTGTCGAGGTACTTCTCGAGCTGGGCCACCGCGCGCTTCATCACCTCCGCCGACTGCAGGACGAAGGGCAGGATGAGCTCGCCGGCGCCGAACTTGTCCCCGACCTCCTTCATCGCCGGAAGCAGCACCTCGTTGAGGGTCGGGACGGCGCCGATCTTCTCGACGCTCTTGTCGATCCACGCCTCGACGCCATCCTTGCGCCGGCGCAGGATGTGGAAGTGAAGCGCCTCCTCCGGCTCCATCCCCTCGGTCGGGTCGGCGGCGCCCTGGACGCTGTCCTCTTCGCCTTTGGACTCGAAATGGGCGATGAACCGCTCGAGTGCGTCCTCGCGCCGGTTGAACACGAGGTCGTCGGCCAGCTCGCGCTCGGCGTCGGAGATCTCCGAGTACGGGGTGATGTGGTTCGGGTTGACCATCGCCAGGTCAAGGCCCGCGTGCACGCAGTGGTGCAAGAACACCGAGTTGAGCACCGCCCGCGCCCCCGGGGAGACGCCGAACGAGACGTTGGAGACGCCCAGTGAGGTCTTCACCGACGGTATCTCCTGCTTGATCGCCCGGATGCCCGCGATCGTCTCGACGGCCGACGGGCGCCACTCCTCGTCGCCCGTTGTCAGGGTGAAGGTCAGGCAGTCGAAGATCAGCAGCTCGGGATCGAGCCCGTGCTCGGAGCAGCAGAGATCGCGGATCCGCTTGGCGATCTCGACCTTGCGCTGCGCGGTCTTGGCCATCCCCACCTCGTCGATCGTCAGGGCGATCAGCGCCGCGCCGTGAGCCAGCGCGACCGGCACTACGCGATCGAGCTTCGCCCGGCCGGCCTCGAGGTTGACCGAGTTCACGATCGCCCGGCCAGGAATCTGCTCGAGCGCTCGTTCGATCACCTCGGGCTCGGTCGAATCGACCTGGATCGGCGCAGGCTGGGTCAGCGAGACCTTCTTTGCCAGAAGGCGCATCTGTTCATCCTCATCAGAGCGCTCGGTCAGGGCGACGCACAGATCGAGCACGTGCGCGCCGCCGGTCACCTGGTCCTCGGCGATCTGTACGAGCCCGTCGTAATCGTCGGCCAGCAACAGCTCCTTGGCCTTGCGCGAGCCCTGGGAGTTCACGCGCTCGCCGACCATCGTCGGGGCCGGCTCCTGCACGAGCGGCGTGGCGGCGATCATCGACGAGAGGTGGGGCGCGCGCGGAGCGGGGCGGGGCGCGGCCGGACGTCCCGCCACCCGCTCGACGATCGCGGCGATGTGCGCGGGCGTCGTGCCGCAGCAGCCGCCGACGATCGACACGCCGTAGCGCTCCACGAACTCCTCGAGTGCCTCAGCCAGCGGCTCGGGCTGCTCGGGGAAGATCGTCTCGCCGTCGGGCCCCTGCAGCGGCAGGCCGGCGTTGGGGATGCAGGCGACCGGCACCGGGCAGTACTCGCCGAGGAAGCGGATCGCGTCGCGCATGTCCTCCGGACCGGTCGAGCAGTTCAGCCCGATCACCTCGACCCGCAGGGCCTCCAGCGTGGTCAGCACCGCCGAGATGTCGGTTCCCAGAAGCATCTTGCCGCCGTTCGGCAGCAGCGACACCGAAACATGGATCGGCAGCTTGCGACCAGTGGCCGTGAAGGCCGCCCGTGCACCGAAGATCGCCGCCTTCACCTCGAGGATGTCCTGGGCGGTCTCGATGATCAGCAGGTCCGCGCCACCGTCGATCAGTCCCGAGGCCTGCTCGGTGAAGACCTCGACGAGCTCACCGAAGCGGATCTGGCCGAGCGACGGGTCCTCGGAGGCCGGCAGGTATCCAGTCGGGCCGATCGAGCCTGCGACGAAGCGACTCCCTCCGGCGGCCTTACGGGCGATCGCAGCGGCCTGCGTATTGATCTCGAGCGTGTGCTCGGCCAGCCCCCACTCGCCGAGCTTGATCCGCGAGGCCTGGAACGTGTCGGTCTCGACCACTTCGGCCCCCGCCTCGAGCATCGACGCATGAACGCCCTCGATGACATCCGGACGGTTGAGCACGAGCGCCTCGTGACACTTGCCGGCCAGGCCGCCGTAGTCCTCCTGCGTCAGATCGAACTGCTCGAGGGTGGCGCCCATGCCGCCGTCGTACACGACGACGCGCTCGGAGATGGCTTTCAGGTAGTCGCCGGGCATATCCAGATCATGCTAGCCGCCTGCTCCCGGCAGGCGTTCGAGAGCGCCCATCTTTGAGGATGCGCGGCCGCCTGCCCGGCAGACCCTCCGAGGCAGCCCCGTGTGTCAAGGGGCTGCATGCCCCTGCCTTCGCTGGGACCACCATGCCTGTCGGCTGGACGGTGGTGCTCGCCCGTCGGGCACAGACTGCGACCTCAGCATCCCTGTCGTCCTGCCGGTACGACACGATCTGCACGAATCGGGTAGGGCGGTCCATCGTTCGTCTAAAGGCCTTTCCACACTTGGTGGTGAGCGTGCATTCTCCCGATCTGCAACTCGCTGTGCAGGGGCGGTCGGATCGTGAAGCGGAGGCGCACCCCTGGAGCACCTCTGTGACGCGGGTCGGCTGCCAGACACTGACCATGCAAGGACGACTAAGTCAGGAGACCGTCATATGCGACTTGGACACTTACTGGAGCACGTCTCATCGCTCTTCCCGACCTCATCTCTGCGGAGCGCCGAACCGCCCGCACGATCCTCGATAGCGGCGGAACGCAACAGCCCGGTCTTGTCCGCGCTGGCCGTGGCACTCGCTGCTCTCGGAGTGCTGCTGTTCGCCGTGGCTTCGCTGGGCGCTGCGCAAGCCGCCGCAAACGTGGGCCCAACGGGGCCGACAGGCCCGACTGGAGCCAGAGGCGCTCCTGGTCTCAACGGCGAAAACGGCAACAACGGCAAAAACGGCAAAAACGGCAAAAACGGTAAAGACGGAGCCACAGGCGCCACCGGAGCCACCGGCGTGACCGGAGCCACCGGACCGACCGGAGCAGAAGGCAAAGAAGGAGCCGAAGGCAAAGAAGGCAAAACCGGCCAAAACGGCGAAAACGGCGAAAACGGCGAAAACGGCGAAAACGGAGCCGCAGGCGCTACGGGTGCGACCGGCGAAACCGGAGCAACGGGAGCCACCGGCGAAACCGGAGCGACCGGAGCGGCCGGCGAAAACGGCACGAACGGCGCAACGGGAGCGACTGGTGCCACCGGCGATACGGGAGCATCAGGCGTAACTGGCGCGACCGGAGCAGCCGGAGCCACGGGCGCGACCGGAGCAGCCGGCGAAAACGGCACGAACGGCGAAACCGGAGCGACCGGTGCAACGGGCGCAACCGGTGCAACCGGCATCGAAGGCCTCGAAGGCTTTGAAGGACCCGACCGGCCAGACCGGAGCCACCGGAGACCGAAGGCAAAGAAGGAGCCACCGGAGCGACCGGAGCGACCGGCGCAAACGGAACCAACGGCAAAGACGGCGCCACCGGAGCGACCGGGAACGACGGCGAAGAAGGAGCCGACCGGAGCGACCGGCGAAAACGGAACCAACGGCAAAGACGGCGCCACCGGAGCGACCGGGAACGACGGCAAAGACGGAGCCACCGGAGCGACCGGCGAAAACGGAACCAACGGCAAAGAAGGCGCCACCGGAGCGACCGGGAACGACGGCAAAGACCGGAGCGACCGGAGCGACCGGCGAAAACGGAACCAACGGCAAAGAAGGCGCCACCGGAGCGACCGGCAACGACCGGCAAAGAAGGAGCCACCGGAGCGACCGGCGCAACGGGAGCCACCGGCGCGACGGGGCCTGAAGGTGCAACCCGGGCTCAACGGCAAACAACGGAGCCGACCGGAGCGACCGGCGAAAACGGAACCAACGGCAAAGACGGCGCCACCGGAGCGACCGGGAGCGACCGGCAAAGAAGGAGCGACCGGAGCGACCGGCGACAAACGGAACCAACGGCAAAGACGGCGCCACCGGAGCGACCGGGAACGACCGGCGAAGACCGGAGCGACCGGAGCGACCGGCAACGACGGAACCAACGGCAAAGACGGCGCCACCGGAGCGACCGGGAGCGACCGGCGAAGACCGGAGCGACCGGAGCGACCGGCGAACGAACGGCAACGAACGGAGCCACCGGAGCGACCGGGAGCGACCGGAGCCACCGGCGAAACCGGAGCGACCAGGCGTAACCGGCGCAACGGGAGCCACCGGCGCGACGGGGCCTGAAGGCGAACCCGGGCTCGAACGGCAAAGAACGGAGCGACCGGAGCGACCGGCGAAAACGGAACCAACGGCAAAGACGGCGCCACCGGAGCGACCGGGAACGACGGCGAAGACAGGAGCGACCGGAATCAACGGGTTCACGGGAGCCACCGGCGAAACCGGGGCCACCGGAGCCACCGGTGAAAACGGAACCAACGGCAAAGACGGAGCCACCGGAGCAACTGGAGTCACCGGCGAAACCGGAGCGACCGGGGCCACCGGAGCCACCGGTGACAAACGGAACCGAACGGCAAAGACGGTGCCACTGGTGCAACCGGAGCAGAAGGCGTAACCGGAGCGACCGGACCCGCCGGAGCCGAAGGCAAAGAAGGCCAAACCGGGGCAACCGGAGCCACGGGAGCCGGGGAAGGTCGGAGCAACCGGCGCGACCGGGCCGACCGGACCTGAAGGTAAAGCAGGTAACGAGGGAGCCACGGGTGAAACCGGCCCGACCGGTGCCGAAGGTAAAGCCGGAGCCGGAGGAGCGACGGGGAAACCGGCCCGACCGGAACCGAAGGTAAAGAAGGTAAAGTCGGGCTCGACTGGGCCACCGGTGCAACCGGCAAAACGGAAGCGACCATAGTGACCGGGACCGAACATGCAATTCCCGCAAACGCCCGGGGAGTTCACGGTCGAAGAAGAAGTCACCTGCCCGAGCGGCGTCGTTCTGGGCGGGGGTGGCACGGTGAATGTGACTGGCGGGGACATTGGCGCCCTCGAAAAGTCGTCTCCGAGTGGCAAAGGCGGTTGGATCGCTGTGCGGTTACAACCCTCGGAAAAGAAGGAGGTACAATCGGCATCAAGCCCTACGTGATCTGTGGAAGCTGATGACCGCGGTCTGACGCCAACGGCGGTATAGCCGCCACAGCAATGATGTGCTCGGCCGCCGGCATGCCGGCGGCCGAGTTGTGTTAACGGGTCACACCACGGCTGGGTGCGGCGCGCCCTGCTGCGAACCCGGGAGCCCGCCCTGCGTGCCGGCCCTTATGCGCGAGTGACGATCGCCGGCACGCAGATCATCCCGGGCGCGGCGGTAGGCCGGCCCGGGAACGCTCCACGAACTACTTGATGAACAGCATCTCCGAGTACTTCGGCAGCGGCCAGAGGTCGTCTGCGACGAGCCCCTCCAGCCGATCGGCGACCTCGCGGACGTCGTCCATCGCCGGGACGACGACGTCATGGACATATGCCGCCCATTTCGCCGGGGTGGAATCGTCCTGGTTGAGGGTGTTGTTCGCGTCCTCGAGCTTCAGCAACGCGAAGTGAAGCTCCTTGATCAGCGGCTCCACCTCCCCGCACAGCTCCTCCAGGCCGGCGAGACGCAGCTCGTTCAGGTGGCGAACCGCCGCCGGCATGATCTGGGTGCGGGCCATCGAGGCGGCGGTCTCTCCCTCGATGTTGATCTTGACCGCGTACTGCTCGAGGAACACCTCCTCGCGTGACTCGAGCTCGCGCTTTGAGAGGACCTTGTATTTCTTGAAGAGCGCGACGGTGCTTTTGTCGACGAGCCACGGCAGCGCCTCGGGGGTCGAGCGCAGGTTGTAGAGACCCCGTTTCTCGGCCTCGGCGTGCCACTCCGGGGCGTAGTTGTCGCCATCGAACACGATCCGCTTGTTGGCGGCGTAGCTCTGCTTGACGACCTTTGCGACCGCCTTTTCGAGGTTGGCCGATGGCCCTTTCAGCGCGGCCTTGAGCTTCTCGGCGAGGTCGTCGATCGCCTCGGCGACGATCGTGTTCAGCACGGTGTTCGGCAGCGCCAGCGACTGGCTGGAGCCGAGCGCGCGGAACTCGAACTTGTTGCCGGTGAACGCGAAGGGGCTCGTGCGGTTTCGGTCCCCGCCGTGCAGCGGCAGGGGCGGCAGCACCGGCGTGCCGAGGCCGAGGAACGAGCCCGGCGCCGACTGCTGGGCTTTGCCCGACTCGATCGCCGCGAACACCTTTTCGAGCTCCGCCCCGAGGAAGATCGAGATGATCGCCGGCGGCGCCTCGTTGGCGCCGAGCCGGTGGTCCTGCCCGGGGCTCGCGATCGAGGCGCGCAGCAGCGCCTGGTGGACGTTGACCGCCTGGATGACAGCGGTGCAGAAGAACAGGAACTGGAGGTTCTCGGAAGGCGTGTCGCCCGGGTCGAGCAGGTTCATTCCGGTGTCGGTGCCCATCGACCAGTTGTTGTGCTTGCCGGATCCGTTCACGCCGGCGAAGGGCTTCTCGTGCAGCAGGCACACCAGCCCGTAGCGGCGCGCGACGTTCTGCATCACCTGCATCGTCAGCTGCTGGTGGTCCGACCCGACGTTCGAGTTCTCGAAGATCGGCGCGATCTCGTACTGGTTGGGCGCGACCTCGTTGTGGCGCGTCTTGATCGGCACGCCGAGCTTGGCGAGCTCCTGCTCGGTCTCGAGCATGCACGCGAGGATTCGCTCAGGGATCGAGCCGAAGTAGTGGTCGTCGAGCTCGTGCCCCTTCGGCGGCTTGGCTCCGAACAGCGTGCGCCCGGTCGTGAGCAGGTCGGGCCGTTCGAAGTAGTACTGCTCGTCGATCAGGAAGTACTCCTGCTCGGGGCCCACCGTCGTGAAGACGCGCTTGGCGTCATCGATCCCGAGCAGTGCCAGCGCGCGCATCGCCGCGCCGGACAGCGCGTCCATCGAGCGCAGCAGCGGGATCTTGTGGTCCAGCGCCTCACCCGTCCACGAGGTGAACGCGGTGGGGATGCAGAGCAGCGCCCCGTTCGGGTTTTCCAGGATGAAGGCCGGGCTCGTCGGGTCCCACGCGGTGTAGCCGCGCGCCTCGAACGTCGCCCTGATCCCGCCCGTGGGGAACGAGGAGGCGTCGGGCTCTCCCTGGATCAGCTCCTTGCCGGAGAACTCGGCGATCGCGGTGCCGTCGCCGACCGGCCCGTAGAAGGAGTCGTGCTTCTCGGCCGTCGAGCCCGTGAGGGGCTGGAACCAGTGCGTGTAGTGCGTCGCGCCGCGCTCCATCGCCCAGTCCTTCATGGCCAGCGCGACGGCGTCGGCCAGCGAGGTGTCGAGCGCCTCGCCCTGCTCGAGTGTCCGCTGTAGCGCCTTGTAGACGTGCTTGGGAAGCCTGTGGCGCTGGAGGTTGGCGCTGAACACGTTCGAGGCGAAGACCTGATTGCCCGGGAGGGTCAGGTCGGGGGAGCCGAGCGCACTGCCGTTGGCGCTCCATTGCGCGGCGGTGACGTTTTGCTGGCGGGACCTTGGCATGAGTGGGGTCGATCCTCCTGTAAAGGGTGGGGGACGTGCAGCCCGGCGGCTGCTGGCGGCCGGGCGCCCGGCCGGTCGGGTCCGAAAGGGCCGACCGCAATCGTAGTCCCAACGCGCACCCGACGCGCATCACCCTGTGGCGAAATCCGGCCGAGGATCTTTCGACAGCGGGCCAAACGACCGGCGTCGCTCGGCGAGACACTGCGCGCGGCGCTCGGTGAGAGCGATTCGCGCGCCTTGCGGCAGCCCGCGCTCCCCGTCTAGGGGGTGAGCGGGCGGGCTCCCGGCACGACCTTGCCTGTGTTCGGGTTCACGTGGGTGGGTGGCGGCGCGGGCGCGATGTGGACCAGGAACCGCCCCTGCACCGGGGCACCGGTCGATCGGAGGCCCAGCAGGCCGCCGCCGGTGGCGACGGCTCTGGCGTTCCCCGCGAGGCCTGCGGAGACGATGAAGCGGACCGTGTGCAGCCCGGCCTTCACCGGGACGACGCGCCACAGGAAGGTCTGCACCTGCCCGGGCGGAAGCGGCCCCAGCGCCCAGGTGTTGACGTATGCCGTCTGGCCCCCTCCGGGCGGGCTCACCGCCTGGCTCTCGACGGGTCGCCTGGGGATCGCCCCGGGACCCGCTTCGATCACCCACACCGGGCGCTTGTTGGCCGCCAGTTCGGGGTAGTGGGAGGTGTAGTAGAAGGAGTCGAGCGTCACCGCCACGTTCGGCACCGTGCGCAGGCCCGTGTTGCGCACCGACAGCGCGAGCGTGGCCGGCCGCGCGATCGCTTGCAGGGCAGGGAAGCTGGCGTGCACGACCCGCATCCTGTAGGTGGCCTTCGGTTCGCTCGCGTCCTGGCGCGCGCCGGCACCGCAGCCGCCCGCCAGCAGACCCGCGCCTGCCACGAGCACGGCGCCCAGCGCCGGGGAGAACGCCCCGCGCGCACCGGCGCGAGCGGGGCGCCGGTGCACCAGGACGACTCGCCTCCTCCACACGATCGGGCCACGATACCAGCGGTGCTGCCCGCCCGCCACGCGCGCCCGGACGCTCGGCGGCCGGTCATCGGTGGTACGCGGGACACGCATGGCGTAAAGTTCTCCAAGCCGTCGATCACCCACCGAGGAGGGGAAGAAGAGATGGTCCGCAGCGCAGCCGAGCGGGCGTACATCCCGGCCAGGCATCTGCTCGAGGAAATCGGGGACATGATGATCCTCACGGGCAAGACGATCCTCTCCGCCCTGCGGCCCCCCTATCCATACGGCGGGGAGCTCGTCTCCCAGTTCCTGTTCGCGCTGCGTCTGTGCTGGTTCCCGTTGCTCATCTCCACGGTGTGCCTGTGCTACGCCGCACCGGGGCTGCAGGCGGCGAACTTCCTGACGATCTTCGGCGCGCTCGACCGCCTCGGCGGGTTCTTCGTGCTCGGGGCGGTTCGCGAGATCGGGCCGAGCGTCACGGCGATCGTGGTTGCGGGGGTGGCCGGCACGGCCATCACCGCGGACCTCGGTGCGCGGAAGGTCCGCGAGGAGCTCGACGCGCTGCAGGTCCTCGGCGTGGACCCCGTCAAGAACCTCGTGGTGCCGCGCTTCCTCGCGCTGATGGTCGTCACCGGGCTGTTCGACATCTACGCGCTCCTGTTCGGCATCTTCGGCGGGATCATCGCCGAGCTCGTCAACGGCCAGGCGCTCGGGCCGTTCTGGAACACGCTCTTCGCCAACGCCTCGACCACCGATCTGTGGGGGTCGGTGCTGAAGACGACGATCTACGGGGCGATCATCGCGATCGTCTGCTGCTACAAGGGCATGTCGGCCTCCGGTGGCGCCGAGGGCGTCGGGCGCGCGGTCAACGAGGCCGTCGTGCTCGCCTTCACGGCGATCTTCGCCTTCGACTACGTCTTCACCCAGACCCTGCTCGCCACCCATCCGCAGCATCCTGGTGATCAAGTGAACGAACTGCTCGCGATGCCGCGCGAATGGCTCGCCGCGACCGGCGAGATCGGCAGATTTACCGGCAACATCGTGCGCGACGTCTGGGGGCTGCGCGTCTTTCGCTTCTTCGGCGAGGGGCTGCGCCAGTGCGGGATCCTGATCGTCGGCTCGACGGCCATCATCTGGACGCTGATGTTCATCCTCGGCCTGCAATGCGGGATCGAGGGCGCCTACTTCACCGCGGCGCAGGGCGCCCCGGCCTACTCCGGGGTGTTCACCGCCTGGTGCGACCTGCGCGAGATCACGCCGTACGCGTTCGGCTACATGATGGCCGCCAAGGTGGGCACGGGCATCGTGGCCGAGCTCGGCGCGATGCGCATCTCCGAGGAGATCGACGCGCTCGAGGTGATGGGGATCAACTCGATGACCTTCCTGTGCGCCACCCGCCTGCTGGCCGCCTGGCTGGTGCTTCCGTTCATGTACCTCGCCGGCATCGGCGCGGCCTTCCTGGCCTCCTACATCGCGGTGGTGCAGCAGATCGGGTACGTCTCCTCGGGCGGCTACTTCCTGATCTTCTGGCAGTTCCAGAATCCGCCGGACTTCTTATACAGCCTGATCAAGGCGATGTTCATGGCCACGGCGATCGTGCTCGTCGCCTGCTACTACGGCTACAACGCGAGCGGTGGACCCGTGGGCGTCGGCAGGGCGACGGCCAAGTCGATGGTGCTGAACATCGTCCTCGTGCACATCATCGGCGCCGCTCGGCACCCAGATCTTCTGGGGCGCCAATCCGCGCGCTCCGATCGGGGGCTGAGGATGGCCGAGAAGGAGTCCGAGGAGCCGCAATTCGCCATGGGGACGATCCGTCCCTCGGGCGCGCCCGACGCCGTCGAGTTCATCGACGTGCACAAGTCGTTCGGGCGCAATCACGTGCTGCGCGGTCTGAACATGGGGCTGCCGGAAGGCAAGATCTCGATGATCATCGGCCCGTCGGGCACGGGCAAGTCGGTCTGCATCAAGCACATCGTCGGACTGCTCTACCCCGACCAGGGCGACGTGCTCGTGCACGGGGTGTCGGTGCCGGGCCTGCCCGACGCGGATCTGTTCGAGATGCGCAAGAAGTTCGGCGTGCTCTTCCAGGACGGCGCGCTGTTCGGGTCGCTGAAGCTCTACGACAACGTCGCCTTCCCGCTGCGCCAGCACACCGAGAAGGGGGAGGACGAGATCGCCGAAATCGTCAACCGGCGGATGCGCGAGGTCGGCCTCTTGGGGGCGGCCGAGAAGATGCCCAGCGAGCTCTCCGGCGGGATGCGCAAGCGCGCGGGGTTCGCGCGCGCGCTCGTGCTCGACCCGCAGATCGTCCTGTTCGACGAGCCCGACTCCGGCCTGGATCCCGTGCGCACGGCGCTGCTGTGCGAGCTGATCAAGGAAGTCCACACCGAGAACGGCGGGTGCTACGTGGTGATCACGCACGACATCATGAGCGCCCGCCGCGTCGCCGAGCACATCTCCGTGCTGTGGAAGGGCCGGATCGTCGAGTCCGGGCCGGCGCAGGAGCTGTTCGCATCGGAGAACCCGTTCGTCCGCCAGTTCCTCTCCGGTGAGTCGGTGGGCCCGCTGGGCATGGAGTAGCGCCGTCGGGGCAACCGGCAGGCGCCCCAAGGGCGATCAACTAGCCTCACGCCCATGAGCGCAGGCCGCCTTCTCAGTGCCGTCGTGGGCCGGGCGGTCCGCCGGCCGCGGCTGCTGATCGCGGCTGCGATCGTGCTCGGGCTCGGCGCCTCGGCGCTCGCTCTGCGCCTTCACCCTACGGCCGCGACGAGCACGTTCGTGACGAGCTCAAGTCCCGAGTACCGGGCCACCCAGCGCTACTACCGGAGCTTCGGGGAAGAGCCGGTGGAGGTGCTCGTGAAGGGCGATCTGCAGCAGCTCGTGCTGAGCTCCGACCTCGGCCGGCTGGTCGGCCTCGAGGGGTGCCTGTCGGGCAACATCCCCGCGAGCGGCCTCACGGCGGCGGGTGGGCCCCGCGGGCCCTGCGGGCAGCTCGCCCGCGCGAAGACTGTGAAGGTCGTGTTCGGCCCGGGCACGTTCATCAGCGAGGCGGCCGGCCAGATCGAGCAACAGCTGGCGATCCAGACCAAGCAGGCCCAAGCTCAGGCCAGGCAGTCTCAACGGGTCGTCTCGCAGGCTGCGCTGGCCCGCGGGCTGTCGAGCGGCGAAGCGCAGGCGCTCGGCCGTCAGGCGAGCGCGGTCACGATCGCGCGCTTCGAGGAGAGCCTGGCCAGGCTTGCGCTGCAGTACGGCCTGACGGCGCGCCCGAGCGTTTCAGATCCCCACTTCGTCTCCACGCTGGTGTTCGATTCGAGCAAGCCCGCGGGCACGCCCAAGCAGCGGTTCGCCTATCTGTTCCCGAGCCGCGAAACGGCGCTCATCTCGGTGCGCCTGAAGGCCGGTCTCCCTGAGCGCGAAAGGACGCGCACGATCGGGCTGATCCGCCAGGCGGTGGCCATGGAGCAATGGCGCCTGACGCGCGGCGGGGCCTATTACGTGACGGGCGTGCCTGTGATCGTCGCGGATCTGAACAGAGCGATCACCCGCTCGATCGAGCTGCTGCTGGTGGCTGTCGTGCTGGTGATGGCCGGGACCCTCGGCCTGATCTTCTACGGTCGCCCGCGGCTCTTGCCGCTCGCCGTCGCACTGCTCGCCACCGCGCTCACCTTCGGAGCGCTGTCGGTTGCGGGTGCGTCGCTGACGATGGCGTCGATCGCGGTGCTGCCCGTGCTGGTGGGGCTCGCGGTGGACTATGCGATCCAGTTCCAGTCACGCGTGCAGGAGCCCTCCGAGCCGGGGTCGCCCGTCGAGCCGGGGTCGCGGGAGGCCCTCATGCGCGCCGCCTTCCTCGGCGCTCCGACGATCGTGACGGCCGGGGCGGCCACCGCCGGCGCGATGCTCGTGCTGTTGCTATCGCCGGTGCCGATGGTCCGCGGCTTCGGGCTGCTGCTCGTCGTGGGCGTGGGAATCGCCCTGGCGTGCACGCTCACGGTGGGTGCGGCCGCGCTGGTGCTCGCCGGGCGCCCGCGGCAGGCCCGGTCGCTGAGCGCGGGAGCGCTCGGGGAACATCTCGGGGCCGCGTGGCGCGGAGCGCGCGAGCTGTTGCTCGACAACCCGCTGAACCGCTTCGTGTCCCGGGCCGCGCTCGAGGGGGCCGTGCGCCGTCCAGAGCGCGTGCTCGGCGTCGGCCTCGCGCTCGCGGCGCTCGGCTGGGGGCTCGACACGCAGACGAAGGTCGAGACCGACATCACCAAGCTCGTCCCCCAGAGCCTCGGCTCGCTGCAGAGTCTGCAGCTGCTCGAGCGCGCGACCGGCGTGGGCGGCGAGATCGACCTGATGGTGGCCGCGAAGAACCTGGCCAAGCCGTCGACGATCGCCTGGATGAGCTCCTACCAGAGCGCCGTGCTCGAGCGCTTCGGCTACAGCGCCTCGCGGGGCTGCGGGAAGGCGCGCCTGTGCCCGGCCTTCTCGCTGCCGGACCTCTTCCAGGGTCAGGCCTCAACAACTCCGAGCTCCGCCACGTCGACTCCGAGCTCCGCCACGCTCACCCAGCAGCAGGTCAGCGGACTGCTCGGCGCCATCCCGCCCTACTTCTCGCAGGCAGTGATCACCCCGGACCGGCGCGTGGCAACGCTTGCGTTCGGCATCCGGTTGATGAGCCTGCAGCAGCAGGAGCAGCTGATCGACCAGATGCGCTCGAGGCTTCACCCGCCCGCGGGGGTGAGCGCGCAGCTCGTCGGGCTGCCCGTGCTGGCGGCCAAGTCGGGCGCCCAGGTGGCATCCCCCTGGCGGCGCCTGGAGACCCTGATCGCCGGTCTTGCCGCCGTGGCGCTGGTGCTGATGATCGCCTTCCGCGGAGATCGCCGCCGCGCGCTCGTGCCGCTGGCGCCGATCGCCCTCGCGACGGGCTGGTCGGCACTCATCCTGTTCGCGGTGCGAGTGCCGCTGAATCCGATGTCAGTGACGTTGGGTGCCCTGGTGATCGCGCTCTCCACCGAGTTCAGCGTGCTGCTCGCAGAGCGCCACCGCCAGGAGCGCCTGGCGGGCCACGACACGGTGGCGGCGCTCCGCCGCAGCTACCAGCGCACGGGCGCCGCGGTGGCGGCATCGGGGGTCACGGCGATCGCGGGGTTCGGCGTGCTGGCGTTCTCGGACATCAGGATGCTCCGCGACTTCGGCCTCGTCACGCTGATCGACCTCAGCGTTTCGCTTGTGGGCGTGCTCGTCGCGCTGCCCGCGGCGCTCGTGATCGCCGAACGCACCGAGCCCGTACGGCTGCACCGCGGGCTGGGGGAGACGCTCGCCGACGTGCGGGCGGCCTTCTCCGGAGGCGCCGTGCGGCTCCGATCGCTCGCCGCGCGGCTCCGCCGCCGCGGCCGGGCCGGCCATGAACCCGTCTGAGCCGGCCGCGGGCCCGCGGTACGGGCGCTACGTCGGCCTGCTGGCGCTCTTGATCGTGGTGTTGATCACCGTCAACACGATCGTCACCAAGCCGAACGGGGCGACGGGCATCGAACCCGGACACAGCGTCGCGCCCTTCGCCGTGCCGCTCGCGCTGGGGAGTCTGAGCGGCGACGCAAACGTCGCCACGATTCCCGACCAGGGCGCGGCCGGGCGTGTGCCGGCGTGCACCGTGCGCGGCCCGCAGGTCCTCAACATATGCCAGCTCTACGAACGGGGGCCGGTGGTGCTCGCGCTGTTCGTCGATGAAGGCTCCTGTCCGGCGATCCTCAGCGACCTGCAGGCGCTCGCCCCGTCATTCCCCGGGGTGCAGTTCGCGGGCGTCGCGATCAAGGGGAGCCACGGTCCGCTGCGCGCGCTGATGCGCTCCCGCGGCCTGACCTTCCCGGTCGGCATCGACCGCGACGGTGTGCTCGCCGGCCTCTACAAGGTGGCGAGCTGCCCGCAGGTGACCTTCGCCTATCCCGGCGGCGTGGTCCAGAGCAGGGCCCTGCTCGCGCGCCCGGCGCTCGCCACACTGCGCGCGCGCGTGAGCGAGCTCGTCGCGGCGTCCCGCGCCCGCGGATGGAGGGGGGCGGGCGCCTGAGCCCGATCGGTCGATCGCGCTCGGAAGAGCCCGGACGGTCAGAGCCGGAGGAGCCGGGACGCTCCGGTCCGGCCCTCGGATGGTGCGCGCGCGACGTGCAGGACGAGCTGCCCGACCTTCATCTGCTCACCGACGAGGTGCGGTGCGCCGGTGAGGGAGCCCTCACCGACCGCTCGCCGCAGGAGATCCTGGGGCGCCTGCGCGACCTCTCCAACCGGTTCCGCGGCCCCCGCGCGGTGGGCATCCGCTCCGAGCCCGTTCCGGCCGCCTACCGGGTCTTCTTTCGCCACATCGGCCTTGACCCGGACGTCGTGCGGACGCCGATCGAGGCGGCCGCGCTCGAGCGCATGCTGCGCGGCGGCTTCCCGTCCGACGGCCTGCTCTCGGATGTGCTGCTCATCGCGCTGGTGGACACCGGCGTGCCCGTCTGGGCGCTCGACGCCGAGTCGGTGGACGGCCCGCTCGGAATTCGCTCGAGCCTCGAGGGGGAGCGGCTCGGGCGCTCCGCGGACGCCCCTCCGCTCCCGGCTGGGCGGCTCGTGATCGCGGACGCCGCGGGCCCGCTGGCGATCCTCTTCGGAGCGCTCGCCCCGGGCCACGAGCCGGGGCCCGACTCCAGCCGGCTCGTCCTGTTCGCCGTTCAGGTGGCCGGCGTGCCGAGCCTCTACGTCGAGGAGGCGCTGTGGACGTGCCACATGGCCCTCGAACGGGGCTGACCCTCTCCGGCACGGCCCGGCTCGGTCGGTCGCTGGCCCCCCCGGGGCACCCGCTCGGCGCCCGCGGCGCGGCCCGGGTGAGGTGTAGCGTGGGCCGGGCGGCGATGGTAGACTCGCCCCTCCCAGCAAGGAGGAGGAATCGGGTGTGACCCAGCCCGAGCAGGCAGTCATCGATCGCGGCGATCTGGCGGATGCGCGTCAGGTGGGCGAACGCGCCGCGCGGAGCTCGCTGAGGATGCAGGTGGCAAGACTCGAGCGCGAGCTCTCGGCGATCGTCGCCGAGACGTTTCCGCACATCGCCCCGCCCCGCGCCGCGGAGCCGCCCCCGCAGGGGGGTCCGTGCCTGCTCGGCCTCGAGGAGCTCGAGCGGCTGCGCGACCGGCTGGCAGGTCGCGTGCACGAGCTGCGTGGCCATGCGGCCGAGCGCGCCGAGCACGAGCGCCTGGCCGGCGAGCTGCTCGAGCGGATGAAGATCGAACCGGGCCGCTACAGGTTCGTGCGCCTGCCGGTCAAAGATCTCGGCCAGGGCGGTTGCGGGGTCTGGGAGGTCCGCCCGCGGCTGGGCCTGATCGGGATGCTCGCCGGGTGGTGGCAGGTCAAGCTCTCGTCAGGCTGTCCGTTAGCCAGGGGGTCGCGTTCCACACGCGGCCCCGTTGAGCGGAGATCAGCATCGCCGCGAGCGTGCGGCGCTGGCGGTCGGTCAGCGATCCGATCGTCTTCTTCTCGGACATCGGGATCTGGGCGAGGAACTTGCGGCAGCGGGTCTGCCCCCAGCGGCGCTGGCTCATCAGCAGGTCGCCGACCGCCATGCTCTGGGCCTCCCAGCGGCACTCCAGGATCACCTCGGCGACGTCTATCTCGCCGACGGCCACGCCGCGCTTGAGCTCGGCACGGGCGAGGCGGACCTTGTTGGCGCGTTCCAAAGCGCGCATATGCTGGGGACCGGGGGCTGCGATTGTCGCTGTCGCGTTCATATGGGACTCTCCCTGTGCGCCCGCGTGGCTTCAGCGGGGCGCATCCGTGCTTGTTTTTCACGAGTAGGCGCTCACCATGGCCGTGTCGGATCGATGCCGCGGAAGGATGCGGCTCACGAACCGCAACGGCTGCGGTTCGCCCCGGCAGATCACGACTCTCCCAATGTCTTCGGGTGCTACGACGTCCGACGGTCATGCAGAGCGACTTGCAAGCTACGTCAGTGCAGGGCGTCCGGTCAACCGCCCGGGAGCGGTTCGTACGCTAGAAGCGACCTTTTTCGTCGGCCGCTGCACTTGTGAAGGAATGGACAAGTCTGCGCGGGCGACTCGAGGGCTCGAATCAGCTCTCCGCGGGTCCCGGCAGCGGACCGTGGTCGGCCTCGAACTCGCGCTTGACCCGCGCGAACGCCTCCAGGGCGCGGTCGAGCGTGGGCCGGTCGTGGGTGGCCATCACGCTCGTGCGCAGGAGCGCCCGCCCCGGAGGAACGGCGGGGTGCAGGGCGCAATTGGTGAACACGCCCGCGTCGTAGAGCGCTCGCCACAACAGCGCCGCCTTCCAGTCGTCGCCGACGAGCACGGGGATGATCGGGGTGAGGATCGTGGCGAGCACCGCGTCCGGTTCGGGGCCCATCCTCACGGGCTCGCCGCCCAGCACCCGGTATCCCTGCGCCTGCAGGCCGGCGGAGAGATAGCGGGCGTTCTCGAGTACGGCGGCCAGCAGATCCGGCCCCTCGGCGGAGCGCACGATTCGCAGCGCTGCGAGCGCGGCGCCGAGCGCGGCCGGGACCGCCGAGGCGGTGAAGAGGAAGGAGCGCGAGGAGATCCGCAGGTAGTCGATCACCTCGGCGGGGCCGACCACGAACCCCCCGCAGGCGGCGAACGACTTGGAGAACGTGCCCATGCGCAGGTCGACCCGGTCATCGACCCCCAACAGCTCCGCCGCGCCCCTGCCGCCCGGCCCCAGCACGCCGGCGCCGTGCGCCTCGTCGACCATCAGGCGCGCCCCGTGACGGGCGCACAGCTCGACGATGTCCACGAGCGGCGCCACGTCGCCCTCCATCGAGAACACGCCGTCGACGACCACGAGCACGCCGCCGCCGTCCTCCTGGGCGCGGATCAGCGCCCGCTCGAGCTTGTCCATTCGGTTGTGGCGGAAGGGGCGCATCTTGGCCCCCGAGAGCAGCACGCCGTCGAGGATCGAGGCATGGTCGCCGGAGTCGACGATCACCGTGTCGCCCGAGTCCAGAAGCGTCCCGAGGGTGCCCGCATTCGCCTGGTGGCCGGTCGTGAAGACGATCGCGTCCTCGGTCTCCATCCACTCCGCGAGCTCGCGCTCGAGCTCCAGGTGCAGCGGCGTGGTGCCGTTCAAGAGCCGCGAGCCCGTCAGCCCGGTGCCGTAGCGCGCCAGTGCGTCGGCGGCGCCCTGCATCACCCGCTCGTCGGCCGTCAGGCCCAGGTAGTTGTTCGAGGCGAGCATGATCCGCGACTGCCCTTCCATCTCAACGACGGGCATCGCCGGCGACTCGACCGTGCGGAAGTAGGGCAAGAGGCCGGCCTCGCGCGCGGCGCGCAAGAGCTCTTCGCGCTCGTGGCCGCGGACCTTGGCGAAGACGTCTATTGAGGTGGGCATATAACGTGGGCGCGCGATGGCAGTCGAGATCAGGCCCGTGCGCTCCCGACGCGAGTTGGGCACGTTCATCAAGCTGCCGTGGCGGCTCTATCGTAACGAGCCCAACTGGGTGGCGCCGCTGCTGATGGAATTGAAGAAGCGCCTCGACCAGAAGAAGAATCCGTTCTTCAAGCACGCCAGCGCCCAGTACTTCCTGGCCTACCGCGACGGGCGGGCGGTCGGGCGGATCTGCGCGCACATCGACGAGAACCTCAACCGGTTTCAGGACAACGCCTGGGGCCTGTTCGGCTGGTTCGAGTGCGAGGACGACCCCGAGGCGGCCCGCGCTCTGCTTCACACGGCAGAGGCATGGCTGCGCGAGCGGGGCCGCGACCGGATGGTGGGCCCGATGGACTTCACGACCAACGACGAGTGCGGCCTGCTCGTCGAGGGCCACGAGCACCCACCGATCATCCTCTGCCCGTGGCATCACCCCTACTACCAGCGCCTCTTCGAGCAGGACATCGGCCTGCAGAAGGCGATGGACCTGTACATGTGGAGCCTCTACGTGGACACCCGCGAGAAGGTCCACCCCGCGATCTGGGAGATGGCCGAGAAGCTCCAGCCCGAGCACGGGATCGTATGCCGCAACTTCCGCAAGCGGGAACTCGGCGCGGAGGTGGGCCGCTTCCTGGAGGTCTACAACGCCGCCTGGGAGCGCAACTGGGGCTTCGTTCCGCTAACCGAGGAGGAGGTCCGCCACATGGCCAAGGACCTCAAGCCGATCCTCGACGAGAACTGGGCGATGGTGGCCGAAAAACAGGACACCGGGGAGGTCGTGGGGGCCGCGCTGACGCTCCCGGACTACAACCAGGTGCTCGCCAAGATGAACGGCCGCCTGCTGCCGTTCGGGTGGGTCACCGCCCTGCGCGAGCGCAAGAAGATCGACGCGGTTCGCGTGTTCGCGCTGGGCGTCAAGCCCGCCTATCAGCACACGGGCGTGGCGGCCCGCTTCTACCAGATGCACTTCGACGCGGCCGAAAGGACGCCCCAGAAGGGCGGGGAGATGGGCTGGATCCTGGAGGTCAACGAGCCGATGAACCGTGCGATGGAGGGTATGGGCGGGAAGATCAAGCGGCGCTATCGGGTCTATGAGAAGACGCTCTAGTAGCGGTCTGCGCCGCCCTCTACACTTGGCGGCGTGAGCGAGCCCTCAGAGTCCGGCCGATCGCTGGTCGGCGAGCCTCCCGGCGCAGGGGCTCCGGGAGCGCCGACGGGCGAGACCGAGGGGATCGACCGGCTTCCGGTGCTCGCGCCGGAGGCGACGGTCGTGAGCACATACACCTTCCCGGGCGCGCTCTCGAGCGACCAAGGGCAGGCGCACACCATGATTCCGGCGGTTCAGGCGGCCGCCGTGGCCGCGGGTGGCTTCGTGGCCGGGGCCGCGATCGTCGGCCTGATGACGCGCCGCCAGCGACGTTCCTCCGCGCTCTCGAAGGGTCGCCGCGCGGGCCGCGAGATGAGCCGCGGCGCCCGGCGCTCCGGCGCGGCCGGACGGGCGGGCGAGCTTGTGCAGATCGTCGGCAGCCGCTCGCTGCTCGTGGATGTGCATCTGCTCGGCGGGCGTGACTAGCGTAGAGCTGCGCGAAGAGCTGCGGCCCGCCGGCCCGTTCCGCCTGCCGCGGGCCGGCATGGACGGCGTGCTCCGCCGGCGGGGCGGGGTGCTCGAACGGCTGCTTCACCGTCAGCAGGAGCCGGTGCTCGTACGCGTCCGCCAGAGCGCTCCCGACCGGGTCCAGTTCGCGGCACGCGCGCGCACGCGTGCGGCGGCGAGCCATGGCATCGAGCGGATGCGCTTCGCCCTGGGCGTGCAGGAGGACCTGAGCGCCTTTCGCCGCCGCTTCGCCTCCGACCCGCTGATCGGGCGCTCGCTGCGCCGGCGCCCGTGGCTGCGGGTCACGCGCCGCCCGGAGCCCTTCGAGGCGCTCGCGTGGGCGATCTGCGAGCAGCTGATCGAGTACGAGCGGGCGGCGGCGATCGAGCGCCGCGTGGTGGCCGCGCTCGGACGGCGGTGGGTCGACGGGGACGGGGTGGACGGCCGTCTGCGAGACCTCCCGGAACCCGCCGTGCTGGCCGGCACGGCGCCGGCGCTCCTGCAGTCGTTCGACCTGGCCGGCTCCCGCGCGCTGGCGCTCGTGCGCGCGGCGCGCGAGGTGGCGCGCGGACGCGTCGACCTGCACGACCCCGACCACGAGCGAGCCTGGCGAAGGCTTCGCGCGATCCCCGGCATCGGACGATGGACGGTCGAGATGCTCGCGCTGCACGGCCAGGGACGCCACGACCAGCTGCCGGCCGCGGACGTCGGGTTGGCGAAGCTCGTGGGGCGGCGGCTGAGCGGCGGCGATCCCCACGCCCGTGCGCCCGAGCACGAGGTGCGCGCCTTCTTCGCCCCCTACGGGGAGTGGGCCGGCCTGGCCGCTGCCCACATGCTCGCGCTCTGAGAGGCGGCCGCTCCTCTAACGCTCGCGTTCGACGAGCAGCGCGAACGTGGGACAGGCCTGGGCGGCGCGCTTGGCGTGGTCGAGCAGCGAGCGCTCCACCGGTGTGCCGTCGAGCAGCGGATAGCCCCACTCGTCGAGCGTGATCCGCTCGGGAAACAGCTCGGCGCACATGCCGTGAGCCTCGCAGGCGATCGGGTTCACTCGCAGGCGGTGGCTCATCGCAGCGGAACCTGCTCGTCGAGCGCGGTCATTCCGATCTGTGTCGTTCGCAGTGGCAGCTGGCCGGGGCGCATGCAGGCCTCGCATCGCCCGTGCCGGGCGTGGTCGGCGAACTCCGCGGCGAACACGTCGAGCGCGCTGAGGATGAAGTTGACCGCCGCGTCGGGATGCGAGCAGGCGCCGCGGCGCCTGGTGAGCGCCGCGAGCTGGTCGATGCGCTGCCTGGCCCTGTCGTGGGGGGCGCTTTCGGCGATCCGCTCGACCGTCGTGGCCAGCGCGTCCAGGCCGTGCACGCAGGGCCCGCACTGACCGGAGCTCTGGTTGGCCAGCCAGCGCGCGACGCGTGAGGTCTCTGAAACCGGGCATGCCTGCTCTCCCAGCAGCAGCACGACCCCCGCCCCGAGCGTCGCCCCGTGCGGCGCCAGGTGTTCGTTGGACAGGGCCAGCCCGTGCAGGAACTCGCCGCCGACCCACGTGCCGCCATAGCCGCCCAGCAGGGCCGCGCGGATGCGGTCCGTTGTCCCGCCGGCTGCTTCGATCAACGACGACAGGGACGCCCCCTGCTCGATCTCATAGACCCCCGGGTGGCTGATCGCGCCGGACAGGGTGACGAGCGCCGACCCGGGCTGCGTGGGGGTTCCGAGCTGGCGGAACCACTGAGATCCATGGCGGGCGATCAGCGCGATGTGGGCGAGCGTCTCGACGTTGTTGACGAGCGTCGGGCGGCGATCCACCCCGCGTTCGAAGGGCATCGGGGGCGTGAAGGTCGGGATCGCGGGGCGGCCGTTCAGGTGGCTGATCAGCGCGGCCTCCTGCCCCGCGATGTACCGCGCCGGCACGGTCGCCAGACGCAGCCGCAGGGCCGGGCGATCGCGTTCCTCGATCGCCTGCGCCACGCTTTCCGCGCAGGCGAGCTCGGACTCGCATACGGAGAGGATCAACTCGTCTGCGCCCACCGCCTCGGCGGCGAGGATGCCGCCGTCGAGCACGAGATGGGGAAGAGCGTGAAGGAGCGTCCGGTCCTTTTGGCTCGCGGGCTCGCCCTCGGCGCCATTGGCCACGACGATCGCACGCCCACGGGAGGCAGCGACGGCGCGCATCTTCCTGGCCGTGGGGAAGCTGGCGCCGCCGCGACCGCACAGGCCGGAGCGGTCGATCCGCTCGATCAGCGGGGACGTCTTGCCGCGACCGCGACCGCGCGCGCTGGGCGCGGCTCCGTGGACGGCGAGGTGCTCGCCGAGGCTCATGGCTCCGCGCGGGGGGATGCCCGTCAACAGGCGCGGCAGCGCCGGAGCGAGGTGCGATTCGGCAGTCGGCCGCGGCTCCTCGGTGAGCGAGAGCGCCTGGGTCATGGGCGGCTCGCATTCGAGGCCGGGGCGCTATGGGCGTGGGGCAGCAGCGAGGTCGGCGTGCCCGACCGCCGCGCCCATTCGGAGCCGAGCGGGCCGCTCGGGAGCCACAGCAGCAGGAACAGCGAGAAGATCCCTGCCCCGCCGAGGGCCGCGCTGCGCAGACCCAGGCGTTCGGGCCAACCGTCCAGCACCCTCGCCAGAACGGCTGCCACCACGACGACCAGGCAGCCGACGCTGAGCCACAACAGCCACGTGCTCTTGACGTCGCTGCCGGTGCCGAACCCGTGCAGCAGGGCGATCGGCCAGCACGCGTAGGTCAGCCAATGGGTCACCCGCCAGCCTCTGAAGCCGATCCGCTGGCGCAGCATGCTCGTGACCGTCACCGCGAGGAGCATGTCGAACGCCACCGTGCCCAGGCCCAGCCAGAACGGCCTGTAGGAGCCCGTGAAGGGGACGAACGCGTTGAGCAGCGAGATCGGGGCGAAGCTGTCCAATACCGAGGTGAGGATGTGAAACAGCAGGAACGCCATCGCCAGCAACGAGATGTTCCGGTGCAGCGAGTCCACGACGAAGCGCGGCCACCGCGGCGTGCTGAAGCGCCGGACGTCGGCCACGCCGAGCGCGATCGCCACGGTCAAGAGCACGAGCGCCACCGCGCCCGTCGAGCGGGTCAGGTACCAGTAGATGCTCGGCCCCGCTGCGCCGATCATCGCGCGAGGGCCTCACCAAAGTGCTTGCTCGGCTGAGGGCCGAATTCCACCGTCCTTTCGGCGCGCTGCGGGCGCATCCCGGCGGGCCCTTCGGCCGGCCAGGCTGCGACGGTGGTCACGTTGCCCTCCCAGTCGATCAGCCGTGCGGGGAGCCCGAGCCGCGCCAGCCAGTCGGGGGCGCCGGCGGCCCGCACGAACGCGGCGGTCGCGGCGATATTCGCCTCGGTGCAGCCGGCGGCGGCGACGCTGATCGTGCGCCAGGTCCGGGCCACGGGCGTTCCCGTGGCGGGGTCGATTATGTGGTGCATCGTGTGGTGGCCATGGCTCCAGCGCCGGACCGCCGTGCTCGAGGTCGCAAGACCTCCGGAGACGATCGAGACCGTCTGCCCGGGGGCGGAGGGATCGCTGCGGTGGTCGTCGGTCACCCGGATCCGCCAGCCTCCCGCGGGGGCTTCACCGCTCGTGGCGATGTCCCCGCCGAGACTGACGAGCACGCCACAGCCGCTCGCCCGAGCCGCGGCTGTGGCGGCGCGATCGGCGGCCCACGCTTTGGCGGTGGCTCCGAGGTCGAGCCGGACCCCCGCAGGCATGTGAACCGAGGAGTTTTCGCGGTCGAGCGTCACCGTCCGCCAGCCGGCGCGGACGCTCGCGGTGATCCGCGGCTGCGGCTCCGGCTCGCCGGTCGGCTTGCGCAAGAGCTGCCAGTCGCGGTCGTATCCGGCCAGCTGCAGGGCCATCCCGATCGTCGGGTCGACGTCGCCGTCGGTCAGCACCGCTGCGCGCAGGGCCACCTCGAGCGCTTCGATCAGCAGGGGGCTCGCATGCACGTGCCGGCCCGCGCAGTCGTTCACGCGGGAGAGCTCGGAGTCCGGACGGAACCGGCTGCACGCCAGGTCGATCGCATCGAGCTCACGCTCGATCGCCGCGCGCGCCGGGGCGAGTGCTGAGGGGTCGGTCAACCGCAGCACGACGCTCGAGCCGAGCGCCTCCCATCTCGCGCTCGCGAGCTCGCCGGGGATGGACGGCGCCGAGGGCATCTCAGGATCCTCCGGAGACCGTGGGCGCTGATTCCTGGGAAGGCACGGCTTCCTGGGCGGGCGCCGATTCCTGGGCAGGCGCCGATTCCTGGGCCGGCGCCGATTCCTGGGCCGGCACGGCTTCCTGGGCAGGCGCCGATTCCTGGGGCGTCTGGGCCGGCGCCGATTCCGCCGGCGCCGATTCCGGTGCGGCCTGCGGCGCCTGGGCGGGCGGCTGGAGCGCGCCGGGAGATGTCGTGGAGGAGGACTTGGCCGCGCGGGTCTGTGCCCGCCCGCTCTTGGCGGTCGCGCCGGCATGGATCGTCTTGCCCGGGAACGCCTGGGCCGCCACCTCGGAGAGCAGCGCGGTGAGGGCGACGCTGCCGGCTATCACCCAGCGGTTGACGCGGCGCAGTTTCAGCAGCGCGGCGTCACGGATGCTCGCGGGACGGTCCTTTCTCATGAGGACAGTGTGGTTGAAATGGCTAAGCATCCGGTAACCGCTTCATGAGAAAGCTCATCGGAAGTCGGCGCAGGGAAAGGCGACAGTTCGGCGACGCCTATCCTTGGCCGATGCCGAAAGCCGGGGATCCGCAGAGCGCCGACGGGGTGTCGCCGGCCGAGGTCTCGGCGCGGGTGCTGCTCGTCGAGGATGAGCCGGGGATCGTCGACTTCGTGCAGCGGGGACTCGAGGCTGAGGGTTTCTCCGTGCAGGCCGTCATGGACGGCGGAGAGGGCGAGCGTCTTGCGCTGAGCGACGACTTCGACGCGGTCGTGCTCGACCTGATGCTTCCCACCCGCAGCGGCCTCGAGATCCTCGCCTCAGTGCGACGCGCCAAGCCGAGCGTGCCGGTCATCGTGCTGACCGCCCGGGGCGAGATCGAGGATCGCGTCGCCGGGCTCGACGCGGGCGCGGTGGACTATCTGGTGAAGCCCTTCTCGCTGGCCGAGCTCGTCGCCCGCGTGCGCGCGCAGCTGCGCGTGGTGGCGCAGGCGTCGGCCACGACCCTCACGGGCGCGGACATCGAGGTCAACCTGCTGACGCGCAAGGTGCGCCGGGGCGAGAGCTCGGTGGCGCTGTCGAGCACCGAGTTCGACCTGCTCGTCTACCTCCTGCGCCACGAGGGGCAGGTGGTCACGCGCGAGCAGATCCTCGGCTCGGTGTGGGGCTATCAGCACGACCCTGCGACCAACGTCGTGGACGTGTATGTCGGCTATCTGCGCCGCAAGCTCGGGCGTCCCGGGGAGCCGGCGCCGATCCACACGGTGCGCGCGGTCGGCTACCGCCTCGGCGGCGCGAGCTGAGCCCGCCCGTCAGGGCACGATAACGGCGGCCCCCGTGAAGCGTCCCGCGCGCAGGTCGGCGAGCGCATCGCCGGCGTCCGGGAGCGGGTAGACCGTGACCTTCGTCTGCACCGGGACGCGTGGTGCGAGCTCGAGGAACTCCCGTGCGTCGCGGCGCGTGAGGTTGGCCACCGAGCGCACGATCCGCTCCTCCCACAGGCTGCTGTAGGGAAAGGCGGGGATGTCGCTCATGTAGATCCCGCCGCACACCACCGTTCCCCCCCGCGCCAGCGTGCGCAGGGCCGCCGGCACGAGCGACCCGTCGGGGGCGAAGACGATCGCCGCGTCGAGCTCCTCCGGCGGAAGCTCATCCGATCCGCCCGCCCACACGGCTCCGAGCTCGCGGGCGAACGACTGGGCGGCCAGGTCGCCCGGGCGGGTGAAGGCGAACACCCGCCGGTCCTGAAAGCGGGATACCTGGGCGAGGATGTGCGCGGCGGCTCCGAATCCGTACAGGCCGAGCCGGCGGGCCTGCCCGCACATGCGCAGCGCCCGGTAGCCGATCAGCCCGGCGCACAACAGCGGCGCCGCCTGCGCGTCCGGGTAGCCCTCTGGGATCGGGAAGCAGAACCGCTCGTCGGCGACGGCGTACTCGGCCATTCCCCCATCGATGTCGCACCCGGTGAACCGCGCCCTCGGGCACAGGTTCTCCCGTTCGCTTCTGCAGAACTCGCATTCGCCGCACGTCCATCCGAGCCACGGCACGCCGACCCGCCTGCCGGTTCCCCCGCCGGCTGCGCCCCCGGGCGGGGAATCGGCCTGCGAGGGCTCCGCTTGGCCGGGGGCCACGACGGTCCCGACGATCTGGTGCCCGAGGACCCGCGGGGGCGAGGCGATCTCCACCTCGCCATCGAGCAGGTGCAGGTCGGTGCGGCAGACGCCGCACGCCTCTACGCGCAACAGCAGCTGGCCCGGCGCCGGACGCGGGATCGGGAGCTCGACCGCCCGCAACGGCCGGCCCACCCCCTCGAAGACCATCGCTCGCATGGTCGTCATCGTGCCCGGCACCCTGGCCGCGCTCAGCCGAAGAACAGCTCCGCCGTCTCGTACAGCGCCGGATCGAGCAGCTTGGGCTCGCGCAGTGCCTCCTCCAGCGAGACCTCCACGATGTCGGTCCCGCGCAACCCCACCATCGTCCCGAAGCGCCCCGCGATCGCGGCGTCCATCGCCGCCACCCCGAAGCGGGTGGCCAGGAGGCGGTCGAACGCGACCGGGGTTCCGCCCCGCTGGACGTGGCCGAGGATCGTCACCCGGCTCTCGAACCCGGTCCGGCGCTCGATCTCGCCCTCGAGCGTCACGCCGATCCCCCCGAGTCGCTCATGCCCGAAGGCATCGGTTCCGGTCTCCGCCCGCGCGGTCAGCGTCCCGTCCCGTGGGGTCGCGCCCTCGGCGACCACGACGATCGAGAAGCTGCGGCCGCGCTGGTGGCGGCGGCGCAGTCGCGCGAGCACCTCCTCGAGGTCGAACGGGCGCTCGGGTACGAGGATCGCGTCGGCCCCTCCGGCCATCCCCGCGTACGTCGCTATCCAGCCGGCGTGCCGGCCCATCACCTCGACGACCATCACCCGGTTGTGCGACTCGGCCGTCGTGTGCAGGCGATCGACCGCATCGGTGACGATCTGAACGGCCGTCTGAAAGCCGAACGTCATGTCTGTGCCGGCTAGGTCGTTGTCGATCGTCTTCGGCACCCCGACCACCGGCACCCCCTCGCGGTGCAGGCGCAGGCCCACGCCGAGCGTGTCCTCTCCGCCGATCGGGATCAGCACGTCCACCTCGCGGGCGCGCAGCGTGCTGCGGATGGCCTCCGATCCGCCCTGGCCCTCGCCGAACGGATTGGTGCGCGAGGTGCCGAGGATCGTCCCGCCGCGCTGCAGGATCCCGGAGGTGTTCTCGAGCGTCAGCTCGATCGCGTCGTCGCGCAGGACACCGGCCCAGCCGTAGCGGAACCCGAGGAAGCTGTGCCCGTCCTCGGCCAGCCCCCGGCGGACCACCGCGCGGATCACGGCGTTCAGCCCCGGACAGTCGCCTCCCCCGGTGAGCAGTCCGATCCGTGCCATCGACGCTCATTCTGAACCATCGCGCCGGCCAGGCGGGTCGCGGTGGCAAGGACGCCTAGATCCCCTGCCCAGCGAGGAACTCGTTGGTCAGCGGGGGCAGCCCGGCATTCGGGTCGTGCGCGAGCAGGCTGTGCGCGTGCATCCAGCTCCCGAATGCCGCCCACGCGGAAGGGTCCTGCCAGCCGTACGGCTTGCTCTGGTCGCTCGGAAGGGCGCTCGGAAGCGTCCGCGAGATCGACTCGAGCTGGAGCCCGGGGTCCAGCGAGGGGTTGGCCTTGACGATCAGCGAGGCCGCCGCCGCGGGGTCGGCCCGCACCTCGCGCTCTCCTCGCGCGAGCGCCTGTAGGAAGCCACGCAGATCCTGCCCGCGCGTGCGTGCCTCGTCGCCGCGCACCACGAGCACGAGCTCGTTGTAGCTCGGGATCCCCGCCTGGTCCACCGGAATCACGACCGGGTGCCTGTGCAGGCGCTCGAGCTGGATCGCCTCGTAGTTCCAGAAGCCCCCCAGGGTCGCCGCGACCTTGCCCGAGAGCATCGCCGGCACGAGGTTGAAGCCGACGTTCACTTCCTGCACCGTGGACGGGCTCACGCCCGCGGTCGTAAGCGCCGTCTTCAGCTGCGCCGCCTGATAGGGGATGCCGGCCGTTCCGACCCGCTTGCCCGCGAGGTCCTTGACGCTTTTGACATGCTGTCCCGGCAGGGCGATGATCGAGGTCAGCGGGCGCTGGACGAGCGCTCCGATCGACACCAGGTTCAGCCCCTGATCGCGCGCCAGCAGCAGCTCGGGCTCATAGGAGATCGCCATGTCGACGCTGCCGGCGGCGAGCAGCTTCAACGGCGCCGAGGGGTCTGAGGGGACCTCGGGACGCACGTCCAGCCCGGCCGCGCGGAAGTCGCCGCGGGCGATCGCCGAGTACAGCGCGGCGTGGTCCGCGTTCGGGAAGAAGTCGAGCATCACCGTGAACGGCTTGGTGTGCGACGTCGAGATCACGTCCTGCTTTGAGCCGCACGCCGACAGCGAGAGCGCGAGCGCCAGGCACAGCCCGAGGGCCGCCGCGGTGCTCCGGCGGGCGGGGCTCATCGGGCGTCCTGCCGCGGCTGGGCCGCCCACGGAGCCAGGCGCCGCTCGGCGAGGGCGAGCGCGTAGAAGCAGGCGACTGCGAAGGCGAACAGCACGGCGGTGGCGGCGTACTCGCGCGGGGTCTGCAGAGCGGTGAGGTCGGCGTTGATCTCGTGCCCCAGGCCGGCGTAGGCTCCGGTCGTCGGCGTGGACGTCTCGGCGATGTAGGCGCCGATCACCCCCACCGCGAGCGCGATCCGCGCTCCGCTGAGCGCCGCGGGCAGCGCCGCGGGCAGCTCGGCGAGGCGGAACGCCTGCCAGCGCGAGGCGTCGAGCGTGTCCAGCAGCTTGAGCTGGTCGGGGTCCACTCGGGCGAGCCCGTCGACGGTCGTGACCGCGATGGGAAAGAAGCAGATCAGCGCGATCACGACGAGCTTGGGAAAGAGCCCGAAGCCCCACCAGAAGACCAGCGGCAGGGCGATCACCGCGATCGGCACGGCTTGGGAGCCGACCGCCAGCGGATATACCCCGCGCCGCAAGAGCGGTGAGAGGTGGATCGCAACCGCAAGGGCGAAGCCGCCGAGCAGCGCCAGTCCGAGTCCCAGCACGACCTCCTCGGCGGTGACCGTGAAGTTCCTCCACAAGAGGTCGGCGTTGTTCCACAGGGCGCTCGCCATCGCGTGGGGGGCGGGCAGCAGCGAGGGATCCACCGCTCCGAGATCCACGTAGGCCTCCCAGGCGCCAAGCAGGATGACGACCGCCAGCGCGGGCGCCAGCAGCGCGACCAGGCGCCCGCGACGGGCGGCTCGCGAGCCGGGTCGCGGGGCCCGGCCGGGCGGGCTCACCCGGGCTCTCCCGCGGTGCCGTGGGCGAGGGCCGCAAGCGCGCGCTCGCGCAGGGCGATCAGCTCGAGGTCCGTGCGAGCGCGCGGGCGGGCGATCTCCACCTCGAGCTCCTCGATCACCCGTCCCGGCCGGCGGGACAGGACCGCGATGCGGTCGGCGAGCAGGCAGGCCTCCTCGACGTCGTGGGTCACGAGCACCACCGTGCGCGGCTCGCGCGCCAGCGCCAGGGCGAGCCATTCCTGCATCTCGGCGCGCGTGATCGCGTCGAGCGCGCCGAACGGCTCGTCCAGGCAGAGGACCGGCTTGCCGGAGAGCAGCGTGCGCAGGAAGGCCACCCGCTGGCGCATCCCGCCCGACAGCTCGCGGGGATTGGCGCCCTGGAAGCCCTCCAACCCGAGCTCGGCGAACAGCGGGGCCGCGCGCCGGCGGGCCTCCGTGCGCGAGAGCCCGGCGATGCGCAGGGCGAGGCCTGCGTTGTCGATGGCGCTCAGCCAGGGCAGCAGCAGGTCGTGCTGGGGCATCAGCGCGGCCGGCGCGCACGTGAGCGAGCCCTCGTCGGGCGCCTGCAGCCCGCAGATCAGCTCGAGCAGGGTGCTCTTGCCGCAGCCGCTTGGGCCCACCACGGCCACGAGCTCTCCCGGGGCGGCGTACAGCGACACGCCGGCGAGCGCCCGTACCGCCGGGCCGCGGCGCTCGCGGTAGCTGCGGCTCACGTTCTGAAGGGCGACCGCCGCGCGCCTTGAGCCCTGCCCGGGCGCCGGTCGTGGGAGGGACTGCAGTTGGGTTGGCACTTCGCTCCCTTCGCGGGCATTACCCCACAGGTTCTAAGGGTCGGCGCCGGGGGAATCGCTTCCCGTGCGCCATCTCAGCCGGCCTTCCCGCCAGCCCCCCTGGTGTCTGCTCTGCTCGGCGCTGATGTTACCGGGCGACGGCCATCCCCGGCCTGGCGAGCGCCCGCACGAAGTCCTCGAGCTGGGCGGTCGTCCAGCACTCGAAGGCCGTGCAGAACTGCTCGTAGGCGGCGATCACCGAGTCGCCGTAGTTCCAGTACAGCCGCGGCTCGGGGTTCAGCCAGAACGTGCGCCCGGCGCGGGCGGCGATCTGGGCGAAGATGTCCGCGCGCGGGTCGCGCCCGTTCGTGCGCGCGTCGCCGAGCACGATCACGGTCGCGCGCGGGTGCAGGTCGTCCTCGACCTGCACGAGGAACTCCGACCACACGCGCCCGTAGTCGGTGTAGCCGGAGATGTCGGCCACGCCCGCATCGTTGCCGATCCGTTCGCTCACGGTCTTGAAGTTGCGCTCGTGTTCGAAGATGTCGGTCACCTCGGAGATGCGCTCGATGAAGACGAACGAGCGCATCTTGCGGAAGGTGTCGTGCAGCGCGTGGAGCACCGACAGGAAGAACACCGACGCCGAGGTGACGCTCGTGGAGACGTCGCACAGCACGTAGATCTCCGGGCGGCGCGGGCGCCGCGGGCGGTACTTCAGCACCACAGGCACCCCGCCGGTCTGCAGCGACGCTCGCATCGTGCGCCGCACGTCCACGTGTGCGTGGCGGCGATGCCCGCGTGCCTGCAGCCCTTGCGTCGCCAGCCGGCGGCGCAGCTGGGCCACGACCCGGTGGACGGCGGCGAGGTCGGCCAGCGGGCCCGACGGCAGCGCCCGGTCGAGATCGCCGAGCGGCCGGGCAGGCGGCAGGTTGCCGGTGCGCTCGATCTGCGAGCGCTCGAGCTCGCGGCGCAGGAGCACCTCGAAGCGGCGCAGGGCCTCGCGCGGCAGGCCGTCGCGGCGCGGATCCTCCGGCGGCAGATCGGGCTGGGGCTCGGCGCGCAGGCCGAGCGCCCGGCGGATGCGCTGCACGTCCACGCCGATCACGCCCGAGCCTTCCTGCGGGCGGGCGAACGCCGCGATCGCCATCCTCGCGAGGTCTCGCATCGCCCCCTCCGAGCCGTCCCTCAGGGCGGCGGCGATCTGCGCACGCAGCGCGTCGAGCTCCTCGGGCGAGAGCTCGCCGAAGCTCGCCCTGTCCTCCTCGTGCACGCCCTGGCGCGCCGCCTCGATCTCGGTGGCGCGGAAGAAGAAGCGGTCGAACACGAGCTCGAACACCCGCCTGTCCTCCTGGCTCTTGGCGAGCGTCGCGGCGAGCGCCTCGCGGAAGTCCTCCTGCGAGGTCCAGCTGATCTCGCGCAGGACCCCGAACGCGTCGAGCATCTCCGAGGTGCCGACCGCGACGCCTTCGCGGCGCAGCTCCTCGCCGAGCTCCAGTATGCGCGCGGGCAGGCCCTCGGGCTCAGGCGACATCGGCGGGCGACCCGAGCTTCAGACCCACCCGCTCGGCCACCACGTCCATGTCGGTCCGGTGCTTGACGATCACCGACATCGTTTCGGTGAACGTCTCGGCATCGATTTCATCGACGCCCAGCAGCAGCAGCGTGCGGGCCCAGTCGATCGACTCGGCGATCGACGGAGGCTTCTTCAGGTCGAGCGTCCGCACCATGCCGATCACCTCCACCAGCCGGCGCGCCACGGTCTCGGCCAGCTCGGGCGCGTGCAGGCGCACGATCTCGAGCTCGTGCTCGAGCTCGGGGTAGTCGAGCCACAGGTACAGGCAGCGGCGCTTCAGAGCCTCGGTGAGCTCGCGCGAGTTGTTGGAGGTGAGCAGCACCACGGGGTGCGTGTGAGACTCCACGCGGCCGAGCTCGGGGATCGAGATCTGGAAGTCGGAGAGCACCTCGAGCAGCATCGCCTCGAACTCCTGGTCGGTCTTGTCGATCTCATCGATCAGCAGCACGACCGGCTCCTCGGAGGCGATCGCGGTCATCAGCGGGCGCGCGAGCAGGAACTCCTCGCCGAAGATGTCCTCCTGGACCGCGTCCCATCCGGTCCCGGACGCCTCGGCCTGGATCCGCAGCAGCTGCTTGCGGTAGTTCCACTCGTACAGCGCCTTCGCCTCGTCGAGCCCCTCGTAGCACTGCAGCCGCACGAGCTCGCGCCCGAGGTAGCGCGCGAGCGCCTTCGCGAGCTCGGTCTTGCCGACGCCCGCCGGGCCCTCGACGAGCACGGGCTTGCCCAGCCGGGTCGCAAGGAAGGAGACGAGCGCGGTGGACTCGCCGGGGATGTAACCCACCGCGCGCAGCCCCGCTGCGACATCTGAGACTGAGGCGGGCGCCGAGGACGGTGGGGCGGGCATGCTCAGCGCAATGATAGGACCAGGCCGCCTCCGGACGGGCGCGCTACCCGTCGCCGGGCGGCTCCTCGCGCTCGGCTGCGGCGTCCTCGAAGGAGAGCTGGTCGGCCTGCTCTGCGGTGGTGCGCCGGCGTGAGGACCGGCTCGCGGGACGGCTCGGCGAATCGGAGGGTGCCGGCGGGTAGCGCGGGCGACCCCGCGCCGGGACGGGGCTCGAGCGGCCCGCGCGCGTGGCCGGCACCGTCACGATCGACGGCTGATCGTCGAGGCCCGGCGGGTCGGCGACCGCGGGCGGGCGCCCAGGCCCGAGGGCCTCCTCGGGCGCTCGCGGTGCTCGCGGCGCGCGGTCTCGCGTGAGCGGAGGCGGCGGTCGTTCGCTCGCGCGCATCCGCCAGCCCGCATAGGCGACCGTGAGGGCCAGCAGGAGGGCGATGAAGATCCCCCACTGGACTCCAACGGTGGCGGTGATCCGCTGGGTGCCGTGCAGGCCCGGCTTGTCGAGCAGCCGATAGAAGACCAGCACGGCCGTCCAGCCGCCGGCGACCATCACGACGGTGCCGTCGCCGCCGGGCAGGTGGAAGTCGCCGCGCTGCTCGGCGCGCGCGAACAGCAGGGTGAGCACCGCTGCGCTGACGAGCAGCACGGCAGCCTCCACCCAGGAGAAGGATTCGAATGCGCTCAGGCTGGTGCGGGTGGCCCGTGCCGCGTTGCCCACGACCACCGTGTTCGTCTGGCTGTACCAGGGCAGGAACATCGAGACGAAAAGGCCGAGCGCCGCGCCCGCCGCGAGCTGCTGCTCGGGCTCCATCGCGCGCCACGCGCGCGTCAGGCGTGTCATGCCGGCCCGCGCTTCAGGCGGATCATCTCGATGTGCGTCACCCGCGTAGTCTAGGAGCGCGGGAAGCCGGGACTGCCGCTAATGGCGCGTCAGCAGAACCGTGCCCGACGTGGTGGCGAAGTTGCCGGCCAGGTCGGTGGCGCTGAGCGTCACCGAATAGGCTCCCGGCGTCCTCGGCGTCACCCACAGCAGTCGCGGCCTGCCCCGTTCGACCGTCGCGCTGTTCGTCCACACCACCCGGCCGCCCTGCCGGACGGTCATCGCGACCGTGGAGATCTTCGAGAGCGACATCTGCACGCCCGCGCGCGCCGCGCCGCGGACGTGCTTGGTGAGCAGCGCGATCACCGGCGGGGTGCGCAGGTCGGCGCTGAAGCGCTGGGCCGTCGCGCAGTAGATCTGATCGGCGAGGATCGGGGAGCCGTGCTGCGCGCCCGCGGCGCTCCTCGCGCCGGCGGCGGGCGCGATGCCGCCCGGGCCGGTCGAGCCCCCGGGCGCGGTGCCGCCCGGCGAGGTGGGACCCGTCGGCGCAGGGGCGGCGGGGGCGATCGGCGGGCCTTTGCGGCTGCGTTCGCAGAGATGCGTGAGGAATTCGGTGAGCAGTTCGTGGTAGCTCAGGCTGGATTCACCGAACTGGTCATACAGCGACCAGGCCCCCGTGTCGTAGTGGGGGACCTCGGCGCGCGCCTCCGCGTCGCCCGCTTCGAACAGCGTCAGCCCGAGCGGGTCCTGGGTGATCGAGGTGTAGTCGTAGAGCCCGACGAGCGCCTGGATGAAGCCGTTGAGGATCCTGTCCCCGGGGGCGTAGCTGTACTCCGCGTACAGCGCGCCCGCCCGCGTTCTCACACGCACTCCCGCCCGCGGCGGGGTCTGGAAGACCCCGAGCGCCTGCTGGGCGGCGGTCAGGTAGACGGGTTCCTTGAAGCGCTGCCACGCGCGAGCCAGCACCTGCAGGGCCGTGCCCTGCGAGAGGCCGCTCGTCCAGGGCGGCGAGCCGCCGTCGAAGCGGAACAGGTACTCCCACGCGATCCCCCCGGCCCGCTTGGTGGCCAGGGGCAGCGCTTCGCCGAGCAGCTGGCGCAGGTTCGCGTTTTCGTGTCCGCTCAGGTAGTAGCCGTTGGCCGCGCCGAAGGTGCCGAGCCACTGGATCTCGATGCCCTGGCCCGGGTAGTACTCCCACACGAGCTTGCTGGAGGGGAAGGTGAGGCGATCCCCGCCGGCCAGCAGCGGTTCGGTGGTCCACCACTGCCGGTTGCGTTCGAGGGTCAGGAACAGCGCACCGAGCCGCGACGCGGTGAGCCCGCCGGCGGCGGCGATCGCCTGCACGTTGGCGAGCACCGCCCCCAGCTCGCTCCGCCGCGTGCCGGTCAGCCTGCCGAGCGAGCGTTTCGCCGCGACGTAGGCCCCCACGTCCTGCCGGTAGACCGCTTCGGTGATCGCGCCGCTGCGCAGCAGGCCGAGGAGCGCCGCCGGGACGCTCGGGCCGCGCGCGACGGAGGCACGGCTCGCGCCCCCTGCGACGGAGGCACGGGTCGGGCCCAGCGCGACCGAGGCATGGCTCGCGCCCCGCGCGACCGAGGCCCGGCTCGCGAGCGCCGGCGACGCCGAGAGCGCGACGAGCGCGAGGACGGCGACGGCCACCGCGGAGAGCTGCTTTGCGCGCACGGCGCGAATGGTACGCTCGGCCGCCGGTGCGCCCGCAGGGGTCTTGTCGATTGGAAGCCCCTGAAGTGAGTGCACGCTTCCCGAAACCATCTCCGAGGGCCGTTGTTGCGCCGCGGCGGCCGCTCGCGTTCATGGCGGCCGCGGCCTCGGCGGCCGCGGCCATCTCCTGCGGGCTCGCCGCGTGCGGCTCCGCCGGCCCGCCGAGCGCGCGGTCGCTCATCAACGAGACCTTCGCCCCGCACACGCCGATTCACAGCGGCCGGCTCGAGCTGTCGTTTGCGCTCGCCCCCGCCGCCCCCGCCGCCGCGGTCCCCCGGTGGCCCTTCGCGGTGGGCCTGTCGGGAGTGTTCCAGAGCCTCGGCGCGGGCCGGCTGCCGCAGTTTGCGATGCGTCTGAGAGTCTCTGCGACACCGGGACGCACGCTGGCGGCCGGCGCCGTCTCGACGGGCGGCCGGCTGTTCGTAGAGCTCGGGGGCACCCCGTACGCCACCCCGCAGAGCACCTCGCAGGCGCTCGCGCGCGGCTACGCCGAAGCGAGCCGTGCCGGCGCCTCGGCCCGCGGGCGCACCACCTTCGCACCGCTCGGGATCGAACCCGCCCGATGGCTGACCCATCCGGCGCGCTCCGGGCCGGTCGCGGGCGGCGAAACCGTCCACGTCGTCGCGGGCCTCGACGCCGCGCGCTTCTTCGCCGACGCCGGCAGGCTCTTGGCGGCCGGCGGCTCGCTGCTCGGCGCGATCGCCGGGAGCGGCCCGGGCCGCGCGACGGCACCGCTCGCGCCGGCCGGGCTCTCCGCGCTTGCCGGCTCGGTGCGCTCTGCGCGGGTGGACCTCTACAGCGGCGCCGCCGACCATCTGCTGCGGCGCCTCTCGGTGAGCGCCTCCGTCGCGGGCACGGGGCGGGCGGGCGCCGCTCTGGACGGCCGCCCCCAGGCGACCGTCACGCTCGTGCTCGCGTTCGCCGAGCTCAACCGCGCTCAGAGCATCGCTGCGCCGAGCGCCCCGCGGCCCTTCGCCGAGCTCCTGCCCGCCGCCGAACGACTCGGCCTGCTCAGCTCCTCGGCGCGGAGCCGCTGAGCAGGCGCCCCGGCTACTCCGGACCGAGCTCCGGGTAGTCGTCGGGATCGAGCTCCTCCTCGTCGTCCTCCTCGTCGTCCTGGCGGCTCTCGATGAGCAGATCGCCTCCGGGGTGGTGGGTCACCTGAAAGCGCTCCACGAGCTCGTCGCGCCGCTGCTCATCGAGCGGGGAGTCCTCCGATATCAGCACCCATTCGGCGCCCTCGAACTCTTCCAGGTCGAAGATCTCGTGGTCGACTTCGGGGGAGTCGTCCACCACCAGCAGCACCTCTGTCTGGGGGTTGAAGTAGGTGCCGGGACGGATCGTCAGCTCGTCGAGCTGGAAGCGGCGCGGGTCGGTCATGGCGCGTTTATACCCGACTCGCCCCCGGGGAGATGTTCACGGCTTGAGCTCCTGCAGCGTGCGGGCCACCTCGTCCTCGACGTCCAGCGACTCGAGACCCTGACGGGCGCGCCGTTCGTTGCGCGCGACCACGAGCTGTCGCACCTCCTCGGTGAGCCCGGCATCCTGCCGCGGATCTCCGAGCGGCGAGGGCGCCAACAGCCTCGCGACCTCCGCATCTACGTCGAGCGCCGGGCGGCCCATCCGCACGAGGCGCTCGCTGCGGGCGGTCAGCATCTGGCGGACTTCGAGCTCGCGCTCGGCGCGAGCGGCGGGAGAGTCCGGCGGGGGCGCGGCCGGCGCGCCCTGCGATTCGCCGTCCGTCGAGAACCCTCCCTGGCCGATCTGGTCATAGACGCTCCCGCGGCTCAGCAGGAACGCCACACACATCACAACCGAGAACGCCACCGCTGCGAACACCACGATCGGGAAGACGCTCTGCACGGGGGAATTGTTGCCGATCGGCCGGCTGTCCGCTACCCTCTGAATGGAAGGTTGACTGACCAGTCAATCTATTTTTCGGGCAACCCCGCTAGGAGGTCAGGAGAATGGTCGACTTCACACTCACCGACGAGCAGAGGAACCTGCGCGAGATGGCGCACGACTTCGCCGCCAAGGAGATTCGCCCGGTTGCCTGGGAGTACGACCGGGAGGGCACCTGGCCGCAGGACATCATCGAGAAGGCCTGGGATGTGGGGCTCATGAACTCGCACATCCCCGAGGAGTACGGAGGCGCCGGCGCCGGCTTCCTCGACGGCTGCGTGATCGAGGAGGAGCTGTCCTGGGGCTGCTCGGGCATCCAGACCTCGCTCGGCTGCAACGGCCTGGCGACCACGCCCGTCATGCTCGGGGGCTCGGAGGCGACTCAAGCGGGAGTACCTCGGTCGTCTCACCGAGGCCCCCCTGCTCGCGTCCTTCTGCCTGACAGAGCCCGAAGCGGGCTCGGACGTCTCGAACATGCGGACCACCGCCGTGCGCAAGGGCGACAAGTACGTGATCAACGGCTCGAAGTGCTTCATCACCAACGGCGGCTACGCGAACTGGTACACCGTCTACGCGAAGACCGACAAGGAGGCGGGCCACCGCGGGATCTCCGCTTTCGTCGTCCCGCGCGACGCCGGCGTGGTCGTCGACAAGAAGGAGGACAAGCTCGGCCAGCGCGCGTCAAACACCGCGACCGTGTCCTTCAGCGACGTCGAGATTCCCGCCGGGAACATGCTGGGCGAGGAGAACAAGGGCTTCAAGCTCGCGATGATGACCCTCGACCGCACGCGCCCCGGCGTCGCGGCGATGGCCGTCGGCATCGCCCGCGCGGCGTTCGAGTTCGCCGCGGACTACGCCAAGGAACGCGTCCAGTTCGGCGCGCCGATCGCGATGCACCAGGGCATTCAGTTCATGCTGGCCGACATGGCCACCGACATCGAGGCGGCTCGTCTGCTGACCTGGAAGTCGGCGGTGCTGCTCGACCAGGGGATGCGCAACACGCTGGTGTCCTCGCATGCCAAGCGCTTCGCCGCCGACGCGGCGATGAAAATCGCCACCGACGCCGTGCAGATATACGGCGGCTACGGCTTCATGAAGGACTACCCGGTCGAGAAGCTCTTCCGCGACGCGAAGATCATGCAGCTCTACGAGGGGACCTCCCAGATCCAGCGGCTTGTGATCGCGCGGGAAACGCTCCTGCCGCGGCGCGTCGAGGAGCCCGCGGCCGCGGGCGCCGAGACGGTCGCGGTGTGACCGAGACCCGAGACGGTCGCCGCTTGAGGGCCCGGTCCAGACGCGCGCCGCAGCAGCCGCCGTCGAGACCGCCCCAGTAGAAGGAGACCCGAGGGAGAGCGCCCATGCGGCGCTCTCCGCTCGTAGGAGTCCCTGGCAGGCCGCTTCAGCGGACGACGAGGGGTGGGCCGTAGCTCGACACCTGGGCGCCGTTCGTGACACGCACGAGCACCCGGTAGACCCCCGGCCTGACGCGCACCAGGCGGCTGAACTTCGAGGTCGTGGGAGTGCGGTGGCGCAGCAGCGTGCCGGCCACCAATACGTTGCGCCCGTGGGCGATCCGCATGATGCCCACCTGCATCCCGTCCTCGGCGGGCGTGACGGTGCCGTAGATGCGCACGACGTGGCGCCGCCCGGTGCGCGCCAGGTGGCTGTTGATGCCGACCGCGACGTTGGCGAGCGCGACTGGGCTGACCACGGCCGACTTGGCCACGGTCGCCACGCGGAACTGCGTGCTCTGCGTGAGGCCGAGCACCGGGAAGGAGAAGCTGCCGTCGGCCAGCGTCAGCTCGGGGTTGCCCACGCTCTGAAAGCCCGCAGCGAAGGGGAACGGGTTCGCCTGCAGCACGACCGCGACGCCGCCGCTGCCGGTGCCCGAGAGCGTGCCCTGGATCATCACCGTCCCGCCGTACCGAGCGGGGTTCGGCGAGGCGAAGACCTGCAGCGAGAGCGGCACCTTCGTGGTCAGCAGGGTCGCGTCGTGGCCGTTCGCGGCGCCCCCGCTGTTCACGGCGACCAGCCGGTAGTGATAGACGGTGAGCGGCTGAAGCCCGGTCACCGGCAGGCTCACGTTGACGGTCTTGGCACCCGCGCCGGCGTCGGCGATCGCGGTCTGTCCCCCGTAGGCCTTCGTCGGTCCGTACTGGAAGTAGTAGGAGGCGTCGCTGCCCCGCGGGTTGACCGACCCGGTCAGCGTCGCGGAGCCGTAGCTCACCTGCTGCGCGCCGCCGGTGAGAACTGTCGGGGTCGGCACGGCCGCCTGCGCCGTGGACGCCGCCTGCCCGCCGAATGCCAGCGCCAGCGCGGCGATCGCCGCCGATATGGCCGCTCTAGACCTCTGAAGGCCTCTGGATGACTCCATCTGCGCTCACCTTGCCTTGGTTGGGGTGGCTATCGTCCCCTTCAACTCGGCCGGACCCCGGAAGGTGCGCAAGGCGGAGCCGGGAGCCGGGGCGCTCCGGGCCTCCGGCGGCGCCGCCGCGCGGCGCGCAGGGCGCATGCGGCGCTAGGCTCCCGCGACCTTCGCCATAAAGGAGACCAAGCATGTTCGTGTTCAAAGCCGCCGTCGTGGGTGCCGGGACGATGGGCGGCCAGATCGCCCAGACGATCGCCGCCGCGGGTATCCCCGTGGTGCTCAAGGACATCGACGACGCGCTCGTGCAGGCAGGGCTGAAGGAGGCGCGCAGCGTCACCAAGGGCCAGGTCTCAAAGCTCGCCGAGAAGGGCAAGATCACGGCCGAGCAGGCGGATGCCCAGCTCGAGGAGATCCTCGGTCGCATTCAGGGAACGACGTCCTATGAGGGCTTCGGCGACGTGGACTTCGTGATCGAGGCCGTGCCCGAGAGGATGGAGATCAAGCAGGCCGTGTTCGGCGAGCTCGACGCCTGCACCCCGGGCCACGCGATCCTCGCCTCGAACACCTCCTCGCTGTCGATCACCGAGATCGGCGCAGCCACCTTGCGCCCGGAGAAGGTGATCGGCTTTCACTACTTCTACCCCGCCGCCGTCATGCCGCTGATCGAGATCGTGGAGGGCGAGGAGACCTCGGCGGAGACCGTGGGAGCAGCGCTGACCTTCGCCCAGGCGATCCGCAAGCAGCCGATCACCTGCGTGGAGGTGCCGGGCTTCGTGGTCAACCGCATCCTCAACTCGGGCACCTCGGAGATCTGGCGCGAGCAGGAGGAGAAGGGCCTGTCGATCAAGAAGATCGACGAGGGCATGGGCGCCGCCGGGGTGATCCCGGTCGGCCCCTACCACCTGGTCAACCTGCTCGGGCTCGACACCGTCCTGCACGTGGCCGAGCACCTCGTGGAGTCTTACGGCGAGGAACGCTTCTACGCGCCCAAGGGCATGCGCAGGCTGGTCTCCGAGGGAAAGCTCGGCGCGAAGACGGGCGGCGACGGCTTCTATGACCCGCAGGGCGAGCCGAACATCGACGGCGACGCCGACCCCGACGTGGCCGAGCTGGTCGAGCTGCTCAGCCTGAAGACGTTCCTGGAGTCCTGTCTGGTGCTCGAGGAGGGTGTGGCGACCCACCGCGACATCGACTTCGGGATGATGGCCGGCGCCGGCCTCGATCCGCGTCGTGGCCTGTTGCCGCCGTTCATGAAAGCCGACGTGGACGGCCTGGACGCGGTCCTCGAGCGCATGGAGAACGCCCAGGAGCGCTACGGGGAGCGCTTCTCGCCGCCGACGATCCTGCGCCGCCTGGTGGCCCAGGGCCGGCTGGGGCAGAAGAGCGGGCAGGGCTTCTACGCATACCCCCAGCCCGACGCCGAGCAGCCCGCCGAGGTCGTGAAGCTCGAGACGCGCGGCGACGGGGTGGCGATCGCATGGCTGGCGAACGGCCAGATGAACTCGATCTCCCCGCAGGTCGTGCAGGACCTCGAGAAGGTATGGCGGAGCGTCAAGGAGTCCGGCGTGCGGGCGCTCGTGCTCGCGTCCAGCAACCCGTTCCTGTTCAGCGCGGGTGCCGACATCAAGGCGTTCACGACGATGGACGAATCCTCCGGCGAGCAGCTGATCACCGCCGCGCATGCGCTCTTCAAAGAGCTCGGGTCGGACGGCATCGCCACGATCGCGGCGGTGAACGGCCTGGCGTTCGGCGGCGGCTGCGAGCTGGCTATGGCCTGCGACGTGCGCATCGCGGCGCGCACCGCGCTGTTCGGCCAGCCGGAGATCAAGCTCGGGATCGTCCCCGGCTTCGGCGGGACCCAGCGCCTGCCCCGCCTGGTGGGCCTGAACAAGGCGCTCGAGATGAACCTCGTCGGCGACCCCATCCTGGCTGATGAAGCGTTCGAGCTGGGGCTCGTGAACCGCGTGGTCTCCGATCACGAACTGCTCGACGTCGCGCTCGGATGGGCACGCAAGCTCGCCGGCCAGGCCCCGCTTGCGGTCGCGCAGATCAAGCAGGTCTCCGACGCGGGCCTGCCGCTGGCCGAGGGGATCGAGGCTGAGAAGCGGGCGTTCGCGACCGCCTTTCAGAGCGCCGACGCCAAGGAGGGCATCGCGGCCTTCCTCGGAAAACGCCAGCCGGCGTTCAAAGGCTCCTAGCCTGTCGGGATGAGCGCGAGCGCGGGCACCTCCGAGGAGCAGCGGACGCGCGCCCGGCTGGCCGAGCTGCTGAAGGCGGCCGGCTCCGTCGTGGCGCTCACCGGAGCGGGGATCTCGGTGCCGTCGGGCATCCCCGACTTCCGAAGTCCGGGCACCGGGCTGTGGGAGCGCGTGGACCCGATGGAGGTGGCCCACATAGACGCGTTCCACGCCGACCCCGAGCGCTTCTGGGCGTTCTACGCGGAGCGCTTCGCGGCGCTCGAGGACAAGCAGCCCAACGACGCCCACCATGCGCTCGTCGCGCTGCAGGACGCAGGGATGCTCGACGCGGTGATCACCCAGAACATCGACATGCTCCACCGCAAGGCCGGCACGCGAGAGCTGATCGAGGTGCACGGGAGCATCGAGCGCTGCCGCTGCCTGCAGTGCGCGGGCTACACGACCCTCGCGCGCGCGAGAGAGCTCCTTGCGGCCGACGAGCGCGGCGTGCCCCGGTGCGAGGGCTGCGGGACGCCGCTGAAGCCGGACGTGGTCCTGTTCGGCGAGCTGCTTCCGGAGCGGGCGATGGAGCGGGCCCGCGAGCTGTGCGAGCGGGCCGACGTGCTGCTGTGCATCGGCTCCTCGCTGGAGGTCTACCCGGTCGCCGGGCTGCCCCTGCTCACGCTCCAGGGGGGCGGCGCCGTGGCGATCATCACGCAGGGTCAGACGCCCCTGGACGCGCTCGCCGAGGTGTGCCTCGGGGGAGACGTCGTGCATGAGCTCGGCGCGCTGGTCACGGCGCTCGCGGCCGGCTGATCGCTCAGCGTCGCCCCCCCGGTCAGCCCGCGGCGGGTGAGAGCTCGCTCTTCACCAGGTCGCGCTCGGGCGCGATGCCCCGGCGCGCGGCGAGCGCCGAGAGCTCCTCGGTGAGCGCCCACCTGTCGGGCTTCGGGGCGCCCCGGTGTTCGACGCTCGCCCCCTTGAGCGCCATCGAGCCGGTGTTGTCGCCGATCGCGCGCATCGACGCCACCTCCTCGGCGCTCAGCCGTTCCTCACGCGGCAGCTCAGCGAGCTCCGCGCGCTTGCTCTCGACCGGGCGGGCGCCGGGCCCGCTCTCCTGGATCAGGGTCGGGGCGACGCAGCGCACCGGGCGATGAGCGAGGTTCCAGGCGCAGGCGAGCTGCAGCATGGTGAGCCCGTGGCGCTCGGCGCATGGCCGCATCCGTTCGAGCTTCTCCCGGCCCGACTGCACCCATCCGTCGGGGCGGAACCTGCGGTGGTCGTACTCGGCGAACGCGTGGCCGGGCAGGACGTCGTCGTGGAACATGCCCCCGTAGTCCACGACGCGGGTGATCACATCCACATCGCTCTCGGCCGCCGCGTCGAGCACGAGCTCCCCGGGCCAGGGCTCCAGCGGGTTGAGGATGATCATCGCCCAGTCGATCTGCCGCGAGAAGCGCTCGATGCAGTCGATCAGGTCGAGCGTGAATCCGTTCGCCGGGCCCGGCGCGACGCCGAGCATCCGCGTGAGACCCGCCTCGCGGACGGCCTGCATTCCCTCCCACACGGCCGGGCTCGAGTAGCCGATGTGGTCGGGGTTGTGGAGGAGGAGCACGTCGAAGTGCTCGACCCCGCAGCGCTCGAGGCTCAGCTCGGTGGCCTTGCGGATGTACTGCGCGTATCCGCCCTCATCGCGCAGCTCGGGGTCGGTGAAGCGGGGGAACCCCTTCGCGCCGTCGCGCTGTCCGTCGTAGAAGTCGTGGCCGATCGCGCCGATCAGGCAGTAGCTGTCGCGGTCCAGCCCGTCAAGCGCGCGGCCGAGCGCGCGATCGGCCTCCCCGGCGCCATAGACGTCGGCGGTGATCACCGTGTCGATCCCCTCCCCGGGGCGCACGAGGCCCCGCAGGCGCCCGTCGGTGAGCGGCTCGCCGAAGTGCATGAAGCGCCCGCCGCTCCAGGTGCCGACGGCCGTCCTCGAGGGATCGATGCTCATTGCCCCAGCCTAGAGCCGCCGGCCGTCCGCGCGCGTAGCGCCGCCTCCAGCCGCGCCAGCGCGTGGCTCAGGACATCCTCCTGCGGACCCTCCAAGGGACCCTCGCCGGCGGCCGGCGGCGCCTGCGCGGTGTCCGGCGCCGAGAGCGCGGCCTTCACCTGCAGGGCGACCCCGCCGCGCAGCTGCTCGAGCTCGGCGATGCGAATCGCGAGATCCTGCCTGCCCTCGGCCGGCAGCTCGGCGAGCGCGGCGTTGAACGCCCCGTCGAGCTCGATCGCGGCTTGCGCGACGCGCCCCTGGTCGAGGTCCAGGCGCGCGCGCAGCGTGAGGTCCTCGCACAGCAGGCTCGTCCCCCGCGAGCCGAGCAGCTCGGCCAGGCGCTCCTGGTGGCGCAGCGCCGCCGAGCGCTCCGCGCTTCTGCGCCGCCGGCCGCCCGCCGGGCCCAGATCGTGCTGCACGGGGCCGAGCTCGCGAGCGTGCAGCCAGCGCCCGTCGGCCACCTGCTCGCCCTCGCCCCAGCCGGCCCTGATGACGAGCGACTGGGCGGGGGAGACCTCGTGGACGTACGGGTCGGCGGCGGAGATGCGATGGGAGTGAAGGACGCGGTTGAGCACCGCCACCGCGGCGTGCGCCTCGCGGTCGGCATCGAGGTCGGCCAGCCACGCGTGGGCCTGGCGCTCGGCCGAAAGGGAGATCGGATCGACGATCGTCGCCCGCGCCGTGGGCACCGGCGCCGGCTCGGGCGTGGCCGGCGTGCGCGACCCGCGAGCCCCGGGGCGACCGGGGATCGGCCAGGGACGTCGCCGCGAGGAGCGCCGCCCGCCGGGGAGCCTGCCGGCGCCGAGCGTCCCCAGCACCACGACGCGCTCAGGGTCGGCGTCCGGCCGCGTCCGCAGCAGGTAGCGGCCGTCGGGCGGCCCGAGGGCCCAGGGGAACTCCAGCTGGATGAACAGGAACAGCCGTTCGGCCATGGCTGCACCGTATCCTTCCTGTCTGGCTGTGGGCAAGGGACCCGCCGAGGGCCCACCCGCCCGTCAGACCTCGACAACCGGGAGCAGATCATGTCCGACGCGAACAGTGCCGCAAGAAGCCTGCGCGAGCGCTTCAGCGGCACGACCGAGGAGCGGCTTGGAAGGGCGCTGTCCGACGTGCTGGAAAGCCCACTGCTCAGCGGGGCGATCGGCCGGGCGTTCGACGCCCGCGAGAAGGCCGCCCAGGCGCAGGAGGTGGCGATGGGCGCGCTGAACATCCCGTCGGCCGCCGACCTGGAACGGCTGACGCGGCGCCTGCGCGCCGTCTCCCACCGGCTCGAGGGGATCGAGGACGGCGTCCAGCGCCTCGATCGCGCGCTCGCGCCAAGCCGCGTCGAGGAGCGTCTGTCGGCGATCGAGGACAAGCTCGGCACGCTCACCGAGAAGCTCGGCGAGCGTCCTTCAGAGAGCTCCTCCGGCGCGCCGCCGTCCGCGCCGGCGAAGGCGTCGGCGTCATCCCCGGCCCCAGCCGCGAAGCGGTCGCCCTCCGCCGGGAAGCGCTCGGCTCAGAGCAAGGCCAAGCCGAAGAAGGCCTCGGCCCCGAAGAAGGCCTCAGCCCCCAAGAAGGCCTCGGCCTCCAAGAAGGGTTGAGCGTTCAGCGGGAGATCGCCCGCAGCGCGACCGCGCCCATCGCCGCTGCGGCAGCGTGCAGCGAATGGTCGTCGATCCTCCGTCGGGCGCCGCTGTCGTCGAAGGTGTCGGAGACGGCGAGCACGCATGCCACCGGCACCTCCGCGCGGGCTCCGACCGCGAACAGCGCCGCGGCCTCCATCTCCACCGCCAGCGCCTCGTTCGCGCGCCGCTCGCCGGCGGTCTCATAGAACAGGTCGACGCTCACGACGGTGCCCGCCCGGGCGGCAGGCGCGCAGCGGATGAGCGCCTCGGTCAGCGAAGGGTCGGCGGCGACCCGCTCACCGGCGCCGAGCGCCCGTGAGGTTCCGTCGGCGCAGATGGCATCGCGCGCGATGACCAGCTCGCCCAGCTCGAGCGCCGGCGCGATCGCCCCGCAGGTGCCGACGCGGATCGCGCGGCGGGCGCCGAGGGCGATCAGCTCCGTGAGGACGATCGCCGCCGAGGGCCCGCCCATGCCCGTCGCCTGGATCGTCAGCGGCTCGCCGTCCGGCGCGGCGCCGGTGTAGCCCCAGAGACCGCGGTTGTGGTTGAACATGAGCGGCTGTTCAAGCAGCGACTGGGCGAGGACGAGCGCCCGCCCGGGGTCGCCCGGCAGCAGCACGCGCTCGGCCAGCGCGGCGGTCGGGTGCAGGTGCAGGGGGGCGCCTGGCGAGGGCTCGCTGTGGGACACGGGCCGCGACTTTAGACTGCGGGGTATGGGTATGTCCTTCGCGTGGCGCGCCTGAGTGGCCGAGCCCGAACACGATCCGCCGAGCGAGCCGGCCGAGCCGGCAGAGTTGACGCTCGCGCAGGTCGCGGCGCGCGCCGGGGTGTCCCCGGCGACGGTCAGGCGGTGGGTCGGGAAGGGGCTGGTGCCCGGCTACGCGGGCAGCTGGACGCCGGCGGCGGTTGCCTACGTGCGGGTCGTGGCGCGGCTGCGCGCCCGCGGGCACACGCTCGCGCAGATCAAGCGGGCGAGCGACAACGGCCAGCTCGCGGTCGGACCGGTCGAGAACCTGCTGCGCGGCTCGGAGGCCCGTTACACGCTCGAGGAGGCGGCGCGCGCCACCGGCCTTCAGCCGGCGCTGATCGAGCGGATCATCACCACGATGGGCCTGAACAGCCTCTCCGCGGAGGCGATGTCCGAGGAGGACGTGGAGATCATGAAGTACGTCGCCGCGATGCTCGCGGCCGGCCTGCCGCTCGTCGCCTTCCTGCAGCTCGCACGCGTGTACGGGCAGGCGCTCGCGCAGATCGCCGACGCGGAGGTGCGCCTGATCCACCTCTACGTGCACGAGCCGCTGATGCGCGACGGGGTCGCGAGCGTCGAGATCGCCGAGGAGCTCGAGGCGCTCGTGAGCGAGCTGATCCCCTTCGTCGTGCCGCTGATGAGCTTCGTCCACGGCCGCTTCCTGGCCGATTTCGTCGAGCAGGACATGATCGGCCACATGGAGGCCGATCTCGCCGACAGCGCTCCCGACGAGGGGCGGCTGCGCGTGGCGATCGCGTTCGCCGATCTCGCCGGGTACTCGCGGCTGACGGTGGAGCGTGGCGATGAAGAGGCGCTCGGGGCGGTCGAGCGGTTCGTGGAGGCCGTCGAACAGACGCTGCCGGTCGACGCGCGGGTGATCAAGACGATGGGCGACGAGGTGATGGTCGTCGCCTCGGATCCCGTCGCGCTGACCGCCTGGGCGGTGGGCCTGCAGTCGGCGATCGCCCCCGGTGAGCCGGCGCCGCGGATCGGCATCCACTGCGGCGAGGCGCTCTACCGCGACGGCGACTACTACGGAAGCGACGTCAACCAGGCGGCCCGCGTGGTGGCGCGCGCCGGGGGCGGGGAGGTGCTCGTGACGCGCCCGGTGGTGGACACGGCAGCGGGGGCGAACGGGTTCCAGTTCGACCGGATCGGCGAGGTCGGCCTGAAGGGGTTCGTCGAGCCGACCGAGCTGTTCATCGCCTCTTCGCGGAAGCGCTAGGAGCCCGGTGCAGGACGAGGTGGTCCGCGAGGCGGTTCGCGCCGGGGGCCTTCTGGCGCAGGATCGCCCGGTGGTCGTGATGCTCTCGGGGGGCCGCGACTCCGTATGCCTGCTCGACGTCGCGGTCGAGCTGTGCGAGCCGGGGGACGTGAGCGCGCTGCACGTCAACTACGGGCTGCGCGCCCAGTCCGGCGAGGAGGAGCTCCATTGCGCCGCGCTGTGCGAGCGGCTGGGGGTGACGCTCGAGATCGTGCGCGAGAGCCGCCCGCAGGACGCCCTGCGGCCGGGGCAGGGCCCCGCCGGCAACCTGCAGGCGTGGGCGCGCGAGGTGCGCTACCGCGCCGCCCGGCGCGTGGCGCAGCAGAGGGACGCGCTGATCGCGACCGGGCACACGGCCAGCGACCAGGTGGAGACGATCCTCTACCGGCTGGCCGCCTCTCCCGGCAGACGGGCCCTCCTGGGCATGCTGGCCGGCGAACGGTCGGGCGGCGCGGGCGGCGGCGGCGAAGGGGGTGGCCGCCTGATCCGCCCGCTGCTCTCTGTCACGCGCGAGCAGACGGCGGCCTACTGCGAAGCCCGGGGGTTGGGGTGGCGCGAAGACGAGGCCAACGACAGCGAGCGGTATGCGCGCGCGCGGGTGCGCCACGGGCTCCTGCCCGCGCTCCGCGCGGTACACCCGGCGGCGGAGGGGAACGTGCTGCGCACGGCGTTGCTGCTGCGCGAGGAGACCGAGCTGCTGGACGGCCTGGTGGCGGACGAGCTCGCCGGGCGCAAGAGCATCGCGATCGCGCGCCTCTCTGAGCTGCCGGCGGCGCTGGCCCGCCTGGTGGTGGTACGCCTTGCCGAGGACGCCGCGGGCACCTATGTGCCGCAGGCCGGAGGCCGCGTCGAGGAGATCCTCGCACTCGCTCGCCGCGGCGGCCGCGCAGAGCTGCACGTCGGGGGCCGGGCGGGGGCCGTGATCGAGAGGGGAGTGCTCGAAATGGTCAAGCTGCCGCCGCGCCCGGAAGGACTCCCCCCGGGCGAGGACTAGACTCCCCGGGGTGGCCAGCACCGCGCGCGCCCTAGTCGAGCCCGGAGTCGGAGAGGTGCTTGTCAGCGCCGATGACCTGCAGCGGCGCGTGCGCGAGCTCGGCGAGGAGATATCGCGGGACTACGCGGGCAGGCCCCTGCTCCTGGTGGGGGTGCTGAAGGGCGCGGTGTTCTTCCTGAGCGACCTGATGCGCTTCATCGAGATCCCGGTCGAGATCGACTTCATGGCCGTCGCCTCATACGGCTCGGCGACCGACTCCTCGGGGGTGGTGCGGATCCTGAAGGATCTCGACGCCGCGATCGAAGGCCGCGACGTGCTGATCGTGGAGGACATCGTGGACTCGGGCCTGACGCTCCAGTACCTGATGCGCAACCTGGGCTCGCGCAACCCCCGGACGCTCGAGGTGTGCGCCCTGCTGACCAAGCCGGAGCGGCGCAAGGTGGACCTGCCCACCCGCTACGTCGGCTTCGAGATCCCCGATCGCTTCGTGGTGGGATACGGGCTCGACTACGCCGAGCGCCACCGCAACCTGCCGTTCGTAGCGGTGCTGGAGCGCTAGAGAGCCCGACCGGCCCGGCGCGCCCGGACCCCCTCAGGCGCCGGAAAGACTGGGCTCCCATGGTAGGCTAGGGGCTTGGTGGCCACGACTTCACACGGCGCCAATGGACCCAGGTTCTCGCTATGAGCCGTTTCTTTAAGAGCGCCGCCTTCCCGATCCTCATCGTCGTGGTGCTGGCGTTCCTTGCCGTGAAACTGGTCAACCCCGGCTCGAGCAACCACCGCAAGCACAGCTACCAGACGCTCGTCAGCGAAGAGCTACCCAAGGGCGAGGTCGCGGCCGTCCAGTTCAAGAACAAGGGCAAGGTCCTCGAAGTCAAATACAAGAACAAAGAAAACGCCGAATTCGGCTACATCGACACGGCGGCCCCCGAACTGATCAAGGAACTGCGAACCGCCGGGGTCGCCTACAACATCGAATCGGAAAAGAGCAGCGCCCTGCTGAGCCTGCTCACCTACATCATCCCGTTCGTCCTGTTCTTCGGGTTCTGGATCTTCCTCATGAACCAGGTGCAGGGCGGGGGCTCGAAAGTGATGTCGTTCGGCAAGTCGCGCGCCAAGCGCCTGTCGGCCGACTCGCCGAAGATCACCTTCCGCGACGTCGCCGGGGTGGACGAGGCCGTGGAGGAGCTGCACGAGATCAAGGAATTCCTCGAGAACCCGAAGAAGTTCCAGGCGCTCGGGGCGAGGATTCCCACGGGGGTCCTGCTCTACGGGCCGCCCGGCACCGGCAAGACGCTGCTCGCGCGGGCCGTCGCCGGCGAGGCGGGCGTGCCGTTCTTCTCGATCTCCGGCTCGGACTTCGTGGAGATGTTCGTGGGAGTCGGAGCCTCCCGCGTGCGGGACCTGTTCGAGCAGGCCAAGCAGAACAGCCCGTGCATCATCTTCATGGACGAGATCGACGCCGTCGGGCGTCACCGCGGCGCGGGCCTCGGCGGAGGCCACGACGAGCGCGAGCAGACGCTCAACCAGCTGCTCGTCGAGATGGACGGGTTCGAGGCGAAGGACAACATCATCATGATCGCGGCCACCAACCGGCCCGACATCCTCGACCCGGCGCTCCTGCGCCCCGGCCGCTTCGACCGGCAGATCGCCGTCGACCGGCCCGACCGCAAGGGACGCGCGAAGATCCTCGAGGTGCACACGCGCGGCAAGCCGCTGGCCAAGGTGATCGACATCGACGCGCTCGCGGGTCAGACCCCCGGCTTCACCGGCGCCGACCTGTCCAACCTGATCAACGAGGCCGCGCTGCTGTCCGCCCGCACCGGCAAGCGCGAGATCGGCCAGGAAGAGCTCGAGGAGGGGATCATGCGCGTGATCGCCGGCCCCGAGAAGAAGACGCGCGTGATGAGCGAGAAGGAGCGGCTGATCACCGCCTACCACGAGATGGGGCACGCGCTCGTGGGTCATTTCCTCGAGCATTCCGACCCGGTTCACAAGATCTCGGTGATCTCCCGCGGCCAGGCGCTCGGATACACGATCTCGATGCCCCAGGAGGACCGCTTCCTGACCACTCGCGCGGAGCTGCGCGACGCGATGGCGATGACCCTCGGCGGGCGCGCCGCCGAGGAGATCGTGTTCGGCGAGATCACGACGGGCGCCTCGAACGACATCGAGAAGGTCACCGCAACCGCCAAGCAGATGGTGATGCGCTTCGGCATGAGCGACAAGCTCGGCCCACGCGTGTTCGGCCACGACCACGGCCAGCCGTTCCTCGGCCGGGAGTTCTCCACCGAGCCGGACTACTCCGATGAGATCGCGCGGGAGATCGACGACGAGGTCCGCCGGATCATCGAGTCCGCCCACGAGCGCGCGACCGAGATCCTCACCGAGCACCGGCACGACCTCACGAAGATCTCCGAGATCCTCGTCAAGCGCGAGACGATCGAGAAGGAGGAGTTCATCGGCCTGCTCGCCGGCAAGAGCGAGGCGGAGGTGTTCGGAGTCGAGGAGGAGACCATGCCCGAGCTGCCCGCGCCGCCTGCTCCCGCCGACCGCGCCGAGCGCGAAGCGCCGCGGGCGATCCCCCGCCCCGGGCTGGCCGGAGGCACCGCCGAGCTCCGTGGAGCGGACCCCGAGCGCCCCGAGCTCGCCTAGATGGCCCTCGAGCTCCGCCGCTGAGCGCTTGAGCCCACCCGCCGACCGCCCGCCCGGCTTCCACGCTCCGCCTGACTTCCACGCTGCGCCTGGCTTCCACGCTCCGCCTGACTTCCACGCTCCGCCTGACTTCAGGCTGATGGGGGTGGTGAACGTCACTCCGGACTCCTTCTCCGACGGGGGCCTCTTCCTCGATGCCGCCGCGGCGGTCGAGCACGCGCGCCGGCTGGCCGCCGAGGGCGCGGAGATCCTCGACGTCGGCGGCGAGTCCACGCGGCCGGGAGCCGAGCCCGTGCCGGCTGCAGAGGAGCTCGGCCGGGTGCTCGGAGTGATCGAGGGGATCGTCGCGGCTCAGACCGGCGCGCAGGTGTCGATCGACACGACGAAGGCCTCGGTGGCCCGCGCGGCGCTCGATGCGGGCGCGAGCCTGATAAACGACGTGAGCGCCCTGCGCGCCGATCCGCAGATGGCCGGGCTGCTCGCCGACAGCCGGGCGGACTGCTGCTTGATGCACATGCAGGGCGAGCCCCGCACGATGCAAGAGGACCCGCGCTACGGCGACGTGGTGGACGACGTGAGGGCGTTCCTCGAGGAGCGCCTCGCGTTCGCGGTGCGCGAGGGGGTCAGCGAGCAGCGTGTTCTGCTCGACCCCGGCATCGGCTTCGGAAAGACCGTCGAGCACAACCTCGAGCTGCTCCGCCGCCTCTCCGAGCTATTGGCGCTGGGGCGCCCGATACTCGTCGGAACCTCGCGCAAGAGCTTTCTCGGCCGCATCGCGGGGTCCGCCGCGACGGGGTCGCTCGGCGCTGGCGAGCGGCTGGGTGCGGGCGAGCGGCTCGCCGGCACGCTCGCCTCGAACGTCCTTGCGTTCGAGCGCGGGGCGAGCGTTTTCCGCGTCCACGACGTCGCGCCGGTCCGCGAGGCGCTCGCGGTCACGGCTGCTACGTTGGGCGGGAGATGGACGGCGAGGAGCACCGCGAAGACGAGCTAGACGGCGACGGCGACGGCGGCGAACTCGGAGAGGATCGCGAGGAGCGGGTCGAGTCGGTGACCGTCGAGATCACCGGCCTTTCGCTCTACACGCGCCACGGGGTCAGCGACGCCGAGCGGGAGGTGGGACAGCGACTGGTCCTCGACCTGCGGCTGGACGTCGGACAGACGGACGCCACGGTGACCGACTCGATCGAGGACACCGTCGACTACGCGGAGGTCTGCCAGCTCGTGGCGCTGATCGCCCAGCAGCGCTCGCACAAGACGCTCGAGCGGCTGTGCAGCACGATCGCCGACCGCCTGCTCGCCGACTACGAGCTCGAAGGGGTATGGGTGAAGGCGACCAAGCCCGAGCCGCCGATCGCGCTGAGCGTCGACGAGGTCTCGGTAGAGATCTGGCGCGAGGCCGAGGGGTAGGCTTCCGAGATGACCCCCTCCGCGAGGTTCCGCCTGGCAGTCGAGCAGTGGGACATCGACGCGATCAGCGCGCTGCTCGCGCCGGAGATCGTGTTCCACAGCCCCGTGACCTTTCACCCCTTCATCGGCCGGGAGACCGTCACTGCGCTGCTCGGCATCGTGGCTGAGACCTTCAAGGACTTCCGCTACACCGACGAGCTCCACTCCGACGGGGCCCACGCGCTGATCTTCCGTGCGGCGGTGGGGGACAGGGAGATCGAGGGCATCGATCTCCTGCGCTTCGACGAGCAGGGCCTGATCGCCGACTTCACGGTCCTTTTGCGTCCGCTCTCGGCGCTTGTCCCGTTCGCCCAGGCGATGGGCGAGAGGGTCGCGCAGGCGGGCCTTCAGACGACGCGCGTCTGAGGCCGCGCGCGAGGATGGCTCTGCGGGTCGGACTCCTCGGCCTCGGCTCGAACGTCGGCGAGCGGCGTGCGCACCTGCAGGCGGCGGCCGACGCGCTTCCAGAAGCCGGCATGCGCGTCCTGCAGAGCTCCAGCACCTACGACACCGACCCGGTCGGGGAGGTGCTCGACCAGCCGAGCTTCCTGAACGCGTGCCTGCGCGTCGAGACGGGCCTCGCGCCGCTGGAGCTGCTCGACGCGGTCAAGCGCCTGGAGCGCGAGCTGGGGCGGACCGCCGTACACGAGCGTCACGGACCGCGTGCGATCGACATCGACGTGCTGCTGCTCGGGGACCTCGAGCTGCGCGATGAGCGCATGTCGCTGCCCCACGAGCAGCTGCTCGCCCGCCGCTTCGTGCTGATCCCGGCGCTCGAGCTGGACTTCGAGCTGCGCTCGCCCGACGGGCGCCGCCTGTCCGACGCGCTGGCCGCGCTTCCGGCGGACGAGGGCGTGCGCTGGGCCGGCCCCCCGCTCTACGCGGGCGATGCCTGAGCCGCGAACGAGGGCGATTCGCCCCAGCTGGCCAGCCGCAGGAGCGTGGCGCTGTCGACGCCGCGCCCGGACACCACGCACAGGTGCCCGTCGCGCAGCCACGTCACGACCGTGGCGCCGTTCACGCTGAGCACGCGGTAGACCGTCCCGCCGCGCAGGCTGCCCACGCCCCCGCCCGGCGGGTGGGCCTGGACGCCCGCGACGATCGCGTAGCCGATCCGCCGTCCCTGGGCGTCGGCGTAGAAGACAGTGGTGACCGTCCGCCCGCCGATCCGGTCGGTGCGCGCGCCGGTCGAGCGCCAGCCGAAGCGGTCTCGCCAGTAGGGGAATGAAACGCCGTCCACCGCGGCGGCCAGCTCGGTGGGGCTGCTGGAGCTCTCGCGCGGGGCTGGCATCGTGGCCGCGCGGAGCGTCAGCGCGGACGCCTGGCGCACGCTCGACCCGGAGCCGCCTCCGCCGGACAGGCTCACGGCAAGCGCCACCACGAGCACCGCGACGAGCGCCGTGGCCACGGCGAGCCCCCCGGCAAGCCAGGATCGCCGCGCGCCGGAGGCCCGCGGGTCGCGCCGGCGGCCCGCGGAGCGGGCGGCCACGAGCGACTCCACGCTGCGGTGCAGCGAGTCCGGCGCCCGCACGTCGGCCGTTCGCACGAGCTCGACGAGCTCGGATTCGGTGGGCGCGGGCCTGTCAGTCATGGCATTTCCCTGTCTGGTAGGACTCCACCGGCCCTCGATTCTTCCCGACGGGCCGGCGCGGTGCGCCTGCGCGGCGTGGGGGCCGCTGTGGCGTGCGAGCCGGACCTGCCGCCCTCGGGAGCCGCGGCGGACTCGCCGGCGAGCCGCTCGGTCAGCTGCTTGCGCGCCCGGAACAGCCTTGTCGTCACGGTCGCCTCGCGGACGCGCAGCGCGCGCGCCGCCTGGCGGTAGGACAGCCCGAGGACGTCCACAGCGACGAGCGTCATGCGAAAGTCCTCCGGCAGGGCGGAGATCCCCGCGTAGACCTCCTGCATCTCGAGCGCCTGCTCGGGCCGGCCCATCGGCTTGGGGTCCGCCGCCACGACGTCCTCCAGCGTGGCCACCGTGACGGGCCGCCGGCCGGCCGTGCGGCGGCTGGTCAGGAAGGTGTTGCGCAGGACTCGCATCAGGTAGTAGAGCTCGTCGTCGTTCTGCAGCACCCGAGGTCGCGAGAGCACGCGCGCGAACGTCTCCTGCACGAGATCCTCGGCGTCCTCGCGCGAGCCGCAGAGCGCCCACGCGGCCCGGTAGAGACGGTCGACGTGCTGCGGCAGCGACTGTGGATCCAGGGTGCGCATGGAGTTGCTGTTCGTGATGGACGGCGCGCGAGGTGCGAGCGCGTCCTGCGACTGTAGCGCCGGGAAGGATTCAGGGGCGCGGGCGTCCTTGTTCGTGATGCCGATGCGAAGGCAACTTCCGGGTCTGCTGGCGGCCCTGCTCGGCGCGGCTGTCGTGGTCCTGCCGGCCGCGGCCGGCTCTGAAACCACCCCCTCGTTCCAGGCGGTGAACAGCGGCATCTACTACCACTACTGGTCGCCCACCATGCTCACCGTGGGCACAGGGGGGGTCGTCACGTTCAGCAACCCATACACCGAAACAGCCCACGGCCTGAAGTTCACTGGTGCGACGCCAAGCTGCACCGGGATTCCGGCCGCGGCGGGCCAGGCGACCGGCGCCACCAACTGGCACGGTGAATGCACGTTCAGCACGCCCGGGACCTACTCGTTCATCTGCACAGTGCATCCCGAAGAAATGAAAGGCACGGTCACGGTCACGGCCAACGGGACGACGACCATCACCCCCTCCCCGACACCGGGCGGTATCCCCACCACGACCAGCCCGACGACCAACGAGCCTGGCCCCGGGGCCACGACCGGCTCTCCACTTGCCGGCAGCGCGTCACAGGCGGTGAAGCTTGCCCTCAGCCAGAAGGGCAAGTCGGTGCACGGGTCCGTCGAGGTCTCCCAGGCCGGCGCCGGAGGACGGCTGGAGGTCGATCTGCTGGCGAAGGGAGCATCGCTTGCGAGCGGCGCCCATCTGGCGCAGCTGCGAGTAGGCCGGCTGGTGCGCTCCTCGCTGAGAGCCGGCACCGTCTCCTTCGCGGTCCCGCTTAGCGCCAAGGCAAAACGGGCGCTCGCTCGTCACGGGCGCCTCGCACTGGGCGTGAAGATCGTGCTGGAGCCGGCGACGGGCTCAGCGGTGAGGATCACCCGCAGTGTGCTCCTGCGCGCATGAGGCCGGCAGTGCCCGGCGCCTACGCCCCCGCGGCCGCGGGCACCCACTCGGCCGGCAGCACGCCCGGCTCGATCGCGCCGGCCAGCGGCGGGAAGTAGCGGGTCAGCTGGGCCGCCGGGCGTCCCTCGATGAGCGGGCGCACGTCCCCGATGCTCATCAGCAGGCGGATCGTGCTGCCGATCTGCAGGTCGGCGGCATTGGGCCGCTCGCCGCCGAGCAGGCCCTCGGCGATCCAGGCATCGACGCGGTCGAGCTGTCCGGGCAGCGCGGCGAAGTCCGCCCGTGCCGTGTCGTCGCGGGCGTGGTTGCGGATCGCCATCAGGCGGGCGGTCAGGGGCAGCGCGGGGCGCATCAGCGGGCGCGGGAGCGGGAGCTTGGCGTCGCCCGCGTAGCTCTCCATCACCGCGGGGCGGCGCAGGAACGACACGTCGAGGATCCGCCGCGGCACGCTCTGCAGCACCTCGTCGCCCCAGCGCTCGGCCTCCAGCACCTTCGCGTAGGAGGGGTCGCCGGGCGCGGGCAGGAGCGCCGGCTCGGCGCGGAGGGCGTCGAGGCGGCGCATGATCGGCCGCGATCCGACGATCCGCTCGCCGTCCACGCGCATCCCGGGCACCGTCGTGCCGCCGTAGCGCAGTGGGCCGATAAGGAGCTGGCTCATCGGCAGCAGGTCCACGCGCTCGTAGGGGATCGACTTGAGCGCGAGCGCGGCTTCCACCGCCGCGCACGGATGCGATCCGGGGAGCACGTAGAGCTTCGTGGTCATCGTGTCGGAGGCCTCATCGCTGTGCTCGCGAGCATAATGCCAACCGATGCTGCTCGTCGTCGACGTCGGTAACACGCAAACGCACTTCGGAGCCTTCCGGGGAGAGGAGCTGCTCGAGCACTGGCGGTTTGCCACGGTCCGACAGTCCACCGCCGACCAGCTCGGCGCCGCGCTGCGCAATCTCCTGGAGCTGCGCGGCTACGGGTTCGACGACGTCGACGGGTCGATCGTCTCCTCGACCGTGCCCCAGCTCGAGCCGGAGTGGACCGAGATGGCGAGCCGCTATCTGGGGCATGAGATGCTCGCTGTCGGGCCGGGCACGAGGACGGGCATGGCCATCCGCTATGACAACCCGCGCGAGATCGGCGCCGACCGGCTGGTCAACGCCGTGGCCATCCGCGAGCGATTCGGCGGTCCCGCGGTGTGCGTGGACTTCGGCACGGCCACGACCTTCGACGTCGTCTCACGCGACGGCGAGTATGTCGGTGGGGCGCTCATGACCGGGATCGAGATCTCGCTGGAAGCGCTCTCGGAGCGCGGCGCGCGGCTGCCCAAGATCGACCTCGCGCCGCCCAAGAGCGTGATCGGCAAGAACACGATCGACGCCATCCGCTCCGGCGTGGTGTACGGCTACGCGGGCGCGATCGACGCGATCCTGCGCCGCCTCTACGAGGAGCTCGGCGAACGCGCCGACGTGATCGCCACCGGCGGCCTGGCCCGCCTCGTCGTCCGCTACACCGAGGAGATCCAAGAGGTGGACGACCTGCTCACGCTCACCGGCCTGCGCCTGCTGCACGAACGCAACGCGTAACCGCCCCCGCGCGCGGCCATAATCAATCCCATGCCCCCGGCCCACCACCTTACGGACCCCTGGACCCTGGGCTCCCTGCGGGTCAAGAACCGGGTGATGCTGGCTCCGCTGGCGGGGATCGGCAACTGGTTCGTGCGGCTGCAGGCAAAGCGCTACGGGGCGGGGATGACGGTCTCGGAGATGGTCTCCTCGCATGCGATCCACTACGGCAACAAGAAGACGTGCGTGGAGATGCTGCGCATCGACCCGCGCGAGCAGGCGGCCGGGCCGGTGTCGATCCAGCTGTTCGGCGAAGACCCGGCGATGATGCGATCGGCGGCCGCCCGCGTGGCGGAAGCAGGGGCCGATGCGATCGACATCAACATGGGATGCCCGGTGGAGAAGGTGCAGAAGACGGGCGCGGGAGCGGCGCTCCTGGCCGATCCCGACCGGGCGGTCGCCGTGGCGCAGGCCGTCGTGCAGGGAGCGTCCGGCGACGGCCACGGGCTTCCCGTGACGGTGAAGCTGCGCGCCGGGCTGCGTCCCGGCGAGAGCAGCGGCTTCGATCTGGCGCACCGCCTCGTCGATGAGGCTGGGGTGGCCGCGATCGCGTTTCATCCCCGCTCGGCGGCGGTTCAGCACAAGGGCGTGCCGGACTACGAGATCGTCGCGCGGCTCGTCGAGTCGCTGCGGGCGCCGGTGATCCTGAGCGGCGGGCTCACGGACGCCGAGCGCGTGCGCGAGGCCTTCGACACGACGGGCGCCGCCGCGGTGATGCTCGCCCGCGGGGCGCTCGGAAACCCGTGGCTGTTCTCCCAGCTGCTCGACGGGCGCGCGTGCGAGCCCACCCGCGGCCGAGGTCCTCGCCGAGCTCGACTGGACGATCGACCGCGCCGTCGAGCACCTCGGCGAGCCGCGTGCGACCCGCTACCTGCGCAAGTTCTACCCCTGGTACCTCGCGCGCCTTGACCTCGAGCCCGGTGCCGCCAAGCGCCTTCAAGCAGAGCTTCAGTCGGCGGACTCGCTGCAGGCGGCCAGGGAGCTGCTCGAGATCGGGCCCGAGCGCGTGCCTGTGGCCGTGGCGCCCTGAGCGCTGCCGCGGGGCGCCGTGAGCACCCCGGCGGGCGCTCCGAGCTCTGCCCGTGAGCGCGGTTGACCCCCGCTATACTGCTGCGCTCGCCGCAGCCCCGGGCCGCGACGTCCCCCCGCTTGCGAGCGGGGTTTTGTACGTCCCGGCCAACCCGAACCCGCGATCGAGGGTCACATGCCGAAGGACGTCATCCTCACCCCCGAAGGTCTGAAGAAGCTCAAGGAGGAGCTCGAGCTGCTGTCGACCGAGAGGCGCCGTGAGGTCGCCGAGCGCATCAAGGAGGCAAGGGAGTTCGGGGACATCTCGGAGAACTCCGAGTACGACGACGCCAAGAACGAGCAGGCGATGCTCGAGAGCCGGATCGCCCAGCTTCAGGAGAAGCTCCGCATGGCGACGGTCATCCAGACCGAGGACCTGTCAACCGACGTGGTGCAGATCGGCTCGGTGGTGCACGTCAAAGACGAGAAGACGGGCAAGTCGGTGAAGTACACGATCGTCGGCTCGGCAGAGGCCAAGCCGGAAGAGCACAAGCTCTCCAACGAGTCGCCGGTCGGACGTGCCCTGATCGGGCGCAAGCGCAACGAGACGGTCGCCGTGAAGGTGCCGCGCGGCCCCGCGCGCAAGCTGAAGATCACGAAGATCGACGTCGGCCTGAGGTAGTCTCGCCGCCATGAGCGGATCCGAGGCGACCCCGGCGGAGCCCGGGCCGGGACGGCACGGCCTGCCCGAGCTGATCGCCGAGCGCCGCTCGAAGGCCGAGCGTCTGCGGGAGTCGGACGCGGGAGCCTTTCCCTACTCGTTCGCGGGCACCGAGCCGGTCGCCGGGATCCTAGAGGCCTACGATCATCTCGCCGCCGGCGAGGAGACCGAGGATGCCCACCGGGTCGCGGGGCGGCTGGCTGCGCGCCGCGGCGCAGGGGGCGCGGCGTTTCTCGATCTCGTCGATCGCACGGGGAAGATCCAGCTGCACGCGCGCCTGGACGTGCTCGGCAAGGAGGCGTTCGAGCGGCTCACCTCGCTCGACCTCGGCGACCTTCTCGGAGTCGACGGCGCCGCGCTGCGCTCCAAGAGGGGGGAGATCTCGCTGCGGGTGGACGGCTTTCAGGTGCTGGCCAAGGCGCTGCGCCCGCCGCCCGACAAGCGCCACGGGCTGAGCGACGTCGAGACGCGCTATCGGCGGCGCGAGCTCGATCTGATCGCCAACGAGGACTCGCGCGCGCTGTTCCTCGACCGCGCCAAGGTCATCTCGGCCGTCCGCGCCTACCTGGACGGGGAGGGCTTCATCGAGGTCGAGACGCCGGTGCTGCAGCCGCTGTACGGAGGCGCGCTGGCGCGGCCGTTCACCACCCACCACAACGCGCTCGGTCGTGATCTGTACCTGCGCATCGCCACCGAGCTGTACCTCAAGCGGATGATCGTGGGGGGCCTCGAGAGGGTCTATGAGCTGGGCAAGGACTTCCGCAACGAGGGCATCTCCAGCAAGCACAACCCCGAGTTCACGATGGTCGAGTTCTACGAGGCCTATGCCGACTACGAGGACGAGGCCAGGCGCCTGGAAGAGATGGTCGCGCTCGCCGCGCGCGCGGTCGCCTACAAGGGCGAGCTCGACTTCTCAAGGCCCTGGCGCCGGGTCGGCTTCTTCGAGGTGCTCAAGGAGAAGACGGGCATCGACCTGCGCGCCCATCGGGACGACGAGCAGCTCCGGGCGGCGATCGCCGGCAGCGGCCTCGAGGCGCAGACGACGGGCTTGACCTGGTTTCAGATCGCCGACGACCTGCTCTCCAAGTTCGTCGAGCCCGGCCTGCGCGAGCCGACGTTCGTCCTCGACTACCCGGTCGAGCTCTCCCCGTTCGCGCGCGAGCATCGCTCGAAGCCCGGCCTGGTCGAGCGCTGGGAGGCGTTCGCCGGGGGGATGGAGATCGCCAACGCTTTCAGCGAGCTTGTCGACCCGGACGTTCAGCGAGAGCGTTTTCGCGCCCAACAGAGCCTCGAGAGCCTCGGCGACACCGAGGCTCAGCCCTTCGACGAGATGTTCCTGCAGGCGCTCGAGCAGGGGATGCCCCCGTCCGGCGGGGTCGGAGTCGGGATCGACCGGCTCGTCATGCTGCTGACGGGGAGCGACTCGATCCGCGAGGTGGTCCTGTTCCCGGCGATGCGCGACTGAGGGCGCGCCTCAAGTAGTGGGCTGCCCGTGACGATTGACCCTCAGGCGGCGACCGGCCGGTTGGTAGACTGCCTGAAAAGCGTAATTGGACCACATAGCTCTGAGGCACCGTCCCGGCAGGAAGCTTGAGGCATCGTCCTCGCAGGAAGGAATCAACCATGTTCGAGCGATTCACAGAACGGGCCCGGCAGGTGGTCGTTCTCGCGCAGGAGGAGGCGCGGACGCTCAAGCACAACTACATAGGCACCGAGCACATCCTGTTGGGTCTGCTGCGCGAGGAGGAGGGCCTTGCCGCGCGGGTGCTCGAGAGCCTCGACATCACCGTCGAGCGGGTGCGCGCGCAGGTCGTGCGGATCGTCGGCTCCGGCGAGGAGGTCACCTCCGGGCAGATCCCGTTCACGCCCCGCGCCAAGAAGGTGCTGGAGCTCGCGCTGCGCGAGGCGCTCAGCCTGGGCCACAACTACATCGGCACCGAGCACATCCTGCTGGGCCTCGTGCGCGAGAACGAGGGCGTCGCGGCGCGGATCCTGCTCGACTTCGACGCCGACTCCGAGAAGATCCGCAACGAGGTCATCCGGATGCTCTCCGGACCCGGCGGGCGCCGTCAGGGCCAGTCCGGCGCCGGGGCCGGCGCGGGTGCGGGCGCAGCGCCCGGCGAGGGCAAGAAGTCATCCAAGCTGCTCGACCAGTTCGGGAGGAACCTCACGAAGCTGGCCGCCGAATCGAAGCTCGACCCGTGCGTCGGGCGGGAGACCGAGATCGAGCGCATCATGCAGATCCTCTCGCGCCGCACGAAGAACAACCCGGTGCTGGTCGGCGAGCCGGGCGTGGGCAAGACCGCCGTGGTCGAGGGCCTCGCCCAGCGCATCACCGCCTCCGACGTTCCGGAGCTCCTGAAGAACAAGCAGATCTACACGCTCGACCTGGCCGCCCTGGTGGCCGGCTCGAAGTACCGCGGCGAGTTCGAGGAGCGGCTGAAGAAGGTGATGAAGGAGATCACCCAGCGCGGCGACATCATCCTGTTCATCGACGAGCTGCACAACCTGGTGGGCGCGGGCGCGGCCGAGGGCGCGATCGACGCGGCCTCGATCCTCAAGCCGGCGCTGGCCCGCGGCGAGCTGCAGACGATCGGTGCGACGACGCTCGACGAGTACCGCAAGTACCTGGAGCGCGACTCGGCGCTCGAGCGGCGCTTCCAGCAGATCCGCGTGGAGGAGCCCTCGATCGACCAGACCGTCGACATCCTGAAGGGCCTGCGCGACCGCTACGAGCAGCACCACAAGGTCCAGATCACCGACGAGGCGCTGCGCGCGGCGGCCGAACTGGCGAGCCGCTACATATCCGACCGCTTCCTGCCCGACAAGGCGATCGACCTGATCGACGAGGCCGCCTCGCGGATGAGGATCAAGTCGATGACCTCGCCCCCGGCGAACCGCGAGCTCGAGGGAGAGGTCGAGACGACGCGGCGCGAGAAGGAGACGGCGATCGAGGCCCAGGAGTTCGAGAAGGCCGCGGCGCTGCGCGACAAGGAGCGCAAGCTGACCAACAAGAAACGCGAGCTCGAGCAGGAGTGGGAGTCAGGCGAGTCCGGTGACCGCCCGGCGATCGGCGAGGAGGAGATCGCCGACATCGTCTCGATGTGGACCGGCATCCCCGTGTTCAAGCTGACCGAGGCCGAGACCCAGAAGCTGATGCGCATGGAGGACGAACTGCACAAGCGCGTGATCGGGCAGCACCCCGCGATCGAGGTCATCTCGAAGGCGATAAGGCGCTCGCGGGCCGGGCTGAAGGACCCGAAGCGCCCGACCGGCTCGTTCATCTTCCTCGGCCCCTCCGGCGTCGGCAAGACCGAGCTTGCGCGCACGCTGGCCGAGTTCCTGTTCGGCGACGACGACGCGATGATCCGCATCGACATGTCGGAGTACATGGAGAAGCACGCCGTCTCGCGGCTCGTGGGCTCGCCCCCGGGCTACATCGGCTACGACGAGGGCGGCCAGCTGACCGAGGCGGTGCGGCGCAAACCGTACAGCGTCCTGTTGCTCGACGAGATCGAGAAGGCGCACCCGGACGTGTTCAACATCCTGCTGCAGATCCTCGAGGACGGCCGCCTCACCGACGCCCAGGGCCGGACCGTCGACTTCAGGCACGCGATCGTGATCATGACCTCGAACATCGGCGCCGCGGAGATCGCGCGCAACACGCCGCTCGGCTTCGCGGTCTCAGACGACGAGACCGGGATCACCTACGAGGACATGAAGAACCGCATCATGGGCGAGCTGAAGAAGGTGTTCCGCCCCGAGTTCCTGAACCGCATCGACGACGTGATCGTGTTCCACAAGCTGCAGAAGGAGGAGATCAAGCAGATCATCGAGCTGCTCCTGCTGCGCATACGCGAGTCGATGGCCGAACGCGAGCTGCAGCTCGAGCTGACAGGCGAGGCGAAGGACCTCCTGGTCGAGAAGGGCTGGGACCCGTCGATGGGCGCGCGGCCGCTGCGCCGGGCCATCCAGCGCTACATCGAGGACCCGCTCGCGGACTTCGTGCTGCGCGAGCAGCTCACCCCCGGGGCCACGGTCGTCGTGGACCCGGCGCCCGACGACGTGGAGGGCGAGGTCCGCCTGACGATCGTCAAGCCGAAGAAGCAGAAGACGCCGGTCGGCGTGGGCGCCGAAGGCGGCGACGGCGGCGAGCTCCCCGAGGGCGAGGAGCGCCCCGAGGACGAGCCGCCCGGCGAGCAGTAGCAGCAGGCGCGGGCCGCTGAGCACCTCGCTGCAACGGATCGCCCTCGCGCCGCTCACGGCCGAGGACTGGCCGGCGGCGGCGCGGATCTACGAAGCGGGGATCTCGGCCGGGAACGCCACCTTCGAGGCCCGGGCGCCGTCCTTCGGCGAGTTCTCGCGCCATCGCGAGGGGTGCCCGGGGGTCCTCGCGCGTGGGCCCGGCGGGGAGGTGATCGGATGGGCGGCCCTCAGCCGCGTGTCGCCGCGCCCGGTCTACCGGGGGGTGGGCGCGGTGAGCATCTACGTGGACCCGGCGCACACCCGCCGCGGGGTGGGCCGCACTCTGTTGCGCGCCCTGATCGAGGCTTCCGAGGCCGCGGGGTTCTGGACGCTCGAGGCCGGGATCTTCCCGGAGAACACCGCCTCGATCGCGCTGCACGAGGCCTGCGGCTTCCGCATGGTGGGCGTCCGCCGGAGGGTCGGCCAGATGCCCGACTCGCGCTGGCGCGACGTCGCGCTGTACGAGCGGCGCAGCGAGGTCGTGGGAGCGGACTGAGCCGTCCCCGGCGGCCCGTAGGCTGGGACGGTGCCTCGCACGACCGTCTACGTATGCTCGCAGTGCGGATTCCAGTCCGCACAGTGGCACGGCCAGTGCGCGGGGTGCGAGGAGTGGAACACGCTGATCGAGGAGCCAATCCCGGCCGTGCGCGCGCCGGGACGCGGCCGAGGCGGCTCGGGGCGCGCCCGGGCGGGCTCGGGGGGCGCCGCCGGTCCGGGCGCGCGCCCGAGGCTCGCTCCGCGCCCGCTGCGCGAGGTGGGCGCCGCGCCGGTGGAGCGCATGTCGACGGGGATCGGGGAGCTCGATCGGGTCCTCGGCGGAGGGCTCGTGCCGGGTTCGCTGGTGCTGATCGGGGGGTCGCCCGGGATCGGCAAGTCGACGCTCACGAACATGGCGCTCGGCCACCTGCAGCAGGCCGGCCACCGGACGCTGTATGTGAGCGGAGAGGAGTCCGCCGCACAGGTGCGCCTGCGCGCCGAGCGGCTCGGCTCGGGTCCGGGCCAGCCGGCGCTGAGCGTGCCGATACTCGCCGAGACCGATCTCGACACGATCCTCGACACGATCGCCCACCAGGCGCCTGCCGCGTGCGTGATCGACTCGGTGCAGACGCTGAACGCCGCCGAATGCTCGGGCGCGCCGGGCTCGGTCGGGCAGGTCCGCGAGGTCGCCGGGCGGATCATGGAACTGGCCAAGGCGCGAGGCGTGGCGGTGATTCTCGTCGGGCACGTAACGAAGGACGGCGGGCTGGCGGGGCCGCGCGTGCTCGAGCATCTCGTGGACTGCGTGCTGCAGTTCGAGGGCGAGCGCGAGCGCCCCTACCGCGAGCTGCGGGCGTCGAAGAACCGGTTCGGATCGACCAACGAGGCCGGGCTGTTCGAGATGCGCGAGAGCGGCCTGGTGGAGGTGCTGGACGCCTCGGCGAGGTTCGTGGCGGAGGCCACGCGCGCCCCGGGAAGCGTCGTGCTGGCCGCGATGGAGGGGTCAAGGCCGCTGCTCGTGGAGGTGCAGGCGCTCGTGGCGCCGTCCGAGCTCGAACAGCCGCGGCGGGTCGTCTCGGGCCTTGACCGCAACCGGCTGGCGCTCGTGCTGGCGATCCTTCATCGCCACGGCGGCGTTCGGACCGGCGGCGCCGACGTGTTCGTGAACGTCGTGGGGGGAGTGCGCGTGGAGGAGCCCGGGTGCGACCTGGCGGTCGCGCTGGCCGTGGCGAGCGCGGCCCGCGGAGTGCCCCTGAGCGGGGCTCCCCGGGCGTGCTTCGGCGAGCTGGGCCTGACCGGCGAGCTGCGCTGGGTGGGCCACCCGGCGCGCCGTCTCGCGGAGTCCGCGAAGCACGGTCTGAGCGAGGTGATCGCGCCTCTCGAGAGCGGCCCAGCGGCGTGCGAGGTGGCCACGCTGCGTCAGGCGCTCACGGCGGCGTTCGCCGTGCTTGCGCCCGAGGAGCCGGGCGGGAGGGCCGCCGGGCCGCTCATCGGGCGCCCGCGGCGCGAATCGACGGCGCAGACGCGCCGCGCGGCCCCCTCCCCGGCCCATGAGCCGATGAAAAAGATCAAGATGCCCTAAACTGGAACATCGTGGCGCTACGATCCGGTGAAGAGTTTGAGGGTGATGTAAGACCGGAGCCGGGGCTTATGAAGGCGCTCGAGATGATCGCCCCCGGGACGGCGCTGCGGGAGGGGATCGAGAGCATCGTCCAGGCGCGGACGGGCGGTTTGATCGTGATCGGCGAGCCCGAAGACCTCAGTTTCCTGAACTCGGGCGGGATCAAGCTCGAGATCGACTACTCGCCGGCGCTGCTCTACCAGGTGGCGAAGATGGACGGCGCGATCATCCTCAACGCGAACGCCACGAAGATCACGATGGCGAACGTCCAGCTGATGCCGGACCCGACGATCCTCTCCCATGAGACGGGGACCAGGCACCGCACCGCCGAGCGCGTCTCCAAGCAGACCGATGCGCTGGTGATCGCGGTCTCCCAGCGCCGCGAGGTGGTGTCGGTCTACGTGGGCGGGGGCAAGTACATCCTCGAGGACATCCCGGTGGTGCTGGCGAAGGCCAACCAGGCGCTCGCCACGCTGGACAAGTACCGCACCCGCCTGGACCAGGTCTCGACCAGGCTCACGGCGCTCGAGTTCGAGGCGGCGACGACGCTGCACGACGTGCTCACGGTGCTTCAGCGCGCCGAGCTCGTCACGCGGATGGCGGTTGAGATCGAGCGCTACATCGTCGAGCTGGGCAGCGAGGGCCGACTGATCGAGATGCAGCTCGAGGAGACGATGGTCGGCGCCGCGGCGGAGAAGGCCGCGCTCGTGCGCGACTACCTCTCCGACTACTCCGACGAGATGTTCGCCGGAGCGATCGAGGAGATCGGGCGGCTCGCCCACCAGGACCTGCTCGACTTCGGCCGGCTGGCCGAGCTGCTCGGATACGATCGCAAGCTGAACACGCTGGACTACCCGGTGGCGCCGCGCGGCTACCGGGTGCTCGGGCGCATCCCCAGGCTGCCCAAGGTGGTGGTCTCCCAGATCGTCGGCGAGTTTCAGGGCCTCGACGAGCTGCTGGCCGCGACCGACGCGGAGCTCGAGGCCGTCGAGGGCGTGGGGGAGATCAGGGCGAAGGACATTCGCGAGGGCCTGCGCCGGCTGCAGGAGCTGAACCTCGTGGACCGCTACCTGCAAACTTGATTCACGGGCCGCCCAACGGTCGGCCACAACGAAGGGAGTACACCATTCCGCCACAAGAAAGCGACGAGAAAACGCTGATCGAGTCGATCGAAACGACTCGGGAGGTCGAATACATCGAGTTCTCGCTGGGCGACCACGTCGTCTATCCGCATCACGGCGCGGGGAAGGTGCTCAAGAAGGAGGAGATGGAGATGCTCGGCGAGCGGCGCGAGTACCTCACGATCAAGATCCTCCACAACGACATGACCGTGCGCGTCCCGACCGAGAACGCCGCGCTCGCAGGACTGCGCAGGGTGATCGACGAGGAGACGGTGCAGAAGGTCCTGGACGTGCTCCGCGACGAGGTCTCGGAGATGCCCAAGAACTGGAACCGGCGGTTCAAGCACAACCGCGACAAGATCAAGACGGGCGACATCTACGAGCTGGCAGAGGTGGTGCGCAATCTGTCGCTGAGGGAGAGCGAGAAGGGACTGTCAACAGGCGAGAAGCAGATGTTCACGCGGACCAAGAAGATCCTCGCCTCCGAGCTGATGTATGCGCTCGACATGGACGAGGAGGAGGCCGAGAGCTACCTCGACGAGCTGCTCGCCGACTCCGCCACGAGCCAGATGGCAGTGGCCAAGTAGCGAGGCTCTCGCGCACGCGGCAGCACCCATCGCGGTCTCGCTGCCGCGTGCGCGACAGTCCTCTCCGAGGCGATGAGCGTCGCTCTGATCCTCGCCGCCGGACGCGGCGAGCGTCTCGGGGCCGGTGCTCCGAAGGCGCTCATCGAGCTGGCCGGCCGCCCGCTGGTCCAGTGGAGCATCGACGCGATGGGCGAAGCGCAGGGGATCGCAGAGATCGTGCTCGCCCTGCCCCCGGGCACGCCGGCGCCGCCCGGTGTCACCGCGGTGGACGGCGGAGCAGTGCGCTCTGACTCGGTGCGCGCCGCCCTGGCCGCGGCCGGTCCGGGGGACCCGGTGATCGTCCACGACGCCGCTCGACCGCTCGTCACGGGGGCGATCGTGCAGGCCGTCGTGGCGGCGCTCGCCGCCGACTCGAGCGCGCAGGCGGCGATCGCGGCGGCCCCGGTCACAGACACGGTCAAGCGCGTGTCCGACGGCGCCGTCAGCGAGACGCTCGACCGGTCGAGCCTGTGGGCCGTGCAGACGCCGCAGGTGTTCCGCCGTGCGGCGCTCGAGCGGGCGCTTGACGTTCCCGAGGAGGTGCTGGCCGAAGCCACCGACGACGCCTGGCTCATCGAGCGCCAGGCCGGCAGGGTGATCGTGGTGAGGACGACCGAGGAGAACCTCAAGATCACGACCCCGCTCGACGTGGAGCTGGCTAGCGCGCTGTTGGCGCGGCGCGCTTCGGAGCCCTCACAGGCCCGGCCTGCTTGAATCGCTCACCCCCAGTGCTCACCGACTACCACCTCCATCTCCGCTCCGACGCCCTGGATGCCACCGTGGCGGAGCACTACAGCAAGGCGAACGTCGATCGCTACCGCACGGTGGCCGGCGAACGGGGGATCGCCGAGCTCGGCGTCTCAGAACACGTCTACCGTTTCGCGCAGGCGCTCGACGTCTGGCGGCACCCGTTCTGGGAGCAGTACGCGCACGACGACCTCGACCTCTACTGCGGGTTCGTGCGCGAGCAGACCGACCTGCGTCTGGGCATCGAGGCGGACTTCGTGCCGGGTGCCGAAGATCGCCTCGCGAACCTCCTGGAACGGCGCGACTTCGACTACGTGGTCGGCTCGGTGCACTTCATGCGCGAGGGGGCCGTGGACATGGGCGAATACAGCGCATGGGACAGCGGGCTGAGCGCCGAGGAGATCTGGACGCGCTACTTCCAGACGCTCGGAGAGGCAGCGGGCAGCAGGCTGTTCGACGTGCTCGCCCATCCGGACCTCGTGAAGTGGTGGGGAGCAGAGCGCCCGCTGCCCGAGGGGGATCTGCGCCGCTACTACGAGCACGCCATCGAGGGAATCGCCGAGTCAGGGATCGCCGTTGAGGTCTCGACGGCCGGGCTGCGCAAGCGCGCGGGGGAGATCTACCCCGCGCCGGCGTTCCTTGAAATGTGCCTACAGGCCGGCGCGAGCGTGGCGCTCTCGAGCGACGCCCACCGCCCGCAGGACGTCGGGGCCGACTACGAGCAGGCGCTCGCCCTGCTCTCAGAGCTCGGCGTCGGCGAGCTGTGCGTGTTCGATCGTCGCGCGCGCCGGCTCGAGCCGATCGGGGCGAGCGAGACCTCGACGCCGGGCACGACCGGGGCGGGCCGGGGATGACCCGGACCGGGATCGGCTATGACTCGCATCGATTCGCGGCCGGCCGCAGGCTGGTGCTGGGCGGCGTAGAGCTGGCGCACGAGCGGGGGCTCGAGGGGCACTCCGACGCGGACGTGCTCGCCCACGCGGTGATCGACGCGCTGCTGGGCGCTGCGGGGCTGGGCGACATCGGCGAGCACTTCCCCAACACCGAGGAGCGCTGGCGCGATGCCGACTCGATGGAGCTGCTCCAGACCGTGCTCGCGAGCGTCCGGCGGGCCGGATTCGAGGTGGTGAACGTCGACTGCACGGTCGTCATGGAGGCGCCCAGCCTGAGCCCCCATCGAGCGGCCATCCGCGGGCGCCTGGCGGAGGCCCTCGGCCTTCCGCTCGCCCGCGTGAACGTCAAGGCGAGCACCGGCGAGGGCATCGGGTTCGTCGGCCGCGGCGAGGGCGCGGCCGCGCTGGCCGTGGCCAGCCTGCGCGAGGGCGACGAGCGAGCTACCCGGGCGAATGACGGCTGAGGGGCCGCTGTTGCCGACGCGTCTGCGCGGAGCGAGGCGCCCGGCTACGTGGCACCGAACGCGATCACGCCGGCCGCGCTCGTCGGTGGCGGCACGGGTTCGCCGTGTTCGCGCAGGCTCTCGATGTGCAACTCGATCGCCCCGAGAATCAGCCGCTCGACCTCCTTGCGGGTCGCACCGGCGACCCCCAGGCCGGGAAGGTCGGGGCAGTAGGCGCCCCATCCGGTCGGGCCCTGCTCGTAGATGACGACGTACTCGCTCACGGTCGAGGTCCTTTCAAGCCCGCCTGTCGAAGGATGTTCCCAAGGGTACCGGCTTGGACGTCCTGTCCAGGCCGGCCGGCGATCGTGACTGTGCCTGGCTTGCGAGCATGGCGGTAGACGCGGTGGCTCCCGCGCTGACGCTCGAACCGCCACCCGTCGCCTTCGATTCGCCGGATCACATCGCGCACCTTCATCGCGGGGCTTCCCCTTCGCTCGAGCGGCTCTCTGTTCACATCCGACGAGCACGCATCGGGCGGGACAGTGGCCGTCAGGAGCGTTGGAGGAGGCCCGGCCAAGCGCACGACTCCATCCTGATGGGCGTCCGACGCGGTCCCGATCGCTAGGGTTGCGCCGCGATGCGAGAGATCCTGCTGCACGACACGCTCGCCGGGAAGCTCTCGCCGCTTGACCCGCGCGATCCGGGCCATGTCGGCATCTACGCCTGCGGGCCGACGGTGTACAGCCGCATTCACATCGGCAACGCGCGTCCGTTCGTGATCTTCAGCCTGCTGAAGCGGTTCCTCGAGCATTGCGGGCTGCAGGTGACGCTCGTCGTGAACATCACCGACGTCAACGACAAGATCTACGATGCGGCGCGCGCGCTGGGCCGCCCGAGCGCCGAGCTCGCCGCGGAGATGACCGCGCACTACCGGGCGGACACCGACGCGCTGGGGCTCGGCCGCCCCGACCACGAGCCGCTGGCATCGCAGACGATGGGGCCGATCGTCGACTACATCTCGGCCCTCGTCGAGTCCGGCCACGCCTACGCCGCGGGCGGCGACGTGTACTTCCGCGTGCGCTCGGACGAGGGCTACGGGAGCCTCTCGCACCGGCGCGTGGAGGACATGGACCAGGGGGAGGACGTGCAGGGAGCCGAGCGCAAGGAGGATCCGCTGGACTTCGCCCTGTGGAAGGGGCACAAGGAGGGCGAGGACACGCTCTGGCAGTCTCCCTGGGGCCCGGGGCGCCCGGGCTGGCACATCGAGTGCTCGGCGATGGCCGAGCAGGCTCTCGGGACGGGCTTCGAGATCCACGGCGGCGGCTCTGACCTTCTGTTCCCCCACCACGAGAACGAGGCCGCCCAGACCCGCGCGGCGCGCGGAGAGGAGCTCGCGAAGCTGTGGATGCACAACGGGATGATCCAGTTCACCGGCGAGAAGATGGCCAAGTCCACCGGCAACATCGCCCCGCTGCACGAGGTGATCGGCGAGTACGGGGCGCACGCGGTCGTGATGTACCTGATCTCCGGGCACTACCGCCAGCCGCTCGCGTTCTCGAAGGCGGCGCTCGAGCAGGCCCAGGCCAACGTGAACCGCATCCGCGAGGTGGGACGGCGCCTGTCGCCTGGGCCCTCGCCCGAGGACCTCGACCGGCTGCGCGACGGGTTCTTTCAGGCGCTCGCCCGGGACTTCGCCACCCCCGAGGCGCTCGCGGTGCTGAACGAGTGGATCCGCGAGGCGACCTCGCCGCTGTGGGACGCGCCCGGGCGACGCCCACCTGCGCGAGATGCTCGGCGTTCTCGGCCTCGAGGGCCTGCTGGAAGCGGCCGCACAGGCGCCCGCCGCCGTGCGCGAGCTGGCCGAGCAGCGCGAGCAGGCCCGCGGGCAGCGCGACTTCGCCGCCGCCGACCGCCTGCGCGAGGAGATCGCCGCGCTGGGCTGGGAGGTCCGCGACGGCCCCGAGGGCTTCGTGCTCCTGCCCCTGTGATCCTCTACGGGCGAAACCCGGTCTTCGAGGCGCTGCGCGGGCAGCGGGCCGCGAGCGTGGGCGAGCTGTGGGCGACGGCCGGGGCGGCCCGCGAGCCCTGGCTCTCCGGCGTGCGTCTGAAGGTGGTCTCCGCGGAGGAGATCGAGCGCCGCTGCGGCTCGCCCGCGCATCAGGGCGTCTGCGCGCAGGCCGGCGCCTACCCGTATGCCGACGCCGATCAGCTGCTGTCCGGGGAGGATCCTCTGCTCGTCGCGCTCGATCAGGTGCAGGACCCGCAGAACCTCGGGTCGATCTGCCGCACCGCGGAGTGCGCCGGCGCCGCGGGCGTCGTGATCCCCGAGCGCCGCGCGGCGGAGATCACCCCGGCCGTGTGCAAGGCCTCGGCCGGCGCGGTCGAGCACCTGCGGGTGGCGCGCGTGCGCAACATCGCCGACTTCCTGGCGGCGGCGCGCGCGCGCGGGATGCTGGTGCTACGGGGCGAGCGCCGCGGGGCCGCAGGCACAGCGGCCCGCGGTGCCCTACGACGCCCCGGACTATCGCGGCGCGGGCGTGGTGCTCGTGCTGGGCAGCGAGGGCAGCGGCCTGCGGCCCCGGGTCGCCAAGGCGTGCGATGAGCTGATCGCGCTCCCGGTGCGCGGGCGGGTGGAGTCGCTCGGGGTGAGCGCCGCGGCGGCGGCGCTGCTGTACGAGATCTTGCAGAGCCGCGACGCGCGGGCTTGACAACGCGTCATAACTGTGCGAGGCTCGCCCACACATAACGCTTAACCTAAGGTTGATGAAGCCTTAGGAATACATAGCTTTGGCGCCGGGGGAGGAGTGCGCCACTGAGCAAAATCGGGTGCTGCCCGCAGGGCGGGTTCCCGAGGAGAGGATCTGCTCGTGGCACGAATGACCCACAACCCTCACTCTGAATCTAAGGTTGAAGATGGCTTCCTGATCGCCCTGGCGAAGCGCGGCGATCGCAATGCGTACGACAGGCTCGTCCGGCGCTACCACGGCTTCGTGCGGCTGAAGTCCTCCTCCTACTTCCTGGCGGGCGGGGACTCCGACGATCTCATCCAGGAGGGGCTCGTGGGCCTCTACAAGGCGATCCGCGACTATCGGACCGACCGCGAGTCGAGCTTTCGCAACTTCGCCGAGCTCTGCATCACGCGCCAGATCATCACGGCGGTGAAGACCGCCACGCGCAACAAGCACACGCCGCTGAACCAGTACGTCTCGTTCTCCTCGACCCCGGCCGGGGCGGGCGACGACGTGCCGACGCTCGACCAGATGCTGCCCGGCCCGACGGTGCACGACCCCGTCAACCAGGTCATCTCCTCCGAGGAGCTGCGCTCGCTGGTGGGGTGCCTGTCGACCGCGCTGTCGGAGCTCGAGGGCCGCGTCCTGTCGCTGTACCTCGACGGCTACTCCTACGAGCAGGTGGGCGAGCGGCTCGGGTGCGACACGAAGACCGTCGACAACGCGCTGCAGCGGGTCAAGCGCAAGGTGGGCGCGCACCTGCAGTCCCGCGCGGTGGCCGCCTGAGGAACGCCGGTCGCGCCGCATCCTGCGGCGCGACGGCGTCGCCGCGGCGCGACCGTGGCCGCCCCCGGAGGGACGGCCACGGCAGGCCCGCCTCGCTGTGAGCTAGAGACCGGCCTTCGGCGGGCAGCGAGGAGTTGCCCGGTGGTTCCGCCGTCAACGCGGCGGCCGGCGCCGGCGTCACGGTGATCGTGAACGGCGGACTGGAGGCGCCCTCGTTCTCCGGGCCGCCGGGGATCGTCACCCGGAAGACCTTCGTGCCGGGGTCATACACGGTGTGCTTGATCGAGAAGCTCGACCCGGCACCCAGCGTGCCGACCTGCACCACGTGGAAGCCTGTCCCGGAGACGTTGTGACGCTCGAGGAAGATCACGTGGCCGGTGTGATCGGGGGTGACCGTGCCGGAGAAGGTCAGCGACTGGCCGGCCTGCACGGTGGTCGGTGAGCACCGTGGCGCTCAGCACGTCTTTGACGCCCTCATACAGCACCGCTGAGACCTTGCCGGCGCCCTTCACCTCATAGAACGTGCTGTTGATCGGCGACTGTGCTGCGAAGGTGTAGTTGCCGGAACCGTCGGTCGTGACTTCGGCGACCGGCGCGAAGCCGTGCTGACGGGCGGTGCGCGCCATCAGCGTGACCGGCATTTTCGCGCCCGCGGCGAGCGTTCCGCTGATCGTCACCGACTGCCCGTAGGAGATCGGATCGGCCGAGGCCTGGATCGTCAGGGCCGGGTTCTGCGCCTGGGAGATCTCGTAGGTGAGTTCGTTCGACGGACTGCGGGATGTTGCGTCGCTGGCTGCGCACGAGCACGCGGATGTTCGCGTCGCCCGGCACCACGAACGTGTGGGTGATCGTGTAGTTGCCTGCCGGCCCGACGCGGCCGGCATCGATGCGGTGCCAGTCACCGCCCGTGGTGGCGGCGTTCTGGCGCTGCAGGATGACGCGCGCGCCTTCGTCGGCCGGGGACACCGTGCCTGTGAAGGTCACCTTGTTGGGCGCGCCGGTGAGCAGCTGCGTGCCTTCCGGCGGGCCGTTGAGGGTCACATGGGCGAGAACCCTCACCGCCCTGCGTCCGCTTGCCGCGCCGCGCGAGCGAACGTAGAAGACGCTGTTGGCGTTGATGCCGGCGGTTTCGAGCTTGTAGAAGCCGTTCGCATCGGTGGTCGTCGTCTGAATGACGCCGAAGCCGGGCGCTCCGGACACGTGCTGCAGGAGGTTGACCGTCTTGCCGGCGGCGCCGCTCGATGGCTGCAGGCGCCCGCGGCAGTGCAGGCGCCCGAAGACGGAGACCGACTCCCCGGCTTCGATCACGCGGGGCGTGACGTTGATGTTGACATTGCAGCGGCCGTTGGCGCTCGGATGCTTGTCGCGCCGCGTGCGCCGCCGGCGCGAGCGTGAGGAGCAGTGTGGCCGCGGCCGCGGCGGCCGGGGCCAGCTTGATAGAACGCATCTGTGCCTCTCCTTTTGCGATGAATCGTTTCGCGCGATGAGTAGCGCTCGCGCCAATCCGTTGGTGAGGCTGTTAACCCCCTGGGCGAGGGTTCGATGCGGTTCCCGCCGGCGCTGAGCGCCCGGCGAGCGCCGGATGGGGATCGGCGCGATCGCGTGCTCGTCGCGCTGGCGGTGCTCCTCGGTGTGGGATTCCTGCTGCGCGTCTACTTCACGCTCCTGTGGCGCCCGGCGATCACCGGGTTCTCCGACAGCGGGATCTACTTCCAGGGCGCGGTCGCATCGCTGTGGTCGTCCCCAGGCAGGACCGCCGGCTATTCGATGTTCCTGCGCGTGCTGCACGCGATCAGCCCCCATCTGCTGCTGGTCGTTCTCGTCCAGCATGCCCTCGGCCTCTTCGCCGCGGTCCTCTTCTTCTGTGCCGTGCGCCGCTGCGGGGGGCCGCGCGGGCTGGCGCTCGCGCCCGCCGCGATCATCGCCCTCGGCGGCGATCAGCTCTTTCTCGAGCACGCGGCGCTGAGCGAGGCGCTGTTCATATTCCTGCTCAGCGCCATGCTCTACTGCGCGGTTCGGGCATTGGACGGTGGGCCCCGGTGGGCCGCTCTGGCCGGCCTGTGCGCCGGGTCTTGGGGTGTGGGACCGCGTAGCGAGCGTCGCGATGATCGCCGTGATCGCCATCTGGCTCACGTTCAGCGCCGGGCGCCCGACGGCGGCGGACGATCGTCCTTGGCCTCGCCTCACTCGCTGGTCGCGCTCGCGAGCATCGGCGTCTACGTCGAGTGGCGCCACGCCGCCTCGGGCCTGAACGGCCTCACCACCAACGGCGGCTGGGC
>CAWERP010000018.1:0-412795 GCA_963811445.1 uncultured Solirubrobacterales bacterium
GCCTTGCCATGGCGAAGGTCGAGGGTTCGAATCCCTTCATCCGCTTCACAGAAAATACCTGTAAATGGGCAAGTTCCTGGCCCGAGGAGCAGGTCGCAGAAGTCCCAAAACGGCGGTGGAGTACCACCTCGGAGTACCACATGCGGTGTACGTGGCCGACTCCACCGAGTGCCCATGGTTGGTCGAGATGTTGCGGATTTCCGAGTTCCCGAGTGCTGGGCGTTAGGCGTGATGACGCCTCATGGCGCGCCGGTAAGCGGACCCGTCCAAGCCCACCCAACCCGCCGAGGACACGGTGCCAACTGGAGGGGCGTCAGGTCTGGCGCGGACGCTACCGTAGAGCGATGTTCGAGGAGAGCGTCATAGCCGAGGCGGCGAGACGGCTATCCACCGCTGCGCCAGGAGCGGAGGTGATCCTGTTCGGTTCCCACGCTCGGGGCAACGCTGGGCCCGGAAGCGACCTCGACTTTCTGATCGTTGAGCCGTCGGTTGATGACGCAGTCCAGGAGGCCGTCAGGTTGCGCAGAACGCTGCGCGGGCTTGGCGTGTTCGCAGACGTTGTCGTCATCAGCGAGGACGAAGCTCGGGTGTGGCGGGACGTGCGCGGCAGTCTGATCCACGCCGCGCTCTCTGAGGGCCGCCCGCTCGCCGCATGATGTCGAGTGATCCAGACCTTCCAGGGCTGCTGCTGGGCCTCGCCTACGACGACCTGTTCGCGGCGAGATCGTTGCTCCCGATTGACGGCGTGGCGGACTCGATCCTCGGCTTTCACTGTCAGCGGGCCGTTGAGAAGTCTCTGAAGGCAGCGCTCGCGCGGCGCCAGGTCGGCTACCCGCACACCCATGACCTCGACGGGCTCGTCGAGCTCTGTCGGACTAGCGGCCTGGACGTGCCGCAGGAGCTCGAGTTGGGGCCCCTGTCGACCAGCTAGGCGCCTCTCCCGGCGATCCGGCGAGGCGGTAGAGCATCGCGGGGCACATACCGGCCGCCGTCGCCGCGCGCCAGGAGTCCCATGAGCTCCAGCTCGCTGAGCGCCAGAAGCGCCTCTGGAGCATGCCGCGCGTCGCGGGCGAGCTTGTCGGGCGTGTCCTCTCCTGCTCCCACCCGCTCCAAGATCCGCCTCAACCGCGGCTCCAGCTGCGCCTGCGTCATGGCGGGAGCCGGGGTCGTCTCGCAGCTGTCGCCGTCGTACAGCAGCTCGAGCACGTCGGCTGGACCCCGCACAAGATGGGCCCCTGCCATCAGCAGCGCGTGAGGCCCCCTCGACGCGGGCGACGTCACGCGTCCGGGGACCGCTGCAACCGCCCTTGAAAGCGCCCCGGCGAGCCGCGCGGTCGTGAGATCGGCCGCGTCTTCGTCGGCCTCCACCACGACCGTCAACGTCGCGAGGCCGGCGATGATCCGCTCGCTTGCCGCCTGTCCCCAGCGCCTTGGGGCACAGTCGCGCGGCAGCTCTGAGACCGCGCAGCCCGTGCCCATGATTCGCTCGCACAGCGATCGCCTCCTCGCCGGGCACCCAACATCGAGGCCGCCGGGCAGCACCGCCACGGAGTTTCCGCGAGCTTCAAGCGCGCCCGCATGCGCGGCCACGGCGATCCCGTCGGTCAGTCCGCTCGTCACGGTCACCGCGGCGGCGGCCAGGCCCCGGGCCAGGCTCTTGGCCATCTCGATGCCGTAGTCGGTCGCCCTCCTGCTTCCCACGATTGCCACGACAGGTCCCGCCGTGAGCTCGGCGAGCTTGTCAACTCCGGCTCCGACATTCAGCATCGGCGGGGCCCAGGCCCCATTCAGCGCCGCCGGATAGCGCGGGTCGTGCCGGCACACCGCCGGTGCTCGGTGCGCTGAATCGAGCGAGCTCGCCTTCAGCTGCGCGTAGCGCTCGCCGAGCGCCTTCCTACGCCTGCCGCCGACCGCTCGGATGAGATCCTCGTCGCCGAGCGCCAGCAGCTCGAACAGACGGACACGGTCGCCGCAGCGGTAGTCGAGGCTCGCACTCAGCGCCGCGAGCAGCCAGCTGCGCCGCAGGCATTCCTCACAGGGCTGGTCCTTTCCGGCAGTTCTCATGCCGCGCGGCCGGCAGCGGGATTGCCTTCCGGGCGCAGCGCGAGCGCAGCCCCCACATCCCGCGCCTCCACGCGTGCCCTCCCATTCAGGTCGGCGATCGTGCGTGCGACGCGCAACACCCGATGCTGCCCGCGGGCGCTCAGCATGCCGGTCTCGAGGGCACTCCGCAGCATCTCCTGGCCCTTGCGCCCGAGCGTCACGTGCCGCTTCAGCGCGCGGATGCTCATCTGCGCGTTGACGGTCACCCCGTCGTCCTTCAAGCGCGATGCCTGGCGTTCGCGCGCCCACATCACACGCTCGCGAGCGCTTTCCGAGCTCGTCAGCGGCGCGGCGGCCAGGTCGTGAGCGCCGTCCACCTCCAGGTGCGTGAGCAGGTCGATGCGGTCGAGCAGCGGCCCGCTGAGGCGGCGACGATGCCGCGCGAGATCGGTTTCGGTGCACCTGCACCGGTCCGTGGCTCCCAGGAAGCCGCATGGGCACGGGTTGGTGGCGGCGACCAGCATGAATCGCGCCGGGTAGACAGCCGAGTGCTGCGCTCGGACGATCGCCACCCGCCCATCCTCCAGCGGCTGGCGCAGCGCCTCGAGCGTGGGCCGCGCGAATTCGGAGAGCTCGTCCAGGAATAGCACGCCGTTGTGCGCGAGCACAACCTCGCCGATCCACCGGGACCGCGCCCCGCCCACGAGACCTGCAGCCGTGATCGAATGGTGGGGTGCCCGAAACGGCCGGCTGGTTGCAAGCTCGGCCGCGAGCCCTCCTGCGATGCTGTGGATTCGCGTCACCTCGATGGCCTCGGGCCTGCTCAGCGGCGGGAGGATCGACGCAATCCGGTGAGCAAGCATCGTCTTGCCGGTGCCCGGCGGCCCGCTGAACAGGCTGTTGTGGCCGCCCGCCGCGGCGATCACGAGCCCCCTGACCGCATGATGCTGGCCTCGTACGTCACTCAGGTCCGGCGGCGCCCCGGCGGTCCTATGACCGCCCGCTCCATTTGGGCTCGCGTTGTGCGCGGGGGGTGGGGGAAGGGGGTCTCCGGCGCCTCCCTTGAGGACCCGCACGGCGCTAGAGAGGCGCTCGACGGCCGCGACGTCGATCCCCTCGACCAACCTCGCCTCGCGGACGCGTGCGCCGGCGAGCACAAGCCGCTTCAGTCCGGCGTCTCGCGTTGCCTGCGCCACGGCGAGCGTGCCGTGGCAGGCTCTCACCCGGCCGTCGAGCGCGAGCTCCCCGAACAACACTTGCCTCTCGAGCTGCTCGCGCGGGAGTTGCTCGCTGGCTGCCAGCACGGCGCATGCGAGCGCGAGATCCAGACCGGGCCCGGCCTTCCGGACGTCGCCCGGCGCGAGGTTCGCCGTGATGCGGCGCGCCGGGAACTCGTAGCCGGAGTTGAGGATCGCCGCACGCACCCGCTCGCGGGCCTCGCGCACGGCCGCGTCCGCGAGCCCGACGATCGCGAATCCCGGGAGGCCGGGGCGAATGTCGAGCTCGACGGTCACATGCCGGGTCTGAAGTCCCTCGATCGTGAATGTGTGTGCTCGGGCAAGCATGGCCCTCTCCTGCCGGCGCGGACGGGGAGGATCAAGCTAGGCCGGGCTTGGGACGAGACTCTCGGGCGCAGACAGAAAGCCTCTCAGGGTCGGCGCGGTGCAGCGGGCGCCGTGCAGCAGGCGTGGCCGCGGGCGTTACTCCGCCGGCGGCGGCATCTTGCGGCCCGAGGCGTCGGTGCTTTCCTTGACCACCCAGCGCCTCTGCATGACGTCCCTACGGTACTCCTGCCCGTCTGGGCCGATCCAGCGCCTCACGCATTCCTCGTCGCCCGGGTTTGTCACCGCGTAGGAGCCGTCGTTGGCTTCCACGCCGACGCCCGTTTTCAGCGCCAGGGTCAACATGCGGACTAGCCCGTTGGCCACCTGGCCGGGGTCGGTCTCGTCGAACTCGATCTCCATCTTCATGCGTCCCGTTTCGGCGCGCGGCCGTCGCGACTTTAGGGTTTCAGCTTTTCGCTCAGCCGTTAGGCAGCCCTGCCGGCGCGGGCGCCACCCGCGGGGGGCACTGCCCCCGCGGGGTGAGGAGAATGCGCAGGCGGCCTAGTACCCTGCCGGGTGGCGTACGACGTAGGCAGAGGTCGAGGTCATCGAGTTCGACCACCGCGACCCGCCTTCCGCCTGGGCGACCGTGTCGAAGCGCCTGCCGTCGACCACCATGAACGCGTGTTCGGAGTTCGCGTAGATCGTTATGTCTTTGCCCGGGCCGGCTTCGCCGTAGGACTCAAGGGCCGTGGAATCCTCGGGCGAGCTGAGCAGACCGCCGCCGTGCAGCGCGTAGGACACCGAGCCTGAGCAGTCATAGCCGGCCGACTGGAAGGAGCCGTGCCCGCCGCCGTAGACGTATGGCCTGTTGGCAATTTCGTCTCCCGCCGCGATCACGCGTGCGACGACGCTCGACGATTCGCCTCCTCCGCCGGACGTCGCACTGCTCGAACCCCCGGACGATTCGCCGCCCCTCGAGCCATGCCCCGACGCAGCTTCCGCCGGCGCGGCCATGGCCGAAGGGGGAGGCGTCAGGGTGCCCTCGTCGGTCACGCCGATCACACCCCAGGTGGCTGGGCCGACCACGCCGTCCACCGGGAGGCCATGGCGGGCCTGAAGCCGACGGATCGCCGCCTCGGTCGCCGGCCCGAATTCACCGTCGACCGGGAGGTGAAGCGCCGCCTGCAGGCGCTGCACGGCGCCCGCACCGCTCACGGCGCCGGCACCGCTCGGGGCGCCCGCTTCTCCCGCGCCGCTGGCCGCAGGACTGGCGGCAGCGGCGACGGGCGCAGCCGCGGACTGCTTGTGCGCCGGGGGCAGAGCGCTGGCGGGCGGAGTGAGGGTTTCCTCCCCGGTCACGCCTATCACGCTCCAGGTTGCGGGTCCGACCACGCCGTCCACCGCGAGGGCGTGGCGGGCCTGCAGACGGCGGACGGCCGCCTCGGTCGCCGGCCCGAATTCGCCGTCGGCCGTGAGGCGCAGCGCGCTCTGAAGACGCGCCACGGCATGGCCGGGAGCCTTTTCGGCGCCTCCCTGCACGGACGGCGTCGCCGAGATGTCGCTGCGCAAGCTCACCGAGGAGGCCACTGCCGGGGCCTGCCCGCGCAGCGCAGCGCTCGTCCCCGGCCCCGCGATGCCGTCAACCGTGAGTCCCCTGCTGGCCTGGAAGGTGCGCACGGCCTGTTCGGTTTCCGGGCCGAAGATGCCGTCCACTTTGATGCCTCCGAGAGCCTTCTGCAGCAGTTCCACCTGCCGACCTTCGCTTTCCGTGCTCAGGGTGATGCCGTGTTCGGTCGTGGTCGGTGGTTCCGGGCCGACGGCGGGGTTGAATGCCGCCTGCCCGTCGGCCACGCTGGCCGTTGGGCCGACCGTGAGCGCCGCAAGGGCGCCCAACGAGATCCGCTTGGCTCGCGAGCCCGCGGGCACGAAGCGAAGCTCGGCGGCGCGCCTGCGCGCGCGGGAGCGGCCGAGCGACAGCACCCACGGCTCCTCGTCGGCCAGATCGCGGCCGTCGTTGAGGGAGCCGGGGGCGTCGATCGGCGAAGACGTCAGAGGTGCTCTGTAGATGCTGCTGTGCTTGCGCCCGCTGCCTGCGCGCGAACGGCGTGCGCGCGAGCGCTGAAGCGAAGCGTCCCAGGGGTCGACAACTGCAAGATCACGCGGGAATCCCGGCATGCGAAGGCGTCCTTTCTCCATTGCTTGGCGCCTACGGGGTTAGCTGTCGGGCTCGCGTAGCAGCTGGCTTCTACGCTACGCCACACGTCGTGGCGATTCGCCCCCGCAGCCGCGCTGGCTGCAATGGATCCCCCGCTCCTTCACCCCGTGGGGTCAAGGACTCGGCACGAATGGCGAGGAAACTAGCAGCTTTTCCTGCAAGATGCGGCCCAAAGTCGTTTCTGAGGAGGTTTGCAAAGGTTCTTGCCGACGGCTCGGGCCGGCCCGGGGAAACGACCCAACCGGCGGCTGTCGCGGGTGGCGCTGATAGGTTCGCTGTGTCATGCGCGTACAGGCCTCGACCTTCGGGCCCCGCTCCTGCCTACGACGATGACGCGGCCGTGGCGACTCGTTCTGTGGGCGCTTGCCGCGGTGGGGCTTGTCGTGCTCCTCGTCGTCGGGCTCGCCTTCAAGGGCGCGGCCTCCATCGGGCGCCTCGCGCCGGCGCTTCCTCGTGAACGGCTCGCCGGTCCGCCCCTGACGCCGAACCGGCCGCCGGCCGCCACGGGCGGGCGGGCGGCACTCGTCACCTTCTGGGCCAGCTGGTGCGGACCGTGTGCGCGCGAGGCGCCGGCGCTCGAGCGGTTCTCTGAGAGTCCGTCTGGCCGGGGGCGGCTGATCGGCGTCGACTGGAGCGACGGCCTCTCACAGGCGCGATCGTTCATCCGCCGCTACTCGTGGACGTTCTCGAACCTGCGCGACTCCGAAGGAGCGGTTGGCAATGCCTACCACCTGACAGGCCTGCCGACGACCTTCGTTATCGACGGCTCCGGCCACGTCCGCGCCGTGCTGCGTGGACCCCAGGACGCGGGCTCGCTCGGACGGGCCCTGGCGAGCGCAGGGCGAAGCTGAGCCGGCGGTGAGGCGGGGCCGGTTGGCGACGCCGGCAGGGCGCATTGACAAACCGAGAGGGTAAGCATAGTCTTACGGTTCGTGGCGACTTACCAAGGAGCAGCGCTCACTGCACTGGGCGACGCGACTCGGAGAGCCATCTTCGAGCGCCTCGCTGAGCGGCCACTTGCCGTGGGCGAGCTGGCGCGCGAGCTGCCGGTCAGCCGACCGGCGGTCTCCCAGCACCTGAAGGTGCTCAAGGGGGCGCGTCTGGTGATCGACCGGCCCGTTGGCACCCGCCGCATCTATCAGCTTGACCCGGTTGGGGTGGGCGCCCTGCGCGCGTACCTCGACCTGTTCTGGAATCGAGCCTTGGCAGCCTTCAAGACGGCGGTCGAGCAAGGAGAGGAGGAAGTCCCATGAGCATGCAAACAACCGACACGTCGGTGCAGACTTCGATCGTCGTCGAGGCGCCGGTCGAGCGGGCGTTCTCGGTGTTCACGGACGGGATGGCGAGCTGGTGGCCCGCCGAGCATCACATCCTTGAGGCGGATCTCGCAGAGATGGTCTTCGAGCCGCGTGTCGGCGGACACATCTACGACCGGGGCGTCGACGGCAGCGAGTGTCGCTGGGCGCGCGTGCTTGCCTACGAGCCGCCGAGCCTGGTGATCTTCAGCTGGGACGTAAGCCTGCAGTGGAAGCTCGAGACGGACCCCGACAAGACCAGCGAGGTTGAGGTGCGCTTCGTGGCCGAGGGCCCCGAGCGGACGCGCGTCGAACTCGAACACCGCAAGCTCGAGCACCACGGCGAGGGCTGGGAGCAGATGCGCGACGCGGTCGGGTCGCCCGGGGGCTGGAGCCGCGGGATGGGCATGTTCGCCGACGCCGCGCGGGCCGGCTGACGGGCGACCCGAGCTAGCGCCCGAGCGTGCGCACGAGCTCGCGGGCGCGCCCGCGAAGCTCGCCGAGGAGCCTTCGCACCTCTTCGAGGCCCGCTCGCAGTTCGGCGTCGCCGACCTCGATCGGCAGCATCGAATCCTGCAGCTCGGCGAGCGCGCCGTCCGCCCTGCCGACCGCATCGAGGGCGCTGTCGAGCAGACCCCTGACGCCATGTGAAGGAGCTCCCGGAGACGCGCGCTCGAACACGCGCGGCGGCAGGTCGTGCCGGGCGGCAAACTCGGCGTGGGTCCGCTGGGCTCGACCGTAGGCCATCTGGACGGGCAGGAACAGCTCCTGCTCGAGGGTGTCGGCGGTGTGCTCGTCGAGCAGCTCGTAGACCTCGCCGAGGGACACGAGGGCGTAGCCGATCTCATCGGTCGCACCGGCCAGCGTGTCGAGCAACTGCTGCCTGCCCTGCGCGGTCGTGTAGGTCACGCCCGCCAGGTTATTCACAGAGGCCTGCGACACGTCACGCTGCCGCGACGGGAGCTGCGGCGCTCGCATGCACGCCTGCGCATGCTCGCCGGGACCGAGGGCTAGCAGCTGGCGCGCGACATCGCCGGCACGATCGATCGGGCGGCCGCCGCGCCAGTGGCTCTGGATAGCCACTCGCCGTCTGCGATGGCGGCTATACGTCCGCCAGCACGCGGCCGACGCTGTCGGCGACGCAGGCCGGCTTCTCGCCTCCCTCGACCTCGACGGTGAACCGAGTGACGACCTGGTACCAGCCGCCACCGACATCGGAGACTTCGACGATCTGCGCATAGCAGCGCACCCGGGCTCCCGAAGCGACAGGGGCGGGAAACCGGACCTTGTTCCAGCCGTAGTTGACGCCGAGCTTGAAACCGCTCCACTCGGTCAGATCCTTGCGCAGCCCGTCGATCAGCGAGAGGGTGAGGTTGCCGTGGGCGACCGTCGTGCCGAACGGACTCTCGACCTTTGCGCGCTCGACGTCGACATGGATCCACTGCTCATCACCGGTCAACTCGGCAAACTGGTTGATCATCTCCTGAGTGACCTCGCGCCACTGGCTCGGGCCTACGACCTGATCCTTGAGCGTCTCAAGGCCCTCGATCCCGTGGGCGACGGCCTTCGGAATGCTCGCGCTGCCAGCCATTTCGTCTCCTTTCCGCCGGGGCCGAGCCATGCTAGTGGTTGAGCGCCCGCACAGAGCGACGCGTACACGAACAGGCGCGGTCGGGGGCGCCCGACGGGAGCGAGCTTAATGGCGCGGGCGCGCCCGCGGGGATGGAGTGCGGCGCACGCCTGGCGTCATCGCAAGGATGGGCGGAAGGTAGTGGCGGCCCTGCGCAGTGGCTCCCTACCCTGCGGCGCTGGCCCAATGCATGCATGGCAGCGACACACGACCTGCGCGGCTCGACGGTCACAGCGGCCCGGTCGACGTGTCGCTGCAAGACTGTGATGCATCAGGTGGCGTTTTGACATGCTCGTCCTCGCGGGAGTCGGGGGACTCTACTTCCTCGGCCTGCGTCGTCCCATCCTCACCTGGGGTGCGACGCGCGCCGAGGCCACCTCGGGTCTGCCCGGGGACGAGCTTCTGCCCGATGCCGATGGCGTATCGACGCGAGCCATCGAGATCGATGCGCCCGCCTCGGCTGTGTGGCCGTGGCTCGCGCAGATGGGTCCGGCTCCGCGCGGGGGCGCCTACACATACGACTGGATCGAGAATCTGCTCGGCCTGAACATGCATAGTGTCGACCAGGTGCTCCCCGAGTTCCAGCATCCCGAGGTGGGTGAGACGATCGGGCTCGGTCCGAACCGGATGCGGCTCGAGATCAGTAACGCCGAACACGTGCTCGCCTGGCGTTCAGAGGATCGCAACTGGGTCTGGACGTTCGTGCTCGCCGAGCGTGACGGCAGGACACGGCTGATCAGCCGAAACCGCTTCCGTCTGACGAGTCTCGCTGCGCGCGTGGGCATGCTGCCGATGGAGCCCGGCTCACTCGTGATGGAGCGAAGGATGCTGCGCGGGATCAAGCAACGCGCCGAGCAGTTGACAGCGAGCACGTACGGTGCCCCTAGGGCCTAGAAGCTCTTGCTCGCTCGTGTTGAGTTGCGGCATCGCAATGTCAGACGTCGAGCGCGATCCGCCGCTCCGACCACCCATGACGTAGACCGAGCCCCGTGGAGAGCTGACTCTCCACGGGGCTCGATCCGAGGGGTGTAGGGCTAGGGCAAGTGTGCCGCTAGGACTACCATTCCCCGCTCGACGGACAGGCACCCGTGCCTTTGGTCGTGCAGGTTCGTTTGATTTCACCGTTTTCGGTACGTTCGATTTTGAACACGTTTTTCGTGGGCACGGATTCCGATTCCACGGTGTAGCCGCCTTTTGCGCCTGGTTCGGCCTTCGTCAGTTTCGCGGCGGTCGTTTCGTTGAGCGTCGGCTCGATTTTCTTCAGTTCGGCCGGCGTCATGCCCGTGTATTCGCCGTTGTGGTCGGTCGAGTAGGTCTCGGCGGCCGTCTCGGCGGTACGCGCCTGCACCTTGGCGGACGCGTCACTGGCCTTGCTCTTCTGGTTCAGGAACGACGGGATTGCAATCGCGGCAAGAATGCCGATGATCAGGATGACAACCAGGAGCTCGATGAGGGTAAAACCACCCTCATCCTTCGAGCGCTGGCGCAGTCGATAGAGCACTTTAATCCTCCTACGGATCTTTCACAGGGCGCCAGCCCCTCGGCCCCATCGCCCTTGACGGCGATGCGTCCCACGTGCCCCGGCCCGGAGGTCGGTTTTCGAGAGCCGCCGGCTTTGCTACACACCCTTCACGAGTGCATTGCCTTGGCACCTCGGCACTGGCATTGTTAGCCCTTCAATCGGACCCCCGCCCGCCCCCCCTTAGGGCCCGTCGGTGGCCCGGACGAATGTCGCCGAACGGCCGAGCCGCCCCTCCGGTGGTCTGCCAGATGCCGGTCGTGTCCCTCTACAAGCGTCACCGAGAACTCTGCGCCCGCGAACGACCGCCCCTCGTTGCCCCTCAGTGCCGCTGTTGACAGGCCCGGTGCGAGCACCTGCGCTCCGAGCCGCCTCCGACGGAGTGTCGGACGGACGGCATTAGTCGACCGCGAGGGCGCTCCCTGGTTGGCTGGTGCCGTGATGTCTGGTCTTGCTCCGCACCCCGTCGCCGTCGCTCACGACGCGGGCCCTAGGAGTGGGTCACGGCCGGAGCGCGGGATGACCACTCGAGCGGATCTATGGTACGTGTCCGCTTCGACGCGTATGCCCGCGTCTTTCACGCCGCAGGCTTTCGTCGCGGCGAAGACCACTCCGAGGTCGGTTGGAGCGAGGCGGCTGCGCCGAACGGCCGGGTGATGCACGGTGCTGGCAGAGTGGGGCTCGATTACCGGTGGGATTCGGACATGATCAACCCGCTTCCTGCGCCTCCAGGCTCCGGAATCTCCTAGTGGCGTAGCGGGCCGTGCATCGAGCCGGGCTAGGCAGCGGGCGGAGGAGTAGGAACAGACGTTCTACGGGTAACGCGGGTAGCCGGTCTTCGGCTCAAGGCGACGACCGGAATCGAACCGGTGTAAACGGCTTTGCAGGCCGCCGCGTAGCCACTCCGCCACGTCGCCGTCGGGGGCCTTAAGGTTATCGCCCGTTGATACCCTGACCGTTCCCAGGGCGATTAGCTCAGCTGGGAGAGCGCCGCCTCGACAAGGCGGAGGTCACTGGTTCGAGCCCAGTATCGCCCATAACAGGCGAGTGCTGAAAGGCCCCGGATTTCCGGGGCCTTTCGTCCTTTCGAGGGGGGATTAGGCGGCGCCATGGCACGTCGGTGGCACGTCAACCCTCGCGCGAAATGATCGGCGCGGCCTCCGCGCTGGTTGCCTGAGATGACGAGCAACATGCGGCCCGATTACGGCCACCGGGGTCAGTAGTCCTCGATGCTCCCACCCTGCTCGATGTGCCGCTCAAACGCCCGATGGCTGAACGCCATGCGCTCGTACTTGCGCCGCATCATCTCGTCGTGCTCGGCTTTTAGCTCGGAGTCCGACGGCCCCCAATATACGCGCACGTCGCCGTCGCTCGGGAGGGCCGGGCGGACGGTGAAGACGGCCCCACCGATGACGACGGTCTTGGGCTTCTCGTGCGCCCGTGCCCGCCACGCTGCGAACGACCGCCCCGCCAAGCGCTCGTAGACGACGGACGGCACGGACGGCGGTCGCGGCACGTAGCGGTCGTCGGGCACCGCCCGTTCAAGCGACGCCTCGATGCGCTCGACGACTTCGGTCATCATCGCCGGGTAGCGTTCCCGCCGCGCCCGCTCCGACGGGCTGAGCGGTGGCCTGCCGAATAATCCATCCGTATCCGGCCGCACGCCACCTGCGTAGGAGGCACCCACCGGATCGCCGGTGCAGCTACGGACGTTCGCGATCCGCCCGCCGGGGAGCCTGCGCTCGATCCGTGCCCGTTGCAACGCGCAGGTAGGTCTGGGGGATCGGTGAGCGGCTGGTTGGAATCGACACCGAGGCTTCGCTGGCCAGTTCACAGCACTCGCTCGACCACATGGCCGTCCAGGCGGCTGAAATTCTCGTCGCGGCCGGACGTGTGCTCGCCGATCCCGGCTGGCTGCTCGGCGAGGCCAACGAAATGCTGCGGGACCTGGTGCGGCCTCAGTGACGCTTTGCCACCGCCGGTCGGTGACCAGACGAGCGTAGGCACCGCCGCGACGGTGATCGCGCTGGTCACGCTAGTAACGATCGCCTGACTCCGGGAGGCGGGTCCCGGCGCGTCTCACACGGAGACATCGCTACGCTGCCGTGCGTGCGCCCCACGCCCACAGCGCCGATCGCGGGTGGCGCCCTGATCGTCGGCTACGCAATCGCGGCGAGCACCGGTTCGCGGCCTCTCGGAGGCGTCGTTCTGCTGGTCGGCGGCATCTGGTGCGTCCAAACCTGGACGCGGCGTCACGGAGCGAGGACAGCGGCGACCCTCGCATGCGTGGGACTGGGCGCGTTCGTCTCCTCGCACCTGCTCGCGCTGGCGATCGGAGCGTGGCCCTCGGTACTGCTGACGGCTGCGGCGATGGCAACGGCGGCCTGGACCCAGGCGGACACCCAGGCGATCCGATCCCGAGACTGGCGCGCTGGTTCGTGACCTATACGCCCCCCAAAGTGGGCGTATAGTCGCTCCCATCGGTTAGCCCTTTCGCGGACAGAGGGGGGCGCGCCGTCAACGGCGAGATGGGGGGGTGCAGGGATGCTGAAGGTGACCGGACGCACGGCAGCGGTGAGCATTTCGGATGGTGGGGCGTTGGCGTCCCGTGTGGTGGCGCTCGTGCGCGATGCCCTCAACGAGGATGCCCGAGCCGATCGCGAGCGTTCATGAACGCGAGGACGCCGAACGCGAGCAGGTCGAGGCCGCGCTGCGCAAGGCGCTCGGGGGCGAGGCCGCCTGACTCGTTCGTCGCGATACTCACCGGCTGATGCCTGAGGAGTCCACGACCCCCGACCTGGTGGAGGTTGCACGGGAGGTGTTCGAGGCGGCGAGTCGCCGTGACGTGGACGCGATGATGAGCCGTTACGCACCCGATGCAGTCTGGGAGGCGCACCCGCTCGGTGAAGCCTTCGAGGGCGCGGCGGCTATACGCGGGTTCCTTGAAGGATGGTTCAGTTCTTACGAGGCGTATCAGACGGTGCCGGAGGAGATTCTCGACCTCGGCAGCGGCGTTGTTCTCGCTGTGATCATCCACGAGGGCCGCCTTGCGGGCAGCGACAGCGAGCTTCGGGTGCGGGACGCACATATCTACGAGTGGCGGGAGGGCATGATCGTGCGGACGACTGTGTACGCCGACATCGACGAGGCCCGTGCTGCTGCCGAACGCCTCGCCGAGGAGCGGGGGCAGGCGATGTCGGCGAACCTGGACCTTGTGCGATCCATCTATGCGACCTGGGAACGGGGGGATCACAGCTCCGTCGAGTGGGCCGATCCCGATGTCGAACTCGTCGTCGTCGATGGGCCGAACCCCGGCACCTGGGCGGGGCTGGCTGCCGTGTCGAAAGCGTGGGGCGAGTTCATCAGCGGCTTCGAGGAGGTCCGGACTCTCGCTGATGAGTACCGGTCGCTGGACGACGAGCGTGTCCTTGTACACACAGTTCAGCGGTAGAGGCAGGGGAAGCGGTTTGCATCTGACGGGTAAGGGCGTGATCCTCTTCCACGTCCGCGAAGGCAAGGTGACGAGGATCGTCCGCTACTGGGAGCCGGACCGCGCCCTCGCCGACCTCGGCCTGGAGGGGTAGGCGATGTCGCAGGAGAGCTCATGACGCCGTGGGCGTCACCCTCGACGGATGAAATGGGCGAGACTTGGCCGTTGAGCCGAAGGAGATGAGAGCTTATTTCTAAGCAGAACGTGGAGCTTGTCAGCGGACTGCTCCCCGCACCTGAGGTTGACTTCGTGCCGTTATTCCGCGACGACGGCAGAGCGGCGATGTCGGCGGAGGTCATCGCTCCCCTCCTGTCCCGAGAGTTCACGGTTGCCATCCGAGGCTTACCCGACGGCGAGAAGACCTATACCGGCCTGCTCGGCCTGAGGGAGTTCTGGCTGGACTGGCTCGCACCGTGGACGACCTATCGCCAGGAGGTTAAACGGGCCATCGACCTCGGGAATCGAGTTCTCTTGATCATCCACGACTTCGGGCGCAGCAAGGGAGGCACGCAAGAGGTCAAGGGGGAGACCGCCGGACTCTGGACGGTCCGCGACGGGAAGATTGCCCGCGCTGAGTTCTACCTGAAGTCATGCCGATGCCCTCAAAGCCGTGGGCTTGGCCGAGTAGCGGTCAGGTGCCGGTGTCCGGTGTGAGGCCGAGTGGCGTCAGAGCCTCAGTCTCCCGGCGGCCGGTACTCAGGTGCCATCTTTGCTGCCGCGTCGACCTCCTCAGGCGTGAGCAGCACGACCGTCCTGATGCTCGTGGCGTTGGTCTGGTTGATGCTGAGCGCGATGGCGGCTGCGGCCTCGTTGCTCGGCAGCTCGACGATCGCGTAAACGTCGGGAGCACCGAACGCGAAGTAGAAGCTCTCAACCGTGCCGCCACCGGCAGCGATGAGCTGGTCAACAGCCTCGCGGCGAGCCGTTCCGCCCTTGTCCGCGACCCCTTTCACGCCCTCGGTGCTGTAGGACGCTTCGATCAGATACTTCGGCATGACTCGCCACCTCCTGTTGGGTGCGGCGCATGATCGCAGTAGATCGGCGAGCGCGCGTTTACGATCCGAGTTGGCCGAGCTACGGGCCGGTGGTGCCGGTATCCGGTGTGAGGCCGAGGGCGGTGAGGGCCTGGTCGCGGCTTTGCGGGCGGACCTTTGGCGCGGTAGGATTCGGCCGGTGAGGTTTGGGGGGCGCTTATCGGTGCGAGTGCTTGCGGTCGCGCTTTGCGTCGCGGGCGTCCTGTCATCCGGGGCCGGTGTTGCCGACGCAACCACGGGGACGGAAATAGGGGGGATGAATCTCAGCGCCTACTGCCAGGGCCTTGAAGCGGGAAACAAGGGCGCGACGCTCAACGGGGAAACGTGGGTGTGCATCCATGCGGATAACACGACTTCGCCACTGAACCTTCAGGCGGCCTGCGAAACGACATACAGCCAGCGCCCGATCCTCGCAGAGGAGATCACGCCGGGCGTGCCGTTCAGTTGGAAGTGCTTCCTGGCGTCCGCGAGCGAAGGCGGGAAAGAAACAGGCGGCGGCCGGACCGCGACCACGACGAGCGTGAGCTGCAACTACGTCTTTGCGACCTTCACCGACACCTGCACGGCCACCGTCACCGGGTCGCCGACCCCGACGGGGCAGGTGTCCTTTACGAGCGCGGCGGGCGGGGTGTTCACGGTCGGTAGCTCCTGCAATCTCGTGGCAGGCGCGGGGTCTGCGGGCTGCTCGGTGCAGTTTCAGCCCACCTCCACGAGTCTTGCGACAGTTACGTCGACGCGGATCACCGCGAGTTACGCGGGGAATGCGGCTAACCAGTCGAGCAGCGGCAGCACTGTGTTCGGCTCGGCGTTCCTGATCGAACGCCAGGAAACGGCGCTGCGGGAAGGATGCGCGCAGGCCCAGGGCGGCGGCGCGGAACTCACCCCCACCGGCGTGAACGCCACCCTGAACGTCGTGGTGCCCGGCACCGTCACCGTCACGATCATTGGGTTCGAGGGCGGCGGCAGCACGCTTCCGGTCAGCCTGCCGCGCTTGCATCCCGTCGCCGCCGCGAGCTCCCAACCGGCAACAGGCGGAGCGGGATGCAGCGTCGTCGTAGCCTGGTGCAACGGCTGTGGCACGCTCCCGGTGAGCCTACCGCGGCTGCATCCCGTTGCCGCGGCGGCCGCCGCGAAACGCAAGAAGCCCAAGCCAAAGCTTCCCCTCATCGCGTCACTAACGCGGCACCTCACGAGAGGCGGAAAGACCAAGCTGCTGATCCCCTACACCGCCCACGGCCGCAAGGTCGAGAGAGCGTTTATCAAGCAGCTACGCGCCTACAAGCACCACCACACGAGGGGCGCGAGGAAGCCCCGGCTGAAGCTCAAGCTCACGCTCGGCTACAAGCCGGGCTGAGCGCGGGCTGCAACGCGGCGGCTACGAGCAGGCGGAGAAACCCCGTCCCCGACCAAACTGCCCGCTTAAACAGGTCCGGCCCGTGGGGGGAGCGGGCCGGATCTTGCGCACAGGAAGGAGGAGGTTGTGCGTTGCGACTTCTACGTCGTATATAGGAGTATCGCCATCTGGATGAACGCCACGCCTTGCCGAGGAGAGGAGGCATAGCCATGCGCCCGGCCGACTCCGGGCACGCAAGTCATCGGAGAAGAAGGCGGGCACTCGTTCTCACGCTTCGTCCCCGGCCACTCGGGCCTCTCGCAGAACGCCTGGTGTCCTGCCTATAGAGGTTGTGAACGCGGCTGATGGGTGGCCGGTTGCCGAGTGCGCTGTGGGGTCGCGCTCGTTGTAGTGGTCGAGCCAGTGTGGCAGGGCGTCGGGCGCGGTGGGTGCTTGAGCGGTAGGTGAGGCCGTAGGCCCACTCGCGGGCCATGGTCTGGTGGAAGCGCTCGATCTTGCCGTTGGTCTGCGGTCGGTGGGGCGGATCGTGAGATGTCGGACGCCGCCTTGGCGAGCAGTGCGTGAAGGCGGGCGGTTGCGGGTGTAGACTCCAGGCGTTGTCGGTCATTACGCGCTGGGCGTGGATGCCGCGCTCGGCGAACCAGGCCAGCGCGCGTTCGGTGAACGCCGACGACGGTCGCGGCGCGCTCGTCGGGGAGCAGCTCGACGTAGGCCAGGCGCGAGTGATCATCGATGATCGCGTGGGCGAACTCGTAACCGCAGAGACGCCGCTTCTCGGCGCCGGTCTTGTCGCGATCGCCGGTGAGCGCGTGGCCAGGACGCTCGAAGCGCGCGTAGCGCGTGATGTCCATATGCAGCAGGTCTCCCGGGCATGGCCACTCGTAGCGGTGCGCCGCTTCGCGTGGTTGGCGCGGACGTCGCGAGAGGCCGTGGCGATGCAGCACCTTCCAGACCGTTGAGTGCGGGTGGCCGGTCGCGCCGGCTACGAGTCGCGGTCCCCAGCCGGTGTGCCGACGCGCATCACAGATGCGCTCTTGAGCTGGTGCCTCAAGCAGCCGCGGACTGCGATGAGGACGGCTTGAGCGATCCAACAGCCAAGCTCCCGAAACGAGCTCCTCTGACGTGGCCTGCAGCCGGCGGTGCCACCACCGGTGGGCTGTCGCCGGCGACACGTTGAAGCAGGCCGCGGCCTGCTTCAACGCCATCCCATTCATCACCGCCTGCGTCAGCGCCAGCCGACCAGCCGGTCCGAGCTTCGCTCTACCGTGGATCTGCATCCGGGTCCTCCTATGGAAGTGAGTCGTCGCAGACCCACAGCCTGGGATGAGGCCCGGATGCCTCCTCAGCCGTTCACAACGTGTGTGGGCACGCCTAGGACGTGCTCCGCATCGGCGCGTGGGCGCTCGTGATCGTCGGGGCGCTACTGATCGTCGTCGGCCTCATCGGGTATTGGGGAGCGCAAGCCCGACACACGCAGAACGAGCGCCCTCGAACCCTGCGAAGACCTGGCGGTCGGAAACGGGCGCCCAATTGCTCCGAGGGGGGCCGGGTGCCTGACTCCTGCTATGGGCGGCGCCAGGTTCGCCCGCTCGGAGGCATGGAGGTCGGGTTATGAGGTCGTTCAAAGCCCTACGGCGGGCAGGTGTAGCGGCATGTCTGGCAGCGAGCCTGCTCGCGGTGTCGGCCATCCTGGCGTCGGCGGCCTCGCCGGTGCAGAGCAACCCATTCGCCCAGCAGGCGACCCTCACCGCGAGCAATGAAATCGGTAAGAGCCTGCTCGGCTCTGCCGTGGCTCTCGACCGTGACGGTGACACCGCGCTCGTCGGCGGACCTCAGGACAACAACGGCATCGGCGCGGTCTGGGTGTTCACCCGCAGAGGCTCGACCTGGACCCAGCAGGCGAAGCTCACTGGCGGTGGAGCGATCGGGAGCGCCCAGTTCGGCACCGGCGTGGCGCTCTCCTCCGATGGCAAGACCGCGCTCATCGGTGGCCCAGGCGACAACAGCGGGTTGGGGGCGGGCTGGGTGTTCACGCGCCGGGGCTCCACCTGGAGGCCACCATCGCCACGCCTTGATCAGGCTGCCCTGGGCTGGGCGGTGCGGCACGGTGCTACACTTGCGTCATGCCTACGTCCCATCCTCGCCACACGATCACCGAGACGCCGCCCGTTCGCGAGGCGCTCGACGATTTGCGTGCTCGCTTGGCTGGTCAGCGCATCGACTTTGCGGAGCTCGTGGTCCTCGGGGCTGGCCTGAAGGTGCGTCAGCTACCTGACGATGTTGCCACGGCACAGGAGGCTGCTGGCCGCCTGGCCTCGATGGTTCGAGGTCGCGCCATTCCCGTCGATGTGGACGCTGCTGATGAGGTCAAGCACCGTGGGCTGATCGCCGACTGAGGCGCGCTGCGTGCTGTTGATCGACAACTCCGCGTGGGCGCGGCTTGCCTCGCAGCGCTTGGATGCCGGTCGCGCTGAGACCGTCGCGGCGTGGATGGGCGATCTTCAACTAGCCACCTGTCTGCCGTTCTTGCTCGAGGCCGGCTACTCGGCACGCTCAGGGCGTGAGCGCTCGGCGATGATGGCCGACTTGGCGAAGCTCCCGCGCGTAGAGATCGACAAAGACATCGAAGCAGCGGCGCTTGATGCGCAGCGCGAGTTGGCCGACGTCGGGCATCACCGTCTGCCGCCCGCCGATGTGACGATCGCTGCCTGTGCCCATGTTGCCGGCATGGGTGTGCTCCACTACGACAGCGACTATGACCTGCTGGCCAAGCACACGAGCCTGACGTTCGAGAGCGAGTGGCTCACTCAGCCAGGCACCCTCTGATCGCTGGCCGCGTCATCAAGGCACGTTGAACGCCTACTGCTGGTCGATGACGATGTCGCGATCACTTCGCTCCCCATAGGGGTTGCGGTGGCCGTTTGAGACGGAGCTCCACGTGACGGCGTACGCCAACGTTCGCGGCTGACCCCGGAATGTCGCTCTGGCAAGCCAGGTTTCGCACCCTGCCAACCAGTATCGCCCATGAGAGGGGAGTGCTGAAAGGCCCTGGATTTCCGGGGCTTCCGTCGTTTAGAGGGGCGATTAGGCGGCTCCGGGGCACGTCGGTGGCACGTCAACCCTCGCGCGAAATGACCGGCGTTGGCCTCCGCAGTGGAATGGTGGCATCGACCACCGACGCTACGCGATACTTCCCAAACTGATGAGCGAGGTCGCCGACCACTTCCGCAAGCGGGTTCATGCCAGCCTGGGCGATGAGCAGCAGGAGCGTCTGGTCGCGGCTGCCGGTACTGGTCCCACCAGAGAGCTCCCCCGAGCACTGCTCCTGAGCGATCGAGCCGTGCGTGGGTGGGCAACTCGGGCCGCCGCGCATGAGCAGCCTGGGCGCTTGCCTGGATACGAGCGTCTTGCACCGCTGACCCCTGAGCTGGGCCGTGCCGTCAAGGAAACTGCGGTCGCGGAGCAGAAGACGGGCCTAGATGCTGAGCGCGACCTGATTGCGCAGATGGTCTGGGGGATCGGTGAGCGGCTGGTTGGAATCGACACCGATGCTTCGCTGGCGAGCTCACAGCACTCGCTCAACCACATGGCCGTCCAGGCGGCTGAAATCCTCGTCGCGGCCGGACGTGTGCTTGCCGATCCCGGCTGGCTGCTCGGCGAGGCAAACGAAATGCTGCGGGACCTGGCGCGGCTTCAGTGACGTCCTGGTGCCACCGGTCGGGGGCCAGGCGAGCGCGCCGAGCGCGCACGAGGCCGAGCTCGTCACGGAGGCGTTTGCGCGGGAGACGGCCGCAGTGAAGCTATCCCGATGGCGAAGACGGCCCGCACCGAGCGCGTGGTGCTCGCGGTGATGCCGCGTAGCCACCAAGTGGCGCTCGCGGCGTAGCCCTCGCCTACGGGATACTCAACTCATTGTCATGGTTGAGGTCACGCGGCGGCTTGCTGACGCTTGGAATCGCAATGATGTTGACGAGATGATGAGCTTCTACGCTCCTGACGCCGTGGTCATCTCGCACGGAATCGGGAGGTTCGAGGGCACGGCCGCGATACGCGGCTTCTTCCAGGACTGGCTCTCCGCATACGAGGACATCGTGATGGAGTTCGAGAAGGCGATAACCGGGCGGCGCAGGCTACAGCCCGAGACGAACACCGGGACCACCGTCCGTAGTAATGCCGGATACGCCCGAGCCACCCAAGCCGCATAGTGTCCCGAGCGAAATGCCGTGCGGGTGCAAACAACGCTCGCGTCAATACCTAGTAGGGGGGTCAACGATGTCAACGTTCGTCGATGAGGAACTGCACCGGTTCGCGAGCTTGTGGTGGTTGCTCATGCTGTTCGGCGTGGCCGTGCTTGGCGTCGGTATCTTCTTCGTCGCCTCGCCGCACGAAACCCTCAGCACGTTCACCGTGATCGCCGGGATCTTTCTGCTCGTTGACGGCGTGCTGGCGATCATTGCGTCGATCTTTGGCCGGGGCGAAGGCCGGGGCATGCTCGCAATGATCGGTGTGCTCAGCGCGATCGCTGGTCTGGTCCTGATCAAGAAACCGTTTGGCACGCTCGTTGTCTTTGTCCTCATACTCGGCGTGTGGTTCATCGTGGCCGGAACGGTGCGCTTCGTTGCCGCCTTCGGGGAGCCCGAAGGAAGGGCGGGAAACATCGCCATCGCGATCCTTGACGTCATCGCCGGCATCGTCATCCTCTCCTGGCCCGGTCCCAGTCTGGCCACGCTCGCAGTGATCATCGGCATCGTGCTGATCTTCCGCGGCACCCTTTGGATCGTCGCCGGCTGGGAGTTGCGCGGGTTCGGTCGCGAAGTGGACCGCGAGCTGCGGGCGCGACAGGCGACCTGACGCTCAGGCTGGGAGCCGAGTCCTCAGCGGTGGGTGGGCAGCCCGAGGACGTGTTGCGCGACGAAGTTGAGGGCGAGCTCTTGCGAGATTGACGCGGATCGCGAGCGACGGGCGTCGAGGTACAGGTCGATGAGTCCCTCGCGCTCGTCCCAGGCTTGGGCACCGAGCGCCTGCATGGCATGGTCGGCGGCGTCGAACACGAGCTGGGCGCTGAGGATCTTCGTCATGTTTGCCTCCCCGGCGATCTGGAAGCTGTCGATGCCGGCGTCGAAGCGTGCCGCCGTGCGGTGCACGAGCAGCTGCACGGCCTGAAGGCGGGCGTGGAGATGCGCGATCGGGTGTTGGATCGATTGCTCGGCGCCTATCGGCTTGGCTCCGAAGATGCCACGGTCTTCGGGACGGCGGGGCAGGGAAGACCACGCTCGCCATCGACGGGGTCTGCCACCTGGCCGCAGGCGATCGGTGACTGAGAATCCGGGTCGCCCGTCCTGTCCGGGTGCTGATCATCGAGAACGAGGGGCCACGGCCGCCGTTCCGTGGCAAGCGCCGCACCGATCGTGAAGGTAGGCTCCAGCGGTGGAGATGGGGCATCCCACAGCGGGTCCGAGGTCCAACCGGGCCGAGCGGCCGATCCGCGCTGCCGAGTTGGTCGCCGCCCTGTCGATCGCAACAGATCTGGGCACCGGGCAGCCACTCGAGCATGCACTGCGCACCGCAGTGCTCGCGGTGCGCATCGGCGAGCTTGCCGGCGCGTCCGCCGGGGATCTCGCGGACACCTATTACGTCGCGCTCCTGCACGCCTCCGGATGCACGTCAAACGGGCACGAGGCGACGCAGCTCTTCGGAGACGACATCACCCACCGGGCCGCGTTCTACCTCGTCGACCCGACCAAGCCGGAGGAGCTGCTCGAGTTCTACAGGGCCAACGTGGCGGTCGGCCAGAGTCCTGAGGTTCGCGCCAGGATGGTCGAGGGGGCGATCGCCAACGCGGGCCCGAGGGCGCTTGAAGCGTTCGCGACGATGTGCGAGGTCGCACAGCGGTTCGCGTCCTGGCTCGGCCTCCGGGAGAGCATCTCGGAAGCGCTCGAGTACGTGTTCGCGCGTTGGGACGGACGGGGGCTGCCGAACCTCTCGGGCGAGGACATCCCACTCTCGATGCGTCTTCTGCACGTGGCAAGAGATGCGTCGCTTTTCCTGTCGGCGTTCGACGCCGAGCGTGCGCGCTCCGTTCTGGAAGAGCGATCGGGCGCGGCGTACGACCCGCGGCTCGCCGCGCTTGCCGCGGAGAACCTCGACGACATGCTGGCTGAGTTTGACGAGGCACGGATGTGGAAGCACGCCCTCGACTGCGAGCCGTCTCCTCCGATCTGGCTCTCAGGAGAGGGGATCGACGCCGCATTCGGGACGATCGCGGCGATCACCGGCCTGAAGTCGCCCTGGCTGCGGGAGCACCCGACCGGCGTGGCCGAGCTCGCCGAGGCCGCCGCCTGGCGCATGCAGCTGCCGCAGGACTCGATCACCACCCTGCGTCGCGCCGCGCTCGCTCACGACCTCGGCCGCGTCGGCGTGTCGAACGCAATCTGGGAGAAGCCGGGTTCGCTTGCGTTCGGGGAGTGGGAGCGCGTGCGCCTGCACGCGCACTTCACAGAGCGCGCTTTCGCGCAGTCGCCGGCGCTCGCCGACATCGGGCGCCTTGCGGGCTCACATCACGAGCGGCTCGATGGGTCCGGCTACCACCGCGGCGCCCGGGGGCCCGACCTGGACACAGCCGCCCGCATCCTCGCGGCTGCGGATTGCTACAGCGCGATGCGCGAAGCGCGGCCGTACAGGCCGGCGCTCGGCATCGAGGAGGCCGAGCTGGAGCTCCAGCGTGAGGCGCAGGAGGGGCGACTCGACCCGGACGCCGTCGACGCGGTTCTGGCCGCCGCCGGGCACCGCGTCGCGAAGCGCCCGCGCGAGCTGCCGGCCGGACTGACACCGCGCGAGCTGGAGGTGCTGCTCGCGCTCGTGCAGGGCGCTTCGAACGAGGCGATCGGCAACAGCCTCGGGATCTCGGTCAAGACCGTCGGGCACCACGTTCAGCACATCTACGAGAAGGCCGGCGTGCACAGCCGGGCGGCTGCGACGCTCTTTGCGTTCGAGCAGGATCTCGTTCAGACCGCATAGGGCGTTCGCCCGATGCGGGCCCGGCTGCCCGCGCAGATACTCGCCTCTACATCGGCGTCGACCCGCGGCGCCGAAGGACCACAGGAGGCAGACATGTTCCTTGCAACCACGACCGTCGAGGACTACGAGCGCTTCGAGCGCATCTTCTCGACAAAGGGCGCCGAGAAGCGGCGCCAGCACGGGTCAAACGGTGCGCGGGTGTTCCGCGACCCCAACGAGGAGAACCGGGTCTGGGTGCTGTTCGACTGGGACGCGGAGGGCTGGCAGAGCTTCGTCTCCGACCCCGACGTCCCGCCGATCCTGCAGGAGGCCGGTCACAAGAGCCGGCCGCAGATGGCCGCGCCCGGCGGCAACTACGACGCGTAGCGCGCCCCGGCCAACGTACACGTAACCGTTCACGTCACTCGGTCGCTTCGACCGAGAAGGGAGGAATGTCATGCAAGCATCAACACCCACACTCGGGCGATCCATCAGGGTCGGAGTGATCGCCGACCAGACGGGCCCGCTGTCGTTCATGGGCGTCGCGGATGCCAACGTCGCTCATATGGTGATCGAGGAGATCAACGCCGCCGGCGGCCTGCTCGGCCAGCGGATCGAGTTGTATCTGGAGGACGGCGAGACGACCGACGGCGTCGCCGAAGCCTGTGCCGCGAAGCTCGTCCAGGAGGACCAGGTCGATGTCATATTCGGTGGCATCTTCAGCTCGACCCGGCAGGCGATCAAGGCTGCCGCCGTGGTGGAGGGCAAGACGCTCTACCTCTACCCGGAGCAGTACGAGGGACAGGAGTGCGATCCGCTGATCTTCTGCACCGGGCCGGTGCCGGCGCAGCAGGTTGACCCGCTGATCCCGTGGGTGATGCAGCAGACCGGCGCGAAGAGGTTCGCGCTGCCGTCGGCCGACTACATCTGGCCACGGGTCATGAACGAGAAGGTGCGCGGGCTGGTCACGGCCGCCGGCGGGGAGATCGTCGAGGAGGACTACTACCCGCTCGACCATACCGACTACGGCGAGGCGATCGAGAAGATCATGTCCCGTGGTGCAGAGGTGGTCTTCAACACGATCGTCCCGCCCGGAGTCGTGCCGTTCTTCCAGCAGCTGCACGACGCCGGCTTCGCCGAGCGGGGCGGGCAGATCGTCTGCACCTACTTCGACGAGAACTGCCTGGCGCTTGTGCCGCCCGAACAGGTCGAGGGCCTGTACGGCTGCCTCGACTACTACCAGGGCGTGGACGACCCGTTCAGCAAGGAGCTGCTCGAGCGCTACGACAGGCGCTTCCCCGGCAGTGCCCTACTCACCGGCGGCAGCGCGTGCTCAGGCATGTACAGGGGGCTGAGGCTGTGGGAGGCCGCCGTCAGGGAGGCCGGCTCGCTCGACCAGGGGGACGTCATCGCCGCCCTCGATCACGCCAGAATCGCCGTCGGACCCGGCGGGCCCGCGGAGATGGTGCCCGGCCAGCATCACGTGCGGATGAACATGTACATCGCCCAGGTCCGTGAGGGCGCGCTCGAGATCGTCGAGAGCCTTGGTGTCGTCGATCCCGACGAACCGACGGTGCCCGCATTCGCGCACGCTTGAGCGGACCCGCGCTCTGGCTGAGCACGCCGTGGACAGCCTCGCCTCGACGGCCGAGGGCTCCGGACTCCGGGGCCCTCGGCCCGACCCCTGTCCACGAAAGCGGGTCCATTCCATGTGCGCCTACGCTCGCGACTCAGCCCCAGGCCGTTCGGCGATCAGCCACCGGATCGACCTCGGCCCTCCCGGCCCAACCAGAGAGGGCTTGAGTCCGGCACCTCTGTTCGCGGCGTGGCGCTGTGTGCGTCCTCAGGCGGCTGCGCCGGCGGCTACGCTCTGGATCTGCTCGTGGTGATGGAGGCCCTGCTCGTGCGAGTGCTTGGCCGCCGCCTCGATCGGCCTGAGGTCGAAGACGACGTTCTTCACCGTTCCGGTGAACGCGTACGGCGCCCTGTCCTTGTAGTTGCGGTCGACGACGAGGCCGTTGTCGCGGCCGATGTCCATGCCGGCGTAGCTCGTGAAGCTGATCGGAACGGTCTTGGGCATGTCGCCCTCACCGACCTTCTGGTCGTTGATGAAGAGCGAGACGTGGCCGCCGCTGCCGGGCTTGGGCTCCTCGGCCTCGAACAACATCCTCACCTTGACCTCACCGCTCGGCAACTTCGTCGTCGCCTGCTGCTTGTAGGTCTCCACGCCGAGCAGCGAGTAGGTGTGCTGCAACATGCCGTCGGAGTCGACCCAGAGCCCGAACCCGCCGATGAAGTCGGCCATCGCGACGATCACGCCCTCCGCCCCGCCGGCGGGCACCAAGAGGTCGGCCTCGATCGCGTACGAGCGGCCGAAGATCCGCGGGACCATGCCCCACTGGACGTTGTCGACGTCCCCGGCGAACGGGAAGCGCGTCTGCGTGGGCATCGGCGGCAGGATGCCGTAGATCACCGAGAAGCCGGCCATCAGCGGCAGCACGCGGTTGCGCTCGGCCTCCTGCCACCACAACTCTTGGAGCTCCTGAACCTTGTCGGGGTGGTCGGCGGCGACGTCCCTGGCCTGCGAGAAGTCAGTGTGCAGGTCGTAGAGCTCCCAGCCGACGTCGCGGTCGGGGTTCCAGTCGGCGTCGGGCCCCATCTTGGCGACCGTCTGGAGCGAGACGTCCCATGGGAGCCGGTCGGGCCGCGAGGCCGCCCACCAGCCCTCGTGGTAGATGCCGCGCGAGCCGAACATCTCGAAGTACTGCGTGGTGTGCCGCTCGGGCGCGGCGGAGTCGTCAAGCGTGTACAGGAAGCTCGTGCCGTCCATCGGCTCCTGCTCGATCCCGTCGACCTGCTCAGGCTCGGGGATGCCCGCAGCCTCCAAAATGGTCGGGCCGATGTCGATCACGTGCGTGAACTGCGAGTGCACCCCGGTGTCGGGCTTCAGCCGGTCGGGCCACGCGACTACCATCGGGTCGCGCGTGCCGCCGAGGTGGCTGGCGTCCTGCTTGCCCCACTGGAACGGGGTGTTGCAGGCGTGCGCCCACGCCGCCGCGCAGTGCGGGGCGGTCTCCGGCCCGCCGAGCGCGGTCAGGCCGCCGTACTGCTCGATCAGATCGGTCTGCTGCTTGGGATCGAGGACCAGCCCGTTGAGGAACGTCAGCTCGTTGAACGAGCCGGTCGTCGTGCCCTCCATGCTCGCCCCGTTATCGCCCCAGATGTAGAAGATCAGCGTGTTGTCCAGGTCCCCGAGCTCCTCGACGGCGTCCAGCAGCCGGCCGACGTTCCAGTCGGCGTTCTCCTGATAGCCGCAATAGACCTCCATCTGGCGTGCGTAGAGCGCCTTGGCGGTGTCGTCGAGGTCCTCCCAGGCCGGCAGGGCGTCCGGGCGCTCCGTGAGGTCGGTGTCCTGCGGCACGACCCCGAGCTGCTTCTGACGCTCGAGGATCTTCTCGCGCAGCGCGTCCCAGCCGTCATCGAACTGGCCCTTGTACTTGTCGGCCCACGCGGTCGAGACGTGGTGCGGGGCGTGCGCGCAGCCGGTCGAATAGAACATGAACCACGGCTTCTCGGCGTCCTGCGCGCGCACACGGTGCAGCCACTCGACGGCCTTGTCGGTGAGGTCATCGGGGAAGTAGTACTCCTCGCCGTCCTTGCCCTCCGGCACGCCCAGCACCGTGTCGTCCATCGTCATGATCGGGTCGTACTGGCCCGCGGCGCCGGACAGGAACCCCCACCAGTGGTCGAAACCCCACGACTTCGGCCAGTGGTCGAACGGCCCAGCCGCCCCCTGGACATTGTTCGGCGTCAGGTGCCACTTGCCGAACCCGCCCGTCACGTAGCCGTTCTCCGAGAGGATCCGCGGCAGGCCCGCACAGCTCTTCGGCTTGGCGGCCGTGTAGCCCGGAAACGGGCCGGGGTACTCCGCGATCGACCCGAACCCGACACGGTGCTGGTTGCGCCCCGTGAGCAGCGCGGCACGCGTCGGCGAGCACACCGCGGTCACATGGAAGCGGTTGTAGGTCGCGCCCATCTCCTGCACCCGCGTGTAGTTCGGCGTACTGATCGGGCCACCGAACGTCTCCGGCGCCCCGAAGCCGGCGTCGTCGATCAGCACGAGCAGCACGTTCGGCGCGCCCTCCGGTGCCTTCGGCCCCGGGATCATCGCCCAGTCGGCGACCGAGTCCTTCAGCGTCCGCCCGGCCGTGCCCGCGAACGTGCGATCCGGGATCGGCAGCCTGCTGCGGTCGGGCTCGAACTTGTGCATCGCCTCGGCGAGCGAGTCCTTCAGCGGTCCCAGCAGCCCGTGCTCGTCGGTCTGAACCACCGACTTCGCCGGTGTCCCCGGCATCGCCTGCTCGATCGCCAGGCGGTCCTCGGCCCGCCCGACGACGATCAGGCCCGCCGAGCCCGGCGGCAGCGCCTCGCCGAGTTTCTCGCTCAGCTCGCTCTTGAGCCGGTGATCGGCGAACCTGCCGATCAAACCGCCGCCGGCCCCGCCGACCGCCACCGCCGCCAGAAGCTCAGGCTGCAGGAGCCCCACCACGAGCCCGACACCCGCGCCCCAGGCGAGACCGTGCCGCCCCATGTGGTCGCCCGTGCTCACGACGCTCACCTCACCGTCCTCGTCGTGCTCGACGAGGATCACACCCTCCACCCTGATCTGCTTGGCCTTGACCAGGGCGGTCACCGCGTCGAAATCGCGCTTGGCGGCGCCGAGGCTCTGATAGGCGCCGACGAGGACATCAAGGCTGTCGTGACTCATGGCTGCATCCTTTACGAGATTGAAACTGGGCCTCGCGATGCTAACGAGACGTGCGGGGCCGTGTAATCACCGATCTCGGACGGCTTGCTCAAATCCTCAGAACAGCTCGATCAACTCGAGGCCGACCGCCGAGGTGGCGATGCCCGCCGCTAACACCATGATCGTGCCCGAACTCGGAATGACCCTCAACGAAGGCAGTGACTCGCCACGAGAGTCCACACTCAGAGCACCCGACCGGCGCACGTGCCTCATCCCGTCAACCAAGCCACGCAGGCCGGACCACTCGCGGTTCAGCACGCGATGCGCGCAAAGAAGCGCGAGGAGCAGCACAAAGCTGGCCCTGGCGCGGAGCGTCTGAGTGAAGTTCTTGTGGAACAGATAAGTCCGGTTGACCACCTGAAGACAGTCCATCTGCCGGCGATCCATGTGACGCCAGCCAAGCTCCTGGTGATGTACGACCGCCGCAGGCTCATAGCGGATCCGCCCACGTCGAGACAGGCGGTAGGAGAAATCGTCGTCCTCGCCCAAGCTATAGGCAGCGAGCCGCTCATCAAAGCGAACCTCGGCAGCTACATCACGACGAGCCGACATGAACGGACCGGGCATGAACTGCACATCGCGCGGTTGCTCGACGTCGATGATTGGACGGCGAAACCCGAAGCTGGTCATGCTTCCCTGGCGACCGCCGCCAAGAAGCAGCCAACGTAGCCTTGAATTGGGGTTGCTACCCAGCCGGTCACATGAAGGCCCCTCGATCCTCCCCGTGACACCCACCACCGAGGGGTCCTCGTACACGCTCGTGAGCACCTCGAAGAGGCCCGGCTCGACCTTACAGTCGTCGTCGATGAAGACCACGACCTCGCCACCTGCCAGGTCAATCCCCACATTGCGCTGGAGGGCCGCACCCGGGTCACTGGCCACGTGGCGAATGTCCATGTCGGGGTACCGGTCTTCCACCCCACGCACGACGCTCTCGGCCGAATGCTCGGGATCGCCGTCAACCACGATCACCTCACCATCTTGTGGGAGTCCTCTCGCGGAGCTCTCCAGGGCGTCACGCAGAGATGTGGGTCGGCCCTTCGTGGCGATGATCAGGGAGAAGCGCACATGACGACCCTCGACGACCTTAGTGGCGCGGCGAGTCTGGTCTTCGCCAGGCATCATCTCAATCGACCTTCCGTAGTCAACCCACGCATCTGGCAATTATGTGTGGCATTCGATAAGTCGCGCCTCAATCGTTCGTGAGACCTTTCTCAGGCGCATCTGGTGGCAGCAGAGGTTCCTCCTGTCGCCGGTGCCGCCCGTCGTTCCCGCCGGGGCAGGCTCATGACGCTCGGTTGCCTTCGGTCGTCCTGGTTGCTGTCGCGTATCTGTCACACGCAGCTGTGGCGCTTGATCGTCTCGAGCATCGCTCGCGTGGCGGCGCTGAGCCGGCAGTTCGCGGGGCTCGCGTCCGCCGGGAGGTTGCAGAGACCGCTTCTGCCTGCTTGCACCGACACGCGGCGACGAGAACGAGAGGGTTCTAGCTGGCCAGCAGCGCCGGGACGTCGTGGACGATTTCCGCTGGTGTGAAGTTGGCGGCGTAGATCGTAGTGAGCTTGCCGCTCGCGCTGACGCCGTAGATGAGCGCAGAGTGGTTGACGAATTCGGGGTTGCCGGCGTCCTTCGAGGAGCCGACGTTCCAGGCGCTCCAGACCGGCGCTAGTTCCCTGGCGGAGCCGATCAGGTACTGCATCTGCCCGGTGAGCTGGTGCTCGCGCAGGAACTTTGCGACGGGCGCGGGCTTGTCGCCGCGCGGGTCCACCGAAACGGCGATCAACTGTACGTGGCTCGCCCGTGCGCCAAGCTCGCCGAGCGTGTTGTGCAGCTGGGAGGCGATCAGCGGGCACACGTCGGGGCAGTGCGTGTAGAGGAAGGTCACGAACACGGCCTTGCCGCGATAGCTCGCCAGGCTGACCGACTGACCTTGGTGGTTGCGCAGCGTCGACAGCGGCGGGGCGGCACGTAGCGGTTTGAGCAGCAAACCATCGAGGCCTGTAGCACGCGCGCTGTTCGCTCCTCCCGGTAGTTGTGGTTTGCTCGACCCACCGGTGAGCAGCGCGGCGAGCACGCCCATCAGCACGAGGATCACGAGCGCCGGAAGCAGTAGATGCAAGCTGCGCCACCGCGGCGTCGTCGTGGACTGCGGGGTCTCTGGCGGAGCGTCGCCGGACGAACTCGATGACTGCGTCCCACCGGGAGCTTGCGTGCTCATAGAGGTCAGTCTCGCACAGGCGCGGCGGGCGCGAGGCGGCTAACGCTGGGACGAGGATGGCGGCCCGGAGTCGGCGTGTTTCGGACGCAACCGTCCCAGCCCTATGGATCCTTCGTCTCCCCGTGCTCGCTCCGTGAGCTCTACCAGTTCCAAGCAGCAACCGCCCCTACCGGCACGGCGTACATCGCCGAGGCGCACCCGTGGGCAAGGCAAGCCAGCGTGGCCATGTTCGAGGACCCAACCACGCTCTGGCTCTGAGGTTCAAGCGCGATCCCCTGAGGCGGTCGTCCCGGTACGCCTCGCGACTAAAAGGCGAGCGACGCGGCCAGAAGTCCCCTGCGGCGCGGTGCTGGGCGCCTTGCTCTGAATCATCTTCAGGACCCCTCACCAGGCCTCACCCTGCCTCGGCGGCTCGCTCGCGCCACTGCCGCCTAGCGACGAAGGGCGCTGGCGCCGTCTGCGCCGTACAACGAGCACGACCAGGACCCCTGTCACGACGATCGCGACGAGCGCGACGATCGCCCCGGTGGGCGCCTTCGAACTCTCGGGAGCCCAGAACAGTTCCCCGTCGATCGAGCCCCGCTGCGTCCCGATCTTGATCGGCACGCTCCAGCCGAAGATCTTCGTGCGCTTGCTCGTGTCCTTGACCTCAGGAGGCGTGACCGGGCTCATCCAGTGGATGCGGTGGTCGTGCCATTCAAACTGGCCGGTCCGGTCGACGCCTTCCCACCTCGGGGGTGCGCTCGCGTTGGCGGACGGCGGAACCGTCACGTTGGCGTAGAAGTTGGTGTTGAGGTAGACCGCCGGCGAGCGCGCGTTCTGTTCGGCAGAGCCGTCGGGAAGCACTCGCATGTACGGCTCGCCAGAGTACCCGTACACCGTCACGATCTTGCCGGTGTGGTTGCGCAGCAGCAGCCGGTCTGCGAACTCCAGCACTTCGACGCTCAGCCCGGGGACCTTGGGGGTGATCGATGTGATGTAGGTGCGGTAGTGGTAGCTGGAACCCTGGTCGTTGATCGGGTTTGCGCTCTCCTGCGTGGATGACTGGTTGCCGCTCGCGGCCGGCACGGCGACAGAAGGCACCAGTATCAATGCCCCGAGCAGGGCCACTATCGGACGGCGTGACATCGCAGCTCCTCGGGAGCTCGAAGGGACAGGACGAGAGGCTCACCGCGCTGCCACGCGGCCTCGATCTCACGGCAAGGCTCCCCCAGCGGGGCCGAGCCTCTAGCTTGCCGCGAGCGAGGTGCCGGGCGGCGGTCGAACCGCCAGCGAGCGCGCGAGCAGGAGCCCACCCCGCGGCGGACAGACCTCGAGGCGAGCTGGGAGCGGCGCGCTGGAACGAGGCCGCTGGCGACGTCCAGGGCATGCCTGGGACAGCATCGCGAGGACTCGCTCGCCCGGATACCGGCGCAGTACAAACAGCGCGGGCAGCACGAGGGCGGGCAGCACGCAGAGTGCCACGGGGTCACCCCACGCGAGCGCAAGCACGGCGATCGCGACAGGGGCGACGCTCGATAGCGCGTCGCGCCGCAGGCGCCACGGCATGCGCGCACTCGGGTCTGTCCGCTCGAACACGACGGGCCGAACCCTACTCCTCGGAAGCTTCGCGCTGACGCACGCTCACGTCCCGACGGCGGACAGCAACCACAGGCCGAAGCTCGTGAAGGCGACCATCACCGTCAGCATCCAGTACTGCGAGCGCACCGCCTCCTGCGGACTGCGATAGATGCTGAGCGAGCGGTCGTGCGCAAGCGTCAGTCCGCCTACGTGCCCGACGACGAGCGCGGCCACCTGCACATACCAGATGGCGGCGTAGGAGATGATCGCGTAGTCGATCTGGTAGGAGCTGGTGCCGAACAGGTTCGCGCCGTTGCCCAGGGGGTCGGAGGCGAGGTAGCCGATCGCCTGACCTTGCCAGATCAGCAGCGAGAAGTAGTGTGCGAGCACGTAGGCGAAGCCGATCGGCACGAGCGTGTGCGCGAAGCTGTGGCTGAGCTCAGCGGCACTGTAGCGGCGGCTGACGCTGCGCACCCCCCTGATGCCGAGCTCATAGATGCCCAGGATCAGCGCCACGCACATCAGCAGGCCGACGGTATAGGCGAGCTCGATCGCCGGCGTCAGATGAAGGCCGAGGTCGCCGAACCCGCTTTGCAGGTGCGGCTCGAGCTTGCGCCAGACAACGTCGTTGGAGAGCCCGTCGAAGGTGGTCGTGCCGATCACCGCACAAATCAGCACGATGGTCCCAGGGCGTATCGGCATCCTCGTAAGGGCGCTCAGAGGCCGACGTCTGTAGACGACGCCCTGCTCGTCGGCGCACAGCGCCGACATACGGGAGAGCAGGTTGAAGTAGGCGCCGAAGCCGTCCCCCTGCTCGCTCCACTCCTGGACCCCGAACGACAGCATCCCGGCGAGCATCACGATGAAGTAGCCGAGCGAGAGCGCGGCGAGCTTGGAAGGGCTATCTCGTTCCACGTACACGAGCTCAAGCCACGCGAAGCCGATGAGCGCCACGACCGCCGGCCACTGCCCGAGCTGCGGCGGATAGCGCAGAGGCGGACGTCCGAACGCTTGCGGAGCGAGGCGGCGACCCGCCCACTGAATCGCTCGCGCGCATGAACGCCACGGGCTGAGCACGGCGAACACGTCGCCCAGCAGCACGCTTGCCACGGGCATGCCGACCCAGAAGATCACGTAGATGAACGTCACACTGAAGTTCGCCGACCACACTTCCGTGCCCGCGAAGCCGCTGTAGAGCACCAGCGCGAACAGCCCTACGCCGATCAGGCTGACGAGCCGCACGAGCAGCGCCGGCAAACGAAACAGCCGCACGCGCTGTTCGCTCTGCAGCTGCGGTCGCGTCCACAGCGCGGAGAGCGCCACGAACGAGACGACGAGGACGATCGCCGCGGCCCAGCTGAACAGCCACACGGGGATCGGCAGGTCCGCCCTGCCGACGATGCCGTGCGCCTGCGCGCTGGCCGGGAAGAGCAACGCCACGATTGCCAGGGCGCTGAGAGCGGGTGCGAGCGGCCGGCGGCGAGCTTTCATGCCGCGGCCGAGTCTATGCCAGCGCGCTCGGGCGACGAGCCGGGCAGAGGCCGCGTCCGGCAGCGGCGTCTTGCGGCACAATCGGAGGCGAGCGCGATGCCAGTTATCGCCCATATCGGCAATGTCCCGGTCGAGGAGTGGCTGCCCTTCGTCGTGCCTGTCTTGGCGCTGTACTTCTATGGTCGCCGCAAAGAGCGCCGCAGGCGCGAGCAGGTGCGCCGGTTACTGGACGCAGGCGAGCGGCTCGACGACAGCACCATCAGTGCAGTGCTCGACCAATGGTCAGCATCCGACCACAAGGCGGTCTCGATCGAGCAGCTGCCGCTGTTGTATCCTCCCGGTCCCGACGGCGCCACCCCTGCCGAGCTCGCAGACCGAGTCCACCGCGACCGTGACGCCGTTCAGCGACTGCTCGAGGACCTCGCGGAGCTCGGCTACATAGACCTAGCCGAGGAAAAGGGCTCTGACGAACCCCGGGCATGGCTCACAGCGGAGGGCGCCGACCTCGTGAATCTGACGGAGGACACGCTGCTTTCCACCTCATCGCGCGGGTCGGTCGAGCACACCGACGCGCACTAACTGCAACGGTCGGGTCAGGCGCCATGCGCTCGCGGCGGCCAACCGCGCCCGGAGTGAGCGCTTGGCCGCCTGGACCCGCCTGGCCTTCGCGGCGGCCGCTTTGCGCGCTGCGTCGGCACGTGCGGCGCTGTAGGCGGAACTCAGGCTGACGAGCGTTTCGTGCGACGTTTCGCCGTAGCCGGGAACGTCTTCGGGCGAGCGGGCGGAGGCGGACATGATCCCGATCTCAAGGTGCGGCGCCAAGGAGATGCCCACCGTGCCGCAGCCGATCTCGGCGATTGGCTGACCGGCGCTCAGGTGGGTGCCGACGGGCACGAGCGCGGGCGCGGCGTGTCCGTAGTAGATGTAGCGACCGCGGTCCGGACCACTGTCTACGAGCAGCACGGGCGCTGCCGGACCGAACCCTTCGATTCCCTCGTGGACGACGGTGCCGCTCGCGACAGCGAGCTCGATCAGGCGCGTACCGCACTGGTTGGCGTTGCCGCCCAGATCAACGCCGGCGTCAAGCGACCACCAATGTTTTGGAGCGACGCGCGCAAGCGGATAGAGCGGGAACACCCAGCCGCGTGAGCCGATTGGATACGGGCTGCCGGCGAACACAGGCGCGGGGGCGACGCTCGTGCCCCCAGTCGGACCTGTTTCGTCCTGCGGAAAGGACGGGGGCGCGGATGCGGCGACCGGCGGCGGCATCGCCGTGCCGCCTGTGGATGCCGCCAGTGTCCCATTCGCCGTTGCCGCGAGCGCAATGGGCAGGATCAGCGCGAATCTGAGTGCGCGCGTCCGGTGACGCCGTATCAAGCTGCCTCTCTTGGTCGGCCTGCGGGGTTAGCTGACGGGCTAGCGAACTTCGCCTCCCGCGGATTACCGCGGAACTCGCCCCAACTACTCGGTTCCCCCGCTCCGGGACACTCGCCCCGGATTAGGCGGGACCAAGACTAGGGGATCGCGTGCGAAGATGCGCAACCACGCGACCACCCCACGTCCGGCGCAGGTGTGTCTTTCGCGCCGGGCGGTCGCTTGCGCCGCGGAAGCGGTCGCCGCACAGCTATCGAGGCCGGCGTTGGTCGAGCTCATGAACGGCGATCTGGGCGACCGCGGTGCCGATCAGGGAGCCGACGACTGCGTCGCCTGGATAATGGACGCCGGTATGGACGCGGGAGTAGGCGACCAGCGCTGCGAGCGCACGCAGAGGCACGGCGACACGTGGCATGACATAGCCCACGCCGGTCGCGAACGCGAACGCCGCCGCCGAGTGCCCGGAGGGAAAGGACGTCGAGATCGGCATCCGCACGTGCCGGGCAACCTCGACGCGCTCGGCGACACGGTCAGGTCGCCGGCGCCTGCTGAGTGGCTTGACGGCCAGGTTGACGACGGTCGACGTGAGCCCCACGGAGACCAGGCCGAACACGGCAGCGCGACGTCCCGCTGGCCCTCCGGCGAGGGCGAGCGCAGCCGCAGCAGCGATCGACAGTTTGGAGTGGTCGGCCGCGCGCGAGATTCCGCGCATCGCCCGATCAAGTGTCGGCGTTGGCGTGCTTGCTATCGCCGTATAGAGCGCGGCATCAATGTGTTCCGCGTCCTTCAGCCACCGCGGCGACTCGGCCGGCGGGCGATCAGCAGGGTGGATCTCGTCATGTATCACGACGGAGCGATTCTATGAGCCGGCGCCGGCTCATGGCCGTTCTGGCGCTGCTCGCCGTCACGGTGCTGCTGATCGTGGCGATCACGGCTATCGTGGACAAGTTCCCGGCCGCGCTCCTGCCGGTGGCCTGCGTGGTGCTCGCGGCACCGGCAGGGTGGTATGGGCTACTCCACCACGGGGTGGCACGCGCACTCGGCGCGACGGGCGCCGCGGTCGCACTCGCGCTAGCCGTCTTGCTGCTGTTCATCGACGGCCTCGCGCTCGAGGCGGTGCTGATTCTCGCGGGTCTAGCGTTGTTGGTCGGCTGCTCACGCGCCGCTCTGAAACTCAATGTCTCCCTGCCCGAGGTCCAAGCCCCACGGCACCCGGTCCTGTTCTACAACCCGAAGTCCGGCGGCGGGAAGGCCACGCGTCTCTCGCTCGCCCGTGAGGCGCGTGAGCGGGGGATCGAGCCGATCGAACTGAGGCCCGGCGCCGACCTGGAGGAGCTGGTGAGGGACGCCGTTGCCGCCGGAGCCGACGGGCTGGCGATGGCGGGCGGCGACGGCTCGCAGGCTGTCGTCGCGGCGATCGCCTCGGAGCTCGATCTTCCATACGCATGCGTGCCCGCCGGCACGCGCAACCACTTCGCCCTCGATCTCGGGGTCGACCGCAGCGACGTCGTCGGCGCACTGGACGCGTTCGTGGACGGCGGCGAGCGACAGGTCGACCTGGCGCGCGTGAACGGCCGCGTGTTCGTCAACAATGTTTCCCTGGGCCTCTACGCCGAAGCGGTGCAGCGGCCCGGCTATCGCGAGGCGAAGATAAGGACGCTGCTCGATCTGGTGCCAGACGTGATGGGCCCGGAGGGCCGGCAGCCCAGCCTGCGCTGGAGAGGCCCAAACCACGACGAGCATCGCTCCGGAGCGGCGATCCTCGTCTCGAATAACCAGTATCGGCTGGGGCACGCCGTCGGCTCCGGAACCCGCCCGAAGATCGACGACGGGCTGCTCGGGATCACCGTTGTTTCCGGGTCGCGCGCGCACGACGGAGGCTCAGGCCTCCTGAGACGCCCTTGGCGGGAATGGGCGACTCCTTCCTTCGAGGTCGACTCCGACAGGGAGGTACCCGCTGGCATAGACGGCGAGGCGGCGATGCTCACTCCGCCGCTGCGGTTCGAGATAGTGCCGCGCGCGCTGCGGGTGAGGATCGCGCGCGGGCATCCGGGCGCCTCTCCGTCGGCCGGGATCCCAAACAGCGCGTGGGACATCTTGCGCGCCCTCACGCGGATCGCAGCAGGCCACAACCCGGCGGCTCCCGCGCTACACCCAGCACCAGATCACCAGGTACCCCACGACAGGAACCGGAGACACAATGGACATCTTTGAGGTCAAGCAGAAGGAAACGGTCACGAGGGCCGAGGTCGCCAAGCGACTGCGCATCCTCGCCGACATGCTCGACAGGCACAACGACTTGGAGTTCGACCGGCGAGGCACGCACTTCACGGTGACCGTCCCCGACGAGGTGCAGCTGAAGGTCGAGCTCGAGGTGGAGAGCGACGAGCGGGAGCTTGAGATAGAGCTCAAGTGGTGACTCCAGCGCGCGACTCCGGGGTCGCGGCTGCGGGTGCTCCCGCGCCGTGAAGCGGACTGCCGCCTATCTGCTGGCCGGGCTGGCCGCTTTCATCCTGATCGGCTGGGGAGCCGGTGCGCTGTGGACGTCCCTTGTGGGCTCGAGCGAGGTCGACCTGATGCGCGAAGTCTCCGCGCAGCGCTCCTACGCCCTGACCGAACTCGCACGGATCGTGACGTGGGCCGGAAGCGCGTTCGTGCTGGTACCGCTCGCCCTCGTTTCCTGTGCCCTCCTGGTGCGTGCGGGCCTGCGCGCGCAGGCCCTCGCGGTTGCCCTCACGCTGGGTGGCGCAATGGTCATCTCGGACGTGGTGAAGCTCCTCGTCTCCCGCCCCAGGCCCCCTGTCGAGCACCTTCAGGCCGTCAGCGGCTTCAGCTTCCCGTCAGGACACGCGACGCAGGCGAGCGCCTTCTGGCTGTCGCTGGTGTTCGCAGTTGCCACCACAGGGAGCTCGGCCGCGCGCACGTCGCTGCTCGCAGCGGGGGCGCTGCTGATCATCCCGCTTGTCGGGCTTTCGCGCGTGTATCTCGGCGTTCACTTCCCGAGCGACGTGATGGCCGGAATCCTCCTCGGCGGGGGCTGGGCCGCCTACGTCGCACTCTGCACCAAGCCCTTCGCGGCTGAGCGACGTCGCACCCTGACGGCGGGCTCTCACGGGTGATCGAGAGCGCTCGCGCTCAGGGCCGGGACTGCGCCACGGCCACGGCTGCCTCGCGCCGAGCGCGAAGCTAAGGCGAGCGCACGCCAAGGGCAGGGGATACTCAGTCGGTCCGGGGGATGGGATCAGGCATCCGTTATCGGCTGAATGACGCTTTCCAGAGCATGCTCCCCGGCGCCCGTCGACGACTCACCGGTCGTGGCGTTCAGCATGTCGCCGGGCCCGTCCGGGCGATGTGCCGGCGCCTGCTTGCGCGCGTCCTTCTTGGCCTGCTTGTCCAGCCGACGCTCGCGGAGCTTACTTTCACGGGTGAGCTTTGCCATCGTGGTCTTCCTCTTGCCGCTTGAGGCCATGTCTGTTAGCTCCTTGTTGTGGAGTCCCGATCACGTGGACGCCGGGATCAGGTGTGATGAACCGAAGGCCAAGTCGCGTGTGGAACGCACTACACGTTTCCTGCGACCTGCAAACCGATCGCGGTAGGCAGGCCCGAACAGCGCTACGCCAGCTGGACGTTCCCGGCCCTGGGCCCCTTGTCGCTCGTCTCAGTGTCGTAGGAGACCTTTGCGCCGTCGGCGAGCGAGCGATAACCCTCACCGACGATTGAGCTGTGATGGACGAACAGATCCTTCGACTGGTCATCGGGCGTGATGAACCCGAAGCCCTTGTCGTCGCTGAACCACTTCACGGTTCCAGTAGCCATTGTTTTCCTCCGGCGTTGATAGTGCTGCGAACGCGGAGATTGCTGAGCAAAGGCTACGAGCGCTGGCACTGCGATGTTGGGTAAACCACCCAACCTGATGTATCAACGCTAGCAGCAGCCACGATAGGCGCTCGTCAAGCGCGCGAGCACCAGATCCGTCGGCCTGCCGCCTCGTGGCGGGCTCAGGCCAGCGCGCCGGCCGGCAGCACGACATTCCCGCCGGAGGGTCTAGGCGTCGTCACCGGCCGTGCCCGAGGACGTTTGCGCTCGACCGCGCCGGCCTCCACCGGCTCGACGGCAGCTGGTCAGGCGCGCCTGCTGCAAGAAAAATTGCAGTGGCGTAGTCTGCACGAACCGGTTGAGCAGCCAGGGCCGACTTGATCGGCCGGCTCGTGCCGCAGCGTCAAGAGGGAGATGGAGTTCCTGGGATCGCACCGCACTGCAGGCTCTACCCACCGAGGGTTATCGCTCCTCATGGCCGCTCTGGTTGCGGCCTTGACGATGGCGGCCGTGCTGCTTCGGTGGGCATGGCAACGGTCATGCACGGCCACCGGCAGGCGCGGCGCGGAGGCGCGGAGTTCCAGTGGGCCCGTACTGGCGGCTCGGGACAGCTATGAGCCGCGGCCGCGGAGGGGCTCGGCGCTCTGTGTCGGTGCAGCGGTCGTCGCTATCACTGCGCTCGCGCTTGCAACGCTCGCCGGTTTCGGTCCAATGAGCGCCGACCTGCGAGGCCGGGATGCTCGCTCACAAGGCCAGCCGGCCGTAAGTCTGCCGATCCGCTCAATAGCATCTGCCTCGGCGCAGATCCGCGCCTCTGAGTCTGCGGCGCGCCACGGTGGCGCTCTGCTGACCCGCGGCGGGGCCATCGAAGCAAGGTTCACCGCTTCAAGGGTCGCCCTGCGCGTAGTCCCAGGGACGCTGGGCCTCTCGCTCGCCGCGGTCGGGCGCAGCCATCGCCTCGAGCGGGTTGCTCCTGTGGCTCCTTCCAGAGCTGCGAGCGAGATCCTCTACCGGCACCGGTCGATCAGCGAGAGTTATCGCAACGGACCTTCCGGACTGGAGCAAGCTCTCACCCTGCGCCGCCGCCAGGCGGGACGAGCAGCGCTTGTGCTGGCACTGCGTATCAGCGGATCACTGACGCCAGAGCAGGCGGGATCGCAGGTCCTGTTCAAGTCTCGTGCAGGTGCCGCGGCGCTGCGCTACCGCAAGTTGAGTGCGCAGGATGCCACGGGCCGCCAGCTCTCCGCCGACGTGCGGGTCCGCGACCGGACTGTTCAGCTGCTGATCGACGATCGCAGTTCGCGCTACCCGCTTCGAATCGGCCTGGCCGTCTCCCCGGCCGGGGCGGGCGGCGCGACCACGGGCCAATCAGTCATGGCCTGGGGCGCCAACTCCGACGGGCAGCTGGGCAACGGGAGCACCGAAGCAAGCGACGTGCCGGTGCCGGTGAGCGGGCTGACCGGGGTGTCCTCCGTGTCGGCCGGCCGCGACCACAGCCTGGCGCTGCTGAGCGACGGCACCGTGGTGGGCTGGGGGGACAACGGAAAGGGACAGCTGGGCGACGGCAGCACCAAAGCAAGCGACGTGCCGGTGCCGGTGAGCGGGCTGAGCGGGGTCAGCGCGCTGTCCGCTGGTAACGAAGATAGCCTGGCGCTGCTGAACAACGGCACGGTCATGGCCTGGGGCGCCAACTCCGACGGGCAGCTGGGCAACGGGAGCACCGAAGCAAGCGACGTGCCGGTGCCGGTGAGCGGGCTGACCGGGGTGTCCTCCGTGTCGGCCGGCCGCGACCACAGCCTGGCGCTGCTGAGCGACGGCACCGTGGTGGGCTGGGGGGACAACGGAAAGGGACAGCTGGGCGACGGCAGCACCAAAGCAAGCGACGTGCCGGTGCCGGTGAGCGGGCTGAGCGGGGTCAGCGCGCTGTCCGCTGGTAACGAAGATAGCCTGGCGCTGCTGAACAACGGCACGGTCATGGCCTGGGGCGCCAACTCCGACGGGCAGCTGGGCAACGGGAGCACCGAAGCAAGCGACGTGCCGGTGCCGGTGAGCGGGCTGACCGGGGTGTCCTCCGTGTCGGCCGGCCGCGACCACAGCCTGGCGCTGCTGAGCGACGGCACCGTGGTGGGCTGGGGGGACAACGGAAAGGGACAGCTGGGCGACGGCAGCACCAAAGCAAGCGACGTGCCGGTGCCGGTGAGCGGGCTGAGCGGGGTCAGCGCGCTGTCCGCTGGTAACGAAGATAGCCTGGCGCTGCTGAACAACGGCACGGTCATGGCCTGGGGCGCCAACTCCGACGGGCAGCTGGGCAACGGGAGCACCGAAGCAAGCGACGTGCCGGTGCCGGTGAGCGGGCTGACCGGGGTGTCCTCCGTGTCGGCCGGCCGCGACCACAGCCTGGCGACCGGCTCACGGCCCCCAACGGTCATCGGCGTAAGCCCCAACAGCGGCGGCGAGGTTGGTGGGACCCCCGTGACGATCAGCGGCATTGACCTCACGGGCGCTATGGCAGTTCACTTCGGACGAGCCCATGCCAGCAGCTTCACGGTGGACTCAGCGACGTCGATCACAGCTGTCTCCCCGGCCGGGACAGGCGTGGTGGATGTGACGGTCACCACCCCCGGGGGAGCTACTCCCACGAGCGCGGCCGACCAGTTCATCTATGTGCCCACCGGTTCGACCGGACTCACGGGACCCACAGGCGCGACCGGTAGCACGGGCGTGACGGGGTCTACCGGACCGACCGGGGAAACGGGCCCGGCCGGTCCGACCGCAGGCACCGGCGCCACAGGCCCGACCGGAGGCACAGGCTCGACCGGTCCCACAGGCCCAAGCGGGCCAACAGGCCCGACCGGTACCACGGGCGTGACCGGGTCTACCGGACCGACCGGAGAAACGGGCCCGACCGGTACCACGGGCGTGACGGGGTCAACCGGACCGACCGGAGAAACGGGCCCGACCGGTACCACGGGCGTGACGGGGTCAACCGGACCGACCGGAGAAACGGGCCCGACCGGTACCACGGGCGTGACGGGGTCAACCGGACCGACCGGGGAAACGGGCCCGACCGGTCCGACCGCAGGCACCGGCGCCACAGGCCCGACCGGGGGGACAGGAGGGCCAACAGGCCCGACCGGTAGCACGGACGTGACGGGGTCAACCGGACCGACCGGGGAAACGGGCCCGACCGGTCCGACCGCAGGCACCGGCGCCACAGGACCGACCGGGGGGACAGGAGGGACAACAGGCCCGACCGGTAGCACGGGCGTGACGGGGTCTACCGGACCGACCGGGGAAACGGGCCCGACCGGTCCCACAGGCCCAAGCGGGCCAACAGGCCCGACCGGTAGCACGGGCGTGACGGGGTCTACCGGACCGACCGGTCCGACCGCAGGCACCGGCGCCACAGGCCCGACCGGACCGACCGGGGGGACAGGAGGGCCAACAGGCCCGACCGGTAGCACGGGCGTGACGGGGTCTACCGGACCGACCGGTCCGACCGCAGGCACCGGGACAACTGGCACGACAGGAAAGAACGCCGTAGGTCTGCCGGAGTACAGGCTCGACGCCGCGAGCTACTTTGACCCGTTCGCCGGCGAAGAAGCATGGCTCAAGTCCCACATCAGCGTGATCAAGGCGTATCCCGTGTTCGGCGATCGCTACGTCAAATCCGGGTTGCCTGTGATCGGCTATCACGACCCGGCCACCGAAGGGTTCGCGCCACTTGAACCGAGCCAGATCAAGGCCTATGTCGCTAAGGTCGAACGAGACATCAGCGTCGGCTACGCGGGCGTGTTCGTGGACGACGCCAACTGGGCCTTTTCGCCCTCGCCGGGACCCGAGGAACGTCTCGCGAACCTGATGGACGCGATCCGCGCAGCCGAGCCCAATGCTCTAATCGAGATGAACTCGCAATACGGGGACATCGCCGCACGGATGAGCGATCCCAACGTTGAACGGGCGCTGCGCGACGTGAACCTCATAACGAAGGAGTTCGGCGTCGGCCCAACCTCGGGGATCAACAGCGGAGGTGCCTACGCGGCCTTCCTCTCGTGGGTGGACACACTGCACTCCAAAGGCATCCACGTCGTGTTGACTGGCGATCGCAACGCGAACAACGACAGCTTCCGCGAGTACAACCTTGCGACCTACTTCTTGTTCAACGATGGTCACGACTACATCAACGGTACTCAGCAGACGCCGGGCAACTTCTGGCCGGGGTTCACTGTCAATCTGGGCGAAGCCACCTCGCCCCGGATGCGGTCCCCGGCGGGTGTGTGGACGCGCTCGTTTTCCGGCGGAGTCGTCTTCACAGTTGAGCCGGGTGCTCCCACCCAGACGATCGTGCTGCCCGCTCCGATGAAGACCGTCTCAGGGGAAACCGTGAGCTCGGTCACTCTGGCGGCGTCTCACGGCGCAGTTCTGCACAACTGAAGCAGCCCTCGCCGTCTCTCGCGCGTGCTCACTGGAAAGCAGGGGCCCGCGCGCGGCTTTGGTGCTGGGAGACCACCGTGCGATCGCGGCCTGTGTGCTTGGCGCTGTAGAGCGCAGAGTCGGCGCCTCGCAGCATTGCCTCGATGTCGTTCGGTGCGACATCCGCGACGATCCCTGCGCTCACCCTCACGGTTGGCAGCTCAGCGGAGTCGTTCGCTGCAAGCTCGTGCCGGACACGCTCTGCAAAGGCCTGGGCGTCGGGACCGGTGCAGCCAGGCAGCAGGACGACGAACTCCTCGCCACCAAAGCGGGCGGCAACGTCTATGTCCCTTCCCTTGGCGATCAGGATCTCACCAATTCGAGCGAGGACCCGGTCGCCGGTCTCATGTCCCCACTCGTCGTTGATGCGCTTGAAGTAGTCGATGTCAAACGCGACCACGGCGATCGAGCGACTCTCGCGCCTGGCGTGCGCGAGCTCGAGCGACGCCCGCTCGTCGAAACCGCGCCGGTTGAGGAGGCCTGTGAGGGCGTCGGTCCGTGCTTCATCGGCCAGCTGCGTGAGCAGCAGGTCGTTACGGCGCACGAGCGCGAGGATGACCACGGCAACGACTGAGACGGAAACCATGACATCGACCCACCGGCCCGGGTAGCTGCTCGCGGCCGGCAGCAACAACAGCGTGGTGGCATGCGCCACGCCGACGCACGCGACGATCGATATGGCTCCACGGCGGCCGAAGAAGAACGTGGTCCAGAGAACGGGCCACATGTATAGGACGGCGCCGTCACCGGCACCAGGTGTCGCGGTCAGCGCGTAGGCGATCAGGATGACGCCGATCGGTCCGAGCAGCGCCAGCCCCCAGCGGGGGAGCCGTGGTCCGATGAGCACGAGTGCCGCAGTCATCGCCATAGAGCCGAGGACGGGAGCGATCGCAAAGCTAGGGTCACCCGGGATGAATCCCTCGATCGAACCATCGAAGGCCGCGCCCCCATACATGGCCGCGGCTGTGTACGCCATGAGCCGTTTGCTCGAGCGGAGCTTGTCGATCGAGGGACCCACGGAGTAGATATCGGCGTCCGATCGACTAGACACGAGCCTCGCCGGCGAGAAATCGGCGGTCTGCATCTGCTGACTCCGCGAGGTAGGAGCGCACTGGCGGACGCTGCTGCTTTGCGCGACGTGCGGGCGTCTCGGCAGATGCCCGGCTCACTCCTGCAGAGATGGCATGAGCAGCAGGGACCTCCTCAGCTCAGGCGCGGAGATCCGCGCAGGACGTTGCTGAACCGGGGGGCCTGAGGAGGCCCCGTATGAGCATCCTAATGGGAGCTGACCGGGACAGAGCGCGGTGGCAAGCGCCGCAGTCCTCGCGGGAGCCGCGGTGCTGTCGCCGCTTACCGAGCCTCCCTCCACATCGTGGAGGTCACCGGGCCACCCGCCGGGCCGAACTCGTCCCTGCTACTGAAGCCGAGCTTCGTAGCGCGGGATGTTCGCGGGGTTCGTTGACTCCAGGTAGGCAGGCATGTGCTGGGCGTCGATACGGGCGAGGTTGTCATGGATCAGGCCGTGCCGAGTCCGCGACCGGCGTGGTCGCGGTGCGTTCCCCACAAGCTCAGGTAGTAGTGCGGCTCATCTTTGGGGTAGTGCTCATCGAAGCGGTCGAAGAGGGCGTGGACCTCGACCGCCATCGGCCCGAAGACCTCGTCCAGAAGCGAAGAAGCGCATGATCGTCGAGAGGCCATCCGCCCGGGCATCCTCGTCGGGAAACATCCACGGACCCCAAAGCGGGTCCCCATAGAAGGCGCTGACCTGATCCATACCGGCGCAGGTCTCATGCGATGGTGCCACGATGTTGCTTCGTGGCGAACCGAGCACGAATCATCGTCCTTGTCTTGGCTGTACCGCTTGCGGGGTGTGGCGCGGGTGTGGCAGTGCGCGACAGTTCATGGCACGCTGCGGCGATGAAAGTGCGGCTGGTGCAGGTAGGGAACTTTCGCCAGCCGGTGTATCTCACGGGCGCGCCGGGTAGTCCAAACCGAGTCTTCGTTCTACAGCGGCCCGGCCAGGTGATGCTGCTGCTCGACGGCCACGCGCAGGCTCGCCCGTTCCTCGACATCACCAAGTCGGTGAACTCGGATGGCCGCGAGCAGGGCTTGCTCGGGCTCGCGTTCCCGCCCAACTACGCCCGCAGCGGCCTCTTCTATGTCTGCTACACGATCGCCAGCAACGACATCAGGGTCGTTCAGTACCGCCGCTCGGTGAGCAACGCCAACCTCGCCAACCCGGCGAGCGCGCATGTCGTGTTGACGATCGATCACCACCGATACGCCAATCACAACGGGGGGCAGCTCGCGTTCGGGCCCGACGGCGACCTCTACGTCGGGGTGGGCGACGGCGGCAGCGAGGGCGACCCCGAAAACAACGGGCAGAACGCCGACACGCTGCTCGGCAAGATCCTGCGGATCAATCCTTCACCCGGCGGCGGATACACGATCCCGTCTACCAACCCGTTCGTGGGCAAGGCCGGCAAGCGGGCGGAGATCTGGGCCTACGGGCTGCGCAACCCGTGGCGTTTCTCGTTCGATCGCTCGACCGGTGGATTGATCATCGGCGATGTCGGTCAGGACCGGCAGGAGGAGATAGACGTCGCTGGAGCTGGAACGGGCGCGGGCGCTAACTACGGCTGGAGCATCTGGGAGGGAAATCGCCGCAACAAGCCCGGCAACGCGCGGCATGCAGTGCCCCCAGTCCTGATTGCTCTGCACAGCGACGGCTACTGCGCGATCATCGGCGGCTACGTCGTCCGTGACCGATCGCTCCCGAGCCTCTACGGCAGCTATCTGTTTGGTGACAACTGCCGGCCGCAGATCGAGTCGGTGAACCTCAACCGCGGGCATACAACACACCTCGAGGTGACGGGCCTGAACGTGAGCGCCACATCGTCCTTTGGCCAGGACGCACGTGGCCACATCTACATTGCCTCACTCAACGGGCCCATCTACCGCATCACAAACGGCTGACGCACGCTCACGAGTCCTGCCGTCCGTTTAGCGGGCCCCCGTGGGCGCGCCTGAGGATCTACCCGTGCGGGCCTCGGCGATCAGGCGGTCAAGCGGCGCCCAGAAGGTGCGTTGGGCAGCCGCACCGGCTGACTTGGGGGCGGCGTGGGTGGCGGCGAGTCGGGGCGAGGAGCGGACGACCTGGTAGCGCTTGCGCGAACTCGGGTGCGCCGCGAGCCAGCGCCAGAATGCGTCGGCTCCCGCGGTGCCGGCCTCGGTATCGACAGCCCCGACTTGAATCAGCACTTGAACGGATCGGTTGAGTCGGGGTAGCGGCGCGCCCGGGATCATGGCGCCGGGGAAGACGGCTTGCACTGCGCTGGGGAGCGGAAGCCGCCACTTGGCCGCGTTTGCGCCGTAGTAGAAGGCGAGGCTCGCACCGAAGGAGTAACCGGCCGCCACAACGGGCACCTTTGGTCGTCCCAGCAGCGCGTAGCCGGTATTGATCCCGGCGGCGAAATCGAGTACGCGCGTTCTGTCCTGGGGGTCGCCGACCCCGAGCTGGTAGCGGGGGAAGATGACGGCGCTGCCGTCGGCGGCCAGATGGTCGAGCCAGGGCCGGAACTGGTCGACCCACGAGTAGGCAGGCGACGGCGGGGCGAGCTTCCAACCGTGGCCGAAAACGACGACGCTTCTCACGGGGTGACCTGGCACCACCACCCACACCTCGGCTCCCCTGCGCCCGTAGGGTCCCTCGATGCGGTCCGCGCCCCCACCCAGGCTCGTCCCCCGAACCGCAGTCTGAAAGGAATTGGGCGGCGGACGTGAAGCGGTCGGCAGTCCGGTCGTCGCGGAGCGCGTGGAAGATGTCGCAGATGATCGCGGACCGATGCTGGGACGAAATGCGAGGATCGCGCCGATGACACTCAGCAGGATCACCGCGACGGCCAGACCACGTGAGCGCGGTGATACGAATGCGAGCATGTATGACTAAGCCTCCATTCGATCCTAGCGCTCGCTGCGAACGCGAATCGTGCCCCAGCCCGTACCCGCGCCAGCTGGGCCGCCCGCTCATCGCCCGCGGCCGTCCGGAGGACCTCGAACGCCCAATGCAAGAGCTCGAGCGGCATTGCGACGTGAGCAGGCGTGTGCCTGGTGGACGTTCATGATGGCGTCGGCTGCGTGCGGGCTAAGGCTACGATCGAGACTCATCGAGCAGAGATCCGAGTAAGGAGCGTCGACGATGGCAAGCATGCGAGCGGTGCAGGTGAGCGAGGCGGGCGGCCCGTTCGAGCTGGTTGAGCGCGAGGTGCCCGAGCCCGGACGCGGACAGGCACTCGTGCGCGTGCACGCCTGCGGCATCTGTCACAGCGACTCCTACGCAAAGGAGGGTGGCTTTCCGGGGGTCTCATATCCGCTTGTTCCCGGCCACGAGATCGCCGGCGTGATCGAGGGGCTCGGGGAGGAAGTTCCTGGCTGGGAGGTCGGCCAGCGGGTCGGGGTGGGCTGGTTTGGGGGGAACTGTGGCTACTGCGAGCCTTGTAGGCGCGGCGACCTAATCGCCTGCCAGAACATGGGAATTCCGGGGATCACGATCGACGGCGGCTACGCCGACTACGTCCTGGTCAAGGCGAGCGCATTGGCGCTGGTCCCGGACGACCTCGCTGCTGAGGATGCGGCGCCCCTGCTCTGCGCCGGGATCACGACATACAACGCGCTGCGCCGCAGTGGCGCCCACGGCGGCGACCTCGTGGCGATCCTGGGAGTAGGCGGACTCGGACACCTGGGAGTTCAGTTCGCGGCCAAGCTCGGCTTCGATACGGTCGCGATCGCACGCGGCCGCGACAAGGGCGAGCTCGCTCGCCGCCTCGGTGCCCGTCACTACATCGATAGCACCTCCCAGGACCCAGCGGCCGAGCTGAACCGGCTGGGCGGCGCGAAGGTGGTTCTCGCCACAGTCACCAGCGCATCGGCGATGACCGCAGTGCTCGGCGGGCTGGGCCGGCGCGGCAAGCTGCTCATCGTGGGTGCGTCGAGGGAGCCAATGCAACTGCCCCCCGCGATGCTCATCGGGGGCGACAAATCGATCGCCGGACACGCCTCAGGTACCTCCATCGACTCCGAGGACACGCTCGCCTTCAGCGTCCTGAGCGGCGTCCGTCCTATGATCGAGACCCGTCCGCTCGAGCAGGCCGCAGAGGCATACGAGCGGATGATGGGCGGCGAGGCGCGCTTCCGCATGGTCCTCACAACAGACGCCTGATCGAGCTCGGTAGCCGGTGTGTTCCGGGAGGTCTGCCTCAGCGCTGGCTTACGCCTGAGCCAGACCCCAATTGTGGCGGCGTGGTTAGACCTACCGCTGCGACGGTGGCTGCTGCACTCGCTGGGGTTCGGCGTTGGCCGTTGCAGGACTCGAGGTCTGGACGTCGTATAGATGCGCGCGTCGTAGTCCCGACCCATGTCAGCGGAGTAGATGCGTGACGTGATGCCCGGTCTCATGATCCTCGGCCTTAAGTTCAGCAACGAACTCGATCTGACCGCGATCGGCACGTTGTTGTTGGCGGCCACGACGCTTCTATCGCTGTTCTTCGTACGCAGGTCTCTCAAGCAGACGCAAGTGCAGATCAATCTCGGGCAGCGGCAGCTCGCGCAGACGCAAGAGGAGATCGGCTTTTCGCGCAAGGAGATCTGCCTCTCGCGCAAGGAGGTCGAGGCAGCGCACCGGCCGGTCGTGGTCCCAGTCGCCGGCGGACAGCATTTCACGCTCGCAAGTGGCGAGGACCTCCCGGCTGGGCCCTATGTGCCCAAGCCCGGCCTGCTTGTCGTCCCGATAATGAATGTCGGCCTGGGCCCGGCGCTGTGTTTGGAGTGGGCGATCGAGGGTCTCGACCTTGCGGACAGTTGGAGCGAGCGTCAGCGTTTGGGCGAGGTTACGGGGATTGGTGTGTCTGAAGTGCTAAGCCTTGAAATTGCGATAGACGACCTCAACGATGTTCCGGACTTCAATCTGACGCTCACCTACGATGGCGTCGCCGGGAAGGGATGGCGAACCGTCGCGGGCTGGATTGCTGGCCGACGGGCGATACGAAGGTCTGGCCATCGCGTCCTGCAGGCGTGACGGGAGAGACTCGTCACCCAAGGCCCGCCAGCCGTTTCGGCGGGGCGCGGCTCGCGAGCGCGAGCTTGCGGATCTCGGCGTCTCCGTTGAGGCCGACGCGGTCCGGGCGCCGAGCTAGACGGCTCAGCTTCGATCGGTCGACGCTCTCTCGCGCAGCTCGATTCGCCTTATCTTGCCGGTCAGGGTCTTCGGCAGGTCGGCCACGAACTCGATGCGCCGCGGATAGGCGTAGGCCGAGAGGCGAGCGCGCACGAACTGCTTGATCTCGTCGGCGAGCGCGTCGGAGGGCTCGTGTCCGTCGGCGAGGACGATGAACGCCTTGACCACGTTTCCGCGGCGCTCATCGGGCTTGGCTACCGCGGCGGCCTCGGCCACGGCCTCGTGCTCGAGGCACGCCGACTCGACTTCGAATGGGCCGACTCTGTAGCCGGCGGCGATGATCACGTCGTCCGCGCGTCCCTCGTACCAGACGTAGCCGTCCTGGTCCATGCTGGCCGCGTCCTTGGTGTGGAACCACTCGCCGCCGAAGGCCTGCTTGCTGTCCTCGGGCAGCTGCCAGTAGCCGAGCGGGTAATGGGGGTTGGTGCGAGCGCGCAGGCAGATCTCGCCGCGCTCGCCCTGTGGTGTCGCTTGCTCGTCCTCGTCGAGGATCGCGACCTCCCAGCCCGGGAGCGGCTTGCCCATCGAGCCTTCGCGAACCTCCATGAACGGGAAGTTTCCGCAGAGGGGGTAGGACTCGGTGAGCCCGTAGTAGTCGAGCACGGTGACGCCGTACTGATCGCGGAACCAACGGATCGCCTCGGGGTTCAGTGGCTCGCCGGCCGAGCACACGATCCGGAAGCGTTGCGGGTAGCGCACGCGGGCGTCGGAGATCGACATCATCGAGCGGATCGCCGTCGGGGTGGCGAAGACATTCGTGACCTCGTGGCGGGAGAGGAAGTCGAGTTGCTTGCGGGGCTCGAAACCGCCTTGGCGCTGGTAGACGCACTGAGTCGCGCCGAGTCGCCAAGGCCCGAGCAGGGGGCAGATTCCGGCCGCCCAAGCCCACTCGCCCATCCCGTGGAAGCGCTCGCCGTCGCGCACGTCGTGGCAGTAGTGGAACTCCTCGTGCGCGAGGATGTAGCGGTGGGCATGGACTATGCCCTTCGCGAGCCCTGTCGTGCCCGAGGTGTAGTAGAGCTGGGCTGGATCATCCGCGAGCGTTCCCACGGGCTCGAAGTCCGTCGACACGCCCGCGAGCGTGTCTTCGTCCAGCACGAGCAGCTCGGGCGTGATGTCCTTCGCGAAGCGTCCGGCGTTCTCCGCATCGGTGACCAGGACCCTCGGCGCGGCGTCGCCAAGGCGGTGGCGGATGCCCTCATCGCCGTAGAGGACAGACATCGACAGCAACAGTGCTCCGAGCTTCCAGGTCGCGAAGAAGACGGCCGCCGTCTCCGGCGTCGGCGGCAGCACGACCGCCACACGGTCTCCGCGCTCCACGCCCAGCGCGGCGAGAACGTTCGCGAACTGGCTTGAGAGGTCCTGCAGCTCTCCCCAGGACACCTCGCGAATCGCTCCCGAGAAATGCTCATGGATCATCGCCGGCTTCTCGCGAGGATGTTTGTCACACACATCCTCCGCGATGTTGAAGCGCTGCGGCACCACCCAACGATGCTCGGCGACAGCGAGCTCGTAGGAACGATCTTCAGGGCGGCGTTGCATGACGGGCTCCCTTCAAGCCGTCAATGAGCGGGGACGCGCATCTTTGCACCCCGCAGGCGCGAGCACTCAGGTGTCGCGGTTGGCCCGCAGATGGCGCATCAAGCCCGCGTAGCTCTGTGCGGGAGGCATCGCCTGCTCATAGGCGGCGCCCGTCTCCGCCGAGGTCGAGCCCGCCACTCTAGCCCGGACCATCGAGGCAAAGGCCGCGGGATCGAGCTCGCGGGCCGCCGCCGCTACGCGATCAAGCTCCTCGCGCAGGGCGGCGAGGTGCTTCTCGACGTCGCTATAGGCCCCAAAGTGCGTGACGGCAAGGCCGCGCGGGCGCCAGTTCTCGATCAGATCGAGCGAGTCACGCCACGCTCGGAGATCCACGTCAGGCGGGGGTGTGGGCGCCAGCACGCAACCGCCTGCAATACGCACACCCGTGAGATCGCCCGTGAACGCCCATCCGCTCGGCTCGTGCAGGTAGGAGACGTGATGGGAGGCGTGGCCGGGCGTATAGGCCACGCGGAACGGGCCGAGAGCCTCGCCGCCGGTGAGCACCCTGAGCCGCTCGGCTGGGACCGGCAGCACCTCGCCCCAGAGGCGCTCCATGTCCGCGCCGTACAGGCGCGCAGCGCTCCCGATCAGCTTCGCGGGGTCGATCATGTGCGGAGCCCCACGCTCGTGCACCCACACCTCGGCGTCCGGGAAGCGTCTCAGCAGTGAGCCGCTCGCACCCGCGTGGTCGAGGTGGATGTGGGTGAGGGCCACCACCCGCGGAGGGCTCCGTTCGAGTGTGGGGAGCAGCTCGCCCAGACAGCTGCTCGGGCCGGGATCGATGATCACCTCGCCCACCCGCCAGGCGCCGATCACCTTCGCTCGCCGCAGGTGCAGCAGGTCGATGAGCTCGGGCTCGGCGGCGAGGGAGTTGGACATCAGCGGTGGCTACGCGTCAGCGCAATGCTCTCACAGCGGCGAGCGAGCACGCCGTCCTCGCACGTTCACGGACGTGGCAAGTACGCGCCGGGCATCGCGCTCATCGCGCTCAGATCGGGTTTGCGACCGTCAGCTCGACCTCGAGACCGGTCTCCGGAGTGATCAGGATTGCACCCTCGCCGGTTGCATAGGCCTCCTCTCCATGCTGGGCCACGTCCATTCCGATCGCCTCCTCGCGCTCGCTTGCCCGCAAGGGCATCAAGAGCCCGATCAGCCTCAGCAGGACGGCGGTAACTGTGAAGGCATACGCAGGACCTGCCAGTGCAGCGAGTGCCTGGTCTCCCAGCTGGGCCGCGTTGCCATAGACCAGGCCATTCGAGACGCCGTTCCAGGCGATCTCCGCGAAGAAGCCGATGAAGATGATTCCGAGGACTCCTGCCATCCCATGCGCGGCAAGGACATCGAGGGTCTCGTCGACCGGCGTCCGTGGCCGCCATACGATGATCGCGTAGCTGGGAAGCGCCGCGAGGGCGCCGAGTGCCATCGCCCAACCTGGGCTGATGAAGCCACCGGCCGGGGTGATCGCGACGCAGCCGACGACTATCGCCGTCGCCGCCCCGATCGCGGTCACTTTTCGGCCGCGAATCAGGTCGAGGACAAACCAGGCCACGAGGGTGCAGGCCGGCGTAAGCAGGGTGTTGGTGAAGGCGAGCACACTGGGATTACCGGTCGAGAAGCCACTGCCACCGTTGAAGCCGAACCAGCCGAACCAAAGCAGGCCTGCTCCCAGCAGTACGTACATCCCATTGTGAGGGAGAAGCGCCTGGCGCCCGTAGTCCTTGCGCGCGCCGACCACGATCGCCGCCGCAAGCGCCGAGAAGCCCGAACCGATCTCGACTGGGACGCCACCCGCAAAGTCGAGAGTGCCGCGAGCATGGAGCCACCCGCCGCCGAAGGCCCAATGGGCGAGCACGGCGTAAACGAGCACAGACCACAGCGCCGCGAAGACGAGGAATGCCCCGAATCGCATGCGCTCTACGACCGCACCCGAGACGAGCGCCACGGTGATGATGCAGAAGGTCGCCTGAAAGGCCATGAAGACGAGTTCTGGGATCGCCGTTCCCGGGCGGGGCGAAAAGCCAACGCCGCGGAGGAAAGCGTGGCTCAGACCGCCGACAAAGCTCCCGTTGCCGTCGAAGGCGAGCGAGTAGCCGACAGCTGCCCAAGTGACAGTTGCGACCGCGATCGCCCCAACGCACATCATGAACGTGTTGAGCGTGTTCTTCGAGCGGACCAGGCCGGAGTAGAAGAGCCCGAGTGCCGGGGTCATCATCAGGACCAGCGCGGTTGCGACGAGCATCCAGGCGGTGTCGCCGGTGTCGATCCGCGCGACGGTGGCCAGGATCGACGGGCGCATCACCTGTCCACCGGGGTCACGGCGCCAAGGTCGGTATCGCCGGTGCGGATGCGCACCGCCTGATCGAGCGGCACGACGAAGATCTTGCCGTCTCCGACCTCGCCGGTGCGGGCGCCCTGGCGGAGAGCATCGATCGTCGGGCCGACGAACTCGTCCGAGACGGCAATCTCGAAGCGAACCTTCTCAGCGAGGCCCATCTGCACGGTCGTGCCGCGGTAGGTCTCGACCCGCTCCAGCTCCCCTCCGTGGCCCTGTACGCGGCTCATCGAGACCCCGCGAATCTCGGCGTGGTACAGGGCCTCCAGCACGTCGTTTGCCTTCTCGGGCCGCACGATGCCGATAACCAGCTTCACGATCCTCCCTCTCCCCCCGGTAGCAAGCGCGGTGAGCCTAACCGACGCCCTCTTCCGGCGGTTTGCGGGTACGGAGGAGGCGCTCCCCTGCGTTCGGCGTCCCGGTTCATCACTCCGGCGACCGACCAGTCGCCACGCTCTCTGCAGGAACCACAGGGGCGGGAGGACCAGCACGCCGCTCAGCGTCCTGTGAAGGGGGGAGGCAGGACAGCGGGCGTATGCCGGTCGAGCGGCGTAGGTCCTCCGGCTGGGCCCCGGGTGCGCTTGGGAAAACCCGGGGCCTGCTGAATCGATACCCGGCCCCAGGGGCGGACAAACGTCGATGACGATCGACCCTGCAGGCGGGCCGCCATATGATGCGGGCGCTGCGAATGGGATCGGCCGCAGGCCGTCCGATCGAGGGGCGTTCGGACAGCTGAGGGACAGGGCGGCCGAGCGACAAATCCGAGGCGAGAGGGGATTGAAATGTTGAAGGTCAGGGCGGTGCTGCTTGCAACCGTCGCGGCTGCGCTGGTCGTGGTTGCGGCGCCGGCGACGGCGAGTGCGAAGTACTCGGTTCCCTACGGCACCGCCGCGTTGGGCGATGCGATTTGGAACGAGACCTGGCAGCCGGAATCCGTTCAAGGGGCAAACAACAACTGCAAGCCGAGCGCCGCGCATCCCTATCCGGTGGTGCTCGTCCACGCGACGCTTGCCGACGAGGGCTCCAACTGGGTGACGCTCGCGCCGCTGCTGGCGAACGAAGGCTACTGCGTCTACGCCTTCAACTACGGCGAAACGCTCGCCTCGTTCCCGATCATTCCGTTCATCACCCCGGGTCGCATCGACGGGCTCGGTCACATCGAAAAGTCGGCCGAAGAACTGGGGTCGTTCGTCAACAAGGTGCTCTCGAGAACGAAAGCGTCGAAGGTCGACCTCGTCGGCCACTCCCAGGGCGGGATGATGCCCAACTACTACATCAAGTTCCTCGGTGGAGCCTCCAAGGTGAACGAGCTGATCGGTCTCGCTCCGAGCAATCACGGCACCACGCTCAGCGGGCTCACGACACTCGTGGAAGTGTTCCCGTTCGCGACGGAAATCGTCTCAGGCCTGCTCGAATTCCTGGGATCGCCCTCGCTTCCCGAACAGGCCCAGGGGTCGCCATTCATGAAGAAGCTGTTCGGCTCCGGAGAGCCGGTTGTCGCGGGCGTGCGCTACGTGGTGATCGAGACCGAACACGACGAGGTCGTCACGCCGTACACGAATGCGTTCCTCAGCGGCTCGAACGTGACGAACATCACCGTCCAGAGCCAGTGCCCGGGAGACTCGGTTGCGCACATCGGCATGTTCGACGACTCGCCGTCGCTGCAGAACGTGCTCAACCAGCTCAACTCGAGCCCCAACCCGTCGTTCAAAGCAACCTGCGGCAACTACGGGCAGGGCATCTAGCCGGCAACCGCCCGAGACGTGCTCAGGAGGTCCTGGCCCGAAGCGCGGGCCGGGACCTCCGGGGGCCGGGGTAGGCTCGGCAGGATGAAGCACCTGCAGGGAGTCGCTCGGGCCACCGTCGAGGTGCCGATCGAGGAGTGCCTCGCGTTCCTCTCCGCCCTCGAGGAGTATCCGAGCTGGTACCCCGACGTCGTCAGAGAGGTGACAGTCCTCGAGTCCGCCGACGACAAGCTTCCGCTGAGGGCCGAAACGAAGCTTCACCTCGCCTACGGGCCGGTGTCCAGGGACCTCGATCTGCTGCTCGCGGTCCGCGTGCGCAGGCCCGGCCTGGTCCATCTGACACACGTCTCCCGCGGGCCGTCCAGCGGCGCTTCGTTCGACGCCACCTGGCGGCTCGAGGACCACGCCGGGACCGATCTGCAGCTCGAGCTCGACGCGACGATGCCGGTGCCGCGGCTCGTCCCGCTCGCAGGCGTCGGCGACGCGTTCGCGGCCGGCTTCATGAGGGCCGCCGTGGGAAGGCTCCAATCCGGATCCTGAGCGCCGCGTATCCCCGTGGCAGATCGACGACATGCGGCTCGGCGAAGCTGTGACTCGCTGCACGTCGAAAGCCGGCACGCAGATGCTGGCCAGATGGCCATTTCCCGAGCCTCGGCTTCTGCCATCCTCGATCCATGGCCGGCGAGCCTGAGATCATCGGTGGACCTACTCCGATCCATGCCCCTCGTGTAGGCGACACGTATCGCTTCAAGGTCCAGCACGGCAGCGCGGAAAAGCACGTGTACGTGCAGATCGCGGACTCGCTGAAGGCCGAGGCCTTCGAGGAGCCGCTCCGGTCGGGGATCGAATCGAAGGGGGAGTCGGTGCTCGCCAAGCTGCTCGAGCGCGGCGATGTCCCGGTTCGGATCAAGATCACGTCCGCGGGAATCACCGAGGTGGGCGTGGATCGCCGCGCTCGTCCCTGCTCTGTCTAGCCGCCCGCCGGCCGACGACGCACCCTCGAGCGGGAGCCATAGCCTGTCGGGACGACCTACCGCGAGGAGGACCGGGTGCCCCCGAAGATCCTGCTCCTCACCGACGACGAGCTCGAGCGCGAGCAGCGCAAGATGCTCGCCGCCCTTCCGCCGCTGAACGTGAATTCATCACCGGCGTCGTGCTGCCCGTCGACCGAGGTCAGCTGACACGCGTCGGCGGCTAGAGGAGGCGACGCCCGGGTCGACGCCAGATCAGCCTGCGTAGACGCGAATCTGCACTCCGCTGTGGTCGGCCGATCCGCGGACGACGCCCGAGCAGTAAGTCGGCCGCTTGATCCAGTCAGCCCCGACGCGCTTCACCCAGCGCCCGCGCGCGACGGTTGCCTTGCCGGCGGCACCGCCCCGCTCCCCGCGAGCCGTGTTCGAGCAGGAGACGGACCAGCTGACGGTGAGCGTCGTGCGCGTGGAGCCTGTGACGAGGAGCGTGAACGCCCGCGGTCGTGAAGTCACGTGAAAGTCGGCCTTGATCGGCGAGGCAGTTCGCCCATTGGCGGTCGCGATCAGCGTGCCGTACCCGCTGGTCGCGGCGAGCGCCCCCCCGCAGGGCGCGGTGAGCGCCAAGAGGACGCCTGCGAGAATGAACGGCCGGCGCGTCTGCCCGCGCGAGCGTCCCTGCCGGCAAGGGGCCGCGCCGCGCGACGAGGCTGCTGTGGATTCACCCACCATCGGCCTGAAGCGCCCCTCCATCTACGCTTCGCCGTTCGGGCCCTCGTGGCGCCAGCGCCAGCCCGAAGGGGCTTCCCTCGGAGTCCTTGCAGATCGCCCACTGCTCACCTGGGTGGATCACGCTTCCTCCCAGTCCGACCACCGTCTCGAGCGCGCCGGCCAGGTCTTCAACGCCGAAGTACGGCAGCCCGGCGGAATCTCCCGGCCCGCCCCCGCGCTCGTGTACGCCGACGGCAGGGGACCCCGAGTGCGTCTGCCAGCCCGCTCCCTCGGTGTCTGCGCGCGTCTGAAGCTCGACACCGAGAAGCTTCATCCAGAAGCGCCGCGCACGCTCGGGATCGTCTGCGGGGAACTCGATCAGCGACAGGGAGGTGCGTGGCACTGTGCGCACCATAACGCCAACCTGCGAGCCGGTCGGGGCTCAACGGACGTCGGTCGGGATCTCCTCCCGGACTTTCAGGTCGCTGAACGTGATGAACAGCACCCGCACGACGGTCATGGCGCGTGCCCCCATCGGCAAGTCGTGCCACCGGGCGGGGTCATGGGCGCTGCCCATGTTCACTAGCGCCTGGCGACGGACGAGCTGCCGAGCTCGCGGGCCCGCGCGGCGAGATGAGCGATGCCGAGCTCGTCGTATGCCGTGGCGGCGCGATCAAGGGCAGCCAGCGCTTCCGGGCGGTCGTGCTCCAGCTGTCGCTGGCCGAGAAGCAGCTCGCAACGCGCGGCCTCCAGCGGGCGCCCGAGGCCCTGCCATGCCTCGTGGGCCCGCTGCAGGTCGGTGAGCGCTTCGGGAAGCGCGCCCACCATCCCGGCTGCCTCGATCGCGGCCGCCTCTCCCACGGGGTAGTGCACCCGTTCGGCCAGCTCGACGGCCTCCTGGGCGGCCTCGCGTGCCTGCTCCTCGCGCCCGGCGATTCCGTTGAGGAGCGCGCGTGCCGAGTTGGCCTGGATCGACTGCACGATCAAGCCGGCGCGTTCACACACGTCGAGCGCCTGGGAGAGCGCGGTCTCGGCTCCCTGCAGGTCGCCCTGATCGCGCAAGGTGGTCGACAGCCCGTAGAGGGCATCGAAGCAGACCTCCGACCAGCCGATCTGCTCGGCGAGCTCGTGAGCGCGCCGGAAGGCGCGCTCGGAGTCCTGCCACTCGCCGCTGCGCCAGTGCAGCCGGCCGCGCAGCGTGTAGGGAAGGCAGAGCTTGCCGATCAGGCCCTCGCGCTCGGAGAGCTCGGCGCTGGCGTCGCTCGAACGTTTGACCTCCTCCCAGTCTCCCGCGTACAGCGCGAGCTGAGCTGCTGCTGCGTGAAGCTCGATCTCGGCGGGCACGTCGCCGACCTGCTGGGCCAGCGTGAGCGCCTCCCGGTACGCGCCGGCCGCCCCCGAGTAGTCGCCGTCGGAGCTCTCCAGGTGGTGTCCCAGCGCCAGGAGCGCGAGGACGGTCTCGTGGGCGTCCGAGCCGCGCGCGAGCTCGACGGCTCGCTCGAGGTTCTCGCGCGCCTTCACCGTGTCCCCGATGCGGCCGAACACCCGCCCGAAGATGCCGTGCGCGCGACTCGCGGCGCTGACCGCGCCGAGTCGCTCGGCGAGGCGCAGCGCCTTCTCCGAGGCATAGATCGCCAGCATGTTGTCGCCTGTCTGCATGTACAGCCAGGCGGCCTCCTCGTAGAGGCGCACGAGCGCGAACGAGGGCTCGCCGTCCTTGATCAGGTTGATGCCCCGCTGATGGTGCTCGATCGCCTGCTTGCGCTCGCCCTTGTGCGCGAGGCCTGCGCCGATCTTGCGGTGCAGCTCGGCCACCCGCTCGAGATCCTCGTGGCCGCGGTGGTACTCGAGCGCCCGCTCCCACACCTCGATCGCCAGGTCCACACGGCCGAGCCGCAGCGCGACGTCGCCCTGCTTCTCCACGAGCCGGGCGACTGCCGCGGCGTCGTCGCCGGCCTGCTCGCATGCGGCCTCGTAATTGGCGAGAGCTTCGGCATTCGAGTAGAAGGCGGTGGCGGCGTCGCCGGCAGCCTCGAGGTAGAACAGCGCCTTCGTGCGATAGGGAGCCGTGTCCGAGGGCGCGAGGCTCAACTCGGCTCCCAGCTGCGCCGCTCGGCCATAGTGCTCGGCGAGCAGTGCGACGACCTCATCGACACGTTGGCCGGCCCGCGCCTCGATGAATCCGGCGACCTCGAAGTGCTTCTCTGCGCGCACCGCCTTCGGCAGCATCTCGTAGGCCACGTCGCGGATCAGCGCGTGCTTGAACGCCAGCTCGGGCTCGCCGGCCAGTGCACTGCCCTCGCCGGCCACCACGAGGTCCTTCTCGCGCAGCGCGCGCAGGGCCGCCTGCAGGTCGCCGCCTTCGGCCTCTGCCACCGGCGTGAGCGCTCCCTCCCAGAAGGTTCGCCCGACGACCGCCGCGTGTGCCAGCAGGCGGCGCTGGAACGGCTCGAGCGAGTCAAGGCGCGCGGCCAGCAGAGCCTGCACGGTGGGCGGCAGCTCGGCGGCACTGGCGCTGTCCTCCTCGGCCAGGCGGCGGACCATCTCCTCGGCGAACAGAGGGTTGCCCTCCGCGCGGGCGGCAACCGCCGCGATGACGCTCTCCCGGTGCTCGCCGACCTCGAGCAGCGTCGAGACCAGCTCGCGTGTCTCCGCCTCGCCCAGCGGGTCCAGGAACAGTGTCGTGGCATCGCGGCGCACCCCGCCCCAGTCCGCACGGCGTTCCAGCAGCTCGTCTCGCGCCAGGCAGATCTGCAGCACCGGCGCGCGCGTCCACTGGACGAGGTGCTCGATCAGGTCGAGCATGCCCTCGTCGGCCCAGTGGATGTCCTCCCAGACGAGAACGAGCGGTCCCTCGCGCGCGAGGCCCTCCATGCACGAGCGCACCGCGGCGAAGAAGATTTCGCGCGCGCGCTGGGCGTCGTTCTGCTCCCAGAGGGCCGCATCGCCCGGACCGTCGATGCCCAGCAGGCGGCCGATCACAGCGGTCTTCGACGCCGACGAGCGGCCGCCCTCGGACTGCGGATCGTCAAGCAGCTCGCCAAGCCGTGCCGAGAGCTTCTGCCAGGCGAGCCCCGGCGGGTCGGTTTCCACGATCCCGCACTCGGCGCGTATCACCTCGCCGAGCGGCCAGTAGACGATGCTCGTGCCGTACGGCAGGCAGCGTCCGCGGCGGACCAGCGTCCCGCCGGCATTCACGCGGACTTCTTCCTCGAACTGGTTCAACAGCCGCGACTTGCCGACGCCTGCTTCCCCGATCACCGTCGCCAGATGAGGGCCGCGCTTGCGTTCCACACGCTCGAGCAGCTCGTGCAGCTGCGCGAGCTCCGGACGGCGTCCGACCAGCGGCGCGGGCGCCGGCTGTACGTTGGACTCGGCGGGCGCCGTTCGCTCATCCGCCTGGAGCGCTTCCCAGGCGCGTACGGGCTCTGCCTTGCCTTTCAGCTCGAGCGGCTCCTGTAGTGGGCGGTATGCGATCGCCTCGCGGGTCGCGCGGTATGTCGGCTCGCCGACCGTCACGCTTCCCGGCCGCGCCGCCGCCTGCAGCCGCGCGGCGACGTTCACGCTGTCGCCGATCACCGTGTAGCCGTCCCCGACGCGACCTGCCAGCACCGCGCCGGTGTTGATCCCGACGCACAGCTCGAACGTGACGCCGTGCTGTCGAGCGAGCGGCGCGTTGATCTCGCCCATCGCCGCCTGCATCCCTAGGCCCGCGCGGACGGCGCGCTCGGCATCGTCTCCATGCGCGACCGGCGCGCCGAAGATCGCCATCACATTGTCGCCGATGAACTTGTCCACATGCCCGCCGTATTGCGCGACCTCGTCGCCCAGCCGCTGCAGGATGCGCTCGAGCAGGCGCTTGACCGACTCCGGATCGAGCTTCTCGGCGACCGCGGTGTACCCCGACAGGTCAGCGAACAGCACGGTCACGGTCCGGCGCTCATCGAGCGTCTGCGCGGCGGCCGACGCGCTCGAATCGCCGCTCGTGGGGGCAGCGCTCGTCGGCGGGGCGGCGCTCGCGCCCGCGGCGGGGGCGCTCGCGGTCGGGGCGGCGCTCGCGGCGGGCGCATCCGCCTCGGAGGTCCCCGCGCCAAGCTGCGCGCCGCAGGAGATGCAGAAGCGCGCCCGCCCGACTGCGACGGTCCCGCAGGAGCCGCAACGGCGCTCGAGCGGCGCGCCGCAATCCATGCAGAAGCGCGCGTCAGCGGGATTCTCGACCGAGCACTGGTTGCAGCGAGCCATCGGCTTTCAGCCCGTGATCGGAGGTTGCCGTGCCATACGGCGAGTATCGCTCATTCGTCGGCGCGGGGCACGGAATTGAGGGATGAATTCGCGTCCCGCCGCCCGCTGTCCGGATGCACGAGGCCGGCAGGCTGCCCGCCGGGCCGCACTGCGCATTGGTCCAGGATCAGATGCGGTTCGGCAGGCTCCCGCGCCGACGGGCCGAAACGTGAGCATGACCTGCGATCACTCGGCCTCTCACAGCGGCGGCGCGCGTTATGTGAAGGAGGCCCGTCAGCTGCGGCTGGTGCTCGTCTGCGACCGGTGCGGAGCCGAGCGCTCCGAACTGGAGCGCATCGACTATGCGCCCCACGCGCTCCGCTTCGTCGCGCACCTGGCCGACCTGACGGCCCGCGAGCTCGGCCTCAGCGAGGTTCAGATCGCGCGAGTGCGCTTTGCCGCGCTCGTCTGCGGGATGGGGCGCGATCAGATTCGGCCGGAGATCCTCGACAAGCAGGGTCCGCTCACCGCGGAGGAGTGGGCCGAGGTCTGCCGCCAGCCCGAACTCGGGGCGGCCCTGATCAACCAGGCGAGCTTCGACGACATCCGCGAGTGGATCCTCTGCCACCGCGAGCGACCCGACGGCACCGGGTATCCCCGCGGGCTCAGCGGCGCGCGGATCCCGCTGGAGGCGAGGATCATGGCGGTGGCCGAGGCCTATGCGGCGATGATCAGCGAGCGTCCCCATCGCAGGGCGCGCGACCACGAGGACGCCTGCGGCGAGCTCGTGCGCTGCGCCGGGACGCAGTTCGACGCCGAGGTCGTCCAGGCGTTTCTGCGGGCGTCGGTGCGTCGCAACACGCAGTTGGCGCGCGCCGTCGCGTAGTCGGCCCGGGGACCATACACTCGCCGGAACATCCTGCGATCGCGACGCCACGCACGACGGTGGCGAGGAGGGGCGATGACCGAACGCCGTCCAGTAAAGACCCAGCACCATCTCGCGAGGGCCCTGCATCCCAGTCCGAGCGTTCTAAGGCAAGCAATGGGGGAGGTCGAAGGCGTCAACGCAAAGCTGGCGGTGCTCGTCACGAAGCTGGTCGGCACGATGTGGTGCGCCTATGCGTTCACCTGCCTGGCATTGGTCAGCCTGCCCGATGCGATCCACGCGGGCAAAGCGGCCTTGGTGTCCTGGATCGCGCAGACCTTTCTGCAACTCGTGCTGCTGTCGGTGATCATGGTCGGGCAGAACGTGCAGAGCCTGGCCGCCGACGCGCGAGCCGAAAACACGTTCAAAGACACAGAGACGATCCTCGACCGTCTCGACGTGCACACCAAGGGCGGCCTGCAGACGATTCTCAGCCGGCTCGACGAACTCGGCCCTGCCGCTGCATCCGGCGTGCGGCCCGAGCGCTGAGGTCGGCATGCCGGTCACCGTGACGCTGCCCGACGGAAAGGCGCTCGAGCTGAGCGACGGCGCGACCGGCGCCGATGCCGCCGCGGCGATCGGGCCGGGACTCGCCCGTGCGGCGCTGGCCGTCGAGGTCAGCCATCCACAGGACGGGGAGGGTCCTCAGGCGCAGGACCTGACCCGTCCTCTGCCCGATGGCGCCAGGGTGGCGATCCTCACCGAGAAGAGCGGGGAGAAGGCGCTCGAGCTGATCAGACACGACGCCGCGCACGTGCTGGCCGCGGCGGTGATGGAGCTCTACGACGGGGTGAAGATCTCGATCGGTCCGCCGATCGAGGACGGCTTCTATTACGACTTCGAGTTTCCCGAAGGCACGGCGGTCTCCGACGCCGACTTCCCGAGGATCGAAGAGCGGATGCGCGCGCACGTCAAGGCGGCGGAGGTCTTCGAGCGCGAGGACGTGCCCCCGGCACAGGCCCGCGAGCGGTTCGTGGCGCAGGGGCAGGACTACAAGGTCGAGTTGATCGACGACCTCGTGAGCAACGCGGACGGCGATCATCCCCTGAGGACCGTGTCGCTCTACACCAACGGGCCGTTCACCGACCTCTGTCGCGGCCCGCACGCGCCGAGCACGAAGAGCGTGAGTGCGTTCAAGCTGCAGTCGGTCGCGGGCGCCTATTGGAGGGGCGACTCGTCAAGGACGATGCTCACCCGCATATACGGGACCGCGTTCTTCACGAAGTCCGACCTGGCCGAGTACCTCGAGAGGATCGAGCTGGCCAAGGCACGCGACCACCGCAAGCTCGGCCCCGAACTGGGGCTCTTCACCTTCTCGGAGGTCTCGCCGGGCGCCGCGTTCTGGCTGCCGGCCGGCACGAGCGTGTTCAACGCGCTCGTGGCCGTGTCGCGCGAGATGGGTCAGGAGCGCGGTTACAGCGAGGTCAAGACGCCGCAGATATACGACGCCGAGCTGTGGAAGACCTCGGGGCACTGGGGGAAGTACAAACAGAACATGTTCACCGTGAGCGTCGAGGGCCGCGAGATGGGCATCAAGCCGATGAACTGCCCCGGGCACGCGCACCTCTTCGGGACCCGGCGTCATTCCTACAGGGACCTGCCGGTCCGCTACTCCGAGCCGGGCCTGCTGCACCGCAACGAGCCCTCGGGCGTGCTGCATGGGCTGCTGCGAGTGCGCCATTTCGCGCAGGACGACGGCCACATCTTCTGCACCGACGAGCAGGTTCAGCAGGAGGTGCAGGGCTGTCTGGAGATGGCGTTTGCGACCTACGATCTCTTCGGCTTCGACGTGCGCCTCGAGCTGTCCACGCGCCCCAAGGACCGGATCGGGACAGACGAGATGTGGGACCGCGCCGAGGGGAACCTGACGAGCGCGCTGGACGCGCAGGGGCTTCAGTACGAGCTGAATCCGGGCGACGGCGCGTTCTACGGGCCGAAGGTGGACATGCACGTGACAGATTCTCTGGGGCGCTCGTGGCAGCTCGGGACCGTTCAGCTGGACTACTCGATGCCCGCGCGCTTCGAGCTCAGCTACACGGGCCCGGACAACCAGGAGCACACACCGGTGATGATCCACCGTGCCCTGTTCGGGTCCTACGAGCGGTTCATCGGGATCCTGCTCGAGCATTTCGCGGGCGAGCTGCCGCTGTGGCTCACGCCTGTGCAGGCGATCGTGCTGCCGGTGTCCGATCGCTTCAACGAGTACGGGGCGTCCGTCACCGAGCACCTGCGCGCCACCGGAGCGCGCGTCGAGCTCGACGATCGCAGCGAGTCGGTCGGGCGCAAGATCCGCGAGGCCGAGCTGCGCAAGATTCCCTTCATGCTGGTGGTAGGCGAGCGCGAGGCGCTCGACGGCACCGTGTCGGTGCGCGAGCACCGCGCCGGTGACGAGGGCAGCATGAGGACCGAGAAGTTTGGTGAGCGGCTGCAGGGGCAGCTATACTCGTCGGCGTTGAAGCCACGCAAATCCTCAGAGCGCCACGCATAGCATTCGCTTGACGCGCGGTCATCACAGCTAGTGCCGGTCCCCCGCAGGTTCGACCGACGCCCGCCCGAGCGGGACACCACGAGGATCAACGAGCGTATCCGAGTTCCCGAGGTCCGGCTGATCGACGACGAGGGCAACCAGATCGGGGTGCTCGAGACGGCCGAGGCCCTGAAGTTCGCCCAGGAGCGCGAACTCGATCTGGTCGAGGTCGCTCCCGAGGCGCGCCCGCCGGTGTGTCGCGTGCTGGACTACTCCAAGTACAAATACGAGCAGGCCCAGAAGCTCAAGCAGGCGCGCAAGCACCAGCAGCAGATCACGATTCGCGAGATCAAGTTTCGCCCGAAGATCGCCCAGCACGACTACGACACCAAGAAGCATCACGTCGAACGGTTCCTGCGCCACAAGGACAAGGTGAAGGTCACGATCATGTTCCGCGGCCGTGAGGTCACCCATCCCGAGCGCGGCACCGCCATCCTCGACCGGCTGGCCGCGGAGCTCGCGGAGCTCGGGGTCGTCGAGCAGCGGCCGATGCAGGAAGGGCGCAACATGACGATGATGATGGCCCCCTCGCGCGCAGTTCTGGCGGGGCGCGCTGACGGCGATGCGGAGGCCGTCGCGGCCTTGAACGGCGAGGTTCCCGCGGGCGCGGTCCCGGACGGCGTGACCCCCGTGGGCGAGGCCCCCCAGAGCGCCGCCCCCCCGCAAGAGAAGGCCGCGAATGGCAAGACCCCCCGGGGCGAGGCCCCGATCGGCGGGCCTCCCGGCCCGGAGACTTCGGGCGGCGACTCGGCCTCGGGCGCCGGTGAGGCGACCGTGGAGGAGCAGGTCTCGGAGGGCGCCGATACGCGTACCGTGGCGGCCGAGCCGGCCGCCGAGGATGCGCAGGACGCCTCGGCCGGCACGACCGTGCCATAATCGCCGGTTCGCGATCATGCCCAAGATGAAGACCCATTCCGGCGCGAAGAAGCGCTTCAAGGTGACCGCCAACGGCAAGGTGCGGGGCCGTCACCCCTTCACGAGCCACATCCTCGAGAAGAAGTCGCCGAAACGCAAGCGCGCGCTGGCCACCCGGGCGGAGATCTCCGCCGACGACGTCCCCCGGATCAAGCGCATGCTCGGAGTCGGTAGATGACCAGGATCAAGCGGTCGGTCCACGCGCGCAAGAAGCGCCGAGCCACGCTCGAGCTGACAAGGGGATTCCGCGGCGAGGCGCACTCGAACTACAAGCGCGCCAAGGAGGCGCTGATGAAGGCGGACGCGTACGCCTACAGGGACAGGCGCACGCGCAAGCGGGACTTCCGGCGGCTGTGGATCACGCGCATCAACGCGGCGGCGCGGCTCAACGGGATGAGCTACTCGCAGTTCATGCACGGCCTGTCCTTGGCCGGGGTCGAGCTCGACCGCAAGGTGCTCGCGGACATCGCCGTCCGCGACGCCGACACCTTCCGACGTTTTGCCGAGGTCGCCCGCGAGGCGTCGGCTGCCTGAGCACGGCAACTGACATCGGACCCTCCCGGGCGTCGCTCCTGAAAGGGACGGCGCCCTTTTTTGTCCAACCACCGAGGAGCATCACCCGCCTTCCATGACGTACATCACCTCCCCGCAGAACCCCCGGCTGAAGTCCCTGCGCCGCCTTGCGAGCAGACGCGAGCGTGGGCGCAGCGGCACATTCCTGGCCGAGGGCGAGGACCTCATCCTCGCCGCCCGGAACGCCGGGCGGGTCGCCGTGGAGGGGTATCGCCTCGAGGGATCCTCGCTCGGCGGCGAGGGCTTTCACGACGTCGCGCCGGCGGCTCTGAAGGCGGCCTCCACGCTCGGGTCCGGAGCCAGGGTCATCGGGGTCTACGAGCAGCGTTGGAGCGCGCCGGCCGGGCCGCTGTGCGTGTATCTGCACGGCGTCGGGGATCCCGGCAACGTCGGCGCGGTGCTGCGCTCGGCGGAGGCCTTCGGCGCCTCGTGCGTCGCGCTCGGACCGGGCTGCGCCGATCCGCACTCTCCGAAGGCGGTTCGCGCGAGCATGGGCGCGATCTTCGCCGTGGCGCTGGCGCGGGTGTCCGACGTGCGCGAGCTGCCGGGCGAGCGCATCGCGCTCGTGCCGGACGACGGGGAATCGCTGCGCGCCGCTCATGAGGCCGGCCCGATCGGTGATCACACGCTGCTCGTGGGCGCCGAGCGCGAGGGACTGCCGCCGAGCGTCGTGGCGGCATGCGAGCGGGTCGCCCGGATACCGATCGCCTCGGCATCCCTCAACGCCGCGATGGCCGCGACGGTGGCGCTGTATGAGATGAGCCGTCAACCGTCCGCAGCCGCGGGGTCATCTAGGGTCCGGGCCTCATGATCGGGCGGATCGAAGAGCTGCGCGCACAGGCGCATGCGGACATCTCGCAGGCGCGGTCGACCGAGGCCCTCGGCGAGCTGCGCGTGCGCTACCTCGGGCGCAAGGCCGAGCTGCCGCAGATGCTGCGCGGGGTCGCGAAGCTCCCGGCGCAGGAGCGCGGCGCGGTCGGCAGGGCGGCGAACGATGCCCGCCAGGAGCTCGAGGCGCTGTTCGACGAGCGCGCCTCGCAGCTGCACGCCGAGGAGCTCCAGAGCAGCCTCGAGTCCGACACGGTCGACGTGACGTTGCCGGGCGCTCCGCCGCAGCCGGTCGGGCGCCTGCACCTGCTCACCATCACCCGACGCGAGCTCGAAGACATCTTTCTCGGCCTCGGCTTCACCGTTATCGAGGGGCCGGAGGTCGAGACGGTCCACTACAACTTCGACGCGCTCAACCACAGCCCGACGCACCCCGCGCGCGCACGAACCGACACGTTCTACGTGGCCGGGGCGGGCGTGGAGCGCCCGGCGGACGGTGCAGCCCGCACGCCCGATCGCGACCGAGCACTCGCAGAGCAGCTCGTGCTGAGGACTCACACCTCGCCGATGCAGGTGCGCGCGATGGAGGCGCACCCGCCGCCGCTCTACGTGGTGATACCCGGCCGCGTCTACCGGCCGGACTCCGACGCCACGCACACTCCCCAGTTCCACCAGATCGAGGGGCTCGCCGTGGACGACGACATCACCCTCGGGGACCTGAAGGGCACCCTGCTGGTGTTCGCGCGAGCCGTCTTCGGGGAGGAGCGCGACGTGAGGCTGCGCCCGCATTTCTTCCCGTTCACCGAGCCGAGCGTGGAGGTGGACGTGTCGTGCTTTCACTGTGAGGGGAAGGGCTTCCTGCGCGACGGCGCGCGCTGTCATCTGTGCAAGGGCGAGGGGTGGCTCGAGGTTCTCGGGGCGGGCGAGGTCGATCCGAACGTCTACTCATACGTCCCCACGAGCGAGCGCAACGCCCCGGGATATGACCCCGAGAAGGTGCAGGGGTTCGCGTGGGGGATGGGCATCGAGCGCATAGCGATGCTCAAGCACGGCATCCCCGACCTGCGGCTCTACTACGAGAACGACCTGCGCTTCCTGGAGCAGTTCGGCTGATGCGCGTTCCACTCACATGGCTGCGCGAATACTGCGATCCCGCCCTCGACGTGAAGGGGATCGAGGAGCGGCTGACGATGACCGGAACGAAGGTCGAGGCGATCCATCAGCACGGCGTGGGCGCCGTCGAGCGGTTCCTCGTCGGACGCGTCCTTCAGGTGGAACCCCACCCCGACGCCGACCGGCTGAAGGTCTGCAAGGTCGACCTCGGCCCCGCCACGGCGGACGCACCCGCGACGATCGTGTGCGGAGCCCCGAACGTGGCAAGCGGGCAGACCGTGGCCGTGGCGCGTCCCGGCGCGGTCATGCCGGACGGGAGCAAGCTCAAGCAGGCGAAGCTCCGGGGAGTCGTCTCCGAAGGGATGATCCTTGCCGCGAGCGAGCTCGAGCTGGGCTCCGACGGACGGGGGATCCTCGTGCTCGACGAGCTCACGCTCGACGCCGAGTTCGCGCCGGGCACACCGCTCGCAGACCTCTTGCCGATCGCCACCGAGGTGCTCGAGCTCGAGATCACGCCCAACCGGCCCGACTGTCTCGGGGTATACGGCGTCGCCCGCGAGCTGCACGCCGCCTCGGGGGCCCCGCTGTCGGCGCCTCCGTGGTCGGAGGACCTCGGATCGGCCGGCCCGCTCGAGGGGGTGGAGGTCGCGGTCGAGTGCCCCGATCTGTGTCGCAGGTTCACCGCGCGCGTGTTTGAGGACGTCACGATCGCCCCGTCACCGCCCTGGCTGGCGGCGCGCCTTCTGGCGGCCGGGCAGCGGCCGATCAACAACGTGGTGGACGTCACCAACTACGCGATGCTCCTCACCGGCCAGCCGCTCCACGCATTCGACCTCGACCGGATCGCGGGCGGGCGCCTGGTCGTGCGCCGCGCGGGGGAGGGCGAGAAGGTCCAGACGCTGGACGGCCAGTCGCGGACGCTCGACTCCGAGATGGTGCTGATCGAGGATGCCGAGGGTCCGACGTCGATCGCTGGGCTGATGGGCGGGGCGCGCTCGGAGGTTCAACTGGACACGCGCCGCGTGCTGCTCGAGGTCGCGACCTGGAGCGGGCCGAACATCCACCGCGCCTCCTGGAGCCTCGGCCTGCGTAGCGAGGCTTCCTCGCGCTTCGAGAAGGGGCTCCAGCCCGAGCAGTGCATGCATGCCCAGGCCGTCGCTACGCGGCTGCTGGTCGAGTCGGCCGGTGCGCGCCTGCGCGAAGGAACCGTCGACGTCGCCTGGGACCCCGTCCCTGCGCGGGTGCTGCGGTTGCGCAACGCCCGGGTGGGCGCGATCCTGGGCGTGCCGGTCTCCACGCCCCGCCAGGAGGAGATCCTCCGGTCGCTCGATTTCGGCACGGCGCCTGCCGGCGATGGCCTGGACGTGACCGTCCCGGCGCTGCGGCGCGACGACGTCACCCGCGAGATCGACCTAATCGAGGAGGTCGCGCGGATCGACGGTGTGGACCGCCTGCCGGCGACCCTGCCGGCGCGCCGCGGCGCCGCGGGCCTTTTGAGCCACCGCCAGAGGGTGCGCCGGGCGGCCGAGGACGCGATGGTCGGGCGTGGCCTGTACGAGGTGGTGGGCTGGAGCTTCGCCGAGCCGGAGCTCCTGGACCGGCTGCGCGTTCCCGCCGATCACGAGATGCGGCGTGTGGTGGCACTCGAGAACCCTCTCTCCGAGGCGCAGTCGATCATGCGCCCGACCCTTCTGGGCTCGCTGCTGGACGCCGCCTCGCGCAACGTCTCGCGCAACGGGCCCGACGTCGCGATCTTCGAGTCGGGCACCGTCTATCGCGCGGCGCCCGAGCATGGGCCCGCCGAGGAACATCACGCGCTGGGGGCCCTGCTGAGCGGCGCGCTCGCTCCTCGCTCCTGGCGCGGGGACCCCGCGCGAGCCGACTTCTTCGCGGCGAAGGCACTGCTCGCGGCGCTGCTCGACAAGCTCCGCGTGGACTGGTGGGTCGAGCCGGGCAGCTGGCCGTTCCTGCATCCGGGCCGCAGCGCGGCCGTGCTGGCCGGCCGGGGACGGCCGGAGACAGTGAGGCTCGGCTTCCTCGGAGAGGTGCATCCGCTCGTGGCCGGCGCCTGGGATCTCGAGCGCACGGCGGCGTTCGCTCTCGACCTCGGCAAGGTGGCCGCGTGCTCTGCAGAGGTCGTCGCCTTCCGAGCGTTCTCGACGGTTCCCTCGCTGCGTCAGGATCTCGCGGTGACGTTGCCCGAGAGGGTCTCCGCGGCGCAGATCGTCGACTCCGTGCGGCAGGCGGCCGGCGAGGTGCTGCAGGACGTGAGCGTGTTCGACGTCTACGCCGGCGAGCAGGTCGGCGAGGGGCGGCGCTCGCTCGCGCTGGCCCTTTCCTTCCGCGCGCTCGATCGCACGCTCACCGACGAGGACATCACCCCGGTGCGCGCGCGCATCGTGGCATCCCTGGGCGAGCTGGGGGGTGAGCTGCGTGGCTGACGCCGGGGCGGTCCGCCGGGCTCCCGAGGCACCCTCGGCGGCGTCACAGCGCTTCGGGGCGGGCGCCCCGCGGGTGATCGTCGCGGGGGTCACGGGTTTCGCGGGAGCGCTCGCCGCGCAGCTGCTGTGGCGCCATCCACGCTTCGAGCTGGCGGGCGTCACAGCGCGCTCGGAGGGTGGCCGGCGCCTGGACGACCTCTATCCGCGCTACCGGGTGCCGCTCGAGATCGAGCCGCTCGACCTCGAGCGGGTCGCGGGGATCGACGCGGCTGTCGTCGCCTACCCGCACGCCGCCGCTGCGCCCACCGTGGGTGCGCTGCGCGAGCACGGCATCCGCGTGGTGGACCTGAGCGCCGACTTCCGGCTCGCCTCGCTGAGCACCTACGAGCGCTGGTATGGCCCCCACCCGCGAGCGGACCTGCTCGGCGAGGCGGTGTACGGCCTGACCGAGCTGCACCGCGAGCGGATCGCCGGGGCGGCCATCGTCGCCACCCCCGGCTGCTACCCGACGGCGAGCGTCCTGGCGCTCGCTCCGCTGGCCCGCGCGGGGCTCCTGGCCGACGTGGTGATCGACGCCAAGCAGGGCATCTCAGGCGCCGGGCGCGCCTTCGACGAGACGACCCACCTGTCGATGGCCGGCGAGAACATCCTTCCCTACAAGGTTGCCCGCCACCGGCACACACCCGAGATCGAGGAGCAGCTCGCGGGGCTCGGAGCCGAGCTGGCGGTGCAATTCCAGGCGCACCTCGTTCCGCTCGACCAGGGCGAGCTGGCCAGCTGCTACGTGACGCCCACGCGGACGGTGCGGGCGCCGGAGCTCGGCGAGCTGTTCGCGGAGGCCTATCAGGGCGAGCCGTTCATCGAGGTGGTCGATGCCCCGCCGGGCGTGCGCGAGGTGCGCGAGACCAACTTCTGCCGGATCTTCGCGGCGGCCGATGAGCACACCGGCAAGCTGCTCGTGTTCTCGGCGATCGACAACCTGTGGAAGGGGACCTCCTCGCAGGCCGTTCAGAACCTCAACGTGATGTTCGGCTTCGCGGAGACCGAGGGGCTGCTGTGAGCGCACACGATGACCGGTTGACCGGCCGGCCGCAAGGCGATCCGGACGGCGCCGGGCGGCCGCAGCCGGCGCAGCCGTTCTTCCGCTCGCGCTGGGTGCCGGCGCCGGATCACGTGCGCGATCTCGGACCGCGGGCGGGACTGCCCGCGGGCTTCCGCGCGGCAGGGGTCGTGGCGGGTATCAAGCCAAGCGGCAACCCCGACGTCGGGCTGCTCGTGTGCGACGCCGAGGCACCGGCCAGCGCGGCGCGCTTCACCGCCACCGGCACACCCGCCGCGCCGGTGCTCGTCAGCCGCGAGCGCTGCCGCCTGGGGGGCCTGCGCGCGGTGCTCGCGAACTCCGGGTGCGCCAACGCGGCCACGGGCGGGCGCGGGCTCGACGATGCCGCCAAGACCCAGGGCGCGGCGGCGCTGGCCGTGGGGGTGCAACCCGCCGAGGTCGCGCTCGCCTCGACCGGCGGGATCAGCCACCAGCTGCCCGTGGATGCGGTGTTGCGGGGGATTCTCGATGCCCGGTCCCGTCTGCGCCCCGACGGCGACGGAGACTTCCAGAAGGCGATCCAGACCACCGACGCGTTCGAGAAGCGCGCGAGCCTCGACGTCGGGCTGCCGTCGGGGACCGTCCGGTTGAGCGCTCAGTGCAAGGGGGCGGGGATGATCTCTCCGCAGTTCGCCACGATGCTGTGCTTCATCGAGACCGACGCGTCACTCTCTGCCGAGACGGCCGACCTGCTGCTCGGGGTGTGCGTCAAGCGCTCATTCGATCGCGCCTCGGTGGACGGCCAGCTGTCCACCAACGACACGGCGATCCTGATGTGCTCGGGCTCGAGCGGGGTCCAGATCGCCCCGGAGAGCGAGGACGAGCTGCGCTTCGGCGAGGCGCTCGACGCCCTCCTGCGCCAGCTCGCGATCATGATGGTCGCCGACGGCGAGGGTGCGGCGCGGATCGCGCGGGTCGTGGTGCGGGGCGGGCACCTGCAGAGCGCAGAGGCGGCCGCGCGCGCGGTGGCCAACTCGCCGCTCGTGAAGACGGCGCTCCACGGCGGTGACCCCAACTGGGGCCGGCTCATCCAGGCCGTCGGCGCGGCGCTTCCAGGCACCTCGCCCCTGGCGGTGGACATCTCGATCGAGGGGATCCGGGTCTGCTCGGCCGGCGCCGGGATCGCCTATGAGGAGCCGGCGCTTGCCGCGGCGATCGGCGGGCCTGAGGTCGAGTACGAGATCTTCCTGCCCGGCGAGGGCGCCGAGACCGAGGTGTTCTTCTCCGACCTGTCGGCGGAGTACGTGAGGATCAACGCCGACTACACGACATGAGGCCCGCCAGCGCCCACCCGAACCGGAGGACTTGCCCATGCGCGACGTAGGCACGCTGCTCGAGGCCCTTCCCTACATCAGGGAGTTCCACGGCAAGACGATCGTCATCAAGTACGGCGGCGCCGCCATGGAGGAGCCCGCCCTGCGGGAGGAGTTCGCGCGCGACGTGGTGCTGCTGAAGTACGTGGGGCTGAACCCGATCGTCGTGCACGGGGGCGGCCCGGAGATCACCGCCTACATGGAGCGGCTCGGCCTGCCGGTCGAGTTCGTGGGCGGCCTGCGGGTCTCCGATGCTGACACCGTCGAGGTGGCGAAGATGGTGCTCGTCGGGAAGGTCAACAAGGAGATCGTGCTGCGCCTGAACCGCCACGGCCAGCCCGCGGTGGGCCTGTGTGGAGACGACGGCTCGCTCTTCCGCGTGGCGCGCAGAGAGGGTCCCGACGGCGAGGACATCGGCTTCGTCGGTCGCATCGAGCGCGTCAACGTTGGCGTGATCGAGCACGTCGCGAGCGACTACATCCCCGTGATCGCCTCGGTCGGGGCCGATCACGAGGGTCGCTCCTACAACGTCAACGCCGACGAAGCCGCCGGGGCGGTGGCAGGGGCGATGGGCGCCTACAAGGTGGTCTTCCTCACCGACGTGCCCGGATGGCTGTCCGATCCGGCCGACTCCCAGAGCCTCATCGGGCAGGCGACCGCGCGGCAGGTCGCTGCCGCGCTACCCGAGCTGGGCGGCGGGATGCGCCCCAAGCTCGGAGCCTGCGTCGATGCGATCCACGCCGGCGTGAGCGCCGCCCACATCCTCGACGGGCGGGTCGCGCATTCGCTGCTGCTCGAGCTCTTCACCGACGCCGGGATCGGCACGAAGATCGAGAGTGACGCGGTGGCCTCATGAGCCTGCCCGAGCTGCAGGAGCTCGAGCGCACGAGCGTGATCAGCTCCTACGCCCGCTTCCCCGTCGAGTTCGTGCGTGGCGAGGGCGCGCGCCTGTGGGACGCCGAGGGCAACGAGTACCTCGACTTCCTGTGCGGGATATCGGTGACGAACCTCGGCCACTGCCACCCGCAGGTCGTCGATGCCGTGCGCGAGCAGGCCGGGCGGCTCATGCACGCCAGCAACCTCTTCTACACCGAGCCCGCCATGCGCCTGGCCGAGCGCCTGTCAGGGTCGAGCCTGGGCGGCAAGGTGTACTTCTGCAACTCCGGCGCCGAGGCGAGCGAGGCGGCGATCAAGCTCGTGCGCAAGGCTCGCCGGGGCGGGGATGTCGTGGTCGTCCACGGCGCCTTTCATGGACGCACCTACGGCGCGCTGTCGGCGACGCCGCAGGAGTCAAAGCAGGCGCCCTTCGCCCCGCTGGTGCCGGGCTTCCGCGCCGTGGCGGCCGAGCCGCAGGCGCTGCGCGGAGCGGTGGACTCACGCACCGCCGCGGTCCTCGTGGAGCCGATCCAGGGTGAGAGCGGCGTTCACGTCATGTCCGACGAGCTCCTGATGGCGGCGCGCGAGGCCTGCGACGAGCACGGCGCGGCGCTCGTGTTCGACGAGGTTCAGTGCGGGATGGGCCGCACGGGGACGCTCTGGTACTACGAGCAGACCGGCGTGCGGCCCGATGCGATCACCGTGGCCAAGGCTCTCGGCGGGGGCTTGCCGATCGGGGCGCTCGTCACCGGCGAGCGCCTGGCCGACGTCTTCGAGCCGGGCGATCATGGCTCGACGTTCGCCGGAGGACCCGTCATCGCGAGCGCGGCTCTCGCCGCGCTGAAGGCGACGGACGATCCGAAGCTGCTCAGCCGGGTGCGCGAGCTCGGCCACAGCCTGTCCGCCGGTCTGGAGCGCCTGCCACACGTCGTGTCGGTGCGCGGCCGCGGCCTGATGCTCGCTTGCGAGCTCGACGTGCCGGCACCCGCCGTGGCGCGCCGCGCGCTGCTCGAGCAGCGGTTGATCGTGAACGCGACCGGTCCTGCCACCGTGCGGCTGCTTCCCCCCCTTACGATCGGTCAGGACGAGATCGACGACGCGCTGGCGCGGCTCGCGACGGCCCTCGGCGGGTGAGCCGTGCTGCGCTCGCTGGCCGACGGGTTCGAGCTCGACGACGACCCCCGCCGGGTGGACGCGGACGCCGTGCACGCGTTCATCGGCGAGGAGTCCTACTGGGGCCGGGGACGCAGCCGCGAGCTGACGCTGGCCGCGATCTCGGGCTCCACGCGGGTGCTGGGCCTCTACCGCGACGGCGAGCAGGTGGGCTTTGCGCGGGCGGTCAGCGACGGGGTGACCGTGGGGTATCTGGCCGACGTCTACGTGGTCCCCGCCCACCGGGGCCGGGGACTCGGGCTGGAACTGGTCCGCGAGATGGTTGACGGCGGATCGGGCCCTCGCGTGCGGTGGCTCCTGCACACCGCCGACGCCGGTGGGCTCTATGCAAAGCTCGGGTTCGGGAAGGGTCCTCCGCCGTACCCGCTGATGGAACGGCCCGCCACTGCGAGCGGCCCGCCTTCTCAGTAGCCTTCTGCGCCCCGTGGGCCCCGAGAATCCAAGCGCTTTTCCGCCCCGCACCGCCTCTTACGAGGCCGACCCGGATGCCGTGCAGCGGGTTCTCCTGCTGTACTCCGGCGGCCTGGACACGAGCGTGATGCTGAAGTGGATCCAGGACTCCTACCGGGCGGAGGTGGTCTGTCTGACCGTGAACCTCGGCCAGCCCGGCGAGGACTATGAGGTGATCAAGGGCAAGGCCCTGCAGCTCGGCGCGATCGACTGTCACGTGGTGGACGCGCGCGAGGAGTTCGCGCGCGCCTACGTCGCACCTGCGATCAGGGCGAACGCGCTGTACGGGGACTACCCGCTGTTCACGGCCCTCGGCCGGCCCCTGATCGCCAAGCTGGCGGTCGAGCATGCGCGCGTCACGGGCTGCGACACGATCGCCCACGGATGCACCGGCAAGGGAAACGACCAGGTGCGGATCGAGGCGACGATCGCGACGCTGGCGCCCGAGCTCGGCGTGATCGCGCCCGTGCGCTCCTGGCAGATGGGCCGCGAGGAGGAGATCGCCTATGCCCGCGAGCACGGCATCCCGGTGAAGGGCGGAAGCGAGGCGGCGCCCTACTCGATCGACGACAATCTCTGGGGGCGGTCCTCGGAGGGCCGCTGGATCGAGGACCTCGACCACGCTCCCGAGGATGACGTCTTCCAACTGATCACGCGTCCCGAGCAGGCGCCCGAGGAGGGCGAGGTCCTGGCGGTGGAGTTCGAGCGGGGAGTGCCGGTCGCCTTGAACGGGGAGCGCCTGGAGCTGGTCGAGCTGCTCGAACGGACGGCACTGATCGGCGCCCGCCACGGGGTGGGGATCGTCGATCACATCGAGGACCGCATCGTAGGGCTGAAGGTGCGGGACATCTACGAGACGCCCGCAGCGGCGATCCTCCTGGCGGCCCACCAGGAGCTCGAGCGGCTGGTGTGCACGATCCATCAGAACCAGTTCAAGCCCGCGCTCGACCGCCAATGGGCCTACCTGGTCTATGCCGGACTGTGGTGGGAGCCGCTGCGCGGCGACCTCGACGCCTACATGGAGCGGGTCAACGAGCACGTGACCGGGACGATCGGCATGAAGCTCTACAAGGGGCATGCCCGCGTGGTGACCCGCTCCTCGCCGAACGCCCTGTACGACGCGAGCCTCGCGTCGTTTGCGCAGTCCGGTGGCTTGTTCAGCCAGGCTGCCTCCCCGGGGTTCATCGAGCTCTGGTCGCTGCAGTCGCGCATGGCCTGGGCCCTGCGCAGCCGCTCCTGAGCCACCGCTCCCGTTCGGCTCCCGTCGGGCTCCCGTCCGGCTCCGGCCCGGCCGTGCGCTGAGCCATCGTCGAGCCGTCCGCCTGGGAGCGTAGCTTGCGATCGTGTGATGGCAGAGGGCAGCGAGACGCCGGGGGGCGATCCTCCGCGTAAGAGTGAGGGCGATCTGCTGGCCGAGCGCCGCGCGCGGCGCGCGGCCGAGTCCGGGGATGCCGCGCTGACCCGCCGCGCGGAGGCGGCCGAGGCGACGGTGCGCACGCTCGAGACCCACGTGGCGAGCCTTCAGCAGCGTCTGACCGAGGCCGAGGAAGAGCAGCGGCGGATGGCCCGGCGGGTGCAGGCCGAGCAGGCATCGCTCGCGGCCGGCCATGAACCGGCAGGCGACAGCGAGCTGCGGCGCGTCAAGCAGCGCGAGTACGCCGAGCAGCAGCTGCGGGTAGAGGCCGAGGAACGCTACTCCGAGCTCGAGCGCGAGAGCCGCGCCGAGATCGACCGGCTGAGCCGCCGCCTGGCCGCCAGCGAGGGGGCCGCCCGCGAGCTGAGCTCGCGCCTTCAGAGCGTCCAGCGCGAGCTGACCGAGGCCGAGCAGGCAGCCGCAACCGAGCGCTCGGCTACCAGGCGTGCCGAGCGAGAGCTGAAGGAGAGGCTGTCCGACCTGGAGCTCCGCGCCGTTGAGATCCGCCGCGGGCTGGACGCCGAGAGAGCGGCTCGCGAGCGCTCCGAGCGTCTGCTTCAGAGCATGCGCGAAGGTCTCCGCAGGGCAGAGGGCCTGGTGGGGGAGCTCAGGGGAGTGGTGGTTCGCATGCGCGCGGCCTCACTTGCACCGGCTGCCCGCCAGCGCCCCGCTCGGCGGGAGCGCGAGCCCCGGGACGATCTCCAGGCGCCCGAGCGAACTGGCCCCGAGGAAGCGCGTCGCGACGAGATGGCTGAGGCGCTGGCGGCCGCCGTCGAGCGCCTGCGCGCGCGCGTGGAGGCTGCCGGCGAGGCGCCCGCGGATGCCGATCGGGGCGCGAGCGAGCCGCGCTTCACGCCCGGCGGGCCGCTCCCAGCCCCGGCGGTGAAGCGGCCGGCGCACAAACACAGCATGTCGCTGCTGGCCCGCCTGAGGATAAGGCGCAAAGAGCGGCGCAAGCGCCGGTCCGCCGCCGCCGAGCCGCCTAGCATGAAGTCCCAGTGAGCACCCCAACCTGCGCCCATCTTCACGTGCACTCGGAGTACTCGCTGCTCGACGGCGCGTGCAAGATCGAGGCGCTCGCGGCGCGGGCCGCAGAGTTCGGCCAGCCCGCCCTGGGGCTGACCGACCACGGCGTGATGAACGGCGCGGTCGAGCTCTACCAGGCCTGCCAGAAGCACGGCGTCAAGCCGGTCCTCGGCTGTGAGATATACCTCGTCGACGACCACGCCGCGCGCGGTCCGGGGCGGACCGAGCGCAACCACCTGACGCTGCTCGCCGCCGACGACGCCGGCTACCGCAACCTCGTCAAGCTCTCCTCGGCGGGCTTCCTCGACGGCCTGCAGCGCGGCAAGCCGTCGGTCGACATGGGCCTGATCGAGCGCTACTCCGAGGGTGTGATCGCGCTGACCGGCTGCCTTGCCTCGCGCTTCTGCCAGCGGCTGCTCGAGGATCGCGACGACGAGGCGCGGGCCCACGCCGACGAGCTGTGCAATGTCTTCGGGGCCGAGAACGTCTACTTCGAGGTGCAGAAGAACGGGCTCGCGCCGCAGGAGAAGTGCAACGAGGGGATCGTCAAGATCGCGCGCGAGCTCGGCGGCAGCCTCGTCGGGACCGGCGACGTCCACTACCTGCGGCGTGAGGACTACGACCACCACACGGCGCTGTTGTGCGTGCAGACGAAGAGCACGATCGCCCAGCCGAAGCTGACGTTCGAAACGAACGAGTTCTTCCTGCGCGACAGCGGCGAGATGGTCGCAGCGTTCTCCGAGTGGCCGGAGGCGATCGCGAGCACGCTGGAGATCGCCGAGCGCTGCAACGTCGAGCTCGAGCTCGGCAAGCAGCTGATCCCGCGCTTTCAGACGCCCGACGGCAGCGACGAGCGCGACTACCTGGCAGCACGCGTCGAAGAGGGCCTGCAGCTGCGCTACGGCGACCCGGCGCCGGCCGAGGCGATCGAGCGGATGAAGATGGAGCTCGACGTGATCGACCGGATGGGCTTCAACGCCTACTTCCTGATCGTCTGGGACTTCGTCAAGTACGCCAAGGAGCACGGCATCGCAGTCGGCCCCGGCCGCGGCTCGGCGGCAGGCTCGATCGTCAGCTACTGCCTGGCGATCACCGACATCGACCCGCTCCGCTACGACCTTCTGTTCGAGCGCTTCCTGAACCCGGAGCGCGTCTCGATGCCGGACATCGACATCGACTTCTCGGTTCGCGGACGGGAGCGCGTGATGCGCTACGTGACCGAGAAGTACGGGCGCGAGTCGGTCGCGCAGATCGTCACGTTCGGCAAGATGTTCCCGCGCGCGGCGACGCGCGACGCCGCACGCGTGCTCGGCTTCGATTACGGAATGGGCGATCGCCTGGCGAAGCTGATCCCGGATCCGATCATGGGGCGCGCGCCGTCGTTCGAGGACTGCCTGAAGAGCGGCCAGCCGCTGCGCAAGGCGGTCGACGAGGACCCGCAGGCGAAGCAGATCGTCGACGTCGCGCAGGGCTTGGAGGGGATCGTGCGCAACTCCTCGATCCACGCCGCGGCGGTCGTGATCGCCGACCGGCCGCTGACCGACATCGTGCCGCTGCAGCTCGCCGACGCCGGCACGGACGAGAACGGCGAGAAGGTGTTTCGCACGGTCACGCAGTTCTCGATGAAGCCGATCGAGACGATCGGCCTGTTGAAGATGGACTTCCTCGGGCTGCGCAACCTCGACGTGATCGAGGACGCGCTCGACATCATCGAGCGATCGAGCGGCCGGCGCCCGGACATGACGACGCTGCCGCTCGACGACGCGCGAACGTACGAGATGCTGGCGCGAGGCGACTCCACAGGGGTCTTCCAGTTCGAGTCAGAGGGGATGCGCGAGGCGCTCAAGAAGGTGCGCCCCGACGAGTTCAACGATCTCGTGGCACTCGTCGCGCTGTATCGGCCGGGCGCGATGGACCAGATCCCGGTGTACGCGAAGGGCAAGAACAACCCGCAGGCGATCTCCTACCCCGACGCGCGGCTGCGCCCGATCCTCGAATCGTCCAAGGGCGTGATCCTCTACCAGGAGCAGGCGATGCAGATCTCCAAGGAGCTTGCCGGCTTCTCCGGAGCGAAGGCCGACGACCTGCGCAAGGCGATCGGCAAGAAGAACCGCGCGGCGATGGCCGCGCTGAAGCCCGAGTTCGTCGAGGGCTCCCGCGCTTCGGGCACCTCGCCCACGGTGATCGAGTTCCTCTGGCAGACCAACGAAAAGTCGGCCGATTACTCGTTCAACAAGAGTCACGCCGCCTGCTACGCGCTGATCTCCTACCGCACCGCCTGGCTGAAGGCGAACCACCCCGCCGAGTACATGGCGGCGCTCATCTCCTCGGTCATGTCGACGAAGGACAAGGTGCCCTTCTTCGTCGCCCGCTGCGAGGAGATGGGCATCGAGATCCTGCCTCCCGACGTGAACCTCTCAGACCACGAGTTCACCGTCGGAGCGTCGACCTCCGGGAGCTCGGTGGGCAACATCCGCTTCGGCCTGGACGCCGTCAAGGGCGTCGGCTACCAGGCGGTCGAGGCGATCAAGCGGGCGCGCGAAGACGGCGGCGAGTTCACCTCGCTGTGGGACTTCTGCGAGCGCGTGGACGGCCGCGCGGTCAACAAGAAGGCGATCGACGCGCTGATCAAGTGCGGCGCGTTCGGCTCGACCGGCGCAAGCCGCAAGGGCATGCTGGCGGTTCTCGAGCAGGCGCAGGGAGCGGGCCAGAAGGTCCAGCAGGACGCGCTCATCGGACAGGCCTCGATCTTCGACCTCCCCGATCCCGCAGGCTTGCCGGCGAGCGGCTCCGCGGACGCGGCCCGCTCGCTTCAGAGCCCCGGCGCGAGCGCAGCGGGCGCGGAGGCTCTGATGGCCGGCGCGCCGCCGCCACGCCCGAGCCATCCGCCGATCCCCTCCGAGGAGTTCGAGCAGGCCGAGCTGTTGGCCGTCGAGAAGGAAGCGATCGGGCTGTTCGTGTCCGCGCATCCGCTGAAGCCGCTGCGCGAGGCGTTGCGCGCTCGGGTCGACTGCACGCTGGCCTCGCTCGAGGAACGCCGCGACAAGGATCAGGTCACGGTCGGCGGGATCATCACCGAGGCCAAGCGCATCCGCACGCGCAACGGCGATCACATGATGTTCGCGACGCTCGACGATCTCGACGCGACGGTCGAGATGCTCGTGTTCGGCAAGGCGCTCGCCGACTACGAACAGGCGCTGGGGGTGGACGAAGTGGTGCTCGTGAAGGGCCGGGTGGACCACAAGGAAGCCGGCAAGACATGTCTCGTCGTGCAGAGTGTGGAGAACTTCTCGCCGTCTCCGGAGGAGATCGAGCAGGCCCGCAAGCGCGCGAGCGCGGTCGAGCGGACGGCTGCGGCGGTCGCCCAGCCGGTCCATCTCCGCGTCGATGCCGCCTGTCTCCCGATGACCGCGATCGACGACCTCAAGCAGGCGATCGAGGACTTCCCGGGTCCCGCCGAGGTGCTGCTCGAGATCGACACGAGCGCCGGCACCCGCCGGCTTCGCTTTGGCGTCGCCTACTGCGTGCAGCACACACCGACGCTGCGCGCCGAGCTCGAGCGCGCGCTCGCGCCAGTCGCCCCGGCGGCGGCTGCGGGCTAGCGCCGGCCGCGCGCCGCGATGCCCCGCTTGCGCAGCGCGCGAGCGAGCGCGACTTCCTCGCGCGACGGTCCGCTCCGATTCTCACCGGGCGTCTCGAGCACGCAGGGAAGCTCCGCAAACGCGGGCGCGGAGAGGAATGCCGCGCAGCCTTTGCGCCCGAGCTCGCCCTCGCCGATGTTGGCATGGCGGTCGCGGTTCGATCCAAGCGGGGTCTGGGAGTCGTTGAGGTGCAGCGAGCCCACGCGGGCAAGCCCGATCCTCGACGAGATCTCCTCGAGCAGCCCGTCGATCCCGGCGGCCGTGCGGATGTCGTAGCCAGAGGCGAGCAGGTGGCAGGAGTCCAGGCAGAGCCCGAGTCGCTCGTCTCCGCCAGAGGCGTCGAGCAGCGTCGCGAGCTGCTCGATCGAGCGCCCGAGCGTCCCTCCGGCACCGGCTGTGTTCTCCAGGTGAAGGGGACACCCCTCGGTCTCTCCGAGAGCCTCGGCGATCGTCTCTCCGGCTCGCGCGAGGGCGGACGTCACGTCGCCGGTCTTGGCCGAGCCGGGGTGGAGGATCACGGCGGAGGCCCCGATCTGGCGGCCGACCTGGAGTGAATGGGTCAGCGAGGCAAGCGACTTCGCCCGGATCTCGGGCTCGTCGCTCGCGCAGTTCAACAGGTAGACGGCGTGGATCAGCACGGCATCGACAGGGCTCGCGGCCATTGCGGCCCTGAACGCGGCGATGTCCTCCTCGCGAAACACGGTGGGTCGCCACATGCGCGGGGACTGGTTGAAGATCTGGATCGCCGTGCAGCCCCGCTCGACGCCGCGCTCGATCGCCTTGGGGAGGCCGCCGGCGGGCGAGACGTGCGCTCCGATCAGCATCCAAGCGGATTATGAGGGCCCTGGAATCGTCCGGGCCCGCTCGACGACTACTCGGCGCGCGCTGACAGTCGAGATCGCATTGCGTGTCGAGACGGGCAGGCGCTGGGCAGCGGAGCAGGAGCGCCGGGCACGCGAGGGACGCCGGCCCAAGGCGGCCGGCGAGCGCCACAAGGACACGGCCGGCGCCAGTCGGTCGTGACCGATCCCGGGAACAACTGCTCCCGTATGCTGGCCCACATGCGACGGTCGATCGGTCAACGAGCCTGCCGCCAGCAACACCGACTCCCACGAGGCCTGACGAGATCGGCCGCGCGTGTCATCACCGCGGCGGCCGTCGTGATAATGCTCGCATCATGTGGCTCCTCGAGCTCGACCTCCACGGCCGTCGTGGCCGGATCGGAAGCCGCCACCCAGACAGGCGCATCGGGAGCCGGTGGCACCACGGCAACCCAGCCGGTCCCAGCTTCGGTTGAAACCCCCGGATGTCGGAGTGTGCCGGCTCCGGCCTCGCGGGCTGGCGAGCAGGCATCCAAACCCACCGCGCAGCTCGATCCCACGCGCAGCTACACGGTCCGGCTGGCAACCAACTGTGGCCCCATCGTGATTCAGCTCGCGGTCAAGGAGGCACCTAAGACAACCTCCTCCTTCGCACACCTTGCACAGATCGGCTACTACAACGGACTCACCTTCCATCGTGTGGTGGCTGGCTTCGTGATTCAGGGTGGCGATCCCAACGGCGACGGCAGTGGTGGTCCAAGCTGGACAATCGTTGAGCCGCCCCCGGCGAACCTTCACTACACAACGGGAGTTGTCGCCATGGCCAAGAGCGGCACGGCGCCCTCGGGAGCTTCGGGCAGCCAGTTCTTCATCGTCACCGGCTCCACCGTCAACCTACCGCCCGCCTACGCCTTGGTGGGGCACGTGGTCAGCGGGGAGAAGGCTGTGGGAGCGATCTCGCATGTACCAACCGAAGCTGCCCCAGAAGGTGGTGAGGCGAGCAAACCGCGTGCGCCGATGGTGATCGAACGGGCCACGCTCAGCGTCCGCTGAGTCAGGGGCGAGCGCAAGCAGCACATCGGCAACGCGGACCCAGGAAGAGAATCTGATCGCCACGCGAGCGGCGCACCGCGCGGGGCCCGTGTCCCGCCTGTGAAGCCGCTGCTCAGGGAGTCCTGGCCGCACACCTCGGCGACTCCGAATCGGGCCGCTCCGCCCTCGGAGCTGAGGGTGAGGTGATCGTGGTCCACGGCGACTTGAGTCCGGCAAGGACCGCCGGGTGCCTATCTCGGCGATCCTGCGCGACTACCTGGACGAGCACCTGCTTAGGCTCGCGTGGGAGGATGGGCTCGTGTTCGGTTCTACCGCCGCGAGCCCGTTCCCGCTCACATCGACCAACCGGCGGGCGGTGAAGGCGTGGGAGAGGGCGGAGCTAAACCCGATCACGCTGGACCGCTACGGCCACCTGATGCCCGGCAACGAGGCCGAGGCCGCAGGGATCCTCAACGCCTACATGGCGCGGGTGGACGCGGCTGCGAGGCTGGCGCAGATCGACACGGCAGCATGAGCGAGCCGCCCGCATGGCAGAGGGTCACCTCGGACGAGGACCGGGCGACCCTGAAGGCGCTGGAAGGCCGCTGGATCGACGAGCTTGGGGGCACGCTCTTTCCCTGGGATGAGGCGTGGCTATGCGGCCGGGGCGACGGCTATGCGACCTTCCTTGGAGGCCCGCCGTGGACGCTCATGCGCGTGTGGGTTCGTCCTGAGCTTCGCCGCCAAGGTCTGCTCGAAGCTCAGTGGCCCCGTTTCTGTGAGTGCTACGGCGCCGCCATCAAGGTCAATCACCCATCGCCGGCCTTGGAGGCGTTCCTGGCGAAGGTCGGGCACGCGACTGGCCCAGATAATGGCCCAAGGGCCGATCCGACCAGCAAGGACGGGGGGTAGGGCGGATCATGAGGGCTCGCTTCGCACCATCGCCCACAGGCGCTCTGCACATCGGGGGGGCCCGCACCGCGCTGTTCAACTGGCTTTTGGCCCGCAACATGGGGGGCCAGCTCGTGCTGCGGATCGAGGACACCGACCGGGAGCGCTCGACCCCCGAGAACGTGGAGCAGATCCTGGACTCGCTGCGATGGCTCGAGCTCGACTGGGATGAGGGGCCGATTCTGCAGAGCGAGCGCGCCGAGCGCCACCAGGATGCGCTGCAGGCGCTCCTGCAGGCCGGTCACGCCTACCGTTCGAACGCCACAGCAGAGGACGTGAGGGACTACAAGGAGCGCCACGGCGCCGAGCGCGGGTTCCGCGGCGAGCCGCAGTCGACCGGGGCCGTGCGCCTGCGCGTGCCCTCCGAGGGCGCGACGGTGCTTGACGACGTGATCCGCGGGGAGACCCGCTTTGAGAACGTCCATCTCGATGACCCCGTGATCGCGCGGGCGGATGGGTCGGTCCTCTACAACTTCGCGGTCGCGATCGACGATCTCGACGCGGGCATCACGCACGTCGTGCGCGGTGAGGATCACGTCTCCAACACGCCCAAGCAGCTGCTCGTCCTGGAGGCGGCCAAAGCGGTGGGCATCGGGGCGCAGGCCTCGCTGCCGCTGTACGCCCACCTGCCGCTGCTGCACGGCCCGGACGGCAAGAAGCTCTCCAAGCGACACGGCGCGGCGTCCGTCGGCGAGCTGCGCGACGCCGGCTATCTGCCCGAGGCGGTGCGCAACTACCTCGCGCTGCTCGGGTGGGGAACCGGCGACGACGCAACGGTCCTGTCCACGAGAGAGCTCGTCGAGCGGTTCACCCTTCAGCGGGTCAGCCGGAATCCGGCACGCTTCGACGAGGTCAAGCTGAGGTGGCTGAACGGTGTCTACATCCGGGGGCTGGCGGTGCCGGAGCTGACGCGCCGCGTGGAGGAGTTCACAGGGCGGGAGGGGCTCGAGGACGCGGTTCGGATCAGCCAGGAGAAGATCAGCACGCTCGCGGACTTCTGGCCGCTGGCCGGACCGCTCGTGGACGGCCCTGTCGAGGATCCGAAAGCGCGCGAACGATGGCTGGGCCTCGAGGGTCGCGCGACGCTCGCCGAGGTCCGCGGAGCGCTCGCAGGGACCGCGAGCTTCGACGAGGCGGGGGTCGCCGAGTCGTTGCAGGCGCTGGTCGAGCGGCTGGCGGTGAAGCCACGGGACGTCTACCAGCCGCTGCGCGTGGCCATCACGGGCACCATCGTCTCGCCGGGCATCTTCGAGAGCGTGGCGCTGCTCGGCCGCGAGGAGACGCTCGGACGCATCGATCGGGCATTGGCGCAGGCCTGATCGAGGTTTTCGCTCAACCGTTCGCGCTGTCATGCCGATAGGACTCCTACGGGAACCGCGGGCGGGATCGTCGGTGGGCCCTGGAAGGAATGCCGAACGAATGCCGGCGACCGCATCTAAGCTAAAGCCCACCGCTGAAAAGACCGCCCGCCGGACGGTCGAACGCCGCGTGGGCGCGCCGCCCGCGGGGGAGCGCCATCAGAACGAGGGACACGGCCGGCGGTTGACGATGGCATTTCAAGCTCTGGAGGCGTTCCCGGCTCTTGCCGAGTCCCGCAACCGCCTGCTCGCGGTGATCTCCAAGAGCCACGTCGCCACGGCCGACATCGTGACGGCCGTCGAGTCGGACGTGGCCCTCATCATCGCCGTGCTGCGCGTGGCCAACCAGGCTCAGGGCGGGCGCGGACGCGTGGACACCGTCGTCGGCGCCGTGGAGCTCCTGAGCCCGCAGACGGTGCATGCGCTGGCCGGCAGGGTGCGCACATTCGACTTCTTCGAGCGCGCGAGCGTCTGGGACGCGGCGCCCGAGCGCTTCCGGCTGCACGCGCTGGCGACTCAGCACGCGGCCGATCGTGTGGCGGCGGAGGTCGGCTATGAGTACCGCGATCGGCTGACCGTCACGAGTCTCCTGCACGACGTCGGCAAGCTCGTTCTCCTCCTTGCCTATCCGGGCTATCCCGCACAGGTCCACCGCGGCGCGAAGACCCCAGAGGGGCGGATCCACCAGGAGCGCCGGGACCTCGGCGTCGACCACGCGCTCGTCGGCGGCGTGCTCGCGCGCCGCTGGGGCCTGCCTCCGACGATCGCCACGGCGATCGAGCGCCACCACAACCCCGAGGCCCAGGGCGACGCCGCCTTCATCCGCCTGGCTGACATGCTCGCCCACTACGAGCAGGGCTCGCATGTCTCACCGGCCGAGATGCTCCAGGCGGCGCGGGCCGTCGGACTCGGCCCGGACGAGCTCAGGCGCGTGATGTACGAGCTGCCCATCTCGACCAACCAGCGCCCGCGTCATGTCGACCCCTGCCCGCTGTCGGGTCGCGAGCTCGGCGTCCTGCAGAGGCTCGCCGAGGGGAAGGTCTACAAGCAGATCGCCCACGAGCTGACGCTCTCCACGAGCACCGTCCGAACGCACCTGCACAACATCTACGGCAAGCTCGGCGCGGTCGATCGGGCCCAGGCGGTCCTGATCGCCACCGAGCGCGGCTGGCTGTAGCCGGCCCGCTCCGGCGGGGTGGGCTCGCCACTGCCGGAGCCGCCTTCCCGCTGCAACGCCCGCTGTCCTCCGGAGCAATACGATCGGAGCCGGCGCCCACGGGGTGTCGCCCCGCGAGATGATCTCGATCACCAGCAAGTCTCCGTATGCCGTGCTCGCCCTAACCGAGCTCGGTCGCAGCGCGGGCTCGGACCCGGTGCCGCTCGGCGAGCTCGCGCGCAGGCGGGACGTGCCGGTGCAGTTCCTCGAGCAGCTATTCGCCGTGCTGAGGCGCGGGGGGATCATCAGCTCCCAGCGCGGCGTGAAGGGCGGCTACCGCTTTGCCCGGGACCCCGCGAGCGTGACTGTCCTCGAGATCGTCGAGCTGCTCGACGGGCCGCTCGGGCGCGACGCCAAGGGCACGTTCGCCGACGCCGCCGAGGCCGCGCGCAGGGTGCTGGCCGACACGACCATCGCCGACGTCATCGAGCGCGAGACGCGCGAGGCGGGGGCGAGCATCTACCACATTTAGAAAGCGCCCCGCCGTTACAGGGCGATTTGGCTTGCATGTCACCTCGAATGGCAACGACCACACGTCCAAGCCGACGAGGACGACCGCGTGAGCCGCCGGTTAGATCGTGGGCACGGTGTAGTTGTGGACCGGGAATTCCTTGATCTCGGGCGGCTCGGGGAACGCATTGCCACCGAGGTCTGTGACGGCTGGCGTGAGCCGACTTTGAACGAACCGATCGAAGTCTGCGCGGTTGTGCCAGAAGTCGATTACGCCCCAGCCTCCGTCGATTGGGCCGGAGGAGTGGAAGATCAGCCCGCGGGGTGGCCTGTTCTCGATGTCGAGGTGATCGTGGACTGCGATGTATTGCTCCTGGGTACCGCCGGGGAACTTCAACCTGAGTCCAATGGACATCACGGGTCCTTTCGTTGGGGGCGTCGGCGAGCATATCCACAGCGCGGCCGCAGAGAGCAAGCCCGCGTCCGTCAGAAGTCCTCGCTGTCTGCGGGAAAGCGAGGCGCCCATCGACACCTGAAGCGAATCGCACTCGAATGGGCTGCGATCGCCGTCCTTCATCCCCGCTCCCAGCGGATCAGCGTTTCATGGCCCTACTGGAGAGACGTGCTTCGGCTTTACAGCGAACCCGCAGCCTAGGGTTGGCCCGACCCCCCCTGGACCTTCAGGCCTCGAGTTCGAGCTTCAGCTCGCACGCGTCAACTGAGGAGCGGGTGCCCGGCGTTTCGGAGGGGTCCATCGCGGACATCACCTTTGCGGCTGCGGCCATGTCCTCCGCCGTTGCGAATTGCTGGAGGACCACCGCAGTGCCCGCGGCCTCGTCAAAAAGCATCGTCAGGCCCGTGGAGGGCACGCCAGGCGGTGGCCCGCCCGCCTCTTTGATGCGCGCCAGTAGCCCCTCCATCCGCTCTGCGCTCACGTCAGTGAATCTCACGACACGTACATGCATGGCGAACCTCCTCTTGTTCCAGGGAGCATGAAGCTTCATAGTCGCTGGGGCAACGCTTGTCAACCGGCCCCGCAGATCGAGGATCTCGGACTGCGCAGCGTCAGGACCGCACGTAGGACGCGACCGCCACGCCGACGACCCGTTCGGAGGATGCCGCAGCATGGGGTATGACGTTCCCGCGCATCCAGTCGTTGCCGATATCGGCACGCATCTTCTCGATTGCCTGCTCGCTGTCACCGACGATCAAGACGACGAGTTCGTCCTCGCCCACCCGAACCAAGTGAAACGACTGGAGACCGTCGATCTGAGCCGCCCGGGGCGGGATGTCGCGTTGGGCAGCGGCAAAAAGACCTCGTCATCGATCGGGCTGTCGAGGCGGATGCGGTTTACGACAACATGCACGGCTGTGATCCTACTTGGGACTTGACACGGCCCTGTGCCCTCGGCCCGACGGTCGCCGCTGGGGGAGGCCGAGGTCGGCGAGCCGGCGGGGGCGGGACGAGCAGCTCAGTGAGATCGATTCCGCACGCGCCCGACAGGAACCCCCGACCGTCGATGCGGACGTGAGGCTCGCCGACGAAGAGACGCTTGAAACGTGAGACGCTGTCGCGGGAGCATGGTCGCCCTCGGGAGCCCTCATCTTCTTCGTGCAACGGTCGCAGCTGCGCTCGCGGGCGTTGTGGGCTATGACCTGCTCCAGCGTCGGCGTGCGATCCTGTGCAACTTCCCCGTCATCGGGCACTTCCGGTATGCGCTCGAGGCCTTCGGCCCCGAGTTGCGCCAGTACATCGTCACCTCCAACAACGAGGAGCGCCCCTTCTCGCGCGATCAGAGACGCTGGATCTGGGCGTCCTCGGAGGGCGAGCCGAACGTGTTCGGCTTCGGAACGGACGACGAGATGGAGGCGGTCCAGAGCCTGCTGATCATCAAGCACTCGCCCTTCCCCGCGCCCGCGCCGGTCGCCGGGGAACCTGGGGGGGCACCCAATTACGCCATTCCGGCGGGCAAGGTGCTGGGCGCCGCTCACCGGCGACGCCATGCGTTTCGCCCGGGCTCGGTCGTGAACCTGTCCGGCATGAGCTACGGGTCGCTGTCGTCCGCTGCCGTCGAGGCTCTCAACCGCAGCGCGAGGCTCGCTGGATGCCTGCACAACACGGGTGAGGGTGGCCTCGCACCCGCCCATCGCAACGGTGGGGAGCTCGTCTTCCAGATCGGCACGGGCTACTTCGGCTGCCGCGACCAGCGTGGCCGTTTCAGCCTCGAGCGCCTGCGTGAGCAGGTGGAGCAGGCGCCTGTGCGTGCGATCGAGATCAAGCTGTCACAGGGCGCGAAGCCCGGACTCGGGGGGCTGCTGCCCGGCGCCAAGGTGACCGACGAGATTGCGGCCATTCGCAGTGTGCCCGCCGGTGAGGACTGCGTCAGCCCGCCCGCTCACTCGGCGTTCTCCGACGTCGACGGGCTGATCGAGTTCGTCGAGCTGATCGCGCAGGAGACGGGCCTGCCGGTGGGCATCAAGTCGGCCGTCGGCGAGGGCGGGTTCTGGGAACAGCTCGCCGAGCGCATGGCACTCACCGCGGGCGGACCGGATTTCGTCACGGTCGACGGCGGTGAGGGTGGGACGGGCGCCGCGCCGCTCTCGTTCGCCGATCATGTCGCGCTTCCCTTCAAGCTGGGCTTCGCCCGCGTGTACGACACCTTCGCGCGCGCCGGGCTGGCCGAGGAAGTTGTGTTCATTGGCGCGGGGCGTCTCGGGTTCCCCGACTCGGCACTGTTCGCATTCGCCCTCGGTTGCGATCTCATCAACGTTGGCCGTGAGGCGATGCTCGCGATCGGCTGCATCCAGGCTCAGCGCTGCCATACGGGACGCTGTCCGACCGGAGTGGCGACCCAGTCGCGCTGGCTGATGCACGGACTCGATCCGGACCTCAAGTCGAGCCGTGCAGCGAACTACCTGATCGCCTTCCGCGCGGAGCTTCTGGCCCTCGCGCGCTCCTGCGGGGTACCCCACCCCGCCCTCGTCACGCCCGCGCACATAGAGGTCGTCTCCGAGCGCTACGGCTCCTCACGCCTCGTGGACGTGTTTGGGTACGAGCCCGACTGGCCACTTCGCTCGGACGCCGCGCGCCGAGAGGTGGAAGGCCTCGTCGCCCAGCCGCAGACCGCCGCCTAACTCGAGGAGCCTGCTCCACGACTACAGGCGGGGGTCACTGTGATGCAGGGCGACGGGGAGAACGCTCGGACCGGCGGGCTACCGGCACGAGGCCGCGGGCCCTGCGGTCGTGGGCTTCCCGTGCGGACATGGGATCGCATGAGACTGCGACCGGCGTGTAGAGCGGTGACATGAGTCGCGCTCCACCGTGTCCGCCGCCGGGGCGGGCTGCTGGTGAGGTTGCAGCGCGGCGGCCGACCGTTGCGTCGTCCCGCTGCTCCGGCCCTCTATTGTCGGGGCCATGGGTCGAATCCCGATCAACATTGCAGAGCTCGTCGGGAGCACGCCGATGGTGGGGCTTCCGCGGATGCTCGAGGGTAGGCCCGCTGTGGCGAACGACCTCGAGCTGTTCGCAAAGCTGGAGTCGTTCAATCCCGGGGGGAGCGTCAAGGACCGCATCGGCGTGGCGATGATCGAGGCCGCCGAAGCGGAGGGGAGGATCGAGCCGGGGCGCACGACGATCGTCGAGGCGACGAGCGGCAACACCGGGATCGCGCTCGCGTTCGTGTGCGCCGCCAAGGGCTATGACCTTGTGCTCACGCTTCCGCAGGGGATGAGCCGCGAGCGCGAGAGCCTGTTGCGCCTGTATGGAGCACGCGTGGACATCACGGACTCGCTCGGTGGGATGGGCGAGGCGGTGCAGGCGGCGCGCGACATGGCACGGGATGACGACGTGTTCCTGCCCGACCAGTTCTCCAACCCGGCCAACCCCGAGGTCCACCGGCGCACCACCGGTCCTGAGATCGAGCGAGCGCTGGATGGCCGCGTCGACGTGCTCGTGGCCGGCGTGGGGACCGGGGGCACGATCACCGGGGCGGGCGAGTATCTGCGAGGGATCAACCCGCACCTGCGCGTCGTGGCGGTCGAGCCGCGCGGCTCGGCGGTCCTGTCGGGCGGGCAGGCGGGCCCGCATCGCATCCAGGGCATCGGAGCCGGGTTCGTCCCACCCGTGCTGAATCGTGAACTGCTCGACGAGGTGGTGGCGGTCTCGGACGACGATGCGATCCAGACCGCCTGGATCTGCGCACGGCGCGTGGGTCTGCTCGTCGGGATCTCCTGCGGTGCTGCGTTGTGGGCCGCCCTGCAGATTGCCGACCGTCCGGAGTCCCGGGGAAAGCGGATCGTGGTGATGATGCCCGACTCCGGCGAGCGCTACGTCTCGCAGGCGTTCTTCGCGCCGTGAGGCGAGCCCGGTCGGGCACGCGTGAATCGCCGCTACGCTGTTGGGATGCCCCGTTTCGACACGGTCGCACGGGTCGCGAAGGAGCTTCGCCGCGACGTGCTGGCAGCGCGGGATCGTGATCCGGCCGCACGGGGGGTCGGGCCTGCAGAGATCCTCGCCACCTGGCCGGGTATCCACGCGCTGCTCGCCTACCGCGTGGCGCACGCGCTCGAGGGTGCGGGTGTGCCGGTGCTGCCGCGTTCCATCTCGATGCTCACGCGGGCGCTCACCGGCATCGAGATCCATCCCGCGGCGCGGATTGGCCAGGGGCTGTTCATCGACCACGGCGCCGGGGTGGTGATCGGCCAGACGGCGGACATCGGAGACGACGTCACGCTCTACCAGGGGGTGACCCTGGGAGGCACGGGCTTTGCCACGGGCAAGCGCCACCCGACGGTGCAGGACAACGTGACGATCGGCTCGGGAGCCAAGCTGCTGGGGCCGATCACGATCGGGCACGGGGCGAAGATCGGAGCGAACAGCGTGGTGATCACCGACGTGCCGCCGAACTCGACGGTGGTGGGCAATCCCGGACATCCGGTGCGCGTGGACGGGCGCCGAGTGGAGGGGCCCGATGCCGACTGGATCCATCTTCCCGACCCGATCGCCGAGGCGATCCAGGGGCTCGCGAGCCGCATCGGCGCGCTGGAACGGGCGGTCAGCGAGATGTCCGACGAGCACCACGAGCCGGCCGCCGAGGTGACACCGTTGCGGACCGTGAAGGGCCCGAACCCCGCGGGAGGCTGACCGGGAAGGGCCGCGCACCGCCAGCCGGTCCCACTTCTATGCTGGGGCGATGGCCGCGAACCCACATGCCGAGCACCTCCAGGAGCTGCTCGAGGGACTGAACGAGCCTCAGCGCGAGGCGGTCACGCACGGTGAGGGGCCGCTGCTGATCCTCGCCGGCGCGGGCAGCGGCAAGACGCGCGTGCTGACCCATCGGGTCGCCTTCCTGATCTATACCGATCAGGCGCAGCCGTCGGAGATCCTCGCGATCACCTTCACCAACAAGGCCGCCCAGGAGATGCGCGGCCGGGTGGAACGGCTGCTTGGCAGAGGGACGCGGGGCATGTGGCTGATGACGTTCCACTCGGCGTGCGCGCGCATCCTGCGCGCAGAGGCCGAGCGCCTGGGATATACGCGCCAGTTCACGATCTACGACCAGGCGGACGCGCGCCGCCTGACCAAGCGGTGCATCGATGCACTGGGGATCGACCCCAAGCGCTACACCCCCGCCGGGATCCACAACCAGATCTCAGCGGCCAAGAACGTCCTGCGCGCGGCCGCGGACTGCCGCGAGGCCGCGGGCTCCCCGTTCGAGGAAGTGGTGGCCGACGTCTACGAGCTCTACGAGCGCGACCTCCATCGGATGAACGCGATGGACTTCGACGACCTGCTGTTCAGGACCGTCAACCTGCTCGAGCTGTTCGAGGAGGTTCGCGAACGCTACGGTCGCGCTTTCCGGCACGTGCTGGTCGACGAGTATCAGGACACCAATTACGCCCAGTACAGGTTCCTGCAGCTGCTGGTCGGGGGCGGACGCACCGAGCCGGCGCGCGGCGGCCGGGTGCAGGTACCCGGTCATCGCAACCTTGCGGTGGTGGGCGACGACTCGCAGTCGATCTACGGATTTCGCAACGCCGATATCCGAAACATCCTGGATTTCCAGGAGGACTTCCCCGACGCCCGGGTCGTCAAGCTGGAGCAGAACTACCGCTCCACGCAGAGGATCCTGTCGGCCGCGAACGCGGTGATCGCCAACAATCGCGGCGGGATCGCCAAGCGGCTGTGGAGCGAACTGGGGGAGGGCGATCAGATCCACGTCCGCGCGCTTTCGGACGAGCATGCGGAGGCGCGGTTCGTCGTCGGCGAGATCGAGCGGCTCGTGGACGAGGGGGCCGCCCGGGCCGAGATCGCCGTGCTCTATCGCACGAATGCGATGTCCCGCGTCATCGAGGACACGCTCGTGCGTCGCGAGATCGCCTACCAGGTGATCGGCGGGACGAAGTTCTACGAACGCGCCGAGATCAAGGACGCGATCGCCTACCTGTCGCTGCTGGCCAACCCGTTCGACGTGGTGAGCTTCACGCGCGTCGCCAACTCGCCTCGGCGCGGGCTCGGGCAGACCTCGCTCTCGCGCGTCACCGCCCACGCCGCGACGGTCGGCATCTCAGTCTGGGAGTCGGCGAGCGCACCGCAGGAGGTCCCCGGGCTCGGCACCGCCGCCGTGAAGGCCCTGCAGCGCTTCATGGGCACGATGAACGACCTGCGCGACCTGGCGGGGATCACGCCCGAGAACGGGCGCGGCGGCGAGACCGGGGAGCCCGGCGACAGCGGGTCGGTCCCGGTGGGGGACCTGCTCGAGGCGGTGCTCTCCCAGACCGGCTACGTCGAGGCGCTCGAGGCCGAGCGCACGATCGAGGCGCAGGGGCGCGTGGAGAACCTCGAGCAGCTCGTCGAGGTCGGTCGCGAGTTCGACGCCGGCGCCGTCGAGGAGGAGGACACGCTGAACGCCTTTCTGCAGCAGATCGCGCTCGTCGCCGACGCCGACTCGCGCAGCGAGGACGAGGGCCTCGTGACCCTGATGACACTGCACAACGCCAAGGGGCTGGAGTATCCCGATCGTCTTCATCGCCGGCTGCGAGGATGGCGTGTTTCCGCACTCGCGCGCGCTCGACGAAGGGGGATTGGAGGAGGAGCGACGCCTGTTCTACGTGGGGGTCACGCGGGCGATGCGCGAGCTGTATCTGACCTACGCCCTGCGGCGCGCGGTATTCGGCGCGCAGACCAACGGCCTGCGCAGCCGTTTCCTGGACGAGATTCCTCCTGAGCTCCTCGACGGACCGCCCAAGCTCGACGGACTGCGGATCGGGCGTCTCGGTGCCGGCACCGGCACCTCGGGCGCGACGCGCCTGCCCGGCCATGACGCCGAAACCTGGGCGAGCTCGCGCATCGCGCAGCCGCGAGCCTCGAACGCGTTTCGCCTTGGCGAGGATGTCCTCCACGCCGCCTTCGGCGAGGGCGTCGTCACGGGCGTGGAGCCCGACGGGGTGATCGTGGTGCGTTTCGCCGGCGACGGGTCCGAGCGCAAGTTGATGGCCGAGTATGCCCCGGTCAGCCGGCGCTGAAGCGTGGTGGATGAAGCGCATAGGCAAGGACCGACCGCCGAGCCCAACGCATAGCATCAAGGTCATGAGCGCCAGGATCATCGACGGCAGGGCGGTCGCCGCAAGAGTTCGCGCGGAGGTGGCCCGCGACGTCGACGCGTTCGTCGCGCGCGCGCGGCGCAGGCCGGGGCTCGCCACGGTGCTGGTCGGCGAGGATCCGGGCTCGGCGGTCTATGTGGCCGGCAAGCAGCGTGCCTGCGCAGAGGTGGGGATGGTCCCGTTCGACAGGCGCCTTCCTGCGGATGTCTCCTTTGAGCAGGTGGCCGATGAGCTTCGCAGCCTGAACGCCGACGCGGAGGTCAGCGGCGTGCTGCTGCAGCTGCCGGTGCCGCGGCACCTCGACGGACCCGCGCTCACGTCTCTGATCGATCCTGACAAGGATGTGGACGGGCTTACGCCCGTGAACGCAGGGCTCCTCTCGCTCGGGCGCCCTGGGCTGCGGCCGTGCACGCCGCTCGGCGTGATGGAGCTGCTGGGTGACGGCGGAGTTGAGCTCGAGGGCGCAGAGGCGGTGGTCGTCGGGCGCTCGAACCTGTTCGGGAAGCCGATGGCCCAGCTCCTGCTCGCGCGGAACGCGACCGTGACCGTCTGTCATTCCCGGACGCGCGACCTGCGCGGGGTGTGCGCCCGAGCGGACGTCCTGATCGCCGCGGTCGGTCACCCGCGACTCATCGAGAGCGGCTTCGTCAAGCCCGGAGCCGTGGTGATCGACGTCGGCATGAACCGGTTGACCCCAGAGCAGGCGGGCAACACCAGCGGATTGGTCGGCGACGTCGACTTCGCAGGCGTAGTCGAACTGGCATCTGCGATCACCCCCGTGCCGGGCGGCGTCGGTCCGATGACGATCGCCTTCCTACTGCGCAACACCTTGCAGGCGGCCGAGCGACAGGCGAGGATCGAGGCGTAGTGGCAGCACGCGGAACCCGGGCAAGACCGACACCGATGGCGTGGAGGCCGCGATGAGCCTGAGGAGACTCCGCGCCGGAGAGCTGCTCGCAGCCGTCGGTGCCGCCTGCGTGATCGTGTCCCTGTTCGTGCCCTGGTATCAAAGCCCGACCGGCAGCCTCGACGCGTGGGACACGTTCGGTCCGGGGGTGGCCCTGCTGATCGTCGCGGCGATCGCCGCGCTCGTGCTCGTGCTCGGCTCCCTTGCAGAGCGCAGCACCGCGGTGCCCGTCGCCGCCGCCGTGTGGAGCGTGCTGTTCGGGCTGGTCGCGGTGATCGCCGCCGTGGTCAGGGTGCTCGAGCGGCCGGATCACGCGACCTCGCTTGCCGCGGGTGCGTGGCTGGCGCTGGCCGGCGCCGTCGCGATCCTCCTCGGCGCGTGGCAGACGATGCGCGACGAACACGGCTCGCTGTATGAGGCGGCTGCGCCCGAGCCGCGCCCGCGGCCCGCACCCGGCGGCCCCGAGAGCGGGGGCGCCGGCACCCTAGAATCCCCGCCATCGTGATCGACCGCGACGAGGTTCTCCACGTGGCACGCCTGGCACGCCTCGCTCTGCGCGACGAGGAGATCGAGCCGATGGCGCGCGAGCTTTCCGCCGTGCTCGACCACATCGCGAAGATCGGCGAGCTCGATCTCGACGACGTGCCGCCGAGCACCCACGTGGTCGAGCTGACCGGCGGCCTGCGCTCCGACGTGCCGCGTCCGTCGCTCGCGCGCGAGGCGGCTCTCGCCCAGGCGCCGGCGGTGAGCGGCGAGGGCTTTCTGGTCCCAAGCCCGCAGGCATGACCGCGACCGACCTCCTGGACCTGTCCGCCTGCGAGGCGGTGGAGGCGATCGCGGCGGGCTCGCTGTCCGGCGGTGAGCTGTTCGACGCCTATCGCGCGCGCGCCGAGGCCGATCGCGCGGCGGGCGACGCTGGGCTGAACTGCTTCACCTGGGTAGCCGAGCGTGCGCCGCAGGATGAGGAGCCCACGCCGCTCGGTGGAGTGCCGCTCGCGGTCAAGGACCTGTTCTGCACCGAGGGTGTGCCCAGTCAGTCCGGGTCGCGCATTCTCGAGGGCTACCTGCCGCCCTACACCGCGACGGTCGTCTCCCGCCTGACCTCGGCGGGCGCGCCGCTCCTGGGAAAGACCAACCAGGATGAGTTCGCGATGGGCTCCTCGACAGAGAACTCGGCGTTCGGCCCGGTTCTCAACCCGTGGGACCGCGAGAGGGTCCCCGGCGGCTCCTCGGGAGGGAGCGCGGCGGCGGTCGCGGCCGGGCTCGCGCCGTGGGCGCTCGGCACCGACACCGGAGGCTCGATCAGGCAGCCCGCGGCCCTGTGCGGGATCGTCGGACTGAAACCCACCTACGGCGCCGCGTCGCGCTACGGGATGATCGCGTTTGCCTCCTCGCTGGACCAGGCGGGACCCCTGACGCGCGATGTCAGCGACGCCGCGTTGATGCTGCGCCACATGGTCGGACGGGATCCCTGCGACGCGACGTCGCTGGCGTTCCCGGAGAAGATCGCGCTGCCCGGGGCCGAACGGCTGGACGGGGTGCGATTGGGCGTGCCCGAGGAGCTGACCGGCGAGGGGATCGAACCGGGCGTGCTCGAGGCCTTCCAGGCCACGCTGGCACGCGCCGGCGAGCTCGGGGCCGACGTTCGGCCGGTGCGCCTGCCCCACGCCCCGCACGCCCTGTCGGCCTACTACGTGCTCGCGCCCGCCGAGTGCTCCTCGAATCTCGCGCGCTTCGACGGCGTGCGCTACGGGGCGCGTGCGAAGGACGCCGATGACCTGCTCGACATGTACACGCGCACGCGCCACGACGGCTTCGGGGCTGAGGTCAAGCGGCGCATCATGCTCGGCACCTACGCGCTGTCATCGGGGTACTACGACGCCTACTACGGTCGCGCCCAGCGCGTGCGTACGAAGATCGTCGAGGACTTCACCACCGCCTTCACGGAGGTGGACCTGATCGTCACACCCACGGCCCCGTCCGTGGCCTTCAGGCTCGGCGAGAAGACCGGAGACCCGCTTGCGATGTACCTGAACGACTACTGCACGGTGCCGATGTCGCTCGCGGGCATCCCCGCGATCTCGATCCCGTGCGGATTGAGCCAGGGGCTGCCGGTCGGGCTGCAGATCGCCGGCCAGGCCTTCAGCGAGAACCGGCTGCTGGACGCTGCCCACGCGCTCGAGCAGGCGATTGGCTTCGATGCGGGAGCGGCGCGTGTCTGACACGGACCGGCAGGGCGGTGAGGCGGACGTGGGCGGCCCGAACGGCGACAGGGCGCTCGAGCCGGTCATCGGGCTTGAGATCCACATTCAGCTGGCCACCGCGACGAAGATGTTCTGCGGCTGTGAGACCTCGTTCGGTGAGCCCCCGAACACGCGCACCTGCCCCGTCTGCCTCGGGCTGCCCGGCAGCTTGCCGGTGGCCAATGAGCGCGCGATCCACTTCGGCCTGATGATCGGCCTGGCCCTCGGCTCCGATCTCGCGCCGAGGTCGATCTTCCACCGCAAGAACTACTTCTATCCGGACCTGCCGAAGGGCTACCAGATCTCCCAGTACGACGAGCCACTGTGCCGCGGGGGGAGGCTGGGAGAGGTTCGCATCCACCGGGTGCACCTCGAGGAGGACGCGGCGAAGCTGATCCACATCGGTTCGAGCGGACGGATTCACGGCTCGGATGCGAGCATCGTCGACTTCAACCGGGGGGGTACCCCGCTTGCGGAGATCGTCACCGAGCCCGACCTCCGCTCACCCGAGCAGGCCGGCGAGTGGCTGAAGCTGCTGCGCACCACCCTTCGCCAGCTGGGGGTCAGCGACGTGAACATGGAGGAGGGCTCGCTGCGCTGCGACGCGAACATCTCGCTGCGGGCCGCCGGGTCGAGCGGGTTGGGAACGAAGACCGAGCTGAAGAACATGAACTCCTTCCGCTTCATCGAGCGCGGGATAGCGGCAGAGATCGCCCGCCAGGAGAAGATCCTCGGGGGCGGGGGGCAGGTGATTCAGGAGACCCTGCACTTCGACCCCGCATCGGGCGCGATCAGCTCGCTGCGCTCCAAGGAGGAGGCGCACGACTATCGCTACTTTCCCGAGCCCGATCTCCTGCCCGTGGCGATCGACGACCGCGTGATCCGCGCCGCACGCGCGGCCATGCCCGAGCTGCCGGCCGACCGGGCCGAGCGCCTGCAGCACGAGGTCGGGCTGTCCGCGGACAGTGCGCAGCTGCTCGCCTTCCGCGCCGATCTCGGCGATTACTTCGAGGCGGCGCTCGCGGCCGGGGCCGAGCCCGCGCCGGCACCGCAGGCGCTCGCCAACTGGATCGCCTCGGACCTCGTGGGACGTCTCGGGGAGGGCGAGGATCCCGCCGACTCGCTGGTCGGCGCGCGCGCCATGGCGGTGCTCGTCGGCCTCGTGTCCGCCAAGCGGGTGAGCGTGGGCGCCGGACGGCGCGTGCTCGACAAGCTGGTGGCGGAGGGGGGCGAGGACCCCACGGCGATCGTCGAGGCCGAGGGCCTCGCCGCCATGGAGGGCGAGGGTGAGCTCGCCGCGGTCGTGGCCGCCGCCGTGGCGGCCAATGTGGACGCTGCCGAGCGCGTGCGCGCCGGGAACGCCAAGGCGATCGGACCGATCGTGGGATACGTGATGCGCGAGACCAAGGGCCGCGCCGACGGGACAGAGGTGGCCCGGCTGGTTCACGAGCAGCTGGGGGTCTGAACCCCGCCGAGACGCTCGCCGCCGGCGCCCCGTCGCGTCACGGCACTCGAGGCAAGCTCGCGGCTCACATTTTGGACCTTGGGCCAAAGGCGCAGCGGAGCTGCCGCGTCAAGATGTCCGCAATGAACAGGTCAGTTCCTCACACGAGTGTCCCATCTCCTCGGCGGTTCCTCCTGCTGTCCGAGGAGTCGATCGACGGACCGCGCCAGGGCCGGCGGATCCGTCGCTATCGACTCGCCGGCGTCGATCGACGCCGGGGTCCGAGCGAGGTCGATATCGCGACCGCATGGATGGTGCGCGAGCTCGGCCGTCGTACGTAGGCGGTCGTCCGCGACCGGATCTCGTTGCGGCATCCCTCGGCCGATGCGAGTTGGTGCGGCCGGGCAGGGGTAGCCTTCCTGTCCGGCCGCACCTCCCCCTTGGCTCGGTGACCCCGGCGAGTCGCCTCACACTGACGGGCCGCGGGACCGGCTACGCTTATCCCCATGAACCAGACCCCTTCGGAGTCCTCGTCGCGCTCCATCGGCCGCATGGCGTTGGCCGGGGTGATCCTGGTCGTCGCGGTCTATGTGCTGCTGAAGATCGTGATCGGCATCGTTCTGGCCGTCGCACTTCCGGTGGCTGCGATCCTCGCCGTGGTGGCCCTCATCTGGGCGTATCGCGTCTTGTTCTAGGGGCCGGACGCGGCGATGCCGTACGTCATCATCGCGGTCTGCTTCGGCCTCGCCGGCGGGATCGTGGGCAAGGTCAAGGGCAGCTCGTTCGTGATGTGGTTCCTGATCTCCGCCGCCGTCCCGGTCTTCGGCCTGCTCGCCGCGATCGCCTATCGGTTCGAGAACGATGAACTGCGCCGCCGATGCCCGAGCTGCGGCCGCGTGACGAAGATCTATGACGCGCTGTGCATGCGCTGCGGGGCCGAGCTCGAGTTCCCCGAGGTGGCGATCGCGCCCGAACGCTCGCCGGTCGGAGCGGCCGGATCGGAGGGCTCCCGCGAGCGTGCAGCGGCGACCCCGCCGTAAGGGCACCCTAACCCGATTTTGGCTGCCCTAAGCCGATTCTTGGCCTACGCTGTACCCGGCAGCCATGAGCACGCAAGCAGACACAGCACCCCCGCCGGGCGCCTCGCTTGTCTCCCGAGTGATCCATCGGGCGGGCTTCGAGAGCGAGCCGGACTTCGTGCTGCGCGTGGTGCAGCCGGCGCTCGTCGGGATGATCGACGGCACCGTCTCCTCGCTGGCTCCGATCTTCGCGGCGGCGATCTACTCGAGCTCGGCCACCGCATTTCGCGTCGGTCTGGCGGTGGCGCTCGGGGCGGGGGTGAGCATGGGCTGGTCGGAGGCGCTGTCGGACACCGGCGAGCAGACCGGCCGCGGGTCGGCGGTGGTGCGCGGCTCGATTACGGGCGGCATGACCACGCTGGGGGGCCTGTTTCACACGATCCCGTTCCTCATCTCCGACGTCCACAAGGCGCTGATCGTCGCGGGGATCGTGGTCGCGGTCGAGCTGTTCGCGATCGCCTGGGTCCGCTACCGCTTCCTGCACGTCTCGATGCGCTCCTCGCTGCTCGTCGTGACCGTCGGGGGCGCGATCGTCCTGGCGATCGGCGTTGGGATCGGGTCTTCCTAAGGCTGCCATAAAACCCGCTGGTACACTGGCTTTTTCTCCTCGCGTCGAAGGAAAGGAGGTCGGCGAAATGCGCGCGGTCGATGCTGTGATGGAATGCTTGAAGGCCGAGGGTGTCGATGTGGTCTTCGGGCTGCCCGGCGGCGCCAACCTGCCGACCTACGACGCATTCGTCGGCGGGGGCCTCCGCCACATCCTCGTAAGGCACGAGGCCGGCGGCGGACACGCCGCGCAGGGCTACGCCAAGGCGACGGGCCGGGTCGGCGTCGCGTTCGCGACGAGCGGGCCGGGCGCCACGAACCTGGTCACGCCGATCTGCGACGCGATGATGGACTCGGTGCCCGTCGTGTTCATCACCGGACAGGTGCGCACGGAACTGCTCGGCACCGACGGCTTCCAGGAGGCCGACACCATCGGGATCACGATGCCCGTGGTCAAGCACTCGTTCATGATCCAGCACCCCCAGGAGATTCCCCGCGCGATCCACGAGGCGTTCCACATCGCCAAGACCGGGCGTCCCGGGCCGGTGCTCATCGACATCCCGCAGGACCTTTCGCGGGCCGAGATCGTCTATGAGCCGGTGACCGACGTGCGCCTGCCCGGCTACCAGCCGCGCGTCGAGGGCAACCAGAAGCAGATCCGCCAGGCCGCCAAGGCCCTCGCGGCGGCGCAGCGCCCGGTGATCTACGCGGGCGGGGGCGTGGTGAACGCGAACGCCTCGGAGGAGCTGGTCGAGTTCGCAACATCCGACCGCTTCCCGATCACATGCACGCTGATGGGCCTGGGCGCGTTCCCCGCGCCGCACGCGCAATGGCTGGGGATGCTCGGGATGCACGGGACGCGGGCCGCCAACTACGCGATGGACGAGGCGGACCTGATCTGCGCAGTGGGCGCCCGCTTCGACGACCGGATCACCGGCAAGCTCTCTGAGTTCGCGCCGCGTGCCAAGTTCATCCACATCGACGTCGACCCGGCGGAGATCTCGAAGAACGTGCCCGCCCACATTCCGATCGTGGGCGACGCCAAGCACGTGCTGGCGAAGCTCGTGATCGAGTACCGCGCGATCGGAGCGGACCCCGCACGGCTGGCGGCTTGGTGGAGCCGGATCGAGGGCTGGCGCGAGAAGTACCCGCTGGCCTACGAGGACAGCTCCGACACGGAGATCAAGCCGCAGTACATGATCCAGGCGCTCTACGAGGCGACCGGCGGCGAGGCGATCGTGACAAGCGACGTCGGCCAGCACCAGATGTGGGCCGCGCAGTACTTCGACTTCCCCAAGCCCCGTCGCTGGATCAACTCGGGGGGGCTCGGCACGATGGGGTTCGGGCTTCCCGCGGCGATGGGCGCAGCGGTCGGCTGTCCCGATCAGCTCGTGTGCTGCATCGCCGGGGACGGCTCGGTGCAGATGAACGCCCAGGAGCTCGCGACGTGCGCGCAGAACAAGATCCCGATCAAGGTGTTCATCATGAACAACGGCTATCTCGGGATGGTCCGCCAGTGGCAGGAGCTCTTCTGGGACGGTCGCTACAGCCATGTGGAGACCGGCGAGTTCCCCGACTTCGTGAAGCTGGCCGATGCCTACGGCGCGACGGGGATGCGCTTCGAGGACAAGACGACTCTGGTGGAGGACTTCAAGCGTGCGATCGCGACAGACGGTCCGGTGGTAGTGGACGTCCGGGTGACTCGTGAGGAGAACACCTACCCGATGATCCCCGCCGGCCAGCCGGCGCGCGAGATGGTGGGGTGAGCCGGCTGATGGGCGAGCCGGGGACCAAGGAGCCGCTCAGCCTCGCCGAGCTCGAGGCCGCGACTAACATGCGCACGGGCCGCAAGCACGTGCTCTCGATCCTCGTGGAAAACAAGTCGGGCGTGCTGACCCGGATCGCGGGGCTGTTCGCCAGACGGGGCTTCAACATCGACACGCTCACAGTCGGCCCGACCGACGACGAGCAGATTTCGCGCGTCACCCTGACGGTCGACGGGGCGATGCATCCGATCGACCAGGTCACCAAGCAGCTGCACAAGCTGATCAACGTGCTGAAGATCCGCGACCTCGAGCCGGCCGACACGGTCGCGCGCGAGCTGGCCCTGTTCAAGATCACCGCCGACGGCGCTCAGCGCGGTGAGCTGATGCAGATCGCCGAGATCTTCCGCGGAAAGGTGGTGGACGTGACCAAGCGCGCGGTGATCGTGGAGGTGACGGGGACGACGGAGAAGATCGAGGCGTTCGAGGGCATGGTCCGCCCCTTCGGGCTGATCGAGATGATGCGCACCGGGGAGATCGCGATCGCGCGGGGACGCACCGAGACCTAGCCGGTGCTCGACACCGGCTCTCGCTCACCCTTCGCGATTGCGCCGGCCGACCGCGAGCGTCTGGCAGCGCGCCTCGAGCTAGCCGTCCGGCGGGCGCGCCGGAGCGGTTCGGGAACGCTCGCGACGGTCTCCTTCCCACTCCCGGGCGACGTCGATCCCTCGGCGGTCGCATGCTCCTCGCGGCGGGCCGGCGAGGACTGGTTCGTCTTCGAGCAGCCCGACCGCGGCCACGCCGCGCTGGCGGGGCTCGGAGCCGCGACGGTCCTGCACGCGTCGGGGAGCGAGCGCTTCGCCACCGTATCGGCCCGCTGGCGCGCCCTGTCGGCTGCCGCGGTTGCCGATCCGCCCGACGATCCCCAGGGCGGCGGACCGCTGGCGGTGGGCGGCTTCGCGTTCGCGCCCCACGGCGGCCGCTCCCCGCACTGGGCGGACTTCGAGCCGGCTTCGCTGATCGTGCCCGAGGTCGCCCTCGTTCGCTCCGTGCACGGCGGCGAACGCAAGGTGCGCCTGACGTTGACGGCGCTTGCCTCGCCCGACGACACGCCGGAGGATCTGCTGGCGCGCCTGGAGCGCCGGCTGTCCGAGCTGCGGACGCGGTCGCTTCCGCTACTGGACCCGGCTCCGTCCGGGCGCTTTCAGGTGGCGAGCGCCATGCCCCCGGAGCACTACGAAGCCGCCGTGGCGCGCGCGGTGGAGCTCATCCGCGGGGGGGAGTTGGAGAAGATCGTGCTCGCCCGGGAAGTCCAGGTGCACGCGCCGCGCGCGTATGACCCTGCGGCCGTGTTCGGCGTCCTGCGCGAGGAGTTCCCCTCGTGCTTCGTCTTCTGCGTGGGACGCGGCCAGGCGACGCTCGTCGCCGCCAGTCCCGAGCTGCTGGTCCGCCGCGAGGGTCACCGCGTGAGCACGCTGGCGCTGGCCGGATCGACCCGCCGCAGCGCCGACCCGGCCGTCGACGACCACCTGGGCGAGCGGTTGCTGCGCAACCCCAGTCATCGCGAGGAGCACGCGATCGTGGCGCGGCGGATCGAGCGCACGCTGCGCCCGCATGCGATCTGGGTCGCGGCCGCGCCCGAGCCGACGTTGGTGAGGATCGCCAACATCCAGCATCTGGCAACGCCGATCCGCGCCCAGCTCGCGGCGCCGGTGGACGCGCTGGAGCTGGCGGGCCTGATGCATCCGACGCCGGCGGTGGGAGGGGAGCCCCTGGAGCGCGCCGCCCCACTGATTCCGGCGCTCGAGGGCCTTGATCGTGGTTGGTACGCGGGGCCGGTCGGCTGGACCGACGCGACCGGCGACGGGGAGTTCTGCGTCGCGCTCCGCTGCGCGCTGCTGGTCGGCTCCGTCGCCCGCTGCTACGCCGGCAACGGTATCGTGGGCGACTCCGACCCGGCGGCCGAGTTGGCCGAGACGGAGGTCAAGCTGGCGGCTCTGGTTCCCCTGCTGGCGGGCTGAGCGCGCGGGAGACCGCGCTCCACACTCGCGCGTGGAGCTCCACGTTGGCGGTTCGCATCGTGGACACCTCGACGATGCTCGAGCCCTCGCGCGCGAGCGCCCGCGCGAGCGCCGCGCGAAACGCCGAGACGTCGCCCACCCGCTCGTGGGAAAGTCCGTACAGCGCGGCGGCCGCAGCGAAGTCCAGGCCCGTCGGGGTCGCCACGTGGCGCGTGTAGACGTCGCCCTCCAGCGGGTCCTGCGCCAGGGCCATGTCCGCGCGGGAGATCGGCAGGAAGTCGAAGATCCCGCCGCCGCCGTTGTCGATCAGGACGATCGTCAGCTTCAGCGCAAGGCGCCGCGCGGCCAGCAGCCCGCCAAGATCGTGGGCGAGCGCTACGTCGCCGGTCAAAAGGACCACCGGGCCCGATCCGGCGGCGGCCGCCCCAAAGGCGCTCGACACCGTGCCGTCGATGCCGTTGGCCCCTCGGTTGCACAGCGCGCGCGGGGGGTCCGGGCGCGCGGGCCAGAAGGTCTCGATGTCGCGCACCGGCATCGAGGAGGCGACGAACAGGGTCGCCGTCTCGGGCAGGAGCACGCCCAGCTCGGCCGCGAGGACGGGCTCGCTCAGCTCGTGGGCGGCGAGCGTCCCGAGGATCGCCTCCGCGGCGCGCTCGTCGGCGCTGCGCCAGCCCGCCAGCCAGTCGGGCTCGGTGGCGGGCGGCTGATCCAGGAGCTCCGTCAGCGCCGCCGCCGGGTCGAGCGCGAGGCTCTGGGCGAGCAGGGACGCGGGGTCCTGCCAGGCGGCCTGCGGGTCGAGCGCGAGCTGGCGGGAGCCCTCGAGGCCGGCGAGCCATGACCGCAAGGGCTTTGACACCGGGAGGTCGCCGACCCGCAGCACGAGGTCGGGACGGACCGACGCGGCGAACGCCTCGTCGCGCAGGATCGCGTCGTAGTGGGCGACCGCGGCCTCTCCGCGGCGCGCCCCCGACAGCGGGTCGGCGAGCAGCGGCCACCCGGCCGCCGAGCAGAAGGCCGCCGCGGCCGCGCCCAAAGAGGGTTGCCCGTCGGCGGGCAGGCGCTCGTCGCGCCCGGCTACCACGAGCCCGCGTCTTGATCCTGCCACCAGCCGGCCGAGCAGCGCGCCGGCGGCGCCCGCCTGGCGCCGTCCCGAGCTGCGCACGACGTAGGGGGCTGCGTCGGGCCGGCCCGACGAGTCGGCGGGGAGGGGCTCGTCTGTCACGAGCGGCTCGCGAAGTGGGAAGTTCAGGTGCACCACGCCGGGCCGGTCCTCCAGCGCGGTCCAGAAGGCGCGGCATGCGAGCGTCCGGATCCAGCGCAGCCGCTCGGGGCTCGCGGCGTGCACCCCGACCTCGAAGAACCACTTGGCCGCCCCCCCGAACAGCTTCAGCTGGTCGATCGTCTGTCCGGCGCCGGTCTCGCGCAGCTCGGGCGGCCGGTCCGCTGTGAGCAGCAGCAGCGGAACCCGCGCCTCGCGGGCCTCGATCGCCGCCGGCAGGAGCTCGGCCGCGGCCGTGCCGGAGGTGCAGGCGACCGCCACGGGCAGGCCCGAGGCCTTCGCCAGGCCCAGCGCGAAGAAGCCGGAGCAGCGCTCGTCGACGTGGGAGAAGCAGCTCAGGCGCGGCTCGTGCGCCAGGGTGAGCACGAGCGGCGCGCAGCGCGACCCGGGCGAGGTGCACGCCGCGCGCATGCCGCAGCGCACGAGCTCGTCCACGAAGGCGCGCAGCAGGACGTAGGTGTCGGTGGCCGCGCTCATCCCCGGCGGGGCGCCGATCGAGGGCCCGGGGCCGGGAGGCGGGGCGTCCGGAGTCCGGCAGTGGGCGTGGGGGCTGGGATGATCAACGGGTGGGGGAGAGCGTCGTCCTGTTGCACGGCTTCAGCGCGACCAGCCGGAGCTGGGACGGTGTCGCTGCGCATCTGCCCCGGGAACGCTACCGTCCGCTGGCGCTCGATCTGCCCGGCCACGGCGACGCCGCCGACTGCGAGCGCCCGATCACCTTCGCGGGCTGTGTCGCCCAGGTGCTCGCGAGCGCTCCCGGGCGGTTCATCCTGTGCGGCTACTCGCTGGGCGGGCGGGTCGCCCTGCACATCGCTCTGTCGGCGCCGGAGCGCGTGCGGCGCCTGGTGCTGGTGTCCAGCACGGCCGGAATCGATGACCCGCGCGAGCGCGAGCTGCGGCGCGCGTCGGACACGCGGCTCGCCGACGAGCTGCAGCGCGAGCCGCTCGAGCGCTTCAGCGCTCGCTGGAACGCCCAGCCGCTGTTCGCCGGGGAGCCGGTCGAGGTCGGGGCCCAGGCGAGCGCGGATCAGCGACGCAACCGGCCCGACGCCCTTGCGGCTGCGCTGCGGGGGATCGGCACGGGCGAGATGGATCCGCTGTGGAACCGGCTCGCGGAGCTGACGATGCGTGTGACGGTCGTCGTGGGAGCGCGCGATCACAAGTTCCAGGCGCTCGGCCGGCGGATGGTCGACGCGCTTGCGGATGGCGAGCTCGTGGTGCTCCCCGGAGGCCACAGGCTTCCCCTCGAGAACCCCCGGGCGCTGGCACAGGCCTTGATCTCGCGGCCTGAGCCTCCCGGGGCTGGTTGATCGTCCGATCGCACAGCGGTGCGTCCTCGCTCTTTCCGAGCAACCCGCACCAGAGCGGCCGCACCAGAGCGGCCCGCACCAACCACCCGCGCTACAGCGGCTCGACCCCGAGGCCGGCCGCTGCGGGCAAGGCGATCGTGCCCTGCCTTGCCGGCAGCGGGTTCTCGAGGCCCTCGAACATCCCCAGCGTGGCCAGCCCGCACGCCGGCACCGGGCCGCGCGAGGCCAGTGCCGCGGCGGCGTGCAGCGCGGCGGCGACCCCGAGGGGTCCGTCCAGGGTCGAGGCGAGATACGCCTCGGCCCCCGATGCGCGCACGAGCGAAGCGGCGGCGAGCAGGCCCGAGATCCCGCCGCAGCGGGAGATCTTCAGGCACACCGCGTCGGCGACCCCGGCTCCTAGCGCGCCATGCTCGGCGGCGGTCTCGTCGATCGCCACGCGCACCGCGACCCGCCGGCGCACGGCGCGCACCGCCTGCAGGCCGTGCGTCGGCTCCTCCACCAGCTCGAGCCCGGCGGGGGACAGGGCGTCGATCGCCCGCACCGCCTCCTCCACGCCCCACGCGCCGTTCGCGTCGAGGCGCAGCGCGAGGGCCGGACCGGCGGCCGCGCGCACCGCCGCCACGCGCCCGGCGTCATCCCCCGTGCCCACCTTCACCTTCAGACAGCGAAACCCGGCCCGCGCCGCCCGGGCGGCCTGCTCGGAGGCTCCAGCCCGGTCGAGCGCCGACAGGGTCGCGTTGACGGCGACCTCCGTCGCGGGATCGTTGGTCAGCAGCGCGGCGACGGGCTTGCCCGCACGGCGTCCGGCGCGGTCCCAGAGCGCGAGGTCGATTGCGGCGAGGGCGGCGGGGAGATCGTCCACGAGCCGGCACGCATCGACCAGCTGGGCGCCGTTCATCTCCCGCTCCGCTGCGAGAACCGGGGCATAGCCCGCCAGGGCCCGCTCCACGCGCTGAAGGCTCACGCCGTCATACGGCTCGAGGGGGGCCGCCTCGCCGTGGCCGGTGACGCCGTCGGAGTCGGTGAGCGACACCGCCAGAAGCGTGCGGGTCCGGACGGCTCCGTAGGAGCTCTCGAGCGGGCAGCGGAGCCTCAGCTCCCGCCGGCTGACGCTCAGCCTCACGAGCCGATACCGCCGCTCGCCAGTATCCCGCCGGCGAACAGCAGGCAGAAGACCAGCTGCAGGGCGCCCGTCCTCGCGAGCGCGCCGTTGAGCGCCGGCCCGTCGGTGCGCGTCCGCACGACCTTCACCAGAGGCACGGCCAGCGGCATCGCGGCCCAGCACAAGAAGAGCCAGGCGGTCATCGATCCGAGCGCCCACGGCAGCGGGGCGCTCGCAAACGCGCCCGCCACCATCGCGGTGTAGAGCACGCGAGTGCGCCGCTGTCCGATGCGCACCGCCAGCGTGCGCTTGCCGGCCCGCCGGTCGGTCTCGAGGTCGCGGAGGTTGTTCACCACCAGGATCGCGCTCGCCAACAGGCCAACCGGCACCGCGCACACGAACGCCTGCCACGGCAGCTGCTGCACCTGCACGAAGTAGGACCCGGTGACTGCCACGATCCCGAAGAACAGGAACACGAACGCCTCGCCGAGCCCCTCATAGCCGTACGGGCGCGGTCCCCCCGTGTACAGGACACCCGCGAGTATCGACGCCGCTCCAACCGCGAGCAGCCCGGGCCCGGCGACCGCCACGAGGTAGACCCCGCAGCCCACGGCCAGCCCGAACGTCACATACGTGGCGAGCAGCACCTGGCTGGGTGGGACGAGCCCGCCTGCGGTGACCCTCACGGGGCCCAGGCGGTCCTCGGTGTCGGCGCCCCGCCGCGCGTCGGAGTAGTCGTTCGAGAGGTTCGTGCCGACCTGGATGAACACCGCGCCGAGCAGCGCGGCCAGGAAGGCCGGCGCCGCAAAGTGACCGGCCCCCAGGGCCAGCGAGGTGCCCACGAGCACGGGCGCCACCGCCGCGGGCAGCGTGCGCACGCGTGCGGCCATCACCCAGATGCGCAGTGCGCTCACGCGGCTAGGCCCGCTTGGGAAAGCGGGAGAAGTCCGGCGGGCGCTTCTCCCTGTAGGCGTCGCGGCCCTCCTGGGCCTCCTCGCTCCCGTAGAACAGAAGGTTCGCGTCGTGTGCGAGCTGCTGGATTCCCGTCAACCCGTCCTCGGCCGCGTTGAAGCTCGCCTTGCACAGCCGCAGCGCGAAGGGCGACAGGGCAAGCATCTCCCGGCACCAGCCGACGGTCTCAGCCTCGAGGCGCTCGAGCGGCACCACGGTGTTCACCAGACCCATCTGCAGGGCCTCCTCGGCGGAGTACTGACGGCACAGAAACCAGATCTCCTTGGCCTTCTTCGGCCCCACCAGGTTCGCGAGAAGGCCCGCGCCGAAGCCCCCGTCGAACGAGCCGACCCGCGGGCCCACCTGTCCGAAGCGCGCGTTCTCCGCGGCGATCGTCAGATCGCAGACCAGGTGCAGCACGTGCCCGCCTCCGATCGCATAGCCGGCGACCATCGCCACGACCGGCTTCGGCAGCCGGCGGATCTGGACGTGCAGGTCGGTGACATGAAAGCGCCCCACGCCGGCCGGTCCGTCTCGGTCCTCCTGCAGGTACCCCGAGTCGCCGCGCACGCGCTGGTCGCCCCCCGAGCAGAACGCGTCCGGCCCCTCTCCGGTCAGCACGATCGCGCCGATCGCCAGATCCTCGCGCGCGCGCTCCAGCGCGTCGGAGATCTCGATGATCGTGCGCGGGCGAAACGCGTTTCTGACCTCCGGGCGGGCGATCGTGATCTTCGCGATCCCCTCCTCGGGTGCGGCGGAGCGCTCGTAGCGGATGTCTGCGTACGGCGCGTCCGCTGCGGGGATCCACGTGGTGGCCATGCGGCGAAGGCTAGCCTGTGGGCCATGGTGGTCGATGGATGGCTGGACCGCGCGGCGCGCGCGCGGCCCGAGCTCACCGCGCTTGACACGCCCCTGGGAAGCTGGTCCTACGCGGAGCTGCGCGCCGCCGCGCGCTGCGGGGCCGATGAGCTGGCCCGGCGCGGCGTGCGCCCGGGCCAGCGCGTGGCGATCGCCCTGCCGCCGGGGCTCGCCTTCGCGCAGGCGCTCCACGCGTGCCTGCTGCTCGGCGCGGTCGCGGTGCCCCTCGACATTCGCCTGGCGCCGGCCGAGCGGGCGCTGATCGCAGAGCGTGCGGCGGTGTCCGTCGAGGCTCCCCTGGGAGAGCATCCGACCGGCAGTCGCGGCTCTGCGGGCGCGGGCGCCCGGCCCGGCGTGGGGGAGGCGGGGCACGATCTCGACGCCACGGCCGTCGTGATCCACACCTCGGGCACCACGAGCTCCCCCAAGGCGGTCGAGCTCACCTACGGAAACCTCCTGTGGAGCGCCCTCGGCTCGGCCGTCGCGCTCGGCCTTCACCCACGTGAGCGCTGGCTGTGCGCGCTCCCGGTCTCGCACGTCGGCGGCCTATCGATCCTATTGCGCTCGGCGATCTACGCGACGACCGCCGTCGTCCACGAGCGCTTCGAGGAGGACCACGTCCTGCACGCCCTGCGCGAGCAGCCGATCACGCTCGTGAGCCTCGTCGCCACGACGCTCGCCCGTCTGCTCGACGCAGGTCTCGCCGAGCCGCCGAGCCTGCGCTGCGCGCTCACGGGCGGCGGGCCCGTGGGGGGAGCGCTGGTTCAGCGGGCGCGTTCGGCGGGCGTGCCTGTCAGCCTGACCTATGGCCTCACCGAGACCTCCTCGCAGGTTACGACCACTCCCGTGGCCGCGCTGGTGAAGGAGCGCGAGCGCCCCGTCGACGGGGCTGATCTGGCATGCCCGCCGCTGTTCTGCACCCGTGTGCGCATCGCGACCGACGAGGAGATCCTGGTGCGCGGCCCGACCGTCGCCCCGCGAGGGATCTCGCCCGACGGGTGGCTGCACACCGGGGACCTCGGAAGCCTCGATCCCGGCGGCAGGCTGCGGGTGACCGGGCGCAAGGCCGACACGATCGTGAGCGGCGGCGAGAACGTCGCGCCAGTGGAGGTCGAGTCGGTGCTCGAGGCCCACCCGCACGTGCTCGAGGCGGCGGTGCTCGGTCGCGCCGACGCGCGGTGGGGCGAGGCGGTCACGGCAATCGTCGTCGTGCGGCCGGGCATCACCCTGGACGGCGAGGTGCTGCGCGCGCACTGCTCCACCCGGCTCGCCGGCTACAAGGTCCCGAAGACGTTCGAGCTGATCGGCGGGCCGCTCCCGCGGACTCGCTCGGGCAAGCTGCTGCGCAGGGCGCTTCGATGAGCTTCGACCCGAACGCCCATCGCGAAGCGAGCCGCCGGCAGTGGGAGGGTGCGGCGGGCGGCTGGATCGGCCGGCAGGAGCTGATCCGCGAATGGGGCGCGCCCGTGTCCCACTGGATGCTCGACGCGATCCGCCCTCAGCCCGGTCACCGGGTTCTCGAGCTGGCGGCCGGGGTGGCCGAGACGGGCCTGCTGGCGGCCGAGCTGGTGGCTCCGGTCGGGGGCGTGATCGTCTCCGACCAGGCCGAGGCGATGCTCGAGGGCGCGCGCGCCCGTGCGAGGGAGCTGGAGCTCGGCAACGTCGAGTTCCGGGTGCTCGACGCCGAAGCGATCGACCTGCCGCTGGCCAGCCTCGACGCGGTGCTCTGTCGCTGGGGCTACATGCTGCTCGCCGATCCCGCCGTCGCGCTCGTAGAAACGCGACGTGTGCTGCGTCCCGGCGGACGCGTCGCGCTGGCCGTGTGGGCTTCCGTCGAGCACAATCCCTGGGCTTCGCTTACGACCGTGGAGCTGATCGAGCGCGGGCTGATTTCGGCGCCTCCGCCGGGGACGCCGGGCCCGTTCGCCCTGGGCGATCCGCGGCGGGTCAGAGCCCTGCTCGAGGAGGCCGGCTTCCAGGAGGCGCAGGTCGAGACGATCGACCTGCCGCGCCGCCATGCGAGCTTCGAGGAGTTCTGGCAGTCCCAGCTCGACCTCTCGCCGAGCCTTCCCGGCACCATGCTGTCCCGACCGGCGCAAGAGGTCGCCGAGATCCGCGAGGGGATAGCCGCGCGCCTTCAGCCGTACACCGCCGCGGACGGCTCGCTGACGATCCCCGGGCGCACGCTCGTGGCGGCCGCGAGCGCGTGACGCTTTTGGGATAGCCTGCGTCCTCTGATGCTCTACGACGACGACGCAGACCTGACCCTGCTCGACGGCAGGACCGTGGCGATCATCGGCTACGGATCGCAGGGCCATGCCCATGCGCTGAACCTGAAGGACTCCGGCGTCGAGGTCGTAGTCGGCCTCCGCGAGGGGTCCTCCTCGGGCGCCGAGGCCCGCGAGCACGGCCTGGAGGTGCTCCCGGTCGTCGAGGCGGCAAGCCGCGGGGATCTGGTGATGATGCTCGTGCCCGACGAGCTCCACCGGCAGGTCTGGGAGAGTGACGTGCGCGACGGGATCGCCGAGGGCAACGCGCTGTTCTTCTCGCACGGCTTCTCGATCCACTACGAGGAGGTGGTCCCGCCCGCCGGCATCGACGTGGCGATGGTCGCGCCCAAGGGCCCGGGGCATCTCGTGCGCCGCCAGTTCACCGAGGGCAGCGGCGTGCCGGGGCTGATCGCCGTCGAGCAGGACGCCACGGGGAGCGCGCGCGCGCTGGCGCTCGCATATGCCAAGGGGATCGGCTGCACGCGCGGCGGGGTGATCGAGACGACCTTCAAGGACGAGACCGAGACCGACCTGTTCGGCGAGCAGGCGGTCCTCTGCGGCGGCGCCTCCGAGCTTGTCCAGGCGGGCTTCGAGACGCTCGTCGAGGCGGGCTACGACCCCGAGATGGCCTACTTCGAGTGCCTGCACGAGCTCAAGCTGATCGCGGATCTGATCTACGAGAAGGGTCTCGCCGGAATGCGCTATTCGATCTCGAACACCGCCGAGTACGGCGACTACACGCGGGGCAAGCGCGTCATCACCGATGAGACACGTGCGGCGATGCGCAAGATCCTGGCCGAGATCCAGTCGGGGGACTTCGCGCGCGAGTGGATCGCCGAGAACCGCGCCGGCCAGGAGAGCTTCAAGCGCATGCGCGCCGAACAGGCCGACACCCAGATCGAGGGCGTCGGAAGCGAGCTGCGCTCGCACATGGATTGGATCAAGCCCGCGTTCTGAGATGGCAGTCCGCCGGACCGTTCCCGTGGTTGCCGGTCTGACGCGCCGAGGCCCCGACTAGCGGATCGGCTGGAAGTGCTCGCCTACATCTCCTGGCACCGCCCCGGGCGCGACGTGGAGCAGGCCGCATACGAGCAGGCGCTCGCGCGGCTGCACCGCTCGCTGGAGCTTCGCCCGCCCATCGGGTACCGGGGCTCGGCCGCGTTTCGCGCCGCCGAGCTGCCGTGGCTCGAGCCGGCTGCGAATGTCCTCGCGGGCCCGGGCTATGAGGATTGGTACCTCCTCGACAGCTGGGCCGCGCTTGGCGTGCTCGAGGAGGCGGCGGTCGCGCGCGGCCACGTGACGCGACACGACGCGGTCGCCAGGCTGTCGGGTCAGGCTGCTGGAGCGGTCTATCGCTTGAGCGAGGGGTGCGCGTCCCTCGCGGAGGCTCAGGTGAGCGTGTGGATCGCACGTGCGCCGGGCGAGCCGCGGGTGACGTTCGGGGATCTGCTCGGCGACGGCATGGACGGCGAGCGCTCGGGACTGTGGCGGCGCTGCCTCGGCCTCGGTCCCGCGCCCGAGTACTGCCTGCTCGCCCCCGAGGCTCCGGCCGGGGTCGCGCCGGCCCGCCTTCCGGCGGGCTGGCGGGCCGCCGTCGGCACTCGCGAAGTGATCTTCGGTGGCTGACCGGTGATCGGCGGCGAACGTCGCGCAGCGGGGGCGGCGGCGCAGGGCCGTTCGCTACACTTGCGCTCCTCGTCGCGACTGGCGCTTGGGTGGAGTCCACCACCGGGGAGCGACGAGCATGCCAGCCGCGCGCCTGGGCACCCTCCCGATCATGACATCCACCTCGAGCCTGACGGCGCGAGGCAGCACAGCGAGGAAGCCCTATGACGCCGAGCCCCCCCACAGCAGAGACGCGACTCGAGATCCCCGCGGAGCTGAGGCCCGCCGACGGGCGCTTCGGCTGTGGCCCCTCGAAGGTCCGCCCCGAGGCGCTCGCCCGCCTCGCGCAGGAGGGCAGGGCGGTGATGGGCACCTCGCATCGCCAGAAGCCCGTCAAGGCGCTGGTCGGCGAGATCCGCGCAGGGGTCCGCGAGCTGTTCTCCGCGCCGGAGGGATACGAGGTGGCGCTCGGCAATGGCGGCGCGACGGCCTTCTGGGATGCTGCCGCGTTCGGGCTGATAAGCCACTACCCGCTGCACCTCGTCTACGGAGAGTTCTCCTCGAAGTTCGCCGAGGTGACGAAGGGCGCTCCCTTCCTTGAGGAGCCGCGCGTCGTCTCGACGCCCCCGGGGGATGCCCCCGACACCGAGGGCGTCGCCGAGCTCGCCACCGAAGAGCACGTCGACGCGATCGCCTGGGCGCACAACGAGACCTCGACGGGGGTGATGGTGCCGGTGCGCCGTCCCAGCGGATCGGACGCGCTCCTGCTGATCGACGCGACATCGGGCGCCGGCGGGCTGCCCCTCCAGATCGACCAGGCCGACGCCTACTACTTCGCGCCGCAGAAGAGCTTCGCCTCCGACGGTGGGCTGTGGGTGGCGCTCCTGAGCCCCGCGGCGCAGGATCGGATCGCGGAGCTGCACGCCTCCGATCGCTGGATCCCGGCGTTCCTGTCGCTGCACACGGCGCTCGAGAACTCGCTCAAGGATCAGACCTACAACACCCCGGCGGTGGCCACCCTGTTCCTGCTCGCCGACCAGGTCCGCTGGATGCTCGACCAAGGAGGGCTCGGCTGGTGCGTGTCGCGAGCGAGCGCCTCCTCGGAGCACCTGTACGGATGGGCCGAGCGGACCGGCTACACGACCCCCTTCGTGAAGGACCCGGCGAAGCGCTCGCTGGTCGTCGGGACCATCGACTTCGACGAGCGCGTCGACGCGGCCGCCGTCGCGGCCACGCTGCGCGCGAACGGCATCGTGGACGTCGAGCCCTACCGCAAGCTGGGTCGCAACCAGCTGCGGGTCGGTATGTTCCCCGCCGTCGACCCCGCCGACGTGCAGGCGCTCACCGCCTGCATCGACTGGGTGGTGGAGAGGCTCGCCGCATGAGCGCCGGGGAGATCGGCCGAGCCTGCCGGTGCGAGCTGCGATGAGCGATCGCCTGAAGGTCCTGGTGAAGGAGAAGATCGGCGACTCGGGCGTTGAGCTGCTGCGCGAGCACTTCGACGTGGACGTGGGCGTCGAGTGGACCGACGACGAGCTCCTCGAGCGGATCGGCGCCTACCACGGCATAGTCATCCGCTCGGCCACGAAGATGACCGCGGAGCTGATCGCGCGCGCCGGCGAGCTGCGCGTGATCGGCAGAGCGGGGGTGGGCGTCGACAACGTCGACGTCGAGGCCGCGACCCGGCGGGGGATCGTCGTGGCCAACGCGCCGCAGTCCAATGTCGTCACGGCCGCCGAGCACACGATGGCGCTGCTGCTGGCACTCGCCCGCAATATCCCCCAGGCGCACGTCTCGCTGACCAGCGGCAAGTGGGAGCGCTCGAAGTTCTCGGGGGTCGAGCTGTACGAGAAGACGCTCGGCATCGTCGGCTTCGGGCGCATCGGCCAGCTGGTCGCCCACCGCGCCCGGGGCTTCGGCATGCGGGTGGTCGCGTTCGACCCGTTCGTCAGCGCCGAGCGCTACCGCGAGCTCGGCGTCGAGATGGCGGCGAGCAGCGACGACCTCTTCGCACAGGCCGACTTCATCACCGTGCACCTGCCCAAGACCCCGGAGACCGAAGGCTGGCTGAACGCCGAGGCGTTCGCCAAGATGCGCGACGGCGTGAGGATCCTGAACGTGGCGCGCGGGGGGCTCCTGGACGACGATGCGCTGAAGGACGCGCTCGACTCCGGCAAGGTCGCGGGCGCGGCGCTCGACGTGTTCCCGTCGGAGCCGATCACCGACTATCCGCTGTTCCACGGCTATCCGAACGTCGTCGTCACGCCGCACCTGGGCGCATCGACCGCCGAGGCGACCGACCGAGCCGGATATCAGAGCGCCGAGCAGGTCGTGGCCGCGCTCACCGGCGGTGTCGTCTCCACGGCCGTGAACATCCCCTCGATCGAGGCCGAGGACATGGAGGTGCTCGGTCCCTTCCTGCCGCTCGCAAGACAGCTCGGCCGGCTTGCCATGGCGCTCGCCGAGGGCAGCTCGGTCGAGCGGATCGAGGCGGCGTTCCTTGGACGGATCGCGGACTTCGACACGCGCCTGTTGACGCTCGCGGTGATCGGCGGCGCCCTGCAGGGCAGAACCGAGCAGCAGGTCAACCTCGTCAACGCCCCGAGCATGGCCGAGGAGCGCGGGATCGTGGTCGAGGAGAAGTCGGTGTCCGAGGCGCAGGACTTCCACGAGCTGATCCGCGTGACGGTCGTGGCGGGCGAGGAGCGCGTCGCCGTCGCGGGCACGGGCATCGGTCCCGGTCGCGTGCCGCATCTCGTGGAGGTCCAGGGCCGGCGGCTGACGATCGAGCTCGAGCGGTTCGTGACCGTCTTTCGCTACGCGGACCTGCCGGGCATGATTGGCCGCGTAGGCACGATCTTCGGCAAGCACGGGATCAACATCTCCTCGGCCGCCGTCGGCCACACGCCCGACGGCGAGGCGTACGGCGACCGCTCCGAGGCGCACGACGGCGACGGGCACGGCGATCGCCCGGCCGAGCATCGGGGCTCCGGCGATGCGGCCGGCCGGCGGCTCGCCGCGATGGTCGTCACGACGGACGCTCTGGTGCCCGTTGAGGTGGTGCGCGAGATCGTCGCCTCGGAGGGGTTCGTCAACGGCTGGACCGTCGAGCTGCCGTGAGCGCGTGATCGGCTAGGCTCCCGCCGGTGCGCGCGGTGGTGATCACCAAGCACGGGGGACCCCCGGTGCTACAGGTCCAAGAGCGTCCCGATCCCCAGCTCGGACCCGGCCAGGTGCGGATCTCGGTTGCCGCGGCGGGTGTGAACTTCGCCGACGTGATGGCGCGCATGGGACTTTACGCCGACGCCCCCAAGCCGCCGTGTGTGATCGGCTACGAAGTCGCCGGGACGATCCTCGAGCTCGGCGAGGGCGTGCAGGGGCTGAGCCACGGCCAGCGTGTCGTGGCGGGGACGAAATTCGGCGGCTACGCATCCCAGGTGGTGGTGGGCGCCGGCGACATCGTCGCCCTGCCGGACGAGCTCACGTTCGAGCAGGGCGCGGCGATCCCCGTGAACTACACGACCGCCTGGGCCGGGCTTGTCGGCTACGGGAGCCTGCAGCCGGGCGAGCGCGTGCTGATCCACTCCGCGGGCGGCGGGGTGGGCATCGCCGCCACCCAGATCGCCAAGCGCGTAGGCGCGGAGGTGTACGGCACCGCCTCTCCGGGCAAGCACGAACGGATCAGAGAGCTCGGCGTCGACCACGCGCTCGACTACACCAAGGCGGGCTGGGAGAACGGCCTGCCGAAGTTCGACGTGATCCTCGACGCGATCGGCGGCAGGAGCTTCCGGCGCAGCTACTCGCTGCTGCGACCCGGCGGGCGCCTCGTGGCGTTCGGCGCATCGGCGGTCGTCTCCGGGCAGCGGCGCAACCTGATCACCGCCCTCCGCACGGTCGCGCGCATGCCGCGCTTCAACATGCTCAAGCAGATGTCGGAATCGAAGGCCGTGATCGGGCTGAACATGCTCAGCCTGTGGAAGGACCGCGAAACGCTCGAGCCGTGGCTCGTGCCTCTGCGCGAGCTGCTCGCCGACGGCACCGTGAGGCCGGTGGTGGCAGGCGATTTCAGCTTCGAGGAAGCCGGGGAGGCGCACACGATGATCACCGAGCGCCGGAACGTCGGCAAGGTCGTGCTGGTGCCGTGATCGCGCTTGGCGCTCGCCCCCGCCGGTGATACCCTGAGGGGTCAGATGTCGTTTCACTTCTCGCTTCTGAAGCTCCTCCTGCTCCCCCTCCGGGGGGAATAGCGCGTGGCGGCCGCGTAGCCGCATATCCAGCAGAGAGGAAGCAACGGCGAGAAAGAGAAGGAGCACGAACGACATGAGCACCTCCGAGCAGGGCAACGACGCACAGCGCGTCCGGATCTTCGACACGACGCTGCGCGACGGCGAGCAGTCGCCGGGAATCTCACTGAACAGGCAGGAGAAGCTGGAGATCGCCCAGCAGCTCGCCCGGCTCGGCGTGGACATCATCGAGGCGGGCTTTCCGATCACCTCCCCGGGCGACTTCGAGGCGGTGCAGGCGATCGCCCGGACCGTCGAGGGGCCGGTGATCTGCGGGCTGGCGCGCACCTCCAAGCAGGACATCGACGCGGCATGGAACGCGGTGAAGGACTCCGAGCGGCCGTGCATCCACACGTTCATCTCGACCTCTGACATCCACATCGAGCACCAGCTGCAGACCACGCGCGAGGACGTCAAGGGCCAGGCGCTCGCGGCGGTCGCGCATGCCAAGCAGTACCTCGACGACGTCGAGTTCTCTCCGATGGATGCCACGCGGGCGGAAGTCGAGTTCACCGCCGAGGTGGTGCAGATCGCGATCGACGAGGGCGCCACGACGATCAACATCCCGGACACCGTCGGCTATGCGATGCCCCACGAGTTCGGCGCCTTCCTGGGCCATCTATACGAACTCGTCCCCGATCTGCGCCGGGTGACTCTCTCCGTTCACTGCCACGACGACCTCGGCCTGGCGGTCGCCAACTCGTTCGCAGGCGTCCTGGCGGGCGCACGGCAGGTCGAGTGCGCCGTCAACGGGATCGGGGAGCGCGCCGGGAATGCGTCCCTGGAGGAGATAGTGATGCTGCTGCGCACCCGCCGGGCCGACGTGGGACTCGACACGGGCCTGACCACGCAGGAGCTGGCCCGCACGAGTCGCCTGGTGTCGCGCCTGACCGGGTACCAGGTGCAGCCGAACAAGGCGATCGTCGGGCGCAACGCGTTCGCGCACGAGTCCGGCATCCATCAGGACGGCGTGCTGAAGGAGCGCACGACCTACGAGATCATGGACGCGACGACCGTCGGCCTGCAGAGCAACGCGATCGTGCTCGGCAAGCACTCCGGCCGTCACGCGCTGCGTCAGGCGCTCGAGGAGATGGGCTTCGAGCTCGATGGGCAGGCGCTCAACACGGCGTTCAAGCGCTTCAAGGAGATAGCCGACCGCAAGAAGACGGTCACCGCCATGGACCTCGAGGCCCTTGTCACCGACGAGCTGCGAGAGGAGATCCCCGGCTATGCCCTCGACTGGTTCGAGGTGGAGGCCTCCTCGCGTCGCCCGCCGCACGCGCGCGTGTCGGTGACGCTCGCCGACGGCAGCACCGCGCAGGGCACGTTCACCGGCGACGGGCCGATCGATGCCGTCTTTCAGGCAATCGACGCGGCGACAGGCGTCGGGGCGCAGCTCAGCGAGTTCACGATCGGTGCGGTCACAGAAGGTCAGGACGCGCTGGGCGAGGTCTCGGTGGTCGTCGAGGTGGGCGGCTACACGGGCGCCGGCCAGGGGGTGTCCACGGACATCATCGACGCGGCGGCCCGCGCGTATCTGCGGGCGCTGTCGGTCGCCGCCGCGCGCTCGCGCGCCGGCGATGTCGTCGGCCTGCCCGAGACTGCCACCCCCTGACAGGGCGGGCGGGTCGGCGCCCCGGCTGCGTGCGCCCTCCGGCCGGCCCTCACCCAGCGGCCGGCCGGCGCCCCCCGGCCGGCACGCGAGCGCCGAGCGGTCCCGCACGTTTCGGTGTGTCTGTGATAACGTACGAGCGTATGGTGACTGCACCGGAGCGATCGAGGCGAGGAAAGCGCAAGCAGACGGCCGCGGGGCGGCCGGAGACCTCACCCCCGGACGCCGTTCGCGCCACTCCTGCCGATCCGCTGGACCCCGTCGTGATCGGCGCGCGCGTGAAGGCGCTGCGCGAGGCCTCCGGCCTGTCGCTGCGCGACCTTGCCGCGCGCAGCGGCGTGAGCGCGCCGATGCTCTCGCAGGTGGAGCGCGGCGAGACGAGCCCGACGCTCACCCTCGCATCGCGCATCGCCGGGGGACTCGACCTGCGGCTCTCCCAGCTGCTGCGGCTCGACGAGGGCGGCTCGGTGACGATCGTGCGCGCGGGTGCACGCCAGCGCGGCGGCAACGCGCGGCGCGGGCACCGCTTCGAGGTGATGACCACCGGCCAGCCCGGCCAGCGAGCCGAGCTCTCCCGCCACACGCTCGCGCCGGGCGGCGCCACCGGTGCCGTTGACGATCCCCCGATGCACGAGCCCGGCAGCCGCGAGACGGCGCTCGTCGAGCAGGGGGCGGTGGTGCTCGTGTGCGACGGGCAGACCTACCCGCTGGGCGCGGGCGACTGCGTCACCTTCGACGCCGATCTTCCCCACCACTTCGAGAACCCCGGCGACCGCGACGCCGCCTTCCTGGCGGTGGTCTCGGCCGGGCTGAGGCGGAGCTAGGGCCGCGTGAGCACAGCCGAGCGACCCCGCGGGACCCCGTCAGGGGTCCTCATCAACGAACACCAGCGCACCCGTGAGGGGAAAGGGCGATGACGATGGCAAAGACGCTGTTCGACAAGATCTGGGAGTCCCACGAGGTCGCCCCCGGGCTGCTCTACATCGACCTGCAGCTCGTCCACGAGGTCACGAGCCCGCAGGCGTTCGACGGGCTGCGGCTCGCCGGTCGCACCGTTCGGCGACCGGATCGCACCCTCGCGACGGCCGACCACAACACGCCGACGGACGGCACGCCGGTGGCGGCGCGCATCAAGGACGAGCTCTCCCGCGTGCAGGTGCAGACGCTCGAGCGCAACTGCGAGGAGTTCGGCATCCCCATCTACTCGCTCGGCTCCGAGCGCCAGGGCATCGTGCACGTGATCGGCCCCGAGCTCGGCGTCACCCAGCCGGGGATGACGATCGTCTGCGGGGACTCGCACACCTCGACCCACGGCGCCTTCGGCGCGCTCGCGTTCGGGATCGGCACGAGTGAGGTCGAGCACGTGCTGGCCACCCAGTGCATGGTTCAGAACAAGCCCCGTTCGATGCGCATCCGCTACGAGGGCGAGCTCGGGTTCGGCGTCACCGCCAAGGACCTGATCCTCGCCACGCTCGGGCAGCTCGGCGTGGGCGGGCTGACCGGCCATGTCGTGGAGTACTCCGGGCCGGCCATCGAAGCGCTCTCGATGGAGGGGCGGATGACGGTCTGCAACATGACGATCGAGGGCGGCGGGCGGGCCGGGATGATCGCCCCCGACGAGACCACCTTCGCGTGGTTCTCCGATCAGGACCGGCCCGCCGCGCCGAAGGGCGCGGAGCTGAGCGCCGCGATCGAGGCCTGGGCCGCGCTGCGCACCGACGACGGCGCCGAGTTCGACGCCGAGGTCGTGATCGACGCGACCGCCATCTCTCCACAGGTGACCTGGGGTACCAACCCCGGCATGGTCCGACCGGTCACCGACCGAGTGCCCTCGCCGGCGGACTTCGACAGCCCGGCTGACCGCGAGGCGACCGAACGGGCGCTCCACTACATGGCGCTCGAGCCCGGCACGCCGATCGAGCAGATCGCGGTTGACCGCGTGTTCATCGGCTCCTGCACGAACTCGCGCATCGGAGACCTGCGCGCTGCCGCCGAGGTCGTCGCGGGTCGCATGGTCGCCTCAACGGTCAGCGCGATGGTCGTGCCCGGCTCCCAGCAGGTGAAGGCCCAGGCCGAGGCCGAGGGCCTCGATCGGGTCTTCCGCGACGCCGGCTTTGACTGGCGCGCTGCCGGCTGCTCGATGTGCCTGGGCATGAACCCCGACATCCTTCAACCCGGCGAGCGCTGCGCCTCGACGTCGAACCGCAACTTCGAGGGCCGTCAGGGCCGGGGCGGGCGCACCCACCTGGTCTCCCCCCAGATGGCCGCCGCCGCGGCGATCGAGGGCCATTTCACGGACATAAGGAGCTGGTCATAGTGGAGCCCATCAGAGTCATCTCAGGACGGGTAAGCCACCTGGACCGCAGCGACGTGGACACCGACCAGATCATGCCCAAGCAGTTCCTGAAGCGCGTGGAGCGCTCGGGCTTCGGCCAGTTCCTGTTCTACGACTGGGCCAAGGAGCCGGGCTGGGATCTGCCGGCGAACCCGATCCTCGTCGCCGGTGAGAACTTCGGCTGCGGCTCATCGCGCGAGCACGCCCCCTGGGGCCTTCAGGACTACGGCTTCCGGGCGATCGTCGCACCCAGCTTCGCGGACATCTTCTACTCGAACTGCACGAAGATCGGGCTGCTGCCAGTCGTGCTGAGCGTCGAGGACTGCCACAGCCTGGCGCGCGCGGGCGAGGGCGAGATCGACCTGGAGGAACAGGAGGTCCGCTTCGCCGGCGAGCAGGTCGCATTCGCGATCGACCACGAGATCAGGCACCGGCTGCTGGGCGGCCTCGACGACATCGCGCTCACGCTCCAGCAGGAGCCGGCGATCGCGGGCTACGAGCGAGAGCGCCAGCGCAGCGGGCCCGTCACGACCGCCCTGTGAGCGCACCTCCGCCGAGCACCGCGCAGGGCTCCTGCTAGCGTCGCGCGCCGTGGCCCACCGCATCGCAACCCTGCCCGGCGACGGGATCGGTCCGGAGATCATGGCGCCGACGCTCGAGCTGCTCGCGAGGCTCGGCGAATTCGAGTTCGAGGAGCACCTGTTCGGGGGCGCCTCGATCGATGCACACGGCGTCGCGCTGACCGACGAGGTGCTCGCCGCCTGCCGACGCTCGGATGCGGTGCTGCTCGCGGCGGTCGGCGGGCCGCGGTGGGACACGACCGACCCGCAGAAGCCGCGACCGGAGCAGGGCCTGTTGGGTCTGCGCAAGGGGCTCGGCCTGTACGCGAACCTCCGTCCGGTAAAGCCCCTGCCGGCGCTGTACGACGCCTCGCCGTTGCGGCGCGAGCGGATCGAGGGGACGGACCTGCTCGTCGTGCGCGAGCTCACCGGAGGGATCTACTTCGGCGAGAAGACCCGCACCGCCACCTCGGCCTCTGACGTCTGCTCCTACACGACCGAGGAGATCGAGCGCATCGCCCGGACCGCCTTCGGGGCCGCGCGGGCGAAGGTGACGAGCGTGGACAAGGCCAACGTCCTCGAGACCTCGCGCCTGTGGCGGGAGGTGGTGAGCGGCTTGCACTCGCGCGAGTTCCCGCACGTCGTGCTCGAGCACATGCTCGTCGACAACGCCGCCATGCAGCTCCTCTCATCGCCCCGGCACTTCGACACGATCCTCACCGAGAACATGTTCGGAGACATCCTCTCCGACGAGGCCGCGATGCTCACCGGCTCGATCGGGATGCTCCCGAGCGCGTCGCTCAGCGGGGACGGCCCGGGCATGTTCGAGCCGGTGCACGGCTCGGCGCCGGACATCGCCGGAAAGGGCCTCGCCAACCCGCTGGCGATGTTCCTCTCGGCCGCGATGATGCTGAGGCACGGTCTCGGCTTGGAAAGCGAGGCGGCGGCTGTAGAATCGGGGGTCGAACGCGCGCTCGCGGAGGGCCTGCGCACGCCCGACCTGGGAGGCGGGGCGCGCACGGAGCAGGCGACCAAGGCAGTGCTCGACAACCTCGAATAGGAGCGCAATGAAAGTGGAGCCCACCGACCTCATCTGGATGAACGGAGATTTCGTCGCCTGGGAGGACGCCAAGGTCCACGTCCTGACGCACGGCCTGCACTACGGCACGGGCGTGTTCGACAGCATGCGCTGCTACGACTCCGACCTCGGTCCGGCGGTGTTCCGCAACGCCGAGCACATCGATCGCCTGCTGCGCTCGGCCGAGCTCTACTACATGCCGGTGCCCTACTCGGCGGAGGAGCTTCGCGCGGCGACGCTCGAGCTGGTCGCCCGCAACGGGCTGCGCTCCTGCTACATCCGCCCGATCGTCAACCGCGGATACGGGCAGATGGGCCTGAACCCGCTGGAGGCGCCGGTCGACGTGACGATCGCCTGCTGGGAGTGGGGCGCCTACCTCGGCGAGGAGGGGATGCGCAACGGCATTCGCGCGAAGGTGTCCTCTTGGCGGCGGATCAGCCCCGACTCGCTGATCCCACACGCGAAGGCCTCCGGTCAGTACCTGAACAGCGTTCTCGCCAAGGTCGAGTCGCTGAAGGCCGGCTACGACGAGGCGATCCTGCTCGACGACCACGGTCACGTGTGCGAGGGCACCGGTGAGAACGTCTACATCGTGCGCGACGGGGAGATCGCAACGCCCGGGCAGCACAACTCGATCCTCGACGGGATCACCCGCCGCTCGATCATCCAGATCGCTCAGGATCTCGGCTACACCGTGGTGGAGCGGAATGTGGCCCGCGCCGAGATGTACCTCGCCGAGGAGGTGTTCATGTCGGGCACGGCCGCCGAGCTCGTGCCCGTCCGGGAGGTCGACGACCACGTGATCGGAACGGGCAAGCCGGGCGAGATCACGCGCGTGCTTCAGACAGCCTTCGACGACGCCATCCACGGCCGCTCCGAGCGCTACCGCGAGTGGCTCGACGTGGTCCAGGCACCCGCCCTGCAGACGCCCACGGGCGAGGGCCCGGCGCCCGACGCGCAGACGACCGCCGCGGGCTAGGACCCCGTGCCCGACATACAGCTATACGACGCCACGCTGCGCGACGGGATGGGCGGAGGCGGGATGAGCCTCACGGCCCACGAGAAGGTGCGGGTCGTCCGCGCCCTGGATGCGCTCGGCGTGCATCTCGTCGAGGCGGGCTTCCCGGCGTCCAACCCGAAGGAGCAGGAGCTGTTCGAGCTGCTCGCCGTTGAGCGCCTGCAGGTCTCGCAGATCGTCGCCTTCGGCATGACGCGCCGCCGTGACATCGCCGCCGAGGCCGATGAGGGGCTGCGGATCCTCGCCGAGCTGTTCGTGCCCGCGTGCACGCTCGTCGGCAAGGCCTCGGTGCTCCACGTGGAGAAGGTCGTGCGCGCCTCGCGGGAGGAGAACCTCGCAATGATCGCCGACTCGGTCGGCTTCCTCGCCACAGCCGGCAAGCGTGTGCTGTTCGACGCCGAGCACTTCTTCGACGGCTTCTCCCTCGACGCCGGCTACGCCCTCGACTGCCTGCGGGCTGCCGCGGACGCCGGTGCCGAGCGCGTCGTGCTGTGCGACACGAACGGGGGCTCGCTGCCGCCGCAGATCCGCACCGCCTTCGCGGTTGTCAACGAAGCGCTTCCCGGGGTGGCGCTCGGGATTCACACCCACGACGACTCCGGGTGCGCAGTCGCCAACACGCTGGCGGCGGTCGAAGCGGGAGCCACGCAGGTTCAGGGAACGATCAACGGGATCGGCGAGCGAACCGGCAACGCGAACCTCGTCACGATCATCGCCGACCTGCAGCTGAAGATGGGCGTCGAGCTGCTGACGGCGGATCGCCTGGCGCGGCTGACCGAGACGGCGCACCTCCTCGACGAGCTGCTCAACCGCTCGCCGAACCCGGCGCAGCCGTATGTCGGAAAGCACGCCTTCGCGCACAAGGCCGGGCTTCACGCGGCCGGCGTGCGGGCGGACGCGCGGACGTTCGAGCACACCGATCCCGCCGCCGTGGGCAACCAGCGCGACCTGCTGATCTCCGAGCTCGCCGGCCGGGCGACGATCGTCGAGCGGGCACGTCAGGCGGGCATCGTGGCCGACGGGGAGCTGGCCGAGCGGATCGTCGAGCGCGTCAAGGAGCTCGAGCACGCCGGCTTCCAGTTCGAGGCTGCCGACGGGTCCTTCGAGTTGCTCGTGCGCCGCGAGGCCGACGACGCCTACGAGCCGCTATTCAAGCTCGAGTCATGGCGGGTGATCGTCGAGCAGCACTCCGACGGCCACGCCACCACCGAGGCCACGATCAAGATCTGGGTGGCAGGCGAGCGGTACGTCCGCACCGCCGAGGGCAACGGCCCGGTCAACGCGCTCGATCGGGCGCTGCGCGATGCGATCGGCGAGATACACCCGCACCTGAAGGACATCGAGCTCGTCAACTTCAAGGTGCGCATCCTCGATGAGACGAAGGGCACGGGAGCGGTCACCCGCGTGCTGATAGACGCCTCCGACGGCCGGGAGGTGTGGGGATCGATCGGGGTCTCGGAGAACCTCATCGCCGCGTCATGGGACGCGCTCGTCGATTCGCTGGAATACGGCATGCAGGGCGCGGGTCGGTCTTCCCGGGACCCGAGCGCCGAGCGGAGGGCGTCGAGCTCGCCCGGCAGGGTGTAGTGCAGGGTTCCGAGGTGGCGTCGGGCGCCCGGGCGCGCGAGGAGGTCCCGCCCGGCGGGGCAGCCGTGGAAGACGCGCGGCAGGACATTCCGCTCGCCCGGCCGGTTCTCGGCGAGGCGGAGGAGCGGGCCGTGATCGCGGTGCTGCGCTCCGGGCAGCTGTCGCTCGGGCCCGCGGTGACGGCGTTCGAGCGGGCGTTCGCCGCCCGCCTGCGCGTCCCCTTCGCGAGCGCCGTGAGCAGCGGCACGGCCGGGCTTCACCTCGCGCTCCGCGCCGCCGGCGTGGGGGAGGGGGACGAGGTGGTGACGAGCCCCTTCTCGTTCGTGGCGTCGGCCAACGCCGCGCTGTACGAGCGGGCGCGGCCGGTATTCGCGGACATCGATGCAGCGACGCTCAACCTGGACCCAGAGGCGGCCGCGGCCGCGGTTACCGAGCGCACTAGAGCGCTGCTGCCGGTGCACATCTTCGGCTACCCGGCAGACCTGCCGGCGTTCGAGCGGCTCGCCGGGCGCCACGGGCTGGCGATCGTCGAGGACGCGTGCGAGGCGCTCGGCGCCCTGCACGCCGACGGGACGCCGGTCGGGGGCCGCGGGCATCCAGCGGTCTTCGGGTTCTACGCGAACAAGCAGCTCACCACCGGCGAGGGGGGCATGGTGACGCTCGGGGACCCCTTGCTGAAGGCGCGGATCGACTCCGAGCGCAACCAGGGACGCGCCCCCGACATGGGCTGGCTCGACCACGACCGACTCGGCTTCAACTACCGCCTGTCGGACCTCGCCTGCGCGCTCGGCAGCGTCCAGCTCGAACGGCTCGACGGGATGCTCGCCGCGCGCGCGGCGCTCGCGGCGCGCTACCGCGAAGCGCTGGGCGACATCGACGGCCTCGAGCTGCCCTGTCGCGACCTGCGCGGCAACGTTCGCGGCTGGTTCGTCTTCGTCGTCCAGCTGCCGCGGGGGGCAGAGCGCGAGCGAACGATCGCCGCGCTCGCGGCCGCGGGGATCCAGAGCAAGCCCTATCTCCCGGCGATCCACCTGATGAGCTTCTATCGCGAGAGGCTCGGCCACCGTCCGGGCGAGTTCCCGGTGTGCGAGGACGTGGCGGCGCGCTCGCTGGCGTTGCCCTTCTTCCCACAGATGAGCGAGGGTCAGGTGGCCCGGGTGAGCGAGGCGCTCCGGGGGGCGCTCGGGCGGTAGGCCCCGGTACGCCCCTAGACTGATCGCTCGTGTCGCGCTTCCACGAGCCCCAGCACCCGGACTTCCAGCGCCTGAACGCCTCGATCGGCTTCGATCGGCGCCTCTGGCCCCAGGACGTCGCCCAGTCGCGCGTCCACGTGAGGATGCTCGCCGCGCGCGAGATCCTCACGGCCGAGGATGCCGCAGCACTGCTCGCCGGCCTCGACTCCGTCGAGCGCGAGCTGAGCGAGGGGCGCTTCCCCTTCAGGGAGGACGACGAGGACATCCACATGGCGCTCGAGAGGCGCCTCACCGAGATCGCCGGCCCGGTCGGGGGACGGCTGCACACGGCGCGCTCGCGCAACGACCAGATCGTGACCGATCTGGCGATGTACGCGCGCGAGCGCTCGGCGGAGGCTCAGAGCGCAGCCGAGGGCCTGATGCGCGCGCTGCTCACGCGCGCCGAGGAGCACCTCGACTGGCCGATGCCCGGCTACACACATCTGCAGCGCGCCCAGCCGGTGTATCTCGGCCATCACCTGTTGGCCTACTTCTGGATGCTCGCCCGCGATCGCGCGCGCTTCGCCTTCGCCGAGCGCGAGGCGGGGCGCCTGCCGCTCGGCGCGGGCGCGCTGGCGGGTGTGAACTTCGACACCGACAGGCCTTTCATGGCGCGCGAGCTCGGCTTCTCGCAGGTCGCGGCGAACTCGATCGACGCGGTCTCAGGAAGGGACTTCGTTCTCGACTACCTCAATGCAGCAGCGACCTGCTCGACCCACCTCTCGCGCCTGGGGGCCGAGCTCGTGCTCTGGTCGAGCAGCGAGTTCGGCTTCTGCGAGCTGCCCGACTCTTGGAGCTCGGGCTCCTCGATCATGCCCCAGAAGAAGAATCCCGACGCCGCTGAGCTGCTGCGCGCGAAGGCGCCCCGCGTGGTCGGGCACCTGGCGGCGTTCCACGGCGTGATCCACGCGCTGCCGCTGACCTACAACAAGGACCTGCAGGAGGACAAGGAGCATCTGTTCGACGCGGTCGACACGCTCGAGCTCACGCTGGCGGCCGCCACCGGGATGATCGCCACGGTGAGTTTTCGCCGCGAGCGCATGCGAGAGGCCGCGTCTGACGAGCTGATAGCCGCAACCGACGTCGCCGACCTGCTCGTGCGCCTCGGCGTCCCCTTTCGCGAGGCCCACGGCGTCGTCGCGGGCCTCGTGCGCACAGCCCTCGACGGCGGCAGGCCGCTGTCGAGCCTCACGCCGTCCGAGCTGGCGGCCCACAGCGAGACGCTCGCCGCCCACCGCGACGAGCTCCTGCAGGTGCTCGGCGAGGACTCCTGGATTGAGTCCAAGGTCTCGGAGGGAGGCACCTCGCTGGCACGCGTGACCGAGCAGCTCGCCGCGGCCCGAGAGGTGCTCGATGAGCGTCCTTGCGGCTGACTTCTACGCGCGGCCGGTTCTCGAGGTTGCGCGGGAGCTGATCGGCTGCACCGTCGAGCGCGGCGCCAGCCGGGGGGTGATCGTCGAGACGGAGGCCTATCACGAGAGCGAGCCGGCGTGCCACGCCTTCGCGGGGCTGACGCCGCGCACCTCGACGCTCTTCGGCGAGCCGGGCCGCGCGTACGTGTACCTCTCCTACGGAATCCACGCGCTGCTGAACGCGGTCTGCGAGCCCGCGGGTGTGGGTGCTGCGGTGCTCGTCCGGGCGCTCGCGCCGGCGGGCGGGATCGAGGCGATGCGCGCCCGTCGCTCGCCGGGGACCGCCCGCCCGCTCGGAGACGCGCCGTCGCCGCGCGACTGGGACCTCTGCTCCGGTCCGGGCAAGCTCACCCAGGCTCTGGGCATCCGGCTGATCGAGAACGGCGGCGACCTCGCGCGCGGGCCGGTGCGCATCCACGAGCGCGCCGGCGAGTGGCATGACCCGCCCGTCGTTCAAGGGGCACGCGTCGGGATCACCCGCGCGGTCGAGCTTCCGTGGCGCTTCTGCGCGGCCGGCAACCGCCATGTCTCCCGCCCCCGGCCGGACGGATGGAGCGCGGCGGTGGTCCCCGCCGCGTCCGCCGGCGCGCGCTAGCCGGCCGGACTCACGCCGCCGGTGGGCGACGCCGGCGGCGATGACCCGCCGGGCGCCGAGGGTGCAGGTGAGGAGCTCGGCGCGGGCGTGCTCGCCGCCGGCGGGCTGGCCGGGGCCGGGCTCGGCGACGGCGCAGCAGACGGCGCCGGGGCGCGTTCTGAGGCGGGGCCACCCGCGCCGCCCCCGGTGCCTTTGCCGGCGGTGCCCGGGGAGCCGGACCTGCCGTTCGCGTGGCCCGCCGAGGGCGCCGGGGGGGCCGAGCCGGCGGTGGAGGGGGACGGGCCGCCCCCTTCCGGAGAGCCCGGGGTGGATTGCCCCCCCGAATTGCCGGAGGACGCGTGGGACTGAGCGGAGTGTTCGGCGCGGGCTTTGTCGATCTGCAGCGAGGAGGTCATGAAGTCGTGCCAGATCAGCGCCGGGAAGGTCCCCCCGAGCACGGGGCCGCCGTTGAACTCGTTGGTCATCGGCACGAGGCCGTTAGGGTGGCCCACCCACACGGCGACCGTGTACCTGCTGTTCCACCCGATGAACCAGGCGTCGCCGTAGTTCTCCGTGGTGCCCGTCTTGCCGGCGGCGAACTGGCCGATCGCCGCCGCGCGGGCGGTCCCGTACTGCAGCACCGTTTCGAGCATCGATGTCTCGGCTGCCGCGACCGCTGCCGGCAGGACCGCTCTGGTCGTCACCCGGTTGACGTCGCGATGCGCCCCGTCGGGCAGGGTGCGCCCGCCAGCATCCACTTCCTGGATGCCCACAGGCGCGCCGCTTTCGGCCAGCGTTCCGCTGACGCGCCGGCCGCCCTGGGCGATCGTCTCGTAGGCGTGAGCCATGTCGAGCGGCGTGACCCCGATCGTCAGGCCGCCGATCGTCATCGCCGGGTTGGTGGAGAGCGGCGTCGTGATGCCCATCTGGTGGGCGAGCCGTGCGATGCGGTGGGTGCCGACCTTCAGACCGACTTCGGCATAGATCGAGTTGTCCGAGTAGGCGGTCGCGCCGGTCAGTGTGTTTTCGCCGCTGTAGGCGCCTTCGTCGTTGTGCACCACGAATCGTTCCCTGGCGCCGGGTGGCCCGACGATGAACACCTTCTGCTTGGAGGTCCACGTCGAGTTAGGCGAGATGCCGTCCTCCAGCGCCGCGGCCAGGTCGAACGCCTTGAACGACGAGCCCGGCTGGCGCTCCCCGGTCGTGGCCAGGTTGAAGGGGTTATTGGCATAGCTTCGCCCGCCCACCATCGCGCGCACCTCGCCCGTGGAGTTTTCGATCGCCACGAGCGCCGCGGTGGCGCCACCCGGACCGGGCAGGTAGTTGTTGACGGCCTGTTCGGCGGCGTGCTGCAGGTCGAGGTCGAGCGTGGTCTTGATCCGCAAGCCTCCGTCGAAGGCGCGCGCAGCGCCGTAACGTTCGATCACCTGCTGCTGCACCCAGCTCGTGAAGTAGCCGGCGTCGGTCCCTTCGACCGTCTGCTCCTTGGGAGCCTGGATGTCCTTCGCGGCCGGCAGCGCCTGGCCGAGGCTGGTTTCGTAGACCATCCTCGTCAGATAGCCCTGTTGGAACATCTCCCGCAGGACGACGTCGCGGCGCGCCCGGGCCGTCACGGGGTGGGTGGCCGGGTCATATGCCGTCGGGGACTGGATGACGCCCGCCAGGAGCGCCGCCTCCCACGGCTGGAGCTGTTCGACGCACAGCTGGTGGTTCAGCGTCCCGCAGCCGAGGTGGTTGACGTCCTGTCCGAAGTAGGTCTGGGCGGCGGACTCGATCCCGTAGGCGCCGTTGCCGAAGTAGATCGTGTTGAGGTAGGCCGTGAGGATCTTGTCCTTCGACCACTTGTGCGAGAGCTGATAGGCCAACGCCGTCTCGCGAAGCTTCTCGAAGATCGTGCGGTGCGACTGGGCCTGCAGCGCGTTCTTGATGAACTGCTGCTCGATCGTCGAAGCGCCCTGCACCGTCCCCCCGTGGCGGATGTCCTGGATGAAGGCGCGGGCGATGCCCCGGACGTCCACGCCGCTGTTCGTCTGGAAGCGCTTGTCCTCGATCGCGATCACCGCCTCCTTGACGATCTGGGGGATCTGGGACGGCGTGACGATCACCCGGTTGTGCTGGCTCACGACGCCGAGCGGGCGGCCGATGTCGTCGAGCAGGATTGAGCTCTGCGCGTTCTCGAGCTGGGAGAACCGGGTGAGAGACGGCAGGTCCGAGGCGACCGAGATGAAGATGCCGAAGACGAACGACACGAGCCCGAGCAAGAGGACCGCGAACATGATCGCCAGGAAGCGCAGCCTCTTCAGGCGCGGCTTCGGCGCAGGCGGGATGTCGGGAAGATCGTCCTCGCTCATCGGCAGCTGAGGGCGGTGAGTCCCTCGCGACTGCCGCAGGATTCGACCCAACAGCGGGCCGCGAACCAGGACGGCATGGTGGGACCCACCGGAGGGCGAGAGTCTAGCATTGGCCTCCATGCCGAACGCCACCGACGCGGCCGCCGAGCAGGCGGCCACCCAGCTGGCCGACCGGCTGGCCGAGAACGCGGTCGACAGCCTGCCCGGGGGGGCGCTCGCGGAGAAGCTTCGCCTCGCGCGCGAAGAGGGCCGGGCGCTGCGCGTCAAGCTGGGCATCGATCCGACCGCCCCGGACATCCACCTCGGCCACGCGGTCGTGCTCCGAAAGCTGCGCGCCTTTCAGGACGCCGGCCACCTGGTGGTGCTGATCGTGGGCGACTACACGGCTCGGGTGGGGGATCCGTCCGGACGGTCCACCCTGCGGCCCGTGCTCTCGCTGGAGCAGATCGAGGCCAACGCGGCGACCTTCTCCGAGCAGGCGCTGAAGATCCTCGACGGCGACCCGCGGCTGCTCGAGGTGAGGCGTAACAGCGAGTGGCTCGACATGCCGATGACCGCGCTCTTCGAGCTCGTTCGCACGACCACCGCCGCCCAGCTGCTCGAGCGGGACGACTTCGCCAAGCGGATGTCGGCCGGGGAGCCGATCTCGATGCTCGAGCTGCTCTACCCGCTGCTTCAGGCCTACGACTCGGTGGCGGTCCGCGCCGACGTCGAGCTCGGGGGGACCGATCAGAAGTTCAACCTGCTGCTCGGCCGCGACGTCCAGCGAGCCTACGGCCAGCCTGCCCAGGCGATCCTCACGATGCCGCTCCTCGTGGGCACCGACGGCCAGCGCAAGATGTCGAAGTCGCTGGGAAACGAGATCGGGGTCACCGACGCGCCGCAGGAGATGTACGGAAAGACGATGAACATCCCCGACGAGGTGATGGGCGAGTACTACCGGCTGCTGATCGATCCTCGGCCGCTGGACGCCGGGGCGGGGTCGGCCCGCCCGGATGCTCCGGCGGCGGGCCCGCCCCCCGGGCTCGCCCCGATGCAGGCCAAGCGCGCGCTCGCCCGCGAGCTCGTCACGTGGCTTCACTGCGCCGAGGACGCCGCCGCGGCCGAACGCCACTTCGATCGGGTGCACGTCGAACGCGAGGCCCCCGAGGAGATCGAGGAGGCGAGCTTCGACAGCGACGGCGGGCTGGTCCATCTCCCCGGCGTGATGGCCGAGGAGTTCGGGATCTCCCGCTCGGAGGCGCGGCGGCTGATAGACCAGGGGGGCGTGACGCTCGGCGACTCCCAGCTGGCCGCCGGCGAGCACGACATCCCGGGCGAGCGGGCCGACGGTCAGGTGCTCAAGGTGGGCAAGCGTCGCTTCCGTCGCCTGAGAGCTCGCTAGCGCTATACTCGTTGGTTGGCCCAGCAAGCGCCTTCGGGCGCCGGGTCAGATCGGTCTCCTCTAGAGGCAGTCCTTTCGGAGAGGCTTGACGGTCTTTGAAAACTCAACAGCATGCGCATCTACGATCGATCTTCGATCGTGGTGTGCGTCCAGGTTCGACCCGCTGCCGCGCGGCGCTGTATGCGCAGGCCCGGTGGCGGACAAAGAGTCAAGTAGGGAAGTACCCCGTCATGGTTCGGGACCACGGTGTATAGGTTCCGGCCGTCCGTCCGTCGCGCAAGCGCCGGGCGGCAACTCCATGACAGCTTTTCGTGAAGCATTTCACGGAGAGTTTGATCCTGGCTCAGGACGAACGCTGGCGGCGTGCTTAACACATGCAAGTGGAGCGACGAACCAGGGCTTGCCCTGGGGCAGAGCCGCGAACGGGTGAGTAACACGTGGGTTACCTGCCTCGATGACCGGGACAACCCGAGGAAACTCGGGCTAATACCGGATGTGCCCGCAAGGGGAAAGGAAGCTTCGGCCTCCGCATCGAGATGGGCCCGCGGCCCATTAGCTTGTTGGTGAGGTAACGGCTCACCAAGGCTTCGATGGGTAGCTGGTCTGAGAGGACGATCAGCCACACTGGGACTGAGACACGGCCCAGACTCCTACGGGAGGCAGCAGTGGGGAATCTTGCGCAATGCGCGAAAGCGTGACGCAGCAACGCCGCGTGGGGGAAGAAGGCTTTCGGGTTGTAAACCCCTTTCAGTTGGGACGAAGCTTCGCCGGTGAATAGCCGGCTGGAGTGACGGTACCTTCACAAGAAGCACCGGCTAACTACGTGCCAGCAGCCGCGGTAATACGTAGGGTGCAAGCGTTGTCCGGAATTATTGGGCGTAAAGAGCGTGTAGGCGGCCCGATTAGTCCGCTGTGAAAGTCCAGGGCTCAACCCTGGAATGCCGGTGGATACTGTCGGGCTAGAGTCCGGAAGGGGCGAGTGGAATTCCTGGTGTAGCGGTGAAATGCGCAGATATCAGGAGGAACACCAATGGCGAAGGCAGCTCGCTGGGACGTGACTGACGCTGAGACGCGAAAGCGTGGGGAGCAAACAGGATTAGATACCCTGGTAGTCCACGCTGTAAACGATGGCAACTAGATGTGGGGGGTGTCGACTCCCCCTGTGTCGAAGCTAACGCATTAAGTTGCCCGCCTGGGGAGTACGGCCGCAAGGCTAAAACTCAAAGGAATTGACGGGGGCCCGCACAAGCAGCGGAGCATGTGGTTTAATTCGACGCGACGCGAAGAACCTTACCTGGGCTTGACATGTGAGTGACCGGTGTGGAAACACATCTTCCCTTCGGGGCACTTTCACAGGTGGTGCATGGCTGTCGTCAGCTCGTGTCGTGAGATGTTGGGTTAAGTCCCGCAACGAGCGCAACCCCCGTCGCATGTTGCCAGCATTTAGTTGGGGACTCATGCGAGACTGCCGGTGACAAACCGGAGGAAGGTGGGGATGACGTCAAGTCCTCATGCCCCTTATGTTCAGGGCTACACACGTGCTACATTGGCGCGTACAGAGGGCTGCGATACCGCGAGGTGGAGCGAATCCCTTAAAGCGCGTCTCGGTTCGGATTGCAGGCTGAAATTCGCCTGCATGAAGGCGGAGTTGCTAGTAATCGCGGATCAGCATTGCCGCGGTGAATACGTTCCCGGGCCTTGTACACACCGCCCGTCACACCACGGGAGTGAGCAACACCCGAAGCCGGTGGCCTAACCCGCAAGGGAGGGAGCCGTCGAAGGTGGGGCTCGTGACTGGGGTGAAGTCGTAACAAGGTAGCCGTAGCGGAAGCTGCGGCTGGATCACCTCCTTTCTAGGGAGCACCCAACGGTGCCCCGGTCCTGGGTCCGTCGCAAGATGGGCCCTCGCGGTCGCCGAGCCCTCGAGGCACGGCGATGTCTAGGCGGACCGGGTCTAGAACGTCGACCGAACCTGGCTGGATGGCCAAAAGCCGCGCGTGTCCCTTACTACTTGGGGATCACAGCGGCCCCGGCCGCAAACAATTCCAGCATGCTGTTGAGTTTTGAGAGACCGGCCTGGCCGGTCGTCGCGGTGGCGTCGCAGCTTTGACGCGATCCGCTCAGAACGGCCAGGTTGCGCCCCTCCACGGTCCTTGAAAACTGCACAGAAGCCACATCAGCCGCCATCGATAAGCGGCGGCTGAAAACGGGTATCACCGGGCCCTGCACGACCGCATGCGCCCCGCAAGGGGCAACTCGGTCATGTTGGGCCAGATCACCGTCAAGATAGTAAGGGCACACGGTGGATGCCTTGGCACCAAGAGTCGATGAAGGGCGTGAACGGCTGCGATAAGCCACGGTTAGGCGCTGAATAGCCTTTGACCCGTGGATTCCCGAATGGGGAAACCCAGCGCTGGTAATGCGGCGTTATCCCCGGCTGAACACATAGGCCGGCGGAGGACAAGCGGGGGAAGTGAAACATCTCAGTACCCCGAGGAAAGGAAATCAACAGAGACTCCCTGAGTAGTGGCGAGCGAAAGGGGATTCAGCCCAAACCTGGCAGATGCAAGCGGACATGCGTTGTCTGTCGGGGGTTGTAGGACGTCTGTTCCGGGTCATGTCCGGCCCGGCGGAAGTTACAAAGTCGTGTGGTAGTCGAAGCGCGTGGAACCGCGCACCATAGAGGGCAACCGTCCCGTAGACGAAACTGCATGACCTTCCGTCAGATGTTCCTGAGTAAGTCCGCGCCCGTGAAACGCGGACTGAACCTGGGGGGACCACCCTCCAAGGCTAAGTACTCCTTGGTGACCGATAGCGGACTAGTACCGTGAGGGAAAGGTGAAAAGTACCCCGGAAGGGGAGTGAAATAGTACCTGAAACCGCGTGCCTACAAGCGGTGGGAGCAGGCTTGTCCTGTGACCGCGTGCTTTTTGCATAACGAGCCGGCGAGTTACTCGTCTGCGGCAAGGTTAAGCGATGAGCGGAGCCGTAGCGAAAGCGAGTCCTAACAGGGCGACTTAGTCGTAGGCGGTATACCCGAAACTGAGCGAGCTACCCATGGGCAGGCTGAAGCGGGGGTAAGACCTCGTGGAGGGCCGAACCGACCTAGGTTGAAAACTGGGCGGATGACCTGTGGGTCGGAGTGAAAGGCTAATCAAGCTCAGTGATATCTGGTTCTCTCCGAAATATATTTAGGTATAGCCTCGGATAAATTGCGTATTGGCCGTAGAGCACTGTTTGGATTAGGGGCCCTACCAGGTTACCGACTTCAGGCAAACTCCGAAGACCAACACGTTTACTCCGGGAGTCAGTTGCTGGGGGATAAACTTCAGCGTCAAAAGGGAAACAGCCCAGACCGCCAGCTAAGGTCCCCAAGTACTAGCTAAGTGGGAAACGATGTTTGAGTGCCTAGACAACCAGGAGGTTGGCTTAGAGGCAGCCATCCTTGAAAGAGTGCGTAACAGCTCACTGGTCAAGTGTTCGAGCGCGGACAATGTAACGGGGCTTAAGCTAGTCACCGAAGCTGCGGGTGCGTGAGACCTTCGGGTCGATCGCGCGGTAGGAGAGCGTTCCCACGCCGGTAAAGCGGCGGCGTAAGCCAGCCGTGGAGGCGTGGGAAGTGAGAATGCCGGCATAAGTAACGAAAGAGGGGTGAGAATCCCCTCCACCGATTGCCCAAGGATTCCTGAGTAAAGTTCGTCTGCTCAGGGTTAGTCGGGACCTAAGGCGAGGCCGAAAGGCGTAGTCGATGGCCAACAGGTTGATATTCCTGTACCACGTCGCTTCCGTTTGACCGATGGGGGGACGAGGAAGGCTAAGGGAACCCAGGTGATGGTTATCCTGGGGTAAGCATGTAGGGGTGGCCCTTGTCAAATGCGGGGCCGCATAACCCGAGGTGCGATGCCAGCTGGCGCTTAGCCGGCGAGTCCCCGACGCCATACCTCCAAGAAAATCCTCTAGGGAGGAAGCGCGTGCCCGTACCAAAACCGACACAGGTGGGCAAGTAGAGAATACTAAGGTGATCGAGATAACCCTCGTTAAGGAACTCGGCAAAATCGCCCCGTAACTTCGGGACAAGGGGCGCCCCGGTAGGGTGAAGCTCTTCGCGAGTGGAGCCCGAGGGGGCCGCAGTGAATTGGCTGAAGCGACTGTTTACCAAAAACACAGGTCTCTGCTAAGTCGAAAGACGACGTATAGGGGCTGACGCCTGCCCGGTGCCGGAAGGTTACGTGGAGTTGTTAGGACTTCGGTTCGAAGCAGCGAAGCTAAGCCCCGGTAAACGGCGGCCGTAACTATAACGGTCCTAAGGTAGCGAAATTCCTTGTCGGGTAAGTTCCGACCTGCACGAATGGCGTAACGACTTCAGCGCTGTCTCAACGAGGGGCTCGGTGAAATTGCAGTCTCGGTGAAGATGCCGAGTACCCGCGGCTAGACGGAAAGACCCCGTGAACCTTTACTACAACTTGGTATTGGAGTTCGGTGCATCTCGCTCAGGATAGGTGGGAGGCTTTGAAGCGCTGGTTGCGGCCGGCGTGGAGCCAACCTTTAGATACCACCCTTGGTGTATTGGATTTCTAACAGCGTTCCGTGAATCCGGGCGCTGGACAGTTCCAGGCGGGTAGTTTGACTGGGGCGGTCGCCTCCCAAAATGTAACGGAGGCGCACAAAGGTTCCCTCAACACGGTTGGAAATCGTGTGTAGAGCGTAAAGGTAGTAAGGGAGCTTGACTGCGAGACTGACAAGTCGAGCAGGTGCGAAAGCAGGTCTTAGTGATCCGGCGGTAGCAAGTGGAAGTGCCGTCGCTCAACGGATAAAAGGTACTCCGGGGATAACAGGCTTATCGGGCCCAAGAGTCCACATCGACGGCCCGGTTTGGCACCTCGATGTCGGCTCGTCGCATCCTGGGGGTGGAGTTGCTCCCAAGGGTTGGGCTGTTCGCCCATTAAAGCGGTACGCGAGCTGGGTTCAGAACGTCGTGAGACAGTTCGGTCCCTATCTGCCGTGGGCGTTGGAGAGTTGAGAGGATTTGTCCCTAGTACGAGAGGACCGGGATGAACACACCTCTGGTGTATCTGTTGTCCTGCCAAGGGCATAGCAGGCTAGCTACGTGTGGATCGGATAACCGCTGAAGGCATCTAAGCGGGAAGCCGGCCTCAAGATGAGCTCTCCCATCCCCTAGAGGGAGTAAGACCCCTGGTAGACCACCAGGTTGATAGGCCGGATCTGGAAGAACGGTAACGTTCGAAGGAGACCGGTACTAATGGGTCGAGGGCTTGACGGATTTTTTTGATACCCGGTGTGGCGCTGTGCAGTTTTGAAGGACCGGGGGGGCGGTCTCTCGCCTTTTCCGGTGGCTTTGGCGAGGGGGAAACACCTCTTCCCATTCCGAACAGAGCAGTTAAGCCCCTCAGCGCCGATGGTACTTGGCCCGCAAGGGCCTGGGAGAGTAGGACGCCGCCGGTTTTTCTTCCGACGAGCCGCCCCCGGGGCGGCTCGTCCTCGTCCGCTCGCCCGAGAGCCGCGCGGAGGTCACTTGGGCAGCGTCACCGAGCCATCGGGGCCGAGCGTCCAATGCGGGTTGTGGGCGACCTCCCAGGGATGGCCGTCGGGATCGAGAAAGACCCCCGAGTACCCGCCCCAGAACGTCTCGCCGCCCGGCCGGGAGATCACGGCACCCGCGTCAGCGGCCCGGGCGAGCACCTTCTCCACCTCCTCCGGTGAGCCGACGTTCTGCGCGAGCGTGACATCACCAGGGCCGGTGCCGAGCGCCACCCCGCTGTCCTCGGCGAGGCTCGCCCGATCCCACAACGACAGGACCATGCCGCCGGACTGGAAGAACACCACCCCCAGCTCGGGCGGCGAGGAACTCTGCCATCCGAGCGCCTCGTAGAAGGCCCTGCTGCGCGCGAGGTCTGCCACGCCGAGCGTTACAACGGTGACTCGCTGCTTCATGCAATCGGCCTCCCTGGCGCGGATGGGTGCAATGAGATGGTGGCGCTGGGGATCTTAGGGGCGATCGCCGCGTGCGGCCGCCCGCAGGCGTGCGGGCCCGGGGGCGTCGCTCGGCGTGCGCGAGGATCGTGCGCGGTCGTCCGGCCGCTCGGGTGCGCATGGTCGGAGGGCTCTCGGCGGAAGCGGCGAGAGGCACACCTGCGGGGCCGGGGCCGGCTGGCCGGCTCGCCTGCGGGCGCGCCGATCCCTCGCGGCTCGTCCGCGCAGGAGCGCTCGATGCGGATGGGCCGCGCCAATGGGCTCGTTCCGGTCGACCTCCCAGCCGACGTTGTAGTCGCTCTCGGGCGATCCTAGATCGCCGAACAGGAACGAGCGGGCGTGGCGGAGCGCATCGAGCGCGCTCTGCACGGAGAGTGATGTTCGCGATGACGGGAACATGTGTTCGTAAGATAGGAACGCCTCCGGACGGACCGCGGGGCGAACAGGCGTACGTGTTTGCGCCTGCGCCCGAGAAAGCGCTCTGCAGAGCCGATCTGGGGCTCGAACGGCTGCAACGGGAGTTGCACGGGGGGCCTCGGGGCCTTGGTCGCGAAGAGTGCCCGGCGCCAGGCAGGTCAGCGCGTGCCCGGCGCGAACTTCACCAGTGAGATGGCTGTTACGCTTGCCGAGCGCCGTGTCAGCGACCCCCTGGGGGCCCGCCGACCGCGCCCTCAGCTCATGGAGAAGTTCATAATCGACGGCGGCGTGCCCCTTTCCGGCGTGATGGTCCCGGCGGGGAACAAGAACGGGGCGCTGGCCATTCTGGCGTCCTCGATCCTCACCGAGGATGAGGTGGTGGTGAGCAACGTGCCGCGAATCCGCGACGTGGACGCGATGCTGAGGATCCTCGACGCGATCGGCGTGCGGGTCAGCTGGCGCGGGCCCAACGAGGTCGCGCTGTGCGCCGCCGAGCTGCACGAGGTCGATATCGACCGCGACCTGGCGGAGCTCATCCGCGCGTCCTTCCTGCTCGCCGGGCCGCTGCTGGCACGCTTCCAACACGCGGTCATGCCCCCGCCGGGGGGAGACGTGATCGGCAGGCGCCGCCTGGACCCGCACCTCGACGCCTTCCGGGCGATGGGCGCCACGGTCGAGTGCGGGCGCGAGATCGTGCTAAGCGCGCCGCGCGGGCTGCACCCCACGGACGTCTTCATGGACGAGCCGTCGGTGATGGCCACCGAGAACGCCCTGATGGCAGCGGCGCTCACGCCCGGCACGACCGTGATCGGCAACGCGGCCTGCGAGCCGCACGTCCAGGACCTCGCGCGCATGCTCGTGAAGATGGGCGCCGACATCCAGGGCATCGGGTCGAACCTCGTCACTGTGCACGGCACCAAGGAGCTCCACGGCTGCGAGCACGGGGTCGGGCCCGACCACATCGAGATCGGCAGCTTCATCGCGCTGGCCGGGGTCACGGGGGGAGAGCTGCGAATCAAGGACACCGTCCCGGGGGATCTGCGAATGATCCGCCACGTGTTCGAGCGGGTCGGGCTGCGCACCGAGCTCGAGGGCAACGACGTGCTCGTGCCCGGCGGGCAGAGGCTCGTGGCACAGGCGGACGTCGGGGAGTACAAGAGCAAGATCCAGGACGGCCCGTGGCCGGCGTTTCCCGCCGATCTGACCTCGATCGCGGTGGCGATGGCCACGCAGGCGGAGGGATCGATCCTGATCCACGAGTGGATGTTCGAGAACCGGCTGATCTTCACCGACAAGCTGATCGTGATGGGGGCGGACATCGTCATGTGCGACCCGCACAGGGCGATCGTCACCGGCCCGCGACGGCTGCGGGGCGAGCGCGTGGAGTCGCCGGACATCCGCGCGGGCATGGCGATGCTGCTGGCGGCGCTGTGCGCCGAGGGCCGCAGCGAGATCGGCAACATCCGCCAGATCGACCGTGGCTACGAGCGCATCGACGAGCGCCTGAGCGATCTGGGCGCGCGCATCCAACGCGTGGCGACCGAGCCGGTGCACGCATAACGGCAGGCGCACGCGCGCGGGGACCGGGCGCCCGGCGGCGGGCATCGAGCGCCCCTCGGCCGCCGTTCGCTTCAATGGCAAGTCCATGATCCACCCGATCCCCAGCGGCACGCGCGATGTGCTTCCCGACGAGACGCGCGAGGTGCGCGCGATCACCGACACGCTGCGCGGCGTGTTCGAGCGCCACAACTACGGCGAGATCTACACCCCGGCGCTCGAGTACGAGTCGGTTCTGGCGCGCGCCGACATGGCCGACGCCAAGCCGGCCTACCGCGTGTTCGACGAGTCGGGCGCTGTGCTGGTGCTGCGCTCGGACATGACCGTGCCGATCGCGCGCGTGGTCGCGACGCGCTACCCGACGAGCGAGCCGCCCCTGCGGTTCTGCTATTTCGCCCACTGCTACCGGGGCGTGCGTCCGCAACGGGGGCACCAGCGGGAGCTCCTGCAGGCAGGGATCGAGCTGATCGGCTCGCCCGCGCCGCACGGTACCGCGGAGGCGCTCACCGTGCTCTGCCACGCCCTTGATGAGACCGGGCTGAAGGACTACCGCATCGGCGTCGGCGACGCTTCGCTGTTCCCCGCGCTGATGGCCAGCCTGCAGGTGCCCGAGCCGGCCCGCGCCGGTCTGCTCGAGACGCTCGTGCGCCGCGATTTCGTGGGTCTCGAGCACAGGCTCGCCGAGGCGGGTCTCTCGGGGGCGACGGCCGAGCTTCTGCTCGGCGTGCCCCAGCGCCGCGGCGGGCCGGAGGTGCTGGCCGGGACCCCTGCGCCGGCGGTGGAGGCCGTGACCGGCATGCGCCGGGTGCACGAGCTGCTGGAGCCCGAGGTGGCCGAGCGGGTGATCTTCGACCTTGGTCTCGTGCGGAACATCGGCTACTACACGGGTGCGGTCTTCGAGGTCTACGATCCCGCCCTCGGCGCTCCGATCGGTGGTGGCGGGCGCTACGACGAGCTGCTCGGGCGCTTCGGGCGAAAGCTGCCCGCGGTCGGGTTCGCGCTCGGCGTGGACCGCCTGCACATCGCGCTCGCCGGCGAGGAGCGCGGCACCGGGGCGCTGCTCGCGCGGCCCGACACTCGCGCGCCGGGAGGGCCCTCGGATGACGGTGGGAGCGTCCCTTCGCCCGGCCCCGTGGCGGCTGCGGACCGGGCGCCGAGCGGTCAGCCGGACGGCCGGGCCGCGCCGATCACGACGAGAGAGCCCTCCGGATGAGCGCGACGAACGGCCTCACGATCGCCGTGCCGCGGGGCGCCCTGTTCGAGGGAACGGTGGACCTGCTCGCCGGGCTCGGGCTCGACACGCGGGAGCTGCGATCGAACGACCGCAAGCTGCTGTTCGAGGATCTCGGCGTGATCACGATGCGTCCCTCCGACGTTCCCACCTACGTCGAGGCGGGTGCCGCCGACCTGGGCGTCACGGGAAAGGACGTGCTGCTCGAGCAGGCCGAGCAGCGCCCGGGCGAGGGTGGCCGCGAGGTCTACGAGCTGCTCGACCTCGGCTACGGCCGGTGCACGATGGTGCTGGCCAGCAAGGCCGGCCCCGACCCGGCCGTGGAGGCGCTGCGGCGCCTTGGAGTGATGCGCGTGGCCACCAAGTACCCGCGCATCGCCGCACGCCATCTTGAGGAGACCGGCAGGCAGGCGGAGATCGTCGAGGTGAAGGGCTCGGTGGAGCTCGCGCCGCTTACCGGGATGGTGGAGGCGATCATCGATCTGACCGCCACCGGGACGACCCTGCGGGAGAACAACCTGGTCGCGCGCGAGGAGATCGTAGTCTGCAGCGCGAGGCTGATAGCCAATCCGGTCGCGCACAAGCTGAAGGCGTCCCGGATCGACGACCTGCTGGAGCAGCTGCGAGGTCTCCCCGCCGTGGGCGCGACCTGAAGATGTCGATCGAGCGTCTCGACGCCGCGGAGGTGGCGCGCCGTGGCGGCGTCGCCGCGACGGCAGCCTATCTGCGCTCGCTCGCTCCGACGGCCGGCTCGGTGGAGGACGATGTGCGCGAGATCATCGCTCGGGTGCGTGCCGAAGGGGAGGAGGCGGTGAGGCGGTACACCCGCCGGTTCGACACCGCCGGCGCGGAGCCGAGGCCGCTGCTGGTCGAGCCGCGAGAGCTCGACGAGGCCCTTGAAGGGCTGTCTGCGGACCTCGTGGCCGGGCTTCAGGTGGCGATCACGAACGTGGCGCTCGTCGCCCAGGCGGGGGTCGCCGAGGACGTCGGGGTCGACCTCCCCCAGGGGCAGCGAATCGTTCTGCGCGAGGTGCCGGTGGGGGCCTGCGCGGTGTACGTGCCCGGTGGCCGGGCGCCCTACGCGAGCACCGTCGTGATGGGCGTTGTGACGGCTCGCGCGGCCGGCGTCCTCGAGGTCGCCGTGTGTGCTCCCCCCGGTGCGCGCGGGCAGATCGACCCGGTGATCCTCGGCACGTGCCGGCTGTGTGGTGTCGAGCGGGTGTATCGGATGGGCGGCGCCCAGGCGATAGCTGCGCTCGCGTACGGCACCGAGACCGTCAGACGCGTCGACGTGGTGGTCGGGCCGGGCAACCTGTACGTGCAGGAGGCAAAGCACCAGCTCTCCGCGACGGTGGGGATCGACGGGTTTGCCGGTCCGAGCGACCTGCTCGTCCTGCTCGGCCAGGATGCCGAGCAGCGCGAGGTGGAGCTGGCCGCGCTCGACATGCTCGCCCAAGGTGAGCACGGCGAGGGCAGCCTCGTGGCGGCGGTTGCACACCATGGATCTGCCGGCGATGCCCTGGCCCGCCGGCTCGAGGCCCTCCTGGTCGAGCGCCCGGAGGTCGGCGGGGCGGCGTTCGCGCTCGTGGAGGTCGCCGATGCACGCCAGGCGGCGGAGCTCGCAAACGCCTTCGCGCCCGAGCACCTGCAACTGATCGGAGCTGAGATGGAGGCTCTGGTCCCGCTGATCCGCTCGGCCGGCTGCCTGTTCGTGGGCGCCGCGAGCGCCACCGCCTTCGGGGACTACGTCGCCGGCTCCAACCACGTCCTGCCTACGAGCGGAGCCGCACGATTCGCCTCGGCGCTCTCGGCGCGCCACTTCCGCCGGCGGATGGCCGTGGTGCAGATCGGGCAGGCTGCCGAGGCGCTCGCCGCCGCGGGAGCCCCGATCGCCCGCGCCGAGGGCTTCGAGATGCACGCCGAGTCGATGGAGGCCCGCGCGAGCATGGGCCCACCGACGGGCTCTTCGTAGTCTTCAGAGAGAGGATCGACCAGCGAGAATGAACGAGAAGGCCCTCATGCACTCTCCCACCCGCAGCGCGACCATCGAACGCACGACCGCCGAGACGGACGTGAGGCTGACGCTCGCGCTCGAAGGGACGGGCGCCGGGACCCGCAGCACAGGCGTCGGCTTCTTCGATCACATGCTCGACCTGCTGGCACGTCACGGGCGACTCGACCTCGACGTGACGGTCACCGGAGACCTGCAGACCGGCGCCCACCACACGGTCGAGGACACAGCCATCGCGATCGGCCAGGCCCTCGACGGCGCGCTGGGCGACCGGGCGGGCATCACCCGCTACGGGTCGGCGACCGCGCCGATGGACGAGGCCAGGGCGAGCTGCGCGATCGACATCTCCGGACGCCCGTTCACCCAGTTCGACGCCGAGCTGTCCGCCGGTTCGACCGGGGGCTTCGAGCACGAGCTGACCGAGGAGTTCTTCCGTGCCCTGGCCAGCGCGGGGAAGCTCACCCTGCATCTTCGAGTTGAGGCCGGGACCAACGCGCACCACATGATCGAGGCGGCCTTCAAGGCGTTCGCGCGCGCGCTGCGCCAGGCGGTCGCGATCGACCCGACCGAGATCGGCGTGCCGAGCACGAAGGGAACGCTCAACGGATGACGGCGACCCCGATCGAGGAGCCGGTGGACATCGCGGTGGTCGACTACGGCATGGGCAACCGCCGCTCCGTGGAGAAGGCGCTCGAGCACGTCGGCGCGCACGCGTCGGTCAGCAGCGACCCCGTCGCGCTGCGGGCAGCCGCGGGCCTCGTCGTGCCCGGCGTGGGCGCGTTCCCGCGCGCGATGGACAACCTGCGCGAGCTCGGCCTGGACGAGCTGTTTCGCGAGCGTGTCGCGGCGGGGACGCCGGTGCTCGGCATATGCCTGGGGATGGAGCTGGCCTTCGACTACTCGACCGAGCAGGGGGGAACGGCGGGCCTCGGCATCATTCCCGGCGAGGTTCGCGCTCTGCAGGCCGGGCGGCTGAAGCTGCCGCACATCGGCTGGAACGAGGTGCGGTTCGAGAGGACCGGCTCGCCGCTCATCGCGGATCTGCCGCAGAGGTGCGCCTTCTACCACGTGCACTCCTTTGCTCCCGTCCCCACCCACCCAGAGCAGGTCCTCGGGGTGGCGGAGTACGGCGCACCCTTCGTGAGCGCAGTGGAAAAGGGGTCCTTCTACGGTGTGCAGTTCCACCCCGAGAAGTCCTCCGCGGCCGGCCTGCGCCTGCTCGCCAACTTCGCGGGCATCTGCGTCGCGCGCCGCCAGGCCGGGCCCGTGCCGCTGGCATCGTGAAGCTCTACCCGGCGATCGACATCCTCGGCGGCAACGCCGTGCGCCTGGTCAGGGGCGACTTCGCCGCGAAGCAGGTCTACGACGAGGACCCGCTGACCGCCGCCCGCCGCTGGACGGAGGCGGGGGCGCGCCGCCTGCATGTCGTCGATCTCGACGGGGCGCGCGAGGGCAGGCTGGTGAACCTCGAGTATCTGCGTCGGATTGCGGATGAGCTGGATGTGCCGGTGCAGTACGGCGGCGGGCTGCGCTCCTCGCATGCGGTCGCCGACGCGCTGCATGCAGGGGCCGAGCGCGTGGTCCTGGGGACGGCCGCGTTCACCGACCCGGTGATGCTGGAGTCGGTCCTGGCCAGGCATGGTCCCGCGCGAGTCGCCGTCTCGGTGGACGTGCGCGATGGCCGGGTGTTGACGGAGGGTTGGACGCACAGCACGGACACCCAGGCCAGGGATGCCTTCGCGAATCTGTATGCGCTCGGAGTCAAAGAGCTCGTGTTCACGAACGTCGACCGCGACGGGATGCTCGGCGGGGCCAACCGCGACGAGGTCATCTGGGTCGCCAAGGCGGCCGAGAACGTGAATGCGAATCTGCTCTACTCGGGTGGCATCGGGACGGTGCTCGATCTAAAGGCTCTCAAGGCGTTGCAGACAGAACTGGACCTGAAAAGCCTCGACGGGGTCATCGTCGGCAAGGCGCTGTACGAGGGGCGCTTCACGATCGGCGAAGCCCACACCGCCTTGTGCGAGCCCTCCGCAGCACCCAAGGGTTGAGCCCGCCGCCTCGGCGCAGGCACCGGCCGCTACCGTGGGCGGGTGCACTTCAAGCGGATCATCCCCTGCCTGGACGTCGACGCCGGGCGCGTCGTGAAGGGCATCGAATTCGTGGACATCCAGGACGCCGGGGACCCCGTCGAGCTGGCCGCCCACTACGCGCGCACGGGCGCCGATGAGCTGGTGTTCCTGGATATCACCGCCACCCACGAGAAACGCGACACGATCGCGAAGCTCGCGCGGAGAACCGCGGACGAGGTCTTCGTCCCATTCACCATCGGGGGAGGCATCCGCTCGACCGACGACGCGCAGGCGGTGCTCGACGCCGGAGCCGACAAGGTCTCGGTCAACTCTGCGGTGCTGCAGCGCCCCGAGCTGATCGACGAGCTCGCGGGGGTGTTCGGCGCGCAGTGCGTCGTGCTCGCGATCGACGCGAAAGCCAACTCGGCACCGGGCAACGGCGGGCCCTCGAGCTGGGAGGCCTACCTCGCGGGCGGGCGCACCCCCACCGGTCGTGACGTCGTGGCGTGGGCGCGCGAGGCCGTCGAGCGCGGGGCGGGGGAGATACTGCTCACGAGCATGGACCGCGACGGCACGAGCGACGGCTACGACCTCGCCCTGACCAAGGCCGTCAGCGAGGCGGTGAGCGTGCCCGTGATCGCCTCCGGGGGCGCCGGCGAGCTCGAGGACCTCGCTGACGCGCTGCGCGCGGGCGCCGACGCCGTTCTGTGCGCCTCGATCTTCCACTACGGGCGTCATACGATCGGCGAGGCCAAGGCGCACCTGGCCGGGGCCGGTCTCGCGGTCCGGACCGGCTGACGGCGGCTGTCGGGGAACGGGTCCCGCGGGAGGTCATGTTGGACGATTCCAGGGCGTACGCCGAAACCGTGCTCGAGCGCCTGCGCGAGTTGCCGGGCGGCCCGCAGTTGCTCGATCTGGCGGCCGGACGCGACGACGTCGAGCTGGTCGGCGGAGCCACACGCGACATGCTTCTCGGACGGACCCCTCGCGAGCTCGACGTCGTGGTGGCCGCCGACGCCGCGTCGTTCGCCGGCGATCTTGCCGGCAGTCTCGGCCTGCCCTATGCGGACGATCCGGACGGGCGGTTCGGCATCAGCGCCCACGAGCGCTTCGGCACGGCCCTCGTGCGCTGGGAGCACGGGCGGATCGACGTCGCTGCCCGGCGGACCGAGTCATATCCGGCGCCCGGCGCCCTCCCCGACGTGCGGGCGGGCACGCCCGAAGAGGACCTGCGCCGCAGGGACTTCACGGTGAATGCGATCGCCGTTCGCCTCGGCGACCCAGGCAGACACGAGCTTCTCAGCGTGCCGCACGCGCTCGGGGACCTTGCGGCCGGGCGCCTGCGCGTGCTGCACGGGCGCAGCTTTCTCGAGGACCCAACGCGGCTGCTTCGCCTCGCGCGCTATCGCCGGCGCCTGGGGTTCGCGGCGGAGGAGCGCACCGCCGATCTCGCCGCGCAGGCGCTCGCGTCGGGAGCCCTTCGGACCGTCTCAGGCGCCCGCATCGGGGCCGAGCTGCGTCTGGCGCTCGCCGAGCCGGATGCCGCCGGAGCGCTCGCCGCACTGGACGAGCTCGGCGTGCTCGGCGCGCTCGAGGAGCGCCTGCGCTTCGACGAGCCGCTCGCTTGCGCCGCGCTTGCGCTGCTCCCCCCCGACGCTCGGCCCGACCTGCTGCTGCTCGCCTGCCTGCTGCTGTCCGTGACCCGCGGCCCCGGCGAGGACCCGGAGCCGGCGATGTTCAGCCTGCTCGACGAGCTGCAGTTCACCGCCGGCGATCGCGACCGCACGATCAGCACCGTGCTGGCGTCGCCCGGCCTGGCGCACGAGCTGCAGGCTGCGCGCATGCCCTCAGAGCTGCGCGAGGCGGCGCACGCGGTGCCGCTCGAGGCGATCGCGCTGGCGGGAGCGCTCGGCGACGAGGAGGCGGCGGTCTGCGCGCGCCGGTGGGTCGAGGACCTGCGACACGTGCGATTGGCGATCAGCGGCGACGACCTTCTCGCGGCGGGCATGCCTGCCGGGCCGGAGATCGGCCGCCGCCTGGGCGCCGTCCTTGACATGCGCCTGGACGGGGAGCTCGACGACACGCGCGAGACGCAACTGCGCGCGGCCATGAAGGCGCCGGCGTGAGCCCTGCCGAGCTGGCCTTCGAGCTGCCGGGCGAGGGGCGGGCTCTGTTCACCGAGCGCGTCCACGGCAACATGTCGAGCGTCACAGGCGAGGATGCCGAGCACGCGATCCGATCGCGCGAGCGCCTGCGCGAGGGCATCGGCGTGCGACGGCTCGTGCGCGGCAAACAGGTGCACGGAGCCGTCGTGCGCCACGTCGGCGATCAGGGCCTCGACGACGCGGCGCCCGCCGTCGAGGCCGACGGTCATGCCACGGCTCGAGGAGGGGTGGGAGCGATGGTGCTGACGGCCGACTGCCTGCCGGTGGCGCTCGGCCGATCGGCACCGCAGGACGGCACGGCCACCGGTCAGGCAGCCGGCGGCGCGGTGGCGATGCTCCACGCCGGCTGGCGTGGACTGCTCGCCGGCGTCCTCGAGGAGGGAGTGCGCGCACTCGATGCGCTCGGCGCCGCCGGTGAGACCGTCGCGATCGTGGGGCCCGGCGCGCGGGTCTGCTGCTATGAGGTGGGCGAGGAGGTCCACGTCGCGTTCGGCGGCGCCCACCGCCAGGGACGGCGCATCGACCTGGCCGCCCTGGCCCGCGACCGGCTGCGCGCCGCCGGCGTGGCCGAGGTGCGGGTGCTCGACGCCTGCACGATCTGCGACCCGCGCTTCTTCTCGCATCGCCGCGAAGGTCAGCGCGCAGGACGTCAGGCCGGGGTCGCGTGGATCGGTTGAGCGGGCTCGCGGCCCGCGCCCGCGGAAGGAGTTGGGCGGACCTTGGTTGAGCTCGTGTCAGGTCTTCGGACGGAGCGGGTCCGGGAGAACCTCGAACATGTGCGCGAGGAGATCGCGACGGCCCTCGCCCGCTCCGCGGCGGGCGGCGAGAGCCCCGGGCCGGTCTCTGAGCGCCCGCGCGAGGTCGAGGTGCTCGCCGCCACCAAGTACGTCTCGTCGGAGGACCTGCCCCTGCTCGCCGAGGCGGGCATCCGCCTCGTCGGAGAGAACCGCGCCCAGGATCTTCAAGCGAAGGTCGCCCTGCACGGGGACATGTTTCAGTGGGACTTCATCGGCCAGCTGCAGAGTCGGCGCGTTCGCCTGATCGTGCCCCACGTCCGCCTCATCCACTCGGTCGCCTCGGACTCCGCGTTGCGCGAGCTGGCTCGCCATCGCGAGATCGCCAGGGAGGGGCTGCGCATCCTGGTCGAGGTCAACGTCGCCGGCGAGGCCGGGAAGGCAGGCGTCGTGCCCGCCGAGCTCGACGCGTTCATCGCGCGCTCCCCGGTGGTGGTAGCTGGGCTGATGACGATGCCCCCTCTCTCGGCCGACCCGGACGAGAGTCGCCCCTGGTTCGCCGCGCTGCGCGAGCTGGCCGCCGACCGGGGCCTCGAGCACCTCTCGATGGGCACCTCGCAGGACTACGTCGTCGCCGTCGAAGAGGGCGCCACCATCGTGCGGATCGGCACGAAGCTGTACCATTAGCGGCCTCGCTCGGCGACGGCGAATCAATACCATGAGCAGGGAATCCGGCTCTCCGGGCGAAACGCACCTACACCGATGGCTTTCCGCGACTCCTGGCACAGCGCGCTCGTCTACTTCGGCCTCGCCGAGGAGTATCACGACGAGCCTCACGAGGACGCGCCGCACGAGGCGCAGATCGAGGATCGCTACCGCGACCGCCCGAACGTTCGCCGCCTGCGACGCCGGCGCGACGAGTTCGACGACATCTTCGCCGAGGACGAGTCGCAGGGAGAACGCTCCACGACGGCGCTGAAGTCGGCGGGCGGCCGGGGCAACGGCGACGTGCGCGTGCATCTGGTGATCCCCAAGTCCTTCAACGACGCCCAGCAGATCGCCGACAAGTTCAAGGACTCGATCCCCGTGATCCTCAACCTGCAGAGCTCGGACTCCGACCTGTCCAAGCGCCTCATCGATTTCGCCTCCGGCCTCACCTATGCGCTCAACGGCGGCATGCAGAGGATCGCCGACAAGGTGTTCATGCTCACCCCGCGAAACGTCGAGATCTCCGCCGAGGAGCGCGCCCGGCTCATCGAGAAGGGCTTCTTCAATCAGAGCTGACCGGTCGCCGGCCGGTAGCCCGGGCTCCCCATGCAGATCGGTCTGATCGGTTGTGGAAACATGGCCCGCGCGCTGGCTCGCGGGTGGGGCCGGCCGCTGCTCTGCGCCGACCCCCTCGCCGACAGGGCGCGCGCGCTGGCCGAGGAGACAGGGGGCGAGGCGCTCGCGACGAACGTGCTGCTCGCCCAGCGGGCCGACCTCGTCGTGCTGTGCCACAAGCCGGCTCAGCTGCTCGATGTCGCGGGCGAAATCGAGCCGCACGCGCGAGCCGTCGCGTCGATCCTCGCCGCAACGCCCCTCACCACCCTGAAGGCCGCCTACCCCGACCGGCCGGTGTACCGGTTCATCCCATCGCTGCCCGTCGAGGTGCGCCAGGGCGCCGTGGTCCAGGCGGCCGACCCGAGCGTCCAGGACCGGGCCGGCACCCGGCAGGACGGCGCGCTCGACACGACGGTCGCCGGGCTGTTTGCGGAGCTCGGCACGCTCGTCGTGCTCGACGACTCGCTCGTGGACGTGGCGATGGGCCTGATGTCGTGCGGCCCGGCCTACGTGGCGCTCGTCGCCGAGGCCCAGGTGGACGCCGGCGTGCGGCGCGGCATCCCTGCCGCACAGGGCGCAGCGCTCGTCGTGCAGACGCTCGCCGGGACCGCCGAGCTGCTGCGCCGCCGCGACTACGACATGATCGCCGTCCGCCGCGAGGTCACCTCTCCGGGAGGCGTCACCGCTCGCGGCCTCGATGCGCTCGAGCGTGCGGGGCTGCGCTCGGCGTTCAGCCAGGCGCTCGACGCCGTGCTCGGCGAGGGGGCGCGATGATCCTCGCCAGCGCGCGCACCCAGATCGCCGAATACCTCTCCACGCTGATCTACGTGTACACGCTGCTGATCATTCTCTTCATCGTCATCCAGCTGCTCTTCGCCGTTGGACTGCGTCCGCCTTACTCGCGCACGACGGACGCGATCCTCGGGTTCCTGCGCGACATCTGTGAACCGTTCCTGCGCATCTTTCGCCGCGTGATCCCGGCGTTCGGCGGGATCGACTTCAGCCCGATCCTCGCCATCTTCACCCTCCAGATCCTCAACAGCATCGTCGTCCGCGGCCTCATCCACGGCTGAGCGCGATGCCACCGATCGAGGATCGGGAGCACCGCCGCCCGGTGCCCAGGGCGAGCGCCTGGATTCGCGTCGGGCTGGTCCTGCTGGGGGTCGTGGTGGTCGATCAACTGTCAAAGCGCGCCGTCCGGCATTCGATCGTGCCCGGCGAGGAACGCAAACTGTTGCCGGGCGTTCAACTCGTGAACACGCGAAACCACGGAGTCGCGTTCGGCCTGTTCCCGGGCGGGGGCGCCGCCGTGACGATCCTCATCGCCCTCGCCCTGCTGGCGCTCCTTGTCTACTTCGCCAGACATTCCTCGGAGTCGCTGATCTGGCTGCCCACCGGCATGCTGATCGGGGGGGCGCTCGGCAACATCGCCGACCGCGTTCGCGACGGGTCGGTGACCGACTTCATCAAGCTGCCGCTCGGCTGGCCACCGTTCAACCTCGCCGACGCCTCGATCACGCTCGGCATACTGATCCTGTTCCTGCTGATCGATCACGTGCGACGCGTCGATCCGTGAGCGATCCAGCTCCTAGCTTCACGATCGCCTACCAGGACGAGCACCTGCTGGTGGTGGACAAGGGCCCGGGGCTGGTCGTGCACCCCGCCCGCGGGCATCACGAGGACACGCTCGCGCAGCTACTCGCCGGAAGCACCGCCGGCGGCGACCCCGAGCGCGCGGGGATCATCCACCGGCTGGACCGCGACACATCGGGCCTGCTGGTGGTCTCCCGGTCGCATGAGGCCCATCGGCTGCTCCAGGCCGCGCTCGGCAAGCGGCTCATCGAACGTGAGTACCTCGCGCTCGTCGAGGGGCGCCCGCCGGCCCGCTCGGGCACGATCGAGGCCCCGATCGGGCGCGACCCGCGGATCCGCACGCGGATGGCCGTCGGCGGTGCCCATCCACGCGAGGCGCGCACGCACTTCACGCTCGAGCGCGCACTCACCGACACCTCGCTGCTGCGCGTGAGCCTCGAGACCGGGCGCACCCACCAGATCCGCGTCCACCTTCAGGCGATCGGTCATCCGGTGTGCGGCGACCCCGAGTACGGGACGGCGGGCCTGCTCGGCTTGGAGCGCCAGTTCCTGCACGCCACACGCCTGGCGTTCGATCATCCTCTGACCGGCGAGCGCATCGACGTGCGCTCGCCGTTGCCCCGCGACCTTCAGAGCGCCCTCGCACGCGCCGAACGGCTATCCTGACTCGTCAACCGGATCTTCGACCCGTGCGGCAATGCGGGCGGCCCTGCCCGGACAAGCGACGCCTCAGTCGCGACATCCGGGTCCGCTCCACCCACACGGAATCCAACAAACACATAAAGGGAGTAACCCGTGGCTCAGGTAGGCATCGCGGAGTTGCTGGAGGCCGGCGTCCACTTCGGCCACCAGACGCGTCGCTGGAACCCAAAGATGCGCCGCTTCATCTATGGCGAGCGGGGCGGCATCTACATCATCGACCTGATCAAGACGTCCGCGCTGCTGTCTGCGGCGCAGGACTTCGCCGGCGCCCTCGCGCACCGTGGGGGCACCGTCCTGTTCGTCGGCACCAAGAAGCAGGCGCAGGACACCGTCCGAGACGTCGCCGAGGCGGCGGGCATGCCCTACGTCAACCACCGCTGGCTCGGCGGGCTGCTGACCAACTTCCAGACGATCAGCCAGCGCATCCGCCGCCTGCACGACCTCGAACGCTACGAGACAGAGGGTCAGCTGGCGCTGCTTCCCACGCGCGAGCGGATGGCGGCTCAGGCTGACCTGGCGAAGCTTCGGGCCAATCTCGGCGGTGTCAAGAACATGCAGCGCGTGCCCGACGCGATGTTCGTGATCGACCTGAAAACCGAGGTGATCGCCGTGCGCGAGGCGCAGCGCCTGCGCATCCCGATCATGGGTCTCGTTGACACCAACTGCGACCCGGACGGAATCGACTTCGTGATCCCCGGCAACGACGATGCGATCCGCTCCTGCGCGCTCATCACGCAGGCGATCGGCAGCGTCGTCGCCGAAGGGCAGTCCGTCTTCCGCGCCGAGGAGGAGCGTGCCCGCAAGGAAGCCGAGGAGAAGGCGCGGATCGAGGCAGAGGCGCGCGCCCGCCGCGAGGCCGAGGAGCAGGCCAAGCGCGAGGCCGCCGAGCAGGCGGCCAAGGAGGCGGCCGCAGCCGCTCAGGCCGCAGCCGCTCAGGCCGCGGCCTCCACACCGGCGCCGCCGGCACAGGCCGCAACAGCGGCTCCGACCGCCGCTCCGGAGCAGGCTCAGGCCTCTCGCCCGCCCGAGTCCCCGCCGCCCGCCGAGACCCCGCCCGAGGCGGCCACTCCCGCCGAGGCCGCGGCGCCCGATGCCGCAGCCCCGGAGGCACAGGCTGCACCTGCGCCTGCTGCGCCCGAGGCCCCTGTGACCGATGCCGTCGCAGAGGCAGAGGCTTCACACGAGACGCCGCCCCCGGAGGCCGCCGAGAGCGCTGACGCTCCCCCCGCGACCCCCGCGGCCGAGACTCCGCCGGACGCCGAGGCAGCGGCGGAGGCGACAAAGTCATGAGCACGGTCGAGATCGGGGCAAAGGACGTCAAGGCGCTGCGCGAGCGCACCGGCGCGGGCATGATGGACTGCAAGAAGGCCCTCACGGAGGCCGAGGGGGACCTCGAGAAGGCGATCGAGATCCTGCGGGTGAGGCAGGGCAAGAAGATCCAGGATCTCGGCGAGCGCACGGCCACGGAGGGAACGGTCCAAGCCTATATCCACCCGGGCGCGAGGGTTGGGGTGCTCATCGAGGTCGACTGCAACACCGACTTCGTCGCGAACAACGAGGATTTCGTCGGATTCGCTCGCGACGTGGCGATGCAGATCGCCGCGACCCCCACGGTGAAGTACGTGAGCCGCGAGGATATCCCCGCGGAGGCCCGCGACGCCGAGGCGCGCATCTTCGAGCAGGAGGCGGCAGAGAAGCCGGAGGCGGTGCGCGAGCGGATCGTCGCCGGGAAGCTCGACGCATGGTGCAAGACGATCGTCCTGCTCGAGCAGGAGATGCACAACCCGAAGTTCGAGGGCAAGACGGTCCAGCAGCTGCGCGACGAGCTGACCGCCACGACGGGCGAGAACGTGGTAGTCCGCCGCTTCGTCCGGTTCGCCGTAGACCAGTAGCGGCCTTCGGCGGGTATAGGCTCTCGCGGCTATGGCCCCTGCCTTCACACGGATCCTGCTGAAGCTCTCGGGCGAGGCGTTGATGGGCGAGCTCCAGTACGGCACCGATCCAAAGCGCGTAGTCGCCGTCGCGCGGCAGGTGACCGCGGTGCGCGACCAGGGCGTGGAGGTCGCGATCGTGGTCGGCGCGGGGAACATCTACCGCGGCATGCGGGGCGCCGCGGCCGGGATGGATCGTGCGACCGCCGACTACATGGGGATGCTCGCGACCGTGCTGAACGCGCTGCCGCTGCAGGACGGACTGGAGAAGATGGGCGTCAACACGCGGGTGCAGTCCGCGCTGGGCGTCTCGGAGGTCGCCGAGCCCTACATCCGTCGACGGGCGATGCGCCACCTGGAGAAGGGCCGCGTGGTGATCTTCGCGGCTGGCACGGGCAACCCGTTCTTCACGACCGACACGGCGGCCGCGCTGCGCGCCGCCGAGATCCACGCGGAGATCATCCTGATGGCCAAGAACGGCGTCGAGGGCGTCTACACGGCCGACCCGGCGGTCGACCCAGGCGCGACGTTCATCCCCGAGATCACCCACATGGAGGCGATCGAGCGCCGCCTGCGGGTGATGGACTCGACCGCGCTGGCGCTCTGCATGGAGAACGCGATGCCGCTGAACGTGTTCAACATGGACGACGAGAGGAACCTCGCGCGGATAATCTCCGGTGAGCGCGTGGGCACGCTCGTATCGACAGCGGGAGGAGAGGGCGATGGCGGCTGACAACCTGATCGACGAACTGCTCGAGGACGCGCACGCGCGGATGGTCAAATCAACGGAGACCGCCCAGCACGAATTCTCCACCGTGCGCACAGGTCGGGCGAGCCCGTCGCTGCTCGACCGCGTGGTCGTCGACTACTACGGCGCGATGACGCCCCTGAACCAGCTCGCCACGATCTCTGCTCCCGAAGCTCGGCTGATCACCGTCCAGCCCTACGACAAGTCCTCGATCAAGGCGATCGAGAAGGCGATCAACGAGTCCGACGTCGGCCTGAACCCCTCGAACGACGGCAATCTGGTGCGCCTCGTCGTGCCCGAGCTGACCGAGGAGCGCCGGCGGGAGCTGGTCAAGGTCGTGCGCCACCTCGCCGAGGAGGGGCGCGTGGCGATCCGCAACGTGCGCCGCGACACGATGCAGCACCTGCGCGAGCTGAAGGCAGAAGGCGCGGCCTCCTCCGACGACGAGCATCGCGCAGAGGTGGAGCTGCAGAAGCTGACCGACGGTCGGGTCGGCGATCTCGACGGCGTGCTCAAGGCCAAGGAAGAAGAGATCCTCGAAGTCTGATGGGGGCCGCCGGGCAACGGGCGTCCGCTCCCGATCGCAGATCGACGGGCCCGGCCGCTCAGTACGTCGCGATCATCACCGACGGGAACGGGCGCTGGGCGCGCGCCCATGGCGTGCCGGTGAACGAGGGTCACGACGCGGGCGCGGACACGGTCAAGGCGCGCCTGCGCGACGCGGCAGAGCTCGGCGTCAAGGAGCTGACGGTGTACTCGTTCTCGACGGAGAACTGGTCGCGGCCGGCCGAGGAGGTCCAGGGCCTGCTGGACATGCTCTCGCGGCGGATCGCCTCAGAGACGCCCGAGCTGCACGAGGAAGGCGTGCGGATGCGGTTCATCGGACGGCGCACCGGGATCTCGCCGGAGCTCGTCGAGCGTATGGGGTGGGCCGAGCAGCTGACCGACGCAAACCGGCGGATCACCCTCTACGTGGCCTTCAACTACGGCGGGCGCGCGGAGATCCTGGACGCCGCCCGTCGCTTCACGGGAAACAGCGAGGAGGAGTTCCGCCTGTGCCTGTACGCGCCGGAGATGCACGACCCCGACCTGATCATCCGTACGAGCGGCGAGCGGCGCCTGTCCAACTATCTGCTGTGGCAGTCGGCATACGCCGAGCTGGTGTTCCGTGACGAGCTGTGGCCGGACTTCACCCGCGAGGCGCTCGAACAGTCGCTGGACGAGTTCTCAGAGCGTCGCCGGCGTTTCGGCGGGCGATGAGGACCCAGGGCTCGGAGCTGGGCGCCCGCGTGCTCGCGGCGCTGCCCGCGATCGCGGTCGCGTTGTTCCTGGTCATCGAGGGCGGCCTCGTGTTCACGCTCGGGATGTTCGTCCTGGGGTGCATCTGCATGCACGAGCTCTACGCGATGTACGACCGCGCGCGGCCCGTTCGCCTGGCGGGGTTCCTCGCGCTCGCGGGCCTGCTGGCGGCGGCGCTGTACGGCAGCCAGTTCCAGGTCCTTCTGGCCGCGGTCGCGGCGCTGCCGCTGCTGTTCGGCTTGACGATGCTTCAGAGCCGACCCAGCGTGGGGGGGATGGCGGTGACGCTGCTGGGGATCTACTGGATCGGATTCGCGCTCGTCCACGCCGTGATGCTGCGGGGGCTGCCGCACGGGCAGGGCATCGTGATCGACGTGCTCGTGGGCACGTTCCTCGGGGACACCGGGGCCTATTTCGGCGGGCGGCTGTACGGACGGCGCCCCCTTGCTCCGAGGATCTCGCCGAACAAGACCGTCGAGGGCCTTCTGATCGGAATGGTGTTCGCGGTCCTCGGCGTGTGGATCGCCGGGCGCTACCAGGACTGGCTGCCCGGCACCCAGGCGCTCGTGCTCGGCGTGGGCGTCGCCCTCGTCGCGCCCGTGGGAGATCTCTTCGAGTCCTTCATCAAGCGCGGGTCCGGTACGAAGGACTCCGGGCACGTGTTCGGCGCGCACGGCGGCGCCCTCGACCGCCTGGACGCGGTCCTCTTCACAGCGGTGGTCGGCTATTACATCTGGGCGGCGTATGTGTGATTTGGCTCTCAGAGCGGCCTAGGTGCCGCTCGTGCCAGGATTCGTGCCAGTCGTGCGGACCTACTGCCCCCGGACCACGACGCGCGACGATGCACCTACCATTCGGCGCCGGCTGGGCAGGCACCGGTCTCTTCCGTTTTGCAGGTTCGGACGACTTCGCCGGCTGCGGTGCGTTCAATCGTGAACGTGTTTTTCGTCGAGACCGATTCCGATTCCACGATGTAGCCGCCTCCTGCGGGGGCTTCGGCCTTGATCAGCTTTGCGACCGGTTCTTCCTCCAGGGTCGACTCGAGCGCCTGGAGTTCGGCGACCGACATGCCTTTGTATTCGCCGTTGTGGTCGGTCGAGTAGGTCTCGGCGGCCGTCTCGGCGGTACGCGCCTGCACCTTGGCGGACGCGTCATTGGCCTTGCTCTTCTGGTTCAGGAACGACGGAATTGCGATCGCGGCGAGGATGCCGATGATCAGGATGACGACCAGAAGCTCGATGAGCGTGAAGCCGCTTTGGTCTTTCAAGCGGTGGCCCAGTCTGCGCAGCATTTGGCGCATAAATCGACCCGCGCACGTCCATGCTTGAGTCGGGGGCGCTTCTGGAGTCTGTCGCCTTATGCGATGCGATGGTGCTGGCGTAATGGCTGGCGTGGTGCCGAGGTGCCGAGTCTGCGGAGCGTCACTTACGGGCCGGTCACTGGCACACGCTGACTGCTCGACGAGCTGCCGGCGGGCGGCCCCCGAGCAGTCTACGCCGAGCGTCCACCCGGAGCTCGCTGGCACTATGCCGCACGGGCGGCGGGTAGAAGACCGCCCGTGCGGCGAGCTGCTGTGCCCTGCTGCTGCGCGAGCCGTTCTACATCTAGGACGGAGGAGTTCCATTGACCGTTCGCACGCGATGTGGCTCTCCCGGGAGAGGGTGGAACCACGCGGGGTAGCCTCGCGCAAGCCCTGCGCACCCGGCATCAGCGCTAACCCACAAGAAGGGGTGGGAAACTACGGTTGGGGTGAGTGCCGGCGTGGCGGGCGAGCGTTCAGCTCTAGTCCGTAGAGCGCCCGCCCTCGACGACCAACAATTACGGATACTCACCAGGACGGAGAGGCGTAGGCTGTGGTCCATCTCTCCGGGGCCCTGAACCTGGCCGGAGCTTCCCCGATAGGCAGAGTTCCGACCTCCATGCAGGGTCCCGGAGGGCCTAGATGGGCTCTCGGTCGCGCGGCCGTTTCGCAATGAGCCTACGCGGCCGGGCCACGCCGGAACATGCGGGCCCGTCCGACGCCTTTCCCGCCGGCGAGCAGGCTGTACAGGTCCCCGTCCCTGGCGATCCACAACGGCTCGGTGAACCGCTGCGGGGCGTCGCCCAGGAACGGGCCCTCGAGCGCCTTCAGGGGAAGTGGCGGGATGATGTGGGTCAGCGCCAGGGCATGGACGCCGGCCTCGCGGGCGGCGTCGGCAGCCTGCTGCGGACTGGCGTGGTAGGAGGGGATGTCGGAGAAGATCTTGGCCCGGCCTGTCACCCCGACCCGGCGTGCCGCGTCCTCGACCAGCTTGAGAAGCTCGCGCGAGAGCGCGTCGTGGATCAGCAGATCCGCACCCTTCGCGATCCGCACGAGCACCGGCGAGTAGGACGTGTCGCCGCTGACCACCAGACTGCGGCCCCCGTAGTCGAAGCGGTAGCCGACGGCGGGCACCACGGGTGCATGGTCGACCGTGAACGCGGTGACCGTCAGGCCGGCCTCCTGAAGGACCACGAGCGAGTCGCTGCCGTCCGGGATGATGTACGGCTCTGCAGTCATGCCGGCGCCCTCGGACGGAGCGACTGCCTCGCCGTGGTGGGCCGTGCGGTAGGCGCAGTCCATGGCGTAGGCCTCGTTGTAGCCCGCGACGACCTTCTCGACGCCGGGCGGGCCGATCACCCTCATCGGAGTCCTCGTCGGGCCGGCGACCCAGCGCTGAAGGGCGAGGCTGCCCAGGCCGCCGATGTGGTCGGAGTGGAAGTGGGTCAAGAGGACGGCCTCGATGCGCTCGGGGGCGATCTGCATCCGGTTGAGCGTCTCGGACGCCCGCTCGCCGGCGTCCACGACGAACACGCGCGCTCCCGCGATGACCGCCAGACAGGAATTGCCCCGCTTGGCGTCGGGAAGCGGTGACCCCGAGCCCGCGACCGCGGCATGGAGGCCGTCTGGCAGGGCCGCCACGGCGTCGGCGGTCATCCGCGCGGGCAGCGTCCGCCTCACGGCGGCCAGCGCGACTCGCTCGCGCAGCGCCCTAAGCGTCGTCACAGTCCTCCGGGTGCACGTAGACCCAGGCATGCGCCCCGGAGCGCAATGGCACCGACGTGCGTGCGTAGTCGTCGACCTCGTAGGCGTCGGCGGCCAGCAGCTCCTGCTCGGAGATCCATAACACGGTGCCCTCGACCGCCGTCCCCGGATCGTCCGAGGCCCGCACGATCGGGTGACGATCGCTGCCGCTGGTCGCGATGACCGCCGGATCGGTGATCGTCAAGCTCTCCAGCCGGTAGCCGACGACCGCGTCGGGTTCGCCCTCGAGCAGGCGCCCGAACGTCTCCAGCTGCACCTGCGGGTCGCGCAACGTCCCATACGAGAAGAGCCGTACCGAGGCGTCGCCGGTCACGCTCGCCATCTAAGCAGAGGTATCCTGCGTGAGCGTGCCCAAGCGCCTGCTGATCCTCGGCTCCACCGGCTCGATCGGCACGCAGGCGCTCGACGTCGTCCGTCGGCGCGGAGAGCTCGAGCTCGTGGGCCTGTCGGCCGAGCGCTCGTGGGAAGAGCTCGTCGAGCAGGCCCGCGCGCACGACGTGAAGCGGATCGCGCTGGCCGACGAGCACGCGGCGGCGCGCGCCGCGGAGGCGTGGACCGGCGGAGAGGTGCTCGGCGGCGCGGAGGGGCTCGTGCGGCTCGTCGTCGAGTCCGGCGCCGATCTCGTCCTGAACGCGCTCGTCGGCTCGGCCGGACTCGGGCCCACGGTGGCCACCCTCGGCGAGGGGATCGACCTGGCGCTCGCCAACAAGGAGTCGCTCGTGGTGGGCGGGGAGCTCGTGGTGGCGCTCGCCGAAGCGACGGGCGCGCAGATCGTGCCGGTCGATTCCGAGCACACCGCGCTACATCAGCTGCTCTGCGGACAGCCGCCCGGAGCCGTGGACCGCCTCACTATCACGGCCAGCGGAGGGCCCTTCCGCGGGCGCACACGCTCCGAGCTGCACGACGTGACCGTCAAAGAGGCCCTGGCCCACCCCACATGGGCCATGGGGGGCAAGATCACGATCGACTCGGCGACGCTGATGAACAAGGGGCTCGAGGTGATGGAGGCGCATCACCTGTTCGGCACGCCATACGACCGGATCGAGGTCGTCGTCCACCCGCAATCGCTCGTCCACGGACTCATCCAGCTGGCGGACGGCGCGATGCTCGCCCACCTCGGCCCTCCCGACATGCGGATCGCCATCTCCTACGCCCTGCACGGCGGCGAGAGCGTGGAGCTGCCGATCGCTCCGCTCGACCTGGCGGCGGTCGGCGAGCTGACGTTCGAGGAGGTCGACGTCGACGTCTTTCCCTGTCTGCGCCTGGCCGGCGAGGCCGCGCGCGCGGGGGGGACGGCGCCGTGCGTGCTGAACGCCGCGAACGAGATCGCCGTGCACGCCTTCCTGGAGGGCCGCCTGACGTTCCTTGACATACCCGAGGTGATCGAGCGTACGCTCCAGCAGCTGCCCGGAGAGCCGGTGCGCGCGTTCGAGTCGCTGTATGAGGCCGATCGGCAGGCAAGGACGGTGGCCAGCGAAGCCGTCGGCCGGCTCGGCTGAGGGCGTGCCTTCGCCGGGAGCGCAGGTGCGCCCGTCGTGGCACGGCGGCGCATAACCGGCGGGATAACGTGGGGCGCCTGCCACACTGAGGGCATGAGCTGGGCCCTGACCATCCTCGGCATCGTCGTGCTGATCGTGCTGCACGAGCTCGGCCACTTCACGGTCGCCAAGGCGGTCGGCATGCGGGTGGAGCGCTTCTCGCTGTTCTTCCCGCCGACCATTGCCCGCGTGCGTCGCGGAGAGACCGAGTATGCGATCGGCGCGATCCCCGCGGGGGGCTACGTGAAGATCACCGGCATGAACCCCGAGGAGATCGGCAACCTCGACCCCGAGGTCGCGCGGCGCGCCTACTACGCCCAGCCGCCTTGGAAGCGGATCGCCGTGATCCTCGCGGGCCCCGGGGTCAACATCCTGATTGCGTTCCTGCTGTTCTGGGCGGTGCTCTACTCGGGCAATCTCAACGGCGCCCTGGCCCTCGGCAACCTCGATCCGTCGGTGCAGACGATCGCCGCGACGAGCTCGGTGCTGGCGGTCGAAAAGGGCCGGCCGGCCGCCGGGAAGCTTCGGCCGGGTGACCGGATAGTCGCCGTGGAAGGACGCCCGGCCACGATCGCATCGACCCGGGCTGCGATCGCCGCCCATCGCTGCAGCGGTGCCCTCCTCGACGGCTGCCTGGCGCAGAGTCCGGTGCAGATCACCGTCCTTCGATCGGGACGACAGCTCACGCTGTCGGTACTGCCTCGATACGACAAGCGGGCCGGGCGGATGCTTATCGGCTTCGGCTTCGGCTCGCCGAGGGCGTTCGGTGCGTTGAGCGCCGCCGGCGCGGCCGCGCAGGAGATGTGGCACGTCACGACCCAGACGGTCACGGGCTTCGGCCATGCGCTCACGAGCTCCAAGGCCCGCGGCCAGGTCTCAAGCATCGTCGGGATCACACAGGAGGGGCACGAAACGGTCATCGCCGGCTCCGGCTACGCGCTTGCCTTCCTCGGGTTCATCTCGCTGATCCTCGCCGTGATCAACCTCTTTCCGTTCCTGCCCCTCGACGGGGGTCACGTGCTCTGGGCGGTGGCGGAGAAGGTGCGTGGACGCCGCATCTCGCTGGCCGCCATGTACCGCTTCAGCTCGGTGGGGATCGTGCTGCTCCTGTTCCTCGTGCTCAACGGCGTCGGCAACGACATCGGCCGTCTGACGGGTTGACCCTCAGCGGGCGTCCCCGAGGGGTGCGACCTGGGCGTCCCGCGCCGGCGCCGGCGGGGGACGCACTGACACCCAGCTCTTGACGACCGGGCCGAGCCGCTCGGGCAGCGCAGGCCCGAACAGGTCTTCCATCTCACCCCGCCGGAGCAGCGAGATCTCCTCCCACTCGCGGGCGGCGCCCAGGCGCCAGTAGCGCCGGCGCAGCGCCACGGGCATCCAATGGGCCCCCGGAAGCAGCGAGTGAGGCTCGAGCGGGAAGGAGAACGCGGGGGTCTGGACGAACCAGCCGCGGCCCACCCGCCGCACCTCCGCGGCGAACGCCGCGCGGCGCGCCCGCGGGACGTGCTCGATCACGCTCGAGCAGTACACGAGATCGAACTCGCCGGTCGCGAACGGCAGCCCGGCGGCCGCGTCGGCCCGCACGAACGGGCCGGGGTAGTCGGGGCGCTCGAGCAGATCGACTCCGGTGATCGACAGCCCCGGCTCGAGCGCCCGCAGCCCGATCCGCCCGCAGCCCACATCGAGCACGCGCGCCCCCGGTCGAAGGCGGGTGAGCGCGAAGAAGCGCTCGTGGCGCCGCGCACGAGCGCGAGCGGCCAGGGGGGAGGCCAGGCGGGCCAGCGGACCGCGGGCCGTCGCATAGATCCCGGCAGCGGAGCGGCTCATCGTAGAATCACCGTATGGCCTCCAAGCGGCAGATAACTGTAGGGCCCATCCCGATAGGGGGCGGCGCCCCCGTTGCGGTGCAGACGATGACGAAGACCGAGACGGCAAACCTGGCCGCGACTATGGCCCAGATCCGCACCGTTGCGGACGCGGGCGCCGACATCGTGCGCGTGGCGGTGCCCCGCGAGCAGGACGCCGACGCGCTGAAGACGATCGTGGCCCAGTCCCCCATCCCGGTGATCGCGGACATCCACTTCAACCACACGCTCGCATTGAAGGCGATCGATGCCGGCGCGCATTGCGTCCGGCTGAACCCGGGCAACATCGGTGGACCGGAGAAGGTGGCGGAGGTCATCGCGCTCGCGAGGTTGCGCGGGACGCCGCTGCGGGTGGGAGTCAACTCGGGATCGCTGCCCAAGCACCTGCGCCAGCTGGAGTACGAGAACCCCGTCGAGGCGCTCGTGACCGCGGCCATCGAGACGGTCCAGCTGATGGAGCGCCTGGACTTCACCGATTTCAAGGTCTCGATGAAGTCAACGTCCGTGCCAAACACGATCGCCTCCAACCGCACGCTCTCCGAGCGCATCCCCTACCCGCTTCACCTGGGCGTCACCGAGGCCGGCACGAAGTGGTCGGGATCGTTGAAGTCCGCCGTCGGGCTCGGGACGCTGCTGGCGGACGGGATCGGCGACACGATCCGCATCTCGCTGTCCACGTTCCACGCCGAGGAGGAGGTGAAGGTCGCCTGGGAGATCCTCAAGGCGCTGAAGCTTCGCGAGCGCGGACCGGTGCTGATCGCCTGCCCCACGTGCGGGCGGCTGCAGTTCGACATGGACACGGTCGTGGTCGAGGTCGAGCGTCGGCTGGAAGCCTATGAGGATCCGATCGAGGTATCCGTGCTCGGCTGCGCGGTGAACGGCATCGGGGAGGCCCGCCACGCGGACTTCGGCATCACGGGGGCCAAGGACATGGGGATGATCTACTCCAAGGGGGAGCCCCTGAAGAAGGTCCCCACTGACCGCCTGGTCGACGAGCTGTTCAAGGAGATCGACCGCTACTACGCCGCCGGCAAGACCGTCCAGCGCGACGAGCACGCCGCCGCGGAGGCCCGTGAGTGGCTGGCCGAGAACGAGGACGCCACGGCGATGACCCCGGAGCGGATCGCCGCAATGGAGGCGGCCGCGGCGGACAACGACGCGCTGGCCGACGCCGTGCTGGGGTCGATGCTCGAGCCGTCGATCGAGGAGCGCCAGGCGCCGGCGCTTGACGAGGCCGTCTCGCCCGTGGCCGGGCGGCGCTTCAGTCGCAGCTGATCCCCACCGCGTGGCCGACCTGCAGCCGGCCACGCTCGGGAGTCCCTGCCTCAGCTCGCCGCCGAGAACCGCTCGGCGACCTTGCCCCAGTCGACGACGTTCCACCAGGCGTCGATGTAGTCGGGTCGGCGGTTCTGGTACTTCAGGTAGTAGGCGTGCTCCCACACGTCCACGCCCAGCAGCGGCGTCTTGCCGGCCGAGATCGGGCTGTCCTGGTTTGGCGTTCCCACGATCGCCAGGCCCGAGCCGTCGTGCACGAGCCAGGCCCAGCCTGATCCGAACTGGTTGACCCCCGCTTCCTTGAGCTTGGATCTGAAGTCCGCCGAAGATCCGAACGCCGAGTCGATCGCCCGCGCCAGCTCGCCTGCGGGCTCGCCGCCTCCGCCGGGGGTCATGCTCTCCCAGAAGAGCGTGTGGTTGTAATGGCCGCCCCCGTTGTTGCGCACCGGGCCCTGCTTCTCGGCGGGCAGGCTGGAGAGGCTCTTCAGCACGTCCTCGACCGGCCTGTCGGCCCACTCGGTGCCCTGGAGCGCCGCATTGGCCTTGTCGACGTAGGCCTGGTGGTGCTTGTCGTGATGGATTTCCATCGTCGCCTTGTCGATCTGTGGCTCGAGCGCGTCGTAGGCGTAGGGGAGCGGCGGAACGGAATAGGCCATGTCTGAGGGCTCCTTTTCGAGGTGTCCGTCGAAGGTCGGTGGATCACCGCTGTTCTATCAGCCGTGCATCGGTGGCGCGGAGTGGAGGTCGCGCGGGACATTAGGTCCCGAGGTCCCCAGCTTGGTCTGCCGCACCCTGACGGGCCGGCTTGGGGAGACGGCCCCGATTGCGGTCTCCCCGAGCGTGACCCACCGTTCCGCCGGGAACCTCGGAGGGAAGGCGGCCCGCAGCCTCTGGATGCGATGAGCCAGGAGACGCGCGCGGGCACCCTCGTAGCGGACAAGCAGGGGGAGCGGTTCCACCACCGGTCCGGTGCTGAGAGCTTCTGTCGCCCTGTTGAACCTCACGGTGCCCGCCGAGAGCTTCCGATGGCCGCTTGAAACCCATGCCCTGGCGTCGGCGCACAGGTTCGGGAGCGTCAGCAGAAGGTCAGCCGACCTACGATTGTTGGCCGCCTCGAGACGAACCATCCGCGTGAGCCGCCGGTCTGTCCAGCGCAGACGGCTGACCGCCCGGGCAACATCGAGCGCCGGACGGATATCAGGCGTGAGCGCCGTGTACAGGACGGTCACGGCGGCCTCCTGGCGAAGACGGTCGAGCTCCTGACCCTCCGGTGCGCCCGCGAGAACGCGAGGGCATTCGCGCTGGACACGGCCGACGATCCCATTGACCGCCTCCCCCGACCTCGAGAGCTCGGCGTAGACGGTCCGCGTGAACGAGTACTCGGCCTGCAGGTAGGCCCAGGTCACGCCGGCGTCGTTGGGCTTGGCCGTGGCGGACGCGGCACCGACGCCCATCGCCAAGGACAAGACGACCGTGAGAGCAACCCCCCGCATCACGTCAGACTACGCGAACCCCTCGTGTGCGTCTCGGCGGGACGCGGCCGTCAGCGGTTCGCGGTGCGCAGACGCTCGTGCTCGCCCGGAGTGAGCTCGAGCGTGACCGTGACATGCTTCTCGTCGATCGCCACCTTGTCGCGCACCACGCCCTGGAAATGCTCGTCCGCGTCGCCCCCGGCGAAGCGGTAGACCGCGCCGATCGTGGGTGCGGTGCACGCAAGGCGTTTGACAACGGTGGTCGGCATCGATTCAACTCTTGCGCCTTGACCGGACGGAAAAGGACCCTCGGTGCGGGACTCTCGACCCTCTGCCGACCGTCTTCGGAGCCGCTGCGCCGGTGGCAGGGGCTGCGACGCGTACGCCGATGCACTGTGCGAAGCGCGTCGCGTCCCTATACCCTCGACGCTCGAATCACCCAGCGAACTGCCCGATTCAGCTATGACCCGCCTGTCCGGATATCTCCTGCCGACCGAGAAGCAGCCCCCCGCCGACGCCGAGGCGATCTCGCACAAGCTGATGGTGCGCGCGGGTCTGGTCCGTCAGATGGGGGCTGGGATGTGGACCTGGCTGCCCGCCGGCTGGCGGGTGCACCAGCGCGTGGTGGGCATCATCCGGGCGGAGATGGACGCGATCGGCGGCCAGGAGATGCTGATGCCGGTGCTGCAGCCCGCCGAGCCGTGGCGCAAGAGCGGACGCCTCGAGATCGAGGAGCTGTTCAAGCTCAGCGACCGCAAGGGATCCGAGCTCGTGCTTGCGATGACCCACGAGGAGGCCGTCACGTTTCACATCGCTCAGGTCGTGCGCTCATACCGCGACCTGCCGCTCATCCTCTATCACTTCCAGATCAAGGAGCGCGACGAGCCCCGTCCGCGGGCGGGGGTGCTGCGCACGCGGGAGTTCATCATGAAGGACTCCTATTCCTTCGACCGCGACCAGGCCGGCCTGGAGGAGCGCTACGAGCTGCACGTCGGCGCCTACGACCGCATCATGGAGCGCACAGGACTCCGCTTCTACCGCGTGGAGTCCGATGTCGGGATGATGGGCGGGCTCGGCGCGCACGAGTACATGGCGCCCTGCCCGGCCGGCGAGGATGAGATAGCCCTCGCGCCCGGCTACGCCGCGAACGTCGAGGTAGCCCTGCGCAGCCCGGAGCTGCGTCAGTCAGGGGAGGGCTACAGCATTGGCGGCCAAGAGCTCTCGATCGAGCCGGCGATCGAGGTCGGCAACATCTTCAAGCTCGGCACGCGCTACTCCGAGCCCCTGGGGGCGAGCTACCTCGATGAGAAGGGCAGCGAGCTTCCGGTGTGGATGGGCTCCTATGGGATCGGCCCTGCCCGGATCGTCGCTGCGGCCGTCGAGCAGTTCGCCGATGAGCACGGGATCTCCTGGCCAAGGGCGCTGGCTCCGTTCGCCGTGCATCTCGTGGTAATCGGCGGGGCGGACACGCCCGAGCGCCAGGCCGCCGAGGAGCTCTACGAGACGCTGCTTCAGGGTGGGGTGGAGGTGCTCTACGACGACCGCGAGGCGGGGCCAGGCGAGAAGTTCGCCGACGCCGAGCTGCTCGGCTGCCCGCTGCGGCTGACCGTCGGGCGCCGCGCGGTGGAGTCCGGCGAGATCGAGGTTCAGGTGCGCCGCGGCCGGCAGGCCGGCTCGGGCCTACCCCTCGGGGGTGAGCGCGAAGCGCTCGTGCGGGCGGTGGACGAGCTGTGGCGGAGCCTCCCCTAGGGCGCTCCGACCGAGAGACGGCCGAGCGCGGTCCGCCCATCGACGCCGCGCACGACCGGGCCGAGGTCTCCGACCGGACGCGCCTGACCCTGCGCCGCCTTCTCGGCCTGGACCGCTCCGGCCCGCCGCCGCCCGACACAGAGGCCGGCCGCCCGCTGCGTCCATGGACCATTCCCAATGCGATCGGCTTCGTCCGGCTGGCCCTGATCCCGGTGTTCCTGATCGTGGCGTTCTCGACCAGCGACGGGACCGGGGCGCTTCCCGCGACGCTCTTCGCCGTGATCGGCTGGGGCGATTATGCCGACGGCATGGCGGCTCGCGTCACCTCTCAGTACAGCCGTCTCGGCACGCTCATGGACCCGATCACCGATCGCCTGCTGGTGATCTCGGGCGTCGTCGTCTGCTGGCACTTTCAGCTGCTGCCGCGCTGGGCGCTCGCCGTGCTGGCCGGCCGCGAAGTGCTGATGCTGGCGCTCGGCCGGTACGGCATGACGCGGGGGATCGAACTGCGCATCAACTGGCCCGGACGCGTCGCGGTGGCGCCCTTGATGGCGTCGTTCTTCTTCGCGATGGCCGGCCTTCAGACGCTCGGAGAGGTGCTGCTCTACCTCGGCCTGGGGCTCGCCCTGGTCGCGAGCGGCCTGTATGTGCGCTCCGGGCTGCGCCAGCTGGACGCCCGCTCGTAGTCTCAAGCTCAGCCTTACCTTTTGATCTATACTGAGTCCTCCTGCCGGTCGCGGCGGGGCGATCCGCACGATCGGCCCGGCTGTAGGGCCAGGCTCAAGTCTGCAAGAACAGGAGAGCCCACGATGGATGACACGTTCCCCGACCTCGGCTCGCTGACGGATGCCGAACTGAAAGACGTCATCCGGCAACTGACCGAGGAGGAGACGGAGATCTCCTACAAACGGCGCATCCTTCACGGCAAGATCGACATCCTTCGCGCCGAGCTGGTCAACCGCCTGCGCAAGAAGCACGAGGGCGGCGAGGTCATGATCACGGGGGAGGATGTCCAGCAGCTGACCGACATCCTCGCGAACCGCCAGCCGGACGCATCGGCGTGAGGCAGCCGGTGCTCGGCGTCTAGCCGGCAGCTGTCTGATGGCCCTGCACTGCACAGAGTGCGGCTTCGTGAATACCGAGGGCGCCAACTACTGCCAGCGCTGCGGCGGACTGCTCACGCGGCCCGAGAGTGCCGGCGAGACAGTGACCGCCACCTATCGGATCGACGAGGCCGGGGAGCTCGTGCCGGTCGAGCTCGACGAGGTCACCGCGCATGGCCCGGCGCTCGTGATTCGCGCGGGCGGGGGCCGCGTCGGAGAGAGCTTTCCGGTGGACGGCGAGCGGATGAGCATCGGGCGTCGCCCGGAATGCGAGGTGTTCCTCGACGACGTGACCGTCTCCCGTGATCACGCGCTGCTGATCCGCCGGGGCGAGCAGTGGCATCTCGACGACTGCGGGTCGTTGAACGGCACCTATGTGAACCGCTCGCGGATCGAGTCTCAGCGTCTTGAGGAGGGCGACGAGGTGCAGATCGGCAAGTACAAGCTCACGTTCCACGTCCGCTGATGACCACTCAGACGCCACCGGCCGATCTGGGCGAGCTCGACGCCGATCTCGGCGGCCCCGGCGCCGCCGAGCGCTCGGAGGTGGGCCAACGGCAGAAGTCGCTCACGATCGGAGCGGTGTGCAAGGCGCTGGCCCAGGAGTTCCCCGACATATCGATCTCGAAGATCCGCTACCTCGAGGACCAGAAGCTGCTCACGCCGCGGCGGACGCCCGGCGGCTACAGGCTCTACACCCAGGGGGACGTGGCCCGCCTGCGCACGATCCTGCGCATGCAACGAGACGAGTTCCTGCCGCTGCGCGTGATCCGCCAGGAGCTTGCCGCGGGACGCTCGGGAGACGCCGCTCCGGCTCCGGGCCGAGGCGCCCGCGACGGCATGCGCGCATGGCGCCCGAGCGTGAGCGTGCGCGCGGCCAGCGGCGCGCTGTACTCGATAGACGACGTGCTCGAGGAGACGAAGGCCGAGGGCAAGCTCGTCAGGGAGCTCGAAGAGTACGGAGTGGTCAAAGGGGAGCTGCGCGGGGGCGTGCGCTACTTCGACGAGACCGAGCGGGAGATCGTCGCCGCCGTCGCCGAGCTCGCCCGCTACGGGGTGGGTGGCCGCAATCTGCGGGTCTTCCGCTCCTCGGCCGACCGCGAGGCGAACCTGCTCCAGCAGATCCTTGCGCCGGCCCTGCGCTCGCGCAATCCGCAACGGCGCAAGGAGGCCGTCGAGGCGCTGGAGAACCTCGCGGCGGTGGCCACCCACCTCAAGCACCTGCTGCTGATCCGCGACCTGCGCAAGATCGTCCGCTGATGAGCGCCCCGGCGCCGGGTGCGAGCCGAGTCTCGCCGGGCGTCCGGGCGAAGGACGCCCCGCGCGCGGACGGGGCAGGCGAAGCGTCGGTTGAGCCGCGCGGCGATCAGCGGCTGCGCGGGCTGATTCGCGAGATCGCGGACTTTCCGACGCCCGGGATCGGCTTCAAGGACATAACGCCCCTGCTCGCCGACGCCGGAGCGCTCGGCGTGGCGGTGCAGGGACTCGCCGAGTACGCCCGGCCTCTCGAGGTGGACTGCGTGATCGCGGCCGAGGCCCGAGGCTTCCTGCTCGGGCCGGCGCTCGCACTGGAGCTCGGTGCCGGCTTCGTGCTCGCCCGCAAGCCCGGCAAGCTCCCGGGTGAGACGGTCAGCGCCGAGTACGTGCTCGAGTACGGCACCGCCCGCCTGGAGCTGCACACCGACGCCATACACGGCGGCAAGCGCGTGCTCGTCCACGACGACCTGCTGGCCACCGGCGGAACGTCCAAGGCGCTCTGCGAGCTGGTCGAACAGCTCGGGGGAGAGGTCGTGGGATGCGGCTTCTTGATCGAGCTCGCGTTCCTGGAGGGCCGGCAGCGGCTGGCTCCGCACCAGGCGCATGCCCTGCTGACCTACGAGTCATAGGCCGTGCGGCGATGCCCACCGCACAGCGCAGCCGCACGATCGCAGCGCCGGTCGAGGAGCTGTGGGAGCTCCTGTGCGATCCGCACCACCTGCCCCGCTGGTGGCCGCGCGTGAGCAGGGTGGAGGATGTCGAGGGGGGCGCGTTCACCGAGGTGATGCGGACGTCGAAGGGAAAAGTCGTGCGGGCCGACTTCGAGCTCGTCGAGGCCGACGAGCTCGAGCGCTCGCTGCGCTGGAGGCAGCTGGTGCAGGGCACCCCGTTCGGACGGGTGCTTGAGTCGGCGGAGACCGAGGTGCGTCTGGTCGCGGTTCCGCCCGGCGCCGGGGACGGGACGGCGGGTGGGGCCGCGACCGAGGTGACAATCGAGCTGCGCCAGACGCTGGCCGGCTTTCTGCCGCGATTCGGCGGCTACATGGTGCGCCGCGCGGCGGCGGCCACGATCGAGGAGGCGCTCGACGGCCTGGAGCGGATCAGTGGCTGACGGCGGCGAGCCGCCACAGATGCGCTGGTGGGGATGGGGCGATCCAGCGCATCCGCTCGCGCTGCCGACACACGCGCTGCGGTTCCTGAGCGAGACAGTGGGGATCGCGGAGCGTCCGCGCCCGCCCGTCGCGCTCGAGCGGGTTCGGCTGGCACCCTCGGGCCTCGGCACAGAGAGGCTCGCCCGGCTTTCAGAGATCCTCGGCGGACAGGGCGTGCGCACCGACCACTCAGACCGCGTGGTCCACGCGGCCGGCAAGGGCTACCCGGATCTCGTGCGGCTGCGCGCGGGAGAACCGAAAGGAGCGCCCGACGCGGTGGTCTATCCCGCCGGGCACGACCAGCTGCGTGGAGTACTCGGTTTCTGCGCGCGCGCGTCGCTCGCGGTGGTGCCGTTCGGCGGGGGCACCAGCGTGGTCGGCGGGCTGGCGCCGGTGCGCGGCGCGCATCAGGGGGTCATCGCGCTCGACATGCGCCGCATGGGGGCTCTGCTCGGCCTGGACCGAGAGTCCCTCACGCTGACCGTCCAGGCGGGCGCGCGGGCGCCGGCAGTCGAGCGATACCTCGCATCGCGCGGCCTCACCCTGGGCCACTTTCCACAGTCCTTCGAGTACGTCTCACTGGGCGGCTGCGCGGCCACGCGCTCGGCGGGCCAGGCGTCGACCGGCTACGGCGGCATCGAGCGGATGGTGCTCGGCCTGCGGTTGGCGGCCCCCGCGGGAGACATCGGCCTGCCGGCGATGCCGGCCACCGCGGCCGGGCCGGGCCTGCGCCAGATGCTGGTCGGATCGGAGGGCGCGCTGGGCGTGATAACCGAGCTTGCGCTGCGCGTGCGCCCTGCGCCACGCCACAGCGTGTACGAGGGTGTCTTCTTCGAGGACTTCCCCGCGGGGGTGGAGGCGCTGCGGGCGCTCGCACAGCGGCATGCCACGCCACACGTGGCGCGGCTCTCCGACGCGGCGGAGACCCGCATGTCGCTCGCGCTGGCCGGCCCGGGCGGGATCAAGCGTCGTGTGGGGCGTCGCTATCTCGGCGCGCGGGGGTATCGCGAGGACGCCTGTCTGGCTATTCTCGGCTTCGAGGGGACCGAGGAGGAGGTGGCGGACCGGCGGGAGCGCGCACTGGCGCTAGTGCGCCGCAGCGGCGGTCTGCCCGTGGGTCGCTCGCCGGGCGAGGCATGGCTGAACACGCGCTTCTCCGGGCCCTACCTGAGGGACGAGCTGCTCACGCACGGGGTGATGGTGGAGACGCTCGAGACCGCCACGCAGTGGTCGAACCTGGGCCGCCTGCACCGCGAGGTGGGCGCGGCGATCGCCGAGGCGCTGAGCGCCGCGGGGACGCCGGGATTGGTGGCGTGTCACGTATCCCACCTCTATGAGACCGGCGCGTCGCTGTACTTCTCCTTCCTCGCCCGCCGTCGGGAAGACGACGACATCGGGCAGTGGTGCGCGGTCAAGGAAGCCGCGAGCCGGGCGATCGTCCGCGGCGGCGGCACGATCACCCACCACCATGCCGTGGGGCGCGATCACGCCCGCTGGATGCCCGACGAGGTCACAGACACGGGCGTGGCGGCCCTGCGCGCCCTGAAGGCCGAGCTCGATCCGGCCGGGATCATGAACCCAGGGAAGCTCCTTCCCTAGTCTCCGTCAGTGCAGCGCGAAGGCGCCGCTCAGGACCACCGGTCCGGGCCGGGTGGGGCGGCTGCTCGTCTCCTTGGTGAGCAGCATCGTGTGGTATTTGCCGGCGTTGGCCGGCAGCAGCGCTCCGCCCTGAAGGCGCCCGTCGGCGCCGACCTGAGGCGTCTTGCTGAGCGCCTCGTGGCTCGTGGGGGAGTTGTAGAGCCAGACGGCGTAGAAGAAGCCCCTGGAGGGCGGGAGGTGTTCGGCGGCCAGATAGAACGCGTACTTGCTGCCTTCCGAGAGCACCTCGGCGACGCCGATCGCTTTGCTCGCGGGATCGGGCGAGGTCAGGCTTATCCGCTTGTCTTCGGTGGCTTTGCCGGCCGTCGCTGCTGCAGAGGAGGATGAGGTCCTGGCGGCGGAGGTGGATGAGGCCGCGGTGCCGGGGGCGTGCGAGCCCCCGCTGCTCGTGATCAGGACGACGGCGACGATCACGGCGGCGGCGATCCCCGCGAGCAGCAGGGCGCCCGTCCGGCGGGAGCTTGGCAGCGGAGAGGGGGCCTGTGCTCCGGGAGCGCCCGGGGCGGGCGCGCTCGATGAGACGTGCTCATCGCGGACATCCCCCGCGCCGGGCGCGCCGGGTGCGCCGGCTGGGATCTCCGGCAGCGGCGCGGCGGCCAGCGGGGCGATCTCGGAGGAGATCGCTTCACCCCACGCACGGCCCGGCGCCGAGCCCATCAGATAGGTGCGCGTTCGCAGGCGCTCGGCCACGCTCGCCCGCTGGCCGAGCAGGTAGTCGCCGATCTCTTCGCGCTGCTCGGGCGAGAGCTCGCGCGCCTGGCGGGGGGCCAGCACGGCGAGCGCGGCGTGCGCGCGGTCGCGCACGGCGCGCTCCGGGATACTCAGCAGGGCGGCGACCTCGGCGTAGGTCTTGCGCTGGCGCAGTAGCAGGGAGAGCGCGGCGCGCTGGTCGGGGAGGAGGTCGTCCAGTCGGCTCATCTGTGAAGTGCTCCTAGGCTATCGTGATGGCGCGATGGCCATGCCGAGTCTCGAGCAGCTGAACGGATCGATCACGGGCTTCGACCGCCTGTACGGCCTCGAGTTCCTCGAGATCTCCGACACCGAGGCGCGCGCCAGGGTGCCGGTTGGCGAGGACGTCAAGCAGCCGATGGGGTTGGTCCACGGGGGCGTGTACGCGGCTATCGCGGAGTCGCTCACCTCGCTGGCCACCGCGGCCGCGGTGATCCCGGAAGGCAAGATCGCCACTGGGATGTCGAACAACACGAGCTTTTTTCGGCCGATCACCGAGGGCACGGTCCATGCGCATGCCACACGCCTGCATCGCGGCCGGACCACGTGGGTGTGGGATGTGCTGATGAGTGACGACGACGGACGAAGCTGCGCGGTGTCCCGCATGACGATCGCGGTTCGCCCCGCGGGCTAACGCAGGGAGCGCAGCGGGGCGGGCACCTGGCTTGGCAGGGGCGTCTCGGCGAAGCCCGTGTCGGGCAGCCGGCCGGGCAGCCGCGCTTCCGGCGCGCCAACCTCGTTGATCGGCACGATCATCCGGGCGGCGGCCGCGGCCAGGCGGGGGCTCTCGGCGAAGATGCCGACGATCACTCCCGCCGTTGGAATCTCGATCGTTCGCCCGCTCTGCGCGACCAGGGCCGTGACGCCCCTCACGGGCGCCGTCTGATGCGAAGAGGCCTCGCCCGGCACGAAGCTGTTGTCCGGGGAGGTCACCACTCGCAACGACGGGACGCAGGTGCCCTGGCCACCCTGCACGCAGTCGCCATAGCGGATGCTGAACGCGCCGCCGGGGTCGTGCGTGACGTCGGTGATCGCCTTTCCCTGGAATGAGCCGCCCAGCCAGTACACCGGGTAGGGCGCAATGAGCAGGCCCTCGAGCGTGTTGTGCGGGATCGGCTGATCCTGAAGCGTGTCTCCACAGGCGCCGAGACACACGGCGCACAGCACGGCGAGGGCGAGCGATCGGCGCACGGCAGGCACGCCCGCAGCCTAGCGTCGGCTCCGGGGCGCGCAGCCGCCCGCGGCTCCCTAGCCCCGGTAGCGGTTGGTGATCGGCATGCGCCGGTCGCGGCCGAATGCACGCGTCGTGACCTTGATCCCGGGAGGCGCCTGGCGGCGCTTGTACTCGGCGAGGTCGACGAGCCGGATCGTGCGGTCGACCTCGGCCTCGGGAAGTCCCCGGGCGATCAGCTGCTCGCGCCCGAGGTCGAACTCGATGTAGCCCTGCAGGATTCGGTCTAGCAGCTCGTAGGGAGGCAGGGAGTCCTCGTCGCGCTGGTCGTGGCGCAGCTCGGCCGACGGGGCGCGCTCGATTATCGAGCGGGGGATCGGGGCGGGCGCGAGGCCGGCGGAGGCTGCCGCGGGGGAGTTGCGCCACTCGCAGATCCGATAGACGAGCGTCTTGGGCACGTCCTTGATGACCGCCAGCCCGCCGGCCAGATCGCCGTACAGCGTGGTGTAGCCCACCGACATCTCGGACTTGTTGCCGGTGGTGAGGACGAGCCAGGCGAACTTGTTCGACAGCGCCATCAGCAGGTTGCCGCGGATGCGGGCCTGCAGGTTCTCCTCGGTCAGATCCTCGGGGTGCCCGTGGAACTCGGCGCGCAGAGCCTCGGAGTAGGACTCCATGACGGAGGCGATCGGCAGCTCGTGGGTGCGCACACCGAGCGCCGCGGCAAGCGAGCGCGCGTCCTCTTGGGTGGAGAGCGACGAGTAGGGGGACGGCATGATCGCGGTGCTCACCCGCTCGCTGCCGAGAGCGTCGGCCGCAAGGCAGCCGACCAGCGCGGAGTCGATTCCGCCCGACAAGCCGAGGACGACATGGACGAAGCCGTTCTTCTCGACGTAGTCGCGCAAGCCGAGCTTCAGCGCGGCGTAGACCTCGGCCTCCTGCGGTGCTATCGGGGTGTGCATGCGATTCTCGCGCTCGGCCGAGCCAGGCGCCTCTGACGCGACAGGGCTCCGTGCCGGCGCTCGCGCCAGGACCTTGACGGACGCCGGCTGCGCATCACCTCGCGGGTGCCCCCCGGGGTCATGCTCGCCGGAGCGCTGGCGCCGGGCGGCGGCGGCGAGCTGCAGGTTCACCTCGCAGACGAGCAGCTCCTCTTGAAACTGAGCGGCCCGCGCGATCGGCTCGCCGGTGTGGTCGAGCACGAAGGAATGGCCGTCGAACACGAGCTCGTCCTGTCCGCCCACGAGCGCGCAGAAGGCGACGCAGGCGACGTTCTCGCGCGCCCGCTCGGCGAACATGAGCTCCCGTTCGGCTCCCTTGCCGGCGTGGTAGGGCGAGGCGGAGATGTTGACGATCAACGTGGCGCCGGACGAGGCCTCCCCAGCGGCCGGAGGGCCGGGTCTCCAGATGTCCTCGCAAACGGTCAGCCCAAGCCGGTGCTCCCCGATGTCGAGCACCGCCCCGCCGGGCCCGGGCCGGAAGTAGCGCCGCTCGTCGAACACCCCGTAGTTCGGCAGGTGAACCTTCCGGTAGATCGCATGGATCGCGCCGTCGGCTAGCACCGCCGCCGCGTTGTAGACGCCGTCGGCCCGCTCGGGGAACCCGACCACGGCGATCGCGCCGTGGGACTCGAAGGCCAGCTCGTCCAGTGCCGCGGCCGCATCGGCGAGGAAGTGCTCGCGGAGCAGCAGGTCCTCGGGCGGATAGCCGGTGAGGGCGAGCTCGGGGAAGAGGACGAGATCCGCCTCGGCGTCACGCGCCCCCTGCATACCCGCGCGGATCCGCCGGGCGTTGCCGGCGATGTCGCCGACCGTGGCGTTCATCTGACAGAGAGCCAGGCGCATGCCGGCGCTAAACCCTCAATGTTGCGGGGATTTTATGTGTGCGGGCCGTCATTGTGGCCTTGGTGTGGTCTTATCGTTGCGCTGAGCCATGTCCGAGAGCCTATCCCCGGGGGAGATGGCGCCATGCTAGATCCGGGACTCGAAAGGGCGAATCTCAGAGTCCACTCGGCGTTCGGTGTCTGGCCGCTGCGGCGCAGGATCTCGACTACCTGCGACGTGTCGGCGAGCGGGCGGGGATGACCTCCTCGGTGCTCAGGTCTTCCTGCAGAGCGAATGCGAGGCCGTCGTGGAAGTGGCCGACGAGCTGGAGCGAACGATGACAGGTCGCCAACTAAGGCAACGCGCCTTTGATGCCGCTTAGTTCGCGTGCCAACTGCTTTTCCTGTGCTCGCGGGACCGTGACCACCTGTGGAGGCGACTCGCCTTTGATGCCGTTTAGTTCGCGTGCCAACTGCTTTTCCCTGGGACTTTCGGGGGGTCCGATCGCTCCCGTGATCGTGACTACCTGTTCTCGCTGTTCACGTGCCGCCGGACGGTGGCTGGGCGTACTGCCACACCCCGCCAGCAGCAATGCGCCCACGGCTAGCGCCGCGAAGATCAGTCGCACTCGCATGTCCAGGCGACCATACTCGGGGACGGGGGGTCCACGGACCGGTGCTCAGGTTGCCTTGCAGAGCGACTGCGAGGCGAGTTCGAGCGGATGATGGCCGGAGGAGAGGCGTGAGCGCACCCTCCAGGCGGCAGAGCCCCTGCACGGGCGGGGGCTCGGTGAAATCGGCTCGCAGGCGCACAAGGACGAGTCGAAAAGTCCTCTCAGCCGGCTCTCAGGAAAGCCGAACGATCCGCTCAGCAGCGTGCCCAAGACTGATCCTCAGCGACTGGAACCGACCTGAAAGGCCACCAATGTCCCTCACGCTCGCCATCGCCGCAAACGCTATCGCCGACATCGCCATGCTCGGCGGCCTCGCCTACGTAATGTCGCGCGCATCGGCCCTGACCCCCCACCACGCCGCCCAGGACAACCCCCGCAACCTCAGGCCCGTCACCGCGCCCGCGCGCGCAGCCCGCCCGGACCTCGTGCTGGCCGCGTAACTCAAGCCCGGTAGCCGCGCCCTCTCCTCCCCCCAAAGCAAGAGCCCGCGCTCCCGCATCTCACCGGGAACGCGGGGCTCTTCGCGTCACCTGGGCTCGATGACGACGCCACTCGCTCCCGTCGCTGAAAGCGGAGTCCACGCTGACCTCCTTCCCAACCGCCGTCTGTTGCTGGCCGAGCGCCCCGTCATACCGGCCCGATCACCGATCCGGGGCGCCGCTAGGATCGGCATGTGGATCGTCAGAGCGCGCCGGCGCGCGGCGAGCGGGTCTACGCCGGGATCGGGTCGAGGGCCACGCCGGCGCATGTGCTCGAGGTCATGCAGGACGCCGCGAGCCGGTTCGCGCGCGCGGGCTGGACGATGCGGACCGGCATGTCCCCGGGCGCGGACCAGGCCTTCTACAGGGGCGCCGTCCTGGCAGGCGGGCGCATGGAGCTGTTCCTTCCCTGGCCTGCCTTCGAAGCGCGCGTGCGCTGTCCGCGCGAGGGCCATGAGCTCCTCGTGCTGCCCGAGCCGACGCACGATGCCTACGCGCTTGCAGCCCGCTTTCACCCCAGCTGGGGCGGATTGACCGAGTGTGCGCGCCGCCTGCGCGCGCGCGACTGTCATCAGGTGCTCGGCCGAGACCTCACGTCACCGGCGCTCCTGGTGGTCTGCTGGACGCCCGACGGAAGCCTCGACGGGACCGGTGGGCGGGTCGGCGGAACCGGTCAGGCGCTGCGCATCGCCCGAGACCGCCGCATCACCGTGCTCAACCTGGCACGGCCCGGCCAGGTGAGCGAGCTGATGAACCGCCTGGCGGAGGCCTGAGGTCCCCGGCCGCCCGCCCCGGTGCCGGCTCAGCCCCCGCGGGCGGCCCGGCCGCTCGCCGGACGCGCGACACGGGCGGCCCGAGTGGTCTTCCGCGGCGTGACGCTCTTCTTGCGGGATGCGCTCGGACGGGTGCGCAGGCCGCCCGCGCGGGCCAGGGCGGCGATCGCCCACTTGAGGTCCAGCGCGATTACCTCGAGATCCGGAAGCGCGTCGTAGTCGCCGAGCAGCCCGAACCCGAGGTGACCGTCGTAGCTCATGACCGCGATCCCGAGGGCCTGGCGCTGCGCCAGCGGCACCACCGGGTAGAGCACCTGCAGGCGCCGGCCGAGCAGGTAGAGCGGGAACTGCGGTCCCGGGACGTTTGTCACGACCAGGTTGAAGAAGGGCTGGCGAGCCTGCAGGCGGGCTGCCTGGCTGAGGATCGTAGGCGGGGCGAATCCGGCGAGGTTGGTCAGCACCTGCGCCCCGACCGCCTGGCCGGACTTCTTCAGATCCTCCATCGCACCGGCGATCTGGCGCAGGCAGTCCGCCGGGTCCACGACGCCCACCGGCAGGGGCGCCCACATCGCCGCCACCTGGTTTCCGAGAGCCCCTCGCTGCGCGCGCGTGCGCACCGAGACGGGCACCATCGCCTTCAGGACGAGACCCTCGGTGTCCTCTCCGTGGTTGCGCAGGTAGCGGCCGAGGGCGAGGCTGACCGAGGCCAGGACGACGTCGTTCAGAGTTCCGCCGAGGGCGTCCTTGATCGACTTGAACTGCGCCAGATCGGCGTCGAGGAATGTGTAGCGACGGTGCGGGCCGATCTCCACGTTGAACGGGCTCGGGGGCGCCGGGGCGTTGATCCCGGCCAGGGCGGTCGCGCCGACGCTCGCCAGCGCGTCCGTGACCTGGGCGAGGGCCCTTCGTGGCGTGCGCAGGATCGCGCGCGCTCCGCGGGTCATCTCGGCGGGCACCGTCGTGCGCTCCAGCAGCGCCTCCCCGAGCAGCTTGGCCGACCCGGGCAGCGGCCTGGCGGTCCAGCTGGCCCGCCTGCGAGGCACGGCCGGCGGCTCGGGCTCCGCGTCGAACAGAACCGTGGTGACGTCCACCCCGGAGACTCCGTCCACCAGCGCATGGTGGGTCTTGGCGATCAGGGCAAACCGTCCGCCGGCCATGCGCTGAACTAGCCAGAACTCCCACAAGGGCTTGGACCGATCGAGGCGCTGCGAGAACAGGCGGCCGGCCAGCCGCTTCAGCGCAGCGTCGTCGGCCGGGCGCGGCAGCGCGGTTTGGCGGATGTGGTACTGCGGATTGAAATAGGGGTCGTCGGTCCAGACCGGCCGGCCCTGGCCGAGCGGGACGTAGGCCAGCCGCTGGCGGTAGCGCGGCACGAGGTGCAGGCGGCTGAGCACGTGGTCGATCAGCTCCTGCTGGGTGGGCGCCTTGCCCTCGAACACCATCACCGACGCTACGTGCATGTGCGCGGTGGAGTTGCTCTCCAGATGCAGAAACGTCGAGTCCAGCGCGGACAGGCGGTCGGGGTTGGTCATCTGCGGGGATTGTCGCTGCTGGCAAGCGGCGCGTCAACGTCTGCCTTCAGCCGCCGGCGGCTGCGACCTTCAGGCTCCCTACTCGCCCTCGGTTCGCATCGAGCCGAGGGAGATGTTTCTCCGACCGCCGCAACAGGCCGACCATGATGTGCGGGCGCATGGCGTTGCCGCGCACCCTCACGTGCGAGCCGTCCGGTGCTCGTGGCGCTACGCTCGCTCCAGATGTCCGACACGCTGAGGATCGTAACCACGGTCGAAAATGAAGCCGAGGCCGAGATGGTCGCCGAGTGGCTTTCCGAGGCGGGCATCCGCTCGGTGGCGCAGATGAGCAGCGGGAACATCCGGCTCGGCGCTGCGGCTCCGCGTGACGTGTACGTGGCTGAGGGGGACTACGACAGGGCGCTCGAGGTGATCAACGCGGAAGTCCCGAGCGAAGAGGAACTCGCCGCCCTGAGCGAAGCTGCCGTGACCCAGCCGACCCAGCCGAAAGGCCGGGACCGGGAGGGCAGGCCCTACGAGTCGGTGGAGATCCCGATCCCCGAGAAGGCCGATGTGCTCGGCGCGCTCGAGGACGCCGCGAGGAAGCCTGACCAGAAGGGCTGAGACGGCGCGAGGGCATCGCGGCCTTGAGCGCCAGGGCCCTGGCCAGAGTCCGGCGAAGGGGACGCGCATGAGCGCGGGCACGCCGCGGGCCTTCTCGGGAGCGGTGCTCTGCGGACGCATCAGAAAGGCGTGCCACTGCCGGCGCTTGCGATGCCACCAGCCGGTCGTCCAGGCGTCCCCGCCGGCAACCTCTCGCGTCCCAGCAGCTCCTCGCGGATCAGCTTGAGCATCCGCCTGGCGGTCTTGTAGGTCACGCCGAGCTCACGCTCGAGCTGCTTGGCCGAGATCCCGCAACGCGTGCTCGTCATGACGTAGAAGGCGTAGAACCAGAGATGCAGCGAGGTCGACGATCCCTCGAAGATCGTTCCTGCGGTCGGCTGGGCGTGCAGTCCGCAGCCACGGCAGGTCCACGACCGGCGGCGCTGCCTGGTCGCGTAGCGCCTGAAAGCGCGCTCCCGCCCGCACTTGGGGCAATAGGCGTGATCGCCGTCGGGCGAAAACCGGGTGCGCCAGAGCCAGTCCCTGCAGGCGTCGTCGTCGGGGAACTGCTCGAGAAAGTCCACGAGCGGGTAGGACGATGCCGACGGAGCGGTGAGGGCGGGGTTGGCCCGGTCACCGGGCGGCACGGAAGATCCCCGCGGGCACGCCGAGCACGCCTGCGCCCGCAAAGAGCTTCAGCGCGATCGGCGCCGCGGACAGGATTACCGCCATGTTCGCAGTCTAGACGGCCTTATACAGCCATGGGTCATGTGTGTCGAGCTTCACACTTCGCCCTACCGGGGCCTCCTAGTATGCGAACAACTGTTCGACCTCGCCGAGTCGTCTCCGTGGATGGAGGCGAGCGGGGGACCCACTGCCGGATCGCTCTCCGAGCGCCCGGATGGGGCGAATCGACCGCTGATGCGGTCGTAACGCCCGGCTGACACGCGTTCGATTCGTGTGTCCCGCCGCGCGTGAGCCCGACAGCTAACCCCGTAGGCGAGCACTCAAGGAGGTCATATCGATGTACGTCCCCGCGGCGCCTGCGCCGTCTGCCCCAACCCTTGCTCCGGCCGGGATCGTTTCATCAGCGCTGCTCGCGGTCCCGCCGATCGCAGCGTCGGCCAGCACCGGCCTGGGCCTCCGCCGCGTCGATCTGAACGTGCTGGAAGGCCACGCGGCGACCGTGAGCGGCACGCTGCTCGGCGATCCCCGCTCGACGGGGCTGCCGGGCCGAGTCGTCACTCTTCAGGGGCTCGCCGGCCATGGCTGGCGCGCGCTCGCCCGGGCGCGCACCAGCGCCGGCGGTCGCTTCCGTCTGCGTTACTTCCCGCATCGGATAGGCAGCGAGCGGGTGCGCCTGCGATTCGCCGGCGACGCCCGCGACCTGGGAACGCACCGCAGGCTCGGCCAGTTGAACGTCTATCGCCTCGCCGGCGCGTCGTGGTACGGCGGAGCCGGCGGTCTGGCCTGCGGCGGCTCGCTGACCAGCTCGACGCTGGGCGTGGCCAACAAGACGCTGCCCTGCGGCACCCTGGTGACGCTGCGCTACGGAGGGCGCTCTTTGCGCGTTCCGGTGGTCGACCGGGGCCCTTACGTGGCCGGACGCGAATTCGACCTCACCCAGGCCACCAAGCAGGCGCTCGGGTTCGGTGACACCGGGGCAGTGTGGAGCACGCGCTGAGCGCTCTGGGCGTGCGCGTGAGACTCAGTCGAGGAAGTGCTTGCCCGCGAACTGTTCGACGGTGCCCTTCGTCCGGATGGTGATCGGGCCGAGCAGCGTCCCGAGCGCCTTGAGGTCAAGCGCCGAGTCCATCATCCCTCCCTGCGGTAGCCAGTAGAGCTCGCGATCGCCCATCGCGAGCCTGTCCGCGTCGGTTGACAGCGCCAGGGCATCCTCGCGCGCCCGGGCGGCCGGACGCGCGGAGAGCATCGCGACCTGGAGCTTCCCCGCGGAGGCTTCGACCAACGCGGGAGCAAACGGCTCGTGGCCGGCGATCGCCCGGACCTCGTGCCCGGCGCGCAGGAACGTAGCCACCTCGTAGCCGAGCGCCACCGCCAATCCCTGCTGCAACCTGGCGGTGATCTGCGCGGCAGACTCGCTCCCGGCGGTGAAGACCACGTTGCCGCTTGCACGGAAGGTGTCCACCTCGGTGAAGCCCAGCGCCTGGAACGCCGAACGAAGGTCGTCGCGCACGACCCGGTGGCCTCCGACGTTGATCCCCCGCAGGAACGCGGCGTACCTCGGCATCGTGCGCGGCCGGCTAGCTTGCGATGCGAGCGGGGCCGGGAACGATCATCCGACCGGCGAGGCGCTCACCTGCTCGGCGAGGATCCCCGCCAGGCGAGCACGCTGGTGCTTCGCGCCCCCGAGCAGCGCGGCGTCGAGCTGGGCGCGCTTGTACAGCCAGTGCACGTCGGCCTCCCAGGTGAAGCCGATGCCGCCGTGCGCCTGGATCGCGCTCGCGGTCACCTCGCGCCCGGCGTCAGAGGCCGCCGCCTTGGCCATCGCGGCCGCCTCGGCCAGCCGTCCGGGCTCGGCGTCCGCGGTCCACGCGGCGAACGCCGCGGTCGCGCGTGCCTTCTCGGTGTCCAGCAGCATCTGGGCGCAGCGATGCGAGACGGCCTGGTAGGAGCCCACGGGCACGCCGAACTGCCGGCGCTCCTTGACGTAGGCCACGGTCATCTCGAGGGCCCTGTCGCACACCCCGACGAGCTCTGAGCTAACGGCGACCAGCGCGCGATCCACTCCGGCCGAGACATCTCCGGCCAGCGCCTCCCCGGCATCCTCCGAGGCGCTGACCTGGGCAGTGGAGCGAGTCGGGTCGATCGACCCCAACGGGCTCACCTCGGCCTGCTCGGGCGTGAGGGCCCGCGCCGTCAGGTCCTCGTCGATCAGCACGATCACCTGGGCCTCGGGCGCGCCGATCACGAGCTCGGCGGTGCCACCGCGCGAGGCGCCGAGGGCGCCGACCGTCTCGCCGCTTGCCAGGCCCGGAAGCCAGCGCTCCTGCTGCTCGCTCGAGCCGGCCTGTTCTATCACGGTCGCGGCGAGCGCACTCGCCAGGAAGGGCACCGGCGCGAGCGTCCTTCCGAGCTCCTCGCACAGGATCGACAGCTCGATGCGTCCAAGGCCCTGACCGCCGTACTCCTCGGACACCGCGATCCCCGGCCAGCCCAGCTCACACAGCTCACGCCACAGAGCCTCATCGGATCGACCCGCCTCGGCGTGCTCGCGCACGCGCTCAGGCCGCGCGCGCTCGGCGAGCAGATCCCGCGCAGTGCGCTGGATGTCGCGCTGGTCGTCTGTCAGCCCGAAGTCCATCGGCGCTACGCGGCGACCTTCAGCCGGGGAAGGCCGAGCACGCGCTCGGCGACGATGTTCTTCAGGACCTCCGTCGTGCCCCCCTCGATCGTGTTGCCGCGCGCTCGCAGCAGCTCGTAGCTCCAGCTCGTGCCAGCCGTCAGCGCCTCGGCTCCGAGGATGTCAGCGGCCAGCTGGGTGAGGCGCTGGTTGGTGTCTGACCACAGCCACTTCACGAGCGAGCCCTCAGGCCCGGGCTGCCCATAGCGCTCGGCGTCGGTCAGCCCCTTCCAGGCGAGCAGGCGTATCGACTCGCATCGCACGTGGAGCTCCGCGAGCGCATCAGCGTACAGCGGGTCCTCGAGCAGGCCCCGCTCGGCGGCTGCCCCGATCAGGTCGTCTAGAAGCTGCCGCAAGCGGATCTGCAGGGCGAAGCCGAGGCCGGCGCGCTCGTTCATGAGCGTGGTCAGCGCGACCTTCCATCCGTTTCCCACGCCGCCCACGACGTTCGCGTCGGGGATCCGCGCCCCCTCGATGAACAGCTCGTTGAACTCCGCCTCGCCGGTGATCTGGCGCAGCGGACGAACCTGAACCCCGTCCTGCTCCATATCCATCAGGAAGTAGGTGAGGCCCTTGTGCTTGGCCGCGTCCGAATCGGTGCGAGCCACAAGCATGCACCACTTCGAGAACTGGGCGCCGCTGGTCCACACCTTCTGGCCGCTCACCACCCAGTCCTGGCCGTCCTTTACCGCGCGGGTCTTCAGAGAGGCCAGGTCCGAGCCGGCGTCCGGCTCGGAGAAGCCCTGGCACCAGATCTCCTCGGCGGAGAGGATCGGCGGCAGGTAACGCTCCTTCTGCTCGTCGGTGCCCCACATCATGAGCGTCGGCCCGCCCAGCAGCAGGCCGAGGGTATTGGCGGCGAAGGGCACCCGTGCGCGGCCCACCTCCTCGAAGTAGATCGCCGATTCGGTCGGCGTCACACCCCGGCCGCCGTACTCGGTGGGCCAGGCGGGAGCTGCCCAGCCCGCGTCGTAGAGCCGGCGCTGCCAGTCGCGCCGCCAGGCGAACTCGGCGTCCTCGCCGTCCTGCGCTGGCCGGACGTCGGGTGGGTTGGCGGCCAGCCACTCGCGCAGCTCGTCGCGGAAGGCCATCTCTGAGGGGCTGAAGGTCAGGTCCATGGCCGCCCCGAAGGGTACCCTAGGACCGCGGCTCAGCGGCGTAGCAGGTCGTTTGCGGCGCTCAGGGGCCACCGAGCGCCCGCCGCGGGCTCCGCTAGATTCGACTCACCGTGTCACGCGAACGGTCCCAGCTGAGCACCGGCCACATCGACTGTGACGCCTTCTACGTCGCGATCGAGCTCGGCCGCCATCCGGAGCTCCGCGGCAGGCCGGTGGTCGTTGCGGGGAACGGTCCGCGCGCCGTGGTCACCACCGCCAGCTACGAGGCGCGCCGCTATGGAGTGGGCTCGGCGATGCCCGCCTCGCGGGCGCGGCGGCTGTGTCCACAGGCGGTCTTCCTGGCGCCGGACTTCACCACCTACCGCGACGTGTCCGCGCGCCTCATGGGTCTCGTCCGCGCGCACGTGGAGCGGGTCGAGGTCGTGGGGCTGGACGAGGCCTATCTCGACCTGGAGGGGCTGTATTCGCCGCGCGCGGCGATGCGCCGGCTGGTGGCCGAGATCAGCGGGACGCTGCGATTGACCTGCTCGGTGGGCATAGGCCCGAACAAGCTCGTGGCAAAGGTCGCCTCGGACGCCGAGAAGCCGGCGGGCTTCGTCGTGCTGAGCCGGCAGGAGGCGTGCGTGCGCTTCGCAGCCTCACCGCCCGGCCTGATCCCGGGAATCGGGCCGAAGACCGCCAAGCGGCTGGCCGCGCTGGGCCTGACGACGCTCGCCGCGGTCGGCTCGGCGCCGCAGGAGCTGCTCGTGGGGCGCTTCGGACCCAATCTCGGCAGAGAGCTCGGCCGGCGCGCCCGCTTCGAGCACGACGGAGAGGTCGGGGCGGCCCGCAAGGTCATCTCCGAGTCGCGCGAGCGCACGTTCGACACCGACATCAGCGACCCGTCGGAGCTGCGCGAGGTGCTGAGCAGGATGGCCGGCGAGCTGTGCGCAAACCTCGCGGCGAACCGCCGCGCTGGACGCACGATCGGCATCAAGGTTCGCCTCGACGACTTCACGACGGTCACCCGCGCGCGCACCGTGACCGAGCCGACCAGGGACCGCGCCCTCGTTGCGAGCGTCGCGCTCGGGCTGCTCGAGGACTACTCGCCGCCGCGGCCCGTGCGCCTGCTCGGCGTCCGGATGGCCGGGCTCGCGAGCACCGAGGAGCAGGCCGCCGATCCGCAGGGCCCGGTCCGCGCCGGCCCGGATGCGCCGGGCGGCGCGCGCGCCGACGCGGGACAGCTCGCGCTGCCGGTCTAGCGGCACGCCCGAGGAGCGTTCCCGGCGAGGAGCTCATCTCGCGAGGGTCCTCGCCGGCGCCGGTGCCCGAGCGCGCGCCTGTAGGATCGAGGCTTGCCCATCGTTGATGTCGGCGAGGTCGAGCTCGACTACGAGCGCGCAGGCTCCGGGCCGTCGCTGCTCATGATCATGGGCATGAGCGGCACGGCGCTGCACTGGGGAGAGCCTTTCCTCGAGATCCTGCGGCGCGACTTCGACGTGATCGTCTACGACCACCGTGGCGTGGGCTCGAGCAGCCGGCTGCAGGGTCCGCTCACGATCGTCCAGCTGGCCGAGGATGCGGCGAACCTGCTTGCCGCGCTTCAGATCGACTCGGCGCACGTCCTGGGCATCTCGATGGGGGGAATGGTGGCCCAGGAGCTTGCCCTCGCCGGCCCGGAGCGTGTGCGCACGCTCTGTCTCGGCGGCACCTACTGCGGCGGGCCGGGCAGCGCGCTCATGCCGCCCGAGGTGCTTCAGCGACTCGCGACGGCCATGATGTCGGGCGACCGCGAGCGCGCGCTGCGCGCGGCGTGGGAGGCCAACGTGTCCGCTGCGACGGCGGCTGATCCCGACGCATACGCGTCCTTCCTGGCGATCAGCCGGCAACGGGCCGTGGCGGTGCCGGTGATCATGGCCCAGTCGCAGGCCTGCGCGGCGCACGACACCTATGCGCGCCTGCCACAGCTGAGAGTGCCCGCGCTCGTCGTGCACGGCACCGAGGATCAGATCCTTCCCGTCCAGAACGGCCGCCTGATCGCCTCGCGCATCCCCGGCTCGCGCCTCGAGATCCTCCCGGGCGTCGGGCACCTGTTCTTCTTCGAGCGCCCGGAGCAGTCGGCCGAGCTGATGCGGGTTCATGCCGGGCTGCTCGGGTCGCGCAGCTGATGCAGGCGGGCCGCCAGACGGCCTCGCTCAGCGTCAGCTCGAACGGGGTGACGCTGTCCGGCGAGCAGTCGGGGGACGGTCCCGCGATCGTACTGCTGCACGGGCTGAGCGCGACGCGTCGCTACGTCGTGATGGGCTCGCGCGTGCTGGAGCGCTCCGGCCTGCGGGTGATCGCCTACGATGCGCGCGGTCACGGGCGCTCCGGCGCGCCACCGGTTCGCGACGCTTACGGCTACGAGCAGCTCGCCGGGGACCTCGGGGCGGTGTTGGACGCCGTGGGTGTCGGGCGCGCCGTGCTGGCGGGGGCGTCGATGGGTGCGCACACGGCCGCGCGCTTCGCCATACGCCACCCCGAGCGAGTGGCGGCGCTGGGGCTGATCACGCCGTCCTATGACCCCTCGGCCAGAGAGGCGCCCGGCGGACTCGACGGGTGGGACGCCCTCGCGTCAGGGCTGAGGAACGGCGGCGTCGAGGGATTCCTCGACGCCTATGACCTCGTCGCGCTGCCCGAGCGCTGGCGCGGAACGGTCGAGACGGTGATCCGCCAGCGCCTGTCCGCGCACGAGCATCCCGAGGCCGTCGCGGACGCCCTGGAAGCCGTGCCGAGGTCACGTCCCTTCGAAGATCTCCACGAGCTCGCGGCGATCGAGGTTCCGACGCTCGTCGTTGCCAGCCGAGACGAGGCCGATCCCGGCCACCCGCTGGCGGTGGGCGAGCTCTACGCGCGGACGATTCCGGGAGCGCGGCTCGCGGTGGAGCCCCCCGGACCGCCGCCGCGCTCGCCGATCGCCTGGCAGGGCGGACAGCTCTCGAAGCTGCTCGCCGAGCTTGCCGCCCGCGCCCACTAGAAGCGTCGCCGGAAGGCGGCATCCTGGAACGGCTGTGCGTGATAGCGTACGATCGTATGCCCATGGTACGTCAGTGGGACGGTGCGAGCTACGACCGGATCTCCGGGCCGATGGAGGCGCTCGGGCGGGAGGTGCTCGCGCGGCTCGAGCTCGGCGGCGATGAGGTCGTGCTCGACGCGGGCTGCGGGTCCGGGCGCATCACGCAGGCGTTGCTCGAGCGGCTTCCGCGTGGCAGGGTGATAGCCGTTGACGCGTCACCCTCGATGGTGGATGCCGCTCGCAGGCGACTGCGCCTCGGCGAGCCGGACGAGGCCTCAAGCGGAGCTGTGGGCCGAGTTGAGATCCGGGTGCTCGACCTGCTCGATCTGGACCTCGAGGACCGGGTGGACGCGATTCTCTCGACCGCCACCTTCCACTGGATCTCAGACCACGAGCGGCTCTTCCGGCGGCTGCACGGCGCGCTGCGGCCCACAGGACGGATGGCGGCGCAGTGCGGGGGGGAGGGCAACATCGACGTTCTGCGGGGAAAGGCGAACGCGGTCCTCTCGCGCGACCCCTACGCCGAGCACTTCCTCGATTGGCAGCCGCCCTGGAACTATGCCGGTCCGCAGGAGACCCGCCGGCGACTGCTCGACGCGGGCTTCGCCCGGGCGGATTGCTGGCTCACGCCGGCGCCCGCACAGCCCGAGCATCCGCGAGAGTTCCTCTCGACGATCGTCCTCGGCCCACACGTGCAGCACCTGCCCGCGGACTTGCGCGATCCGTTCATCGAGGACGTTCTCGCCGAGGTCGGCGAGCCCGTGATCGTGGACTACGTGCGGCTGAACATCGACGCCACCGCGTAGCGGCGGAGCGGCGCAGCGACGCCAGCACATTGCGCCTGAAGCGTCACGCAAGGGCAGCGCCGGATCGCGCGCCGGGCCGGTCCTCGGCGACCGCGGCGCCACTCAGCAGCGCGGCGTAGCGCCCGCCCAGATCGACCAGCTCGTCGTGGGTGCCCCGCTCGACGATCCGCCCGGAGTCGAGCACGAGGATCTGGTCGGCGTCGCGAATCGTCGAGAGGCGGTGGGCGATCGCGATCGTGGTTCGCCCTCGCGAGAGCTCGTCGAGCGCCGCCTGCACCGCCCGCTCGGTTTCGGTGTCCAGGGCCGAGGTCGCCTCGTCCAGAACCAGCACCGGGGGATTGCGAAGGACGGTACGGGCGATCGCCATGCGCTGCTTCTCCCCTCCGGAGAAGCGGTAGCCGCGCTCTCCCACCGGCGTGTCGTAGCCGTCGGGCAGCGAGGAGATGAGCTCGTGGATCTGCGCGGCGCGCGCAGCCTCTTCGATCTCCTCGTCGGTCGCCTCGGGGCAGGCGAAGCGCAGGTTCTCGCCGATAGAGGCGTGGAACAGGTAGGTCTCCTGGGACACGAGCCCCACGGTGGCCGCCAGCGACTGCAGCGTCACGTCGCGGATGTCCACGCCGTCGATCCGCACGCAGCCGCGCTCCGGTTCGTACAGGCGGGCCACGAGGTAGGCGAGCGTGGTCTTGCCCGATCCCGTCTCGCCGACCAGGGCGGTGCGCGTCCCGGCAGGGATCTCCGCCGATATCTCCTCGAGCGTCCACGGCGAGTCCGGTGCGTAGCGAAACGACACCTCTTCCAGGCGCACGTCACCGCGAACGTCGATCAGCTTGCGGGCACCGGGGCGCTCGACGATGTCCACCGGCAGGTCCAGGTACTCGAAGATCCTTGCGAACAGCGCAAGCGACGTCTGCACTTCAAGACCGACCGAGAGGAGCGACTGAATCGGGAAGAACACCCGCGTCTGCAGCGTCGTGAACGCCACGACCGTGCCGATCGTGATCGCGTTCCACCCGTTGGCGATGCTGTAGCCGGCGAACCAGTAGACCGCGGCCGGCATGATCGCGAAGCTCATCTGCACGCAGGCCATGCGCCAGCGACCGGCCATGCGCGCGCGCACCTCCAGATCGGCGAGCTCCCCGGACTCGTCGCTGAAGCGGCCGACGAGCTCGGGCGAGCGCCCCATCGTCTTGCCGAGCAGGATGCCGGAGACCGACAGCGACTCCTCCACGAGCGTCGACATGTCGGCCAGCCGGCCCTGGCGGACCGACTGGATGCGCCGGCGCTCCTCCCCGACGCGGCGGGTCAGCCACACGAAGAAGGGCAGCAGGATCAGCGAGAACACCGCCAGGCGCCAGTCGAGCAGGAACATCGCGACGACGGTCGCCACCACCGTCGTCACGTTCTGGACGATCGAGGTCGCCGTCGAGGTCACCACGCTGTCGACGCCCCCTATGTCGTTGGCGATCCGCGACTGCACCTCGCCGGTGCGCGTTCGGGTGAAGAACGCCAGCGACATCCGCTGGAGGTGGGCGTAGACGGCCGCGCGCAGATCGTGCATCACTCGCTGGCCGACCTGGTTGGAGATGAACGTCTGGGCGACCCCGATCACGCTGGTCAGCACCGACAGCGCGATCATCCCGAGCACGAGCTCGGTCAGCAGCGCGACGTTGTGCTGGGGGATCGCCTTGTCGAGCACTTCCCGCAGCAGGAACGGGCTGATCACACCGAGGCCGGCCGCCAGGAAGATCAGCGTGAGCAGTCCGCTCAGACGCGCCCGATAGGGCGCGAACAGCCGGCCGATCCGCCGCAGCGAGACCGGCGTCGAGGGGATGTCCTCCGGGCGCAGCTCCGGTCGCGAGCCGGGGCGTCCTTCGCCGCCTGAGGCGTGGGCGACCGGATGATGGCTCACATGCTGACTGTAGCGTCGTAGGCTTTAGGTAGTGGACCTGTCCGCCCCGGAGATGCGCGTTCTCGGTTGCCTGCTGGAAAAGCAGCGCACGACCCCCGGTATCTACCCGCTGACCCTGAATGCTCTACGAATGGCCTGCAACCAGTCAACGAACCGCGACCCCGTCGTCGACTACGGCGATGAGGCGATCAGGGACGCGCTGCACCGGTTGGAGAGGCGCGGCTTCGTCCGCCTGGCCAGTGGGCGCAGCAGCCGGGCGCCGAAGTACCGTCATCTGCTGGCCGAAGCGCTGCCGATGGGCGAGGACGAGCAGGCGGTTATGTGCGTGCTGATGCTCCGTGGCCCGCAGACGCCCGGCGAGCTCAAGCAGCGAGCCGAGCGGATGCACGAGTTCGCCGGCCTGCAGGCCATCCACGAGACGCTCGCGCGGCTGATCGACCGCGGGCTCGCAACGCGGCTCGTGCGCCGTCCAGGGCAGAAGGAGGAGCGCTACGCCCAGCTCCTCGAGGACCGCGGCGAACCTGCCACCATGAGCGCGACGGACGGATCGAGCGCGACAGATGTCGCGGACGCGCCCCGCGCCGAGCTTCGGTCCGTCCCGGCGGGGGCGGGCTTCACGGCCTCCGCGCCGCCGGCAGGGACGGTTCTGGGCCTGGCCGAGCGCGTGTCCGCGCTCGAGCGCGAGGTCGCCGAGCTGCGCCTGGCGCTCGACATGCGGGCGGACGGGGGAGAGGCGACGGCGGCGGGCGAGCCCCCGGCCGGCCCACCGGAGATCGCCCACGAGGGCGTCCGACAGGAGTGGCGATGATCCACGCGCAGCTGATCATCGCCGCCGGCAGCTCGGACGCCGCGACAGGGGTGGGCATCCCGCTGGCCCTTGCCGCCGGGCTCGTGTCATTCCTCTCGCCGTGTGTCCTCCCGCTCGTGCCGGGCTATCTGTCCACGGTGATCGGGGTCACGCCTGCCGACCTGAATGGCGTCGGGGCCCGCCGCGTGCTTGTCCCCAGCCTGCTCTTCATCGCGAGCTTCTCGCTGATCTTCATCCTGCTGGGGTTGAGCGCCACGGCGATCGGCTCGACGCTCAACGCCCACAAACAGGCCCTGGAGCAGGTGGGCGGGGTCATCATCATCGCGATGGGCGTCATCTTCCTCGCGACGCCGTTCGTCGGCATGCTCAACCGCGAGTGGCATTCGGAGTCCCTGCTGCGCCTGGCCGGTCGCGGCGGTCCGCTGGTCGCCGGCGCGGCGTTCGCCATCGCCTGGACGCCCTGCACGAGCATCACGCTGGGCGCGATCCTCACCCAGGCGGCGATCTCCCACTCGGCCGCCCACGCGGCCCTGCTGCTCGCCTTCTATTCGGCCGGCCTCGCGATCCCGTTCCTGCTGATCGCCCTCGCGTTCGAGCGGATGTCCGACGCGCTGACGATCGTCAAGCGCCACTTCCCCGTGGTCATCGCGCTCGGGGGCGCCGTGATGATCGTCCTGGGCCTCTTGATCCTCACGGGCGAGTTCACGGTCCTGAACGCGAAGGCGAATCAGCTCACGACGACGCTGGGGCTTCCTTCCGGGTCGATCTAGGGCCCCGCGTCAGCGGCGCGCGAGTCGGCGCCCGCTCTCGGTGGCGGGAGGGGTGTAGTTGAGCTCGTAGTGGTGATACAGGCTCGACTCATCGGCCTGGGAGAGCTCCTCGCCGCGCAGCTCGATGTTGGGTGCGCCTTCGACCTGCCCCTTGGACACGGCCACCCGCAGCTCGTCGGGCCCGACCTTGACGTCGCCGAGCGGCACGAACGTCAGATGACGGCCGATGAAGCCTTCCTTGACCGTCGCGAACTGGGGGACGTCCGTCTCGACGTCCACGTAGACGTCCTGGAGCTTGCCGATCTTCTCGCCCTGGAGGTCGACGAGCATCTTGCCGTGCCACTCACTCACGTTCCATGCCGCCACCGGCTGATCGTCGGTCATCGGGGCCTCAAGCGGCGGGCTGCGGGACGCCCGCCGGGGCGACGGCGCGCTCCAGGTAGCGTTTTTCCCACGCCTCCTGGTTTCGCTTGGCATCGAGCACGAAGGGGGAGAACCCGATCGCCTTGACGATCATCCGGTTGATCAGGGACTCCGGGAAGGGAAGCGGTCGCAGGACGTCCACGAACAGCACCACCCGGGTCTCGTCGGTGTCGTTCCACACCTCGTGGTTGAAGGTGTCGTCGAACATGAGGCTCTTGCCCTCTTCCCAGTGGCGGGTGTCATCGCCGACGCGAATCCGGCATGCCTCCTTCTCGGCCGGCACGATCAGCCCGAGGTGATAGCGCAGCACGCCCTTGTAGGGGCCCCGGTGATCGAGGATGTGCTTGCGGGGAGAGAGGATGGAGAACATCGCGGTCGTCATACCCGGGATTTCTCGCATCAACGCCGCCGTGCGCGGGCACATCTCCGTTCCGAGCTTGGCTTTGAAGCCGTAGCCGTAGAGGAAGAACGTCTTCCAGCGATCGTCGTCTGTGATCTCGATCTGATCCTTCGATATGTCCTGGAAGTTGGGCAGAGCCGCGTGGTCCTCGAGCACGTGCTCGAGCTCCTCGCGTATCGTCGTCCAGTTGCCCTCGATGTGCCTGACCCAGGGGAACCGCTCCAGCGGGAAAAACGTCGCGTCACCGACGAGCGAGCGTCGCCCGATCCAGCGCTCGATCGGCGCGAGTACCCGTTCGCCGATGGCGATCGTCGCCTGCACGGTCCGCTCCCACGGTGACTTCCTGGACATCCGGGCTGCCTCCTCGCCGTCGTTTGAACCAGCGGGGCCGGAGCTTAGACCTTCCGGGGTCTAGGCAGCCTCGCGCAGCGCCGCAAGCTCCGGGGACTCCGCGAGCTTCTTCAGGGCGCGCTGCTCGAGCTGGGAGGCACGCTCTGCGGAGAATCCGAGCCGCCGGCCGATCGCGGTCAACGTCTGGGGCTCCTCCCGTCCGGTGCCGAAGCGCAGCGTCAGCACCGTCCGCTCTGTTTCGGGCAGCTGGGAGAGGGCGCGGTGGACGATCTGCTCGCGCTCGTGATCCCACGCAGTCTCCTCAGGCGCCTCGGCGTCGGAGGGAAGGAGGTCGCCAAGGGCGGTGTCGCCGTCTTCGCCGACCTGCTGGTCGAGGCTTACGAGAGCGGCGCGCTGGTGGCGCACCTCCTCGACCTGCTCGATCGGCAGCCCGGTCTCCTGGGCCAGCTCCTCGATCGTGGGCTCGCGACCGAGTCGCACCGACAGCTCGCGCTCGACGCGCCCGACCTTGCGCGAGCGCTGGGCTACGTGGACGGGCAGGCGGATCGTGCGCCCGGAGTTCTCAAGGCCGCGCTGGATTGCCTGGCGGATCCACAGGGTCGCGTAGGTGGAGAAGCGGAAGCCCTTGCGCCAGTCGAACTTCTCGCTGGCCCGGATCAGCCCGAGCATGCCCTCCTGGACGAGGTCGGCGAGCGGCAGGCCCTGGTTCTGGTAACGCCGCGCGTTGGATGCGACCAGGCGCAGGTTGGAGTTGACGAGGAGTTCCTTGGCGTGCAGGTCTCCCCGCTCGATCCGCTTGGCGAGGTCGATCTCCTGGGCGGGCGCGAGCAGGGGGTAGCGCCGCGAGTGCGCGAGCAGCTGGTCGACCGACTCGGGGATGAACGTGTCGGGGGTCCCCAACTCGATGCGGTCGATCGGGCTGTCCAGCCGCTCAGGGACGGCCACGGGCGCTCCGTCCCCTACGGTCTCTGGCTCGCGATCCCCGGTCTGGACCGGGCCCACGGGGTCTAGTGTGGAAGTTGTGCTTGCTGGTGAGTCTGGCATGTGCGTCCTTCTAATCCGATGCTTGGAGTCGGAATTATAGCCCGTGATAGTTGCGTTGTCAATTATCCCTATCGGCAGGCCGCTGGAGGTCTCGTTCGACGTCATGTACGGCCTTACCTGCCGCGTGGATCAACGTTGGCCGCCCGCCAAACATTCAAACCCGCGAGCTAGCCAAAAGGTTCTCCGTGCGTTTCTGGCCCACGTATCGGCCGTCGCTGAGAACTGGCTGAGGTTGGCAGGATAAGCTCGGCGAATGAGCACGGATCTCTCCAACCAGGTTGTCGCGATCACCGGCGCCTCCTCGGGTATCGGCGAGGCCACCGCCCTGGCGTGTGCGCGGGCTGGGGCGGCCGTCGCTCTGGGCGCCCGCCGGGCCGATCGCATCGCGGCGCTCGCCGAGCGCATCGGCCAGGAGGGCGGCCGTGCGGTCGCGCTGCCCACCGACGTGGGCCAGGAGAGCCAGGCGCGGGCGTTCGTGGAGCGTGCGCACTCAGAGCTAGGGGGCCTTGACGTGCTCGTCAACAACGCCGGCGTGATGCTGCTCGGCCCGATCGAGAGCGCGCCCACCGAGGAGTGGCGGCGGATGATCCACGCCAACGTCTTCGGCGTGCTCTACTGCACGCACGCGGCGCTGCCGCTGATGCGCGGCCAGGGCTCCGGGCACATCGTCAACGTGAGCTCGGTCGCCGGTCGCATCGCGAGAGCGGGGTCGGGCGTCTACAACCTGACGAAGTTCGGCGTCGGAGCGTTCTCGGAGGCGCTGCGCCAGGAGACGGCGGGAGCGGGCATACGTGTGACCCTCGTGGAGCCGGGCGCGGTCACGACCGAGCTCGCCGGCCACAACCGTCCGGAGGTGCGTGAAGCGATGGCAAAGCGCTTCAAGGGCGTCACGCCGCTGGCGGCCGAGGAGATAGCGGACGCGATCCTCTACGCGATCGGTCAACCGCCGAACGTGAGCGTCAACGAGGTGCTCGTGCGCCCCAGCGGGCAGGCGGGGTAGAGGCGAGCGAGCGCCGGGCTCCCGGCGCTGTCAGTCGACGGCCTGACCGTTGGCCGTCAACGTGACGTCGATGTTGCCGCGGGTGGCGTTGGAGTAGGGACAGACCCGGTGGGCAGCCCTCACGAGCTCGATCGCCTTGCCGGGATCGCCGATCGAGGGGAGGCTCACGTCCAGCTCGACGGCGATCTTGAACCCCCGCTCCTCGGTGGGAAGCAGCATCACGGCGGACTCGACGGCCACATCCCCGGTGTCCTCCTTCAAGCGCCGGGCCACGGTCGCAAGTGCGCTCTCGAAGCAGGACGCGTATCCGACCGCGAAGAGCTGCTCGGGGTTGGTGCCATCATCCTCGCCGCCGAGCTCCTTGGGCACCCGCAGGGCGACGTTGAGCGCGCCGTCCGAGGTGCGGCCCTGGCCGTTGATCCGCCCGCCTGTGACGTGCGCCCGGGCGGTGTAGAGAGCCTTCGCCATCGCGCTTCCTCCTGTCTGCCTGAAATCAGGGTTGATCGAGCCGTGCGACCCCGCCGCCGACACGCGCGGCGGCATCGCCCGCGATCTCCGGCCCTCCGGGCATCTCGATGTGCAGCAGCTCGGCGCCGGCGTGATCGACCTGCAGCGTAGTGTGATCGAGACGGAAACGCCCCTGCAGCATCGCCTCCATGCGCCGGCGCGCCGCGTGGCAGTCACAGTCTGCGTCCACGAGCACGTGAGCGGACAACGCCGGGAAGCCGCTCGTGATTTCCCACACGTGCAGGTCGTGCACCTCCGCTACGCCGGGCAGCCCCACGAGCGCCTGACCGATCTGGAGCGGGTCGAGTCCCTCCGGCGAGGCCTCCAGGAAGACGCGGCCGGAGGCCTTCAGGAGCCAGTACCCCGAGCGGATCATCAGCCCGGCGATCAACAGGGACACGAGCGGGTCGGCGCGCTCGAAACCGGTCAGCAGGATGACGGCCGCGGCGATCGCGGTGCCGATGAAGCCGTACAGGTCGGTGAGAATGTGCTGGAAGCTCCCCTCGACGTTGAGGCTCTTGCGATCGGCCGAAGCCAAGGTCCAGGTCGCCGCGAGGTTGACGACGATGCCGACCAGCGCCACAGCGAGGATCAGGCCGCCGCGCACGTGGGGCGGGTTCAGCAGCCGGCGGATCGCGTCGTAGGTGATGAGCGCCGCCAGAACAAGCAGGGTCACCCCGTTGGCCTGCGCGGAGAGGATCTCAAGGCGCTTGAAGCCGAAGGTCATGGCCCCCTGCGCCGGGCGCCGGGCCAGCCGCAGCGCGAGCAGCGAGAAGCCGAGCGCCGCCGCGTCGGTGAGCATGTGACCGGCGTCGGACAGCAGCGCGAGCGACTGCGCGATGATTCCGGCCGGTATCTCAACGGCCATGAAGCCGAGGATCAGCGCCAGTGCGATCGCCAGCCTGCGCCCGTCGTCGCCGGCGCGAGTCCCGTGGTGGTGCCCCGCGTGATCGTGAGCCATCAACCCACGATACGCCGCGTGCATGCGGTGGCCCGGCGGAGCCCTAGTCTTCCTGACGGATGGCCCACAACGCCGGGAAGGAAGCGCTGCTCACGCCGCGACGCACGACCCTCGTCTCGCTGGCCGCGGCGGGACTTCTGGTGTTCCTCAAGCTGGGGGCCGGCCTGGCGAGCGGCAGCCTCGGGCTGATCTCCTCGGGGCTCGAGTCCAGCGGGGATGTGATCGCGGCGACGATCACGTTCTTCGCCGTGCGCCTGAGCGGGCGGCCCGCCGACCTCGAGCACCCCTACGGCCATCGCAGGGCCGAGAACCTCGGCGCGCTCGGAGAGGCGACGATCCTCCTGGCCGGCGGGCTGTTGGTGACCGTCGAGGCGATCGGCCGCCTGCTCGGCGGCGGCGCAACGCCAGAAACGCACTGGTATGTGTTCGCGGTGATCGCGGTGGCGTTGATCGTGGACGCGAGCCGCACGATCGTCTCCCTGGGCGCCGCCCGACGCTACGACAGCGCCGCGCTGCGCGCAAACGCCTTCCATTTCGCCGGCGACATGGCGGGCTCGCTGGTCGTGCTCGTCGGGCTGCTCGTCGTGCGCTCGGGCTTCCCGCAGGGCGATTCGATCGCCGCACTGCTCGTGGCGGCGATCATCATCGCGGCCGCGGGGCGGTTGATCGCGGAGAACGCCGATGTCCTGATGGACCGCACGCCCGTCGAGGCGCGCGAGGCCGCCGAGCATGCGATCGCACATCTCGGGGCCGACATCGAGCTCAGCCGGCTGCGCCTGCGCGAGTCCGCCGGACGCTACTTCGCCGACGTCGTCGTGACCGTGCCGCCCGGCCAGGCCGTTGTCGAGGGCCATCAGACCGCGGACATGATCGAGGCGGCGGTGGAGCAGGCCCTGTCGGGCAGCGATGTGGTTGTGCACGTCGAGCCCCGCCGACGTGGACTCGAGCTGCGCGACCGGGTTCTCGCGATCGCCCTCGCAGAGCCGCTCGTCAAGGAGGCCCACGACATCACGATCTTCGAGCACGACGGGTCGGTCAGCGTCTCCCTGCACCTGAAGTTCCCCGCCGATCTCGACCTGCGGACCGCGCACACAGCCGCCGAGCGCGTCGAGCAGGCGATCTGCGCGACGCCGGGCGTGTCCGACGCGCAGACGCACCTCGAGCCGCTCGAGCGGCCGATCACCGCCGGCCCGGCCGACCAGGACGCGGACCTGAAGGCCGCGCGAGAGGTCGAGCAACTGGTGCGCGAACGGATCGGCGCGCGACCGCTCGCGGTGAAGCTCCTGTCCACGGACGTGGGCCGCGTTCTGTTCATCACCCTCGGCGTGAACTCCGGCGACTCCCTGACCGATGCCCACCGGCTTGCCGGCGAACTGGAGGAGGAGCTTCGTCAACGCGTCGAAGACATCGCGGACGTCGTGGTGCACACCGAGCCGTAGGCGGCGGCGCGCGGCGTCGCGCTCCGTGGCGCCGCCGGCGCGGTTGTTGCGCCGCGTGACTGCCTATTCTGTGAGCTAACAGCCAGCGCTCGCCCGTCGCAGCGATGGGAAGGATTCGCCTCGAGCGGTGTCCTACAGGCCGACAGCCCCGACCAATGGAGGATCTGACCCGTGATGTTTCATCGAGTAGGTCAAACCAGAGGACGTTCCCTGTCGACGGTCTCGCTGCTGACGCTGGCCCTCGGCGCGCTCGTCCTTGCCGGATGCGGCAGCTCGAGCAGCACGAGCTCGTCTGCCTCGACGCCGAGTGCGCCCGCTTCGTCGACGTCGGGCTCCACGGCGTCCTCCACGCCGGCGGCTACCACCGGGGGCGGGGGGCATGCGCTGGCCCTTGCAGCTGACCCGGAAGGCCAGCTGAAGTTCAACACGACGTCGCTGACGGCCAAGGCCGGCACGGTGACGATCGCCTTCGCCAACATGGCGCCGCTCGCGCACAACGTCACCGTCGCCTCCTCCTCGGGTTCCGTGGTCGGTGCGACTCCGACGTTCCAAGGTGCCACCAAGACGCTGTCGCTCAACCTCAAACCCGGCACCTACAAGTTCTATTGCACCGTTCCCGGGCACCGGGCGGCCGGCATGGAAGGCACGCTCACCGTCCAGTGAGGCGTCCTCGCAGCGCGCTCACCGTCCGCTGACGGCTGCTAGTGCAACTGGTCGATGAACGTGTAGATCACCATCAGGCCGACGAGGACGACGAACACCCGCAACGCCCAGAGCCCGACTCGTGCGGTCGCGCTCAGATGGGCTCGCGGCACCGGCCGGGAGGTCTCGGCGACGAACTGGTCGCGCTCGAGGTGCATGATGAGCTCGTCCTCGAAGCGCTCCTCGCGCTGCAGGTCCTGCTCGGGGATCTCCTTGCCCTGGCGTACTTGGTCCATGTCGCGCGCGTGCCCCTACGAGCCGATGAGATGGGCCGCTCTGAGGAAGGAGTCGATGCCGTAGGCAGCACCGCAGAGTGCGACGAACGCGATGACAGCGATCCCTACGGTGTTCGTTGAGCGCTTGTTTGCCCAACGACCCATCAACGCCTTGTCGTTGGCGAGCATCACCATGAAGACCAGGCTGACGGGCAGCAGCACGGTCGCGAGCACATTGGCGTTGAGCGCTATCGACAGCAGCGGAGCCCCGGGGATCAGGATCACCACGGCGGCGAGCAGCGCGACCCCGACGTTCGCCACATAAAAGACGGCCGCGTTGCGCGGCGAGGTGTTGAAGCTGTGAGAGACGCCAATGCATTCTCCGGCCGCATAGGCGGTGCTGGCGGAGATGGTGAGGATGGCGACCGCTCCGGCCTCCACCAGGCCGAGCGCGAACAAGGTCCCGGCGAGTCCGCCCGCGACGTGCCTGAGAGCCTGGGGGAACCCGGCGTCGGGCGCGAACCCCTGGATGCCCGCGCCGTTGTGGGTGAGCAGCGCCGCCCCGGCGATCAGCGCGCCGATGCCGAAGACGGCCGCAAGGACCGCTCCCAGCGCGGTGTCGTAGCGGCCATGCTTCAGGTCGCTCGGGGTCATGCCCTTGTCGGCGCTCGCGCTCTGCTGGAAGAAGATCATCCAAGGCGTCACCGTCGCCCCGATCGTCGAGGCCACCAGCAGCAGAAGCGTGTTGAAGCTCCCGCCCGGGAAGTGCGAGAAGGCAAGCGAGCTCGCGACGGCTCCGAGGTCGGGCTTGACGAGGATCGCCGCCCCCAGGAACAGGCCGTTGAAGAGGGCCAGGCCGAGCACGATGCGCTCCCACCGCCAGTAGCGCCCGCCGCTGAGCGTGAACAGGACAAGCGCCAAGCCGAGCACGACGGCCACGCCGGCACCGAGATGGAAATAGGCAAGGCCAACGCGGATCGAGACGAACTCGGCAACGAGCGTGACCAGGTTCGTGAGCGTCAGATCGCCGGCGCCGAACCATCCCCACACCTTCCCGTAGCGCTGCAGGACGAGCTCGCCGTAGCCGCGGTGCGTGACCGCGCCCACGCGCATGCACATCTCCTGGCAGACGAAGGCCATCGCGAACAGCAGCGGAATGAATGGCACGAAGAACCCCAGCCCGTACTGCGCGCCGTCGGCAGCGTAGGCGATCATGCTCGGCCCGTCGTTCTCGCCGAGCATCGCGAGGATCCCGGGCCCCACCAGAAGCCAGAGCAGATGCCAGTGCTTGCCGTGCCTGCGGGCGTGATAGACGCGCGAGCGGTCCCACGACCGCGCAACATCCTCCTCGGTCAGCTGCGGCAGATCGAGGCCGGGGGAGGGGGCGGCCTCAGTGGCAGCCATCGGCGGGCTGCCCGCTGGGGGAGGCCGGGGGCTCGTGCGGCGTTGGGTCGACTTCCACGCGCATCGCGTCGGCAAGCTGGCCGCCGATCGCGTGCTCGCGGTCCCCGAACAGGACGAACAGAGGACCGCCGAACGGCTGGCGCTCGCGCACCGCAAAGCGGTCTCCGGGATGAATCCCGCAGCCGGCCAGGTAGCGAAGCATCTCCGGATCGGAGTCCGATACGCGCACAAAGCACCCGGTATCCCCGGGCTCGAGGCTCTCCACGCTGTACGTCGAGCGCTCCTCGAGCTGCAGATCGGCATCGGGAATCGGATCGCCGTGCGGATCCACCGTTGGGTTCCCGAGCTTGGCCGCTATCAGCTCCTCGAGGTCCTCGGACAGCACGTGCTCGAGGATCTCGGCCTCGGCGTGAACCCGATCCCAGGGCATGCCCAGCGCATCGGCGAGAAAGCTCTCGAGCAGCCTGTGGTGGCGGATCACCTCCAGCGCCAGCCGTCGGCCGTCAGCGGTGAGGCGAACGCCGCGGTAGGGCACATGCGTGATGAGGCCCAGCTCGTCGAGCTTCTTGAGCATCGCCGAGACCGAGCCCGGCGTTATGCCGAGCCGCTCGGCGAGGGCATTCGTCGACACCGGCTCGTCGCTGCGGGACTCCAAGGAGAAGATCGCCTTGGAGTAATCCTCGACCGCGGGCGATCGCGTCAAATCCTTGGCTGCCATGGGAAAAGAGTATGGCACGCCAAAAGATAAGTCAAGGTGCCAATTCGCCCGGGGAGGCGAGGCTCGAGGTGGTATCTTGAGAAGCAACTGGCCCTGCGGCCAGAACGCTGGCCGAAGCCCGTAAAGCCGCCGAAAGCGCCTCTGGCGCGGTCGAGGAGTGGAGTGGAGGCAAACAGCGTTCTCTGCGGGGCCAGCGCGTCGAACCGGACACTGTGAACGACCGATACCCGATCAACGCCACCGAGCTTGCCCGCAAGCTCCGCGTCAACGCCAAGTCGCTGCGAACGGTTCTACGCCTGCACAACCTTGTGCCGGGGCAGGTCGGCGACAAGGAGTACCGGATCACCCAGGCTGTTGAGACGGCGATCTGGCGTCACCCCGACGTGCAGACGCTCCCCAGGCTCTAGGCCGGCCTAGGCAGTTCTCCCCGGCGGTTTCCTCCCGCGGTTCCTCAGCGCTGCCGTTACCGGGCCCGGAGGCCGCTCTAGAAGGATCGCTCACGCTGGGAGAACTAACCTGCCCCGGGGCCCTTTCTACAACGCTCGATAATGTATGTTATGTGAAGTAGGAAGTGGCGCGGGCCAAGCCGGGCGGGGCCTTACTGCTCAAACGGCGGCGTGCGGCGATAATCGCGCAGCTATGGCCGACGCGCGAGCCACGTCCTACTCCGGCCGAACGGCGTGGGCGCGGAACCTTGCGACCCCAGTTCGCGACTTCCTGAGCACCGAGACCGGCAGCGCCATCGTGCTGCTGGCTGCGGCGGTTGCCGCGCTGCTGTGGGCGAACTCGCCGTGGTCGGACTCCTACGAGTCGGTGTGGACGACGAAGCTGTCGATTCAGCTCGGCGGCCACGGGATCTCGGCCGACCTGCGTGAGTGGGTCAACCAGGGCCTCATGACGTTCTTCTTCCTGGTCGTCGGGCTCGAGGCCAAGCGCGAGCTCGACGTGGGCGACCTGCGCGAGCGGCATCGGCTCACGATCCCGGCGTTTGCGGCGATCGGCGGGATGATCGTGCCGGTCGCCATCTACCTCGTGCTGAACGCCGGCGGAGCCGGCGCGGGCGGTTGGGGTGCCGCGATGTCAACTGACACGGCCTTCGCCCTTGGCGCGTTGGCGCTGCTCACGCCGCGTGTGGCCACCCGGCTGCGCGTGTTCCTGCTGACCCTCGCCGTGGTCGACGACCTCGGCGCGCTGGTTGTGATCGGCACTGCCTACACGACGCATGTCTCGCTCGTCGCCCTGGCGGTGGCCGTCGGGCTGTTCGTGCTCCTGCTTGCCCTGCGCTACGTGCCCGCCTGGCGGCGTCAGCTCTCGGTGGCCGTCGGCATCGCCCTGTGGGTCGCGATGTTCAAGTCGGGCGTCGACCCCGTGATCGTCGGGCTCGCGATCGGGTTGGCGACCAGTGCCTATCCGCCGTCGCGCGAGGATCTCGAGCGCGCGACCGCTTTGACGCGCTCGTTCCGCGAGCAGCCGACGCCCGAGCTGGCGCGCTCGGCCCAGCAGGGAGTGCTGTCTGCGATCTCGCCCAACGAGCGGCTCCAGTACGGCCTTCACCCCTGGACCAGCTACGTGATCGTGCCACTGTTTGCCCTCGCCAATGCGGGCATCCACGTCACCGGGGGCCTGCTCGGCGACGCCATCACCTCGCCGATCGCGCTCGGGATCCTGTTCGGTTACGTCATCGGCAAGCCACTCGGCATTCTCGGTGCCTCCTGGGTCGCCTCGCGCCCTGCGCTGCACGGGCCGCGCCTGCCGCTCAGCTGGCCCTCGCTGGCCGGCGGCGGCGCCGTCGCGGGCATCGGGTTCACCGTCGCGCTGCTCATCTCGGGCCTGGCCTTCCACGGAGAGCTCCTGCAGGAGGCGAAGCTCGGCGTGATCGCCTCGGCGCTCGTGGCGCCGCTCGTCGGGTGGGCCGTGTTCGGTGTCGTCAGGCGAATGCCCGCGCGAGTGCGTGCACGGCAAATCGTCGCCACCGCCGGGGACATCCTCGACCTCTCCGATGACATCGACCCCGATCGCGACCACATCCGCGGGGCACCCCACGCCCGCGTGACGCTCGTCGAGTACGGCGACTTCGAGTGCCCCTACTGCGGTCGGGCGGAGCCCGTCGTGCGCGAGCTGGTCGCATCGCTCGGCGACGAAATTCGTTACGTCTGGCGCCACCTCCCGCTAAACGACGTTCACTTCAGCGCGCAGCTGGCTGCAGAGGCGTCCGAGGCGGCCTCGGCTCAGGGCCGCTTCTGGGAGTTCTACGACACACTGCTGACCCACCAGGACGCGCTCACCCCCGTGGACATCGGGCGTTATGCCAGGGAGCTCGATCTCGATGTCGAGCGCTTCTGGGACGAGGTGCGCCGCCACGAGTACGCGCCCCGGGTGAGCCGGGATGTCGCGAGCGCCGACGCCAGCGGGGTCTCGGGCACGCCTACGTTCTTCATCAACGGGAGCCGTCATCAGGGCGCCTACGACATTGAGACGCTCACCGCGTCCGTCCGGGCAGCCGGCCGTCGCGCAGGCCTCGCAGCCATCGCGCCCTAGCCCATCGTCGGAATGCGTTGCGCCTGTCGGCTGGGTTCTGCTTGCTGCAGTCAAGTTTGCCGCCAGTGCGGTCGAATCTTCGTCCATGCATCTCGTGCGCGCACGGAAGCTCGCCGGGCGCCTCAGCCTGACCCAGCAGGTCGCGCTGCTGAGCCTCGTGCCGATTGTGGCGCTGGGATTCGTTCTGACGCGCGTCCTTGAGAGTCAGATCGTCACCCGCACGCTGGCGGACGCCAACCAGTCGGCGCAGCTGATCGCGCGGATCGGCATTCAGCCGAGGCTCTCGCCGCAGGATCTCCGCAACGGCCTGACTGCCGCGAGCGTGCGTCAGCTCGACCAGCAGCTCAGCACCCGCTCCGTCACGCGCGATCTCGCCCGGATCAAGATCTGGAACGCCCAGGACAGGGTGGTCTACTCCGACGAACACAAGCTGATCGGGCGCACCCTCGCCCCCAGCGACGAGCTGCAGCACGCACTCGAAGGCCGGCCGAACGACGCGGCCGTGGTCAACCCCAGCCCGCACAATGAGACCGCGGCCGAGGTGGGCCTGGGAACGCTCGTCGAGGTCTACGTGCCCCTGCGCTTCACCTCCTCTGGTCGGCCCGCCGGCGCATTCGAGATCTATCTGAGCTACCGACCGATCGCGGGCGCGCTCGCCCGCGACAAGCGGACCATCGCGATGCTCGTGGCGATCGGACTTGCCCTGCTGTGGGCCATCCTGTTCCGCATCGTCGCGAGGGCAGCGCGAAGACTGAAACGCCAGGCGGAGGAGAACTACCGTCTCGCCCGCTATGACCCGCTGACGGGACTGCCGAACCGCACGCAGTTCATCGACGCGGTGAACGACGCCCTGCGTCGGGAAGGGCCGGTTCCGGGTTCGGTCGCGGTGCTGCTGATCGACCTCGACGGCTTCACGGAGATCAACAACACGCTCGGCAACCCGACGGGTGACCGCGTGCTCTGCGAGGTCGGACGACGGCTGCGGTCGCAGTTCGCGGAGGACGCCCTCGTCGCCCGTCTCGGCGGCGACGAGTTCGCGGTCGTGCGCCTGTGCGCTCACGGCATCGCGGGTGCGCTGGAGCTTGCCGGCGCACTCCACGCGAGCCTCGAGCTGCCGATCGTGCTCGACGAGGTAGCCCTCAACGTCGAGGCGAGCATCGGCCTGGCGGTGATGGGAGAGCACGCCGGCGATCTCGACACCCTGCTCCGGCGAGCCGACGTCGCGCTGGCCCACGCAAAGGCCCACTACAGCCCAGTGGAGGTCTACTCGCCCGAGTTCGACCGCTTCGACGCCACGCGCCTGGAACTGCTCGGTCAGGTCCGGGCGGCCCTGGAGCACGGAGAGTTCATCCTGCATTACCAGCCGAAGGTCGACCTCCAGACGCGGCGGATAGTCGGAGTTGAGGCGCTGCTGCGCTGGCGCCACCCTGAACGGGGCGTGCTTCCGCCGCTGAAGTTCATCCCGCTCCTCGAGCAGACATCGCTGATCGGGCCCGTCACCCTGCACGTCGTCGCGGAGGCGCTCCGCCAGATGGTCGCCTGGCGCAACCTCGGCCTGCATCTAGGGATGTCGGTGAACCTCTCGGCGCGCAACCTCGTTTCGGACCTGCCCGAGCAGATCGAGCGGCTGCTGCGCGACCATGACATCGCCCCGGAGGAGCTCACGGTGGAGGTCACCGAGAGCGCCACGATGGCCGACCCCGAGCGGGCGGTTCGCGTGCTGCAGCTGTTGCGAGCCAGCGGCGTGGGCATCTCGATCGACGACTTCGGCACGGGCAACGCGTCGATCGAGTACCTGGCGAGGCTTCCGGCGAGCGAGCTCAAGATCGACCGCTCGTTCATCACCGACATCTGCACCGACGCCCGCGCTGCGGCGATCGTTCGCTCGACTATCGACCTCGCAAGGAATCTCGAGCTGAGCGTCGTCGCCGAGGGCATCGAGACGCCGGAGGTCCTCGAGCGCGTTGTCGCTCTCGGCTGCGAGACGGGCCAGGGCTACTTCATCTCACGCCCCCTCGCGGCGGCGGACCTCACCGAACGGCTGCTCGCCGGATTCGGCGACGCGGTCCCGGCTCTCGGGATCAATGCCGATCGCCCGCTGGTTGCGACCGGCATTGACTCGCGGCATCCGCGAGCTCCCGAGCGCGCGCGAGCACGGCGTCGATCATTGGCTCGGTGAGCCTTCCGGTGAACGTGTTCTGCTGGCTCGGGTGGTAGCAGCCGATGAGCGAGTAGGGCTGAGCGGCGAACTCCGCGCCGTGACCGAAGCGCGGTCGCGGCCTCGGAGGCGACCCGCCGTCATCGCCGAGAGCTGCCGTGAGACGCAGCCCGGCGTCCCACGCGAACGCGCCCAGACACACCACCACGCACACGTTTTCGAGCAGTTCCAGCTCGCGCACCCCGAAGGGCAGACAGGCTTCGCGCTCTTCAGGCGTGGGGCGGTTCGCCGGCGGCGCACAGCGCACCGCCGCGGTGATCCACGCGTCGCGCAGCACGAGTCCGTCGTCGCGGCCGGTCGAGACCGACTGATTGGCGAAGCCGGTGCGCTGCAGCGCGGCGAACAGGAAGCTCCCCGACCGGTCCCCCGTGAACATCCGTCCCGTGCGGTTGGCCCCGTGCGCGGCCGGTGCCAGTCCGAGCACGAACAGCCGTGCCAGCGGGTCGCCGAAGCCAGGTAGCGGGCGACCCCAGTACTCCTCATCGGCGAACGCAGCTCGGCGCTCGCGCGCGACGTGCTCGCGCCACGCGACGAGTCGCGGGCACCGTCTGCATCCGACCACCTCCTCGGCCAGCCTCGCAAGCTGAATCTCGTTTTGGGATTCCACCGGCCAGTAGTACCATCGCAGCGGCAATGTCGGTGTGGATGGTGATCCTGCTGCTCATCGGGCTGGTCAAGCTCCCGATCGCGGGGCTTCTGCTCTGGATGCCGTTCCGCAACGACGAGGCGACGCGCGCGCCGGACGTCTCGGACTCGTCAGACGAAGACGGAGGTTCGAAGGCGCTTCCGGGAGGCCCGCTGGATCCGCGTCCGCGCCGGCCCCGTCCCGACCGCTCGCTGCCCCGCTGGCCCCGGCGGGGTCCGCACGGCTCGCCGTCGCCTCCGCCCCCCCGCCGGATCCGCACCGCGGTCGTGAGCACCAGGCGCGTCCGCGTCTCCCGCTAGCGAGCGCCCCCGCGCAGCCGGCTGCCCGCCGCTACTTGTTCGCTACTCGCCAGCGGTGCTCGCTGCGATTTCGGTGCGCGCTAGCGGTTTCGCTTGCGCTGCTGTCGCGCGGCCTTTGCTTTCGCGCGCCGCCTGCGCAGCTCGGCGGCCGGATCGCGCGCCGCGCCGCCCCCCGGCATCTGGCCGTCGGCCACCGGCGCCACTCTGCGCGCGTCGCGGATGATCACGAACGCGATCCCGAGGAGCAGCACCGCGGCTGCAGCCAGCGCGAGAACGACAACCGTCGAGGAGTTCGAGGAGCTTTCCGTCGAGGGGGTGCTGGTCGTCGTCTGGGTGGGTGTCGTTTCCCCCCGCCGCCGACCAGTTCGCTCAATGGGGCGTTCGGCCCAAGCCCGGCGGACATCGCGGCTGAAGCGCCGGGCCCGGCGAGCGCGAGTGCGAGACCCGCGCACACGCACAGCCACGCGACGCGCTGGCGCCCCGATCCAGGGCGCCGCTGTGCAGGGTGAAGGCTCCTCACGCGGCGAGCATAGCGGCTGCACCGCCGCACGGCCAGCGTTGCCCGGCAGGCCCTTCCCCCCGCGCTTACCGGGTGCCCACACCATAGAATGGCGGCCGATGGCTCCCAAACAACGGCAGATCCGGATCGAGCAGCGCGGCGCCGTCGAGGCCATCCAGGCGCTCGAGCAGCGCTCCGACGAAGAGCTCGAGAGCGAGACCAAATACAAGTCGGCCGCACTTGCGATCCTCGGATCGCGCGCGGCCGAGCGCTTCGACGCGGAGAAGGCGCGTGGCTACTTCCAGCGCGCCATCGCCGCCGCCCGTCCGCAGGAAAGGATGCAGATAAGGCGCATGGCCGATGCTTCGCTGGCTCTGGCCGAACGGCGCGCGGGCGATCTGAAGGATGCCGTCGAGCGGCTCGGGCAGACGCCTCCCAGCGGGCGCCAGATGTTCGCGCTGCGCGCGATGGGACTGCTCGTGCCCCCCGCCTCTGCGGGGATCCTCGCCCGCCTGCGCGGGGCCGTGTTGATCCTGGTTCTGATCGTGGTGCTGCTCGCCCTCGGCCTCGGGCTTGTCGAGCTCGTCTCGCTGCCCTTCGGCGGGCTCGGGCTGGCGCCCGGCATCCTGCTGGGGCTGCTCCTGGTGATCGCGGTGCTGGGCGTGACCGCGGCGATCGGCCGCCGTCGTCGAGATCGCGCCAACAAGGCCGCGGGACGGGCGTAGGTCGCCGGTCGCCGATCGCGGCCGGACGGCCGGCCCGGCGAGGGCGACGCGGCACAATACGCTTGTTCGATGCCAGCGCCCGTCTGCTTGATCGTGAACCCCGCCGCCGGTGGCGGCAAGGCGGGCCGGGTGGCACCGCAGGTCGAGCGGAGGCTCCGCGAGCTCGGGCTGGCGGTCCGCCGCGCGGACACCCGCGACCTCGACCACGCCCGCGCCCTCGCCGGCGAGGCGGCCGGCCGGGGCGAAACCGTCGCGGCGCTCAGCGGAGACGGCATGATCGGCGTCGTAGCCGACACGCTGCGTGCCGTCGAGGGGGCGGTGCTCGGGGTGCTCCCGGGCGGGCGGGGCAACGACCTGGCGCGAGTGCTCGGCATCGGAGACGATCCCGTTGCGGCCTGCGCCACGATCGCGCATGGGGTCCCGCAGGCGATGGACCTCGGCGAGGTGTCCGATCAGGGCTCTGAACGGCCCGGCCAGGCGTTCGTGGGCATCGCGTCGGCGGGCTTCGACAGCGACGCCAACCGCATCGCCAACGAGGCCCCACCGTGGCTGGGGGGGCTCGTGTACGCGTATGCCGCGCTGCGGGCACTCGCATCGTGGAGGCCGGCCTCGTTTGAGATCGAGCTCGACCCGCCGGGCGAGCGCCGGCGATTCAACGGCTATTCGGTGGGCGCCGCCAACTCGAAGGCCTACGGCGGCGGGATGCGCGCCGCGCCGGACGCGATGCTCGACGACGGTCTGCTCGAGGTGCTGATCCTCGAGACGGTCAGCAAGCTCGCATTCGTGACGAAGATCCTGCCGAGGGTGTTCAAAGGCACGCACGTCGAGCTCCCCACCGTTCACGTGTTCCGGGCCGCCGAGGTCGAGATCTCGGCTGACCGCCCGTTCACGATGTACGCCGACGGCGACCCGATCGGCGATCTGCCGGTGCGCGTGCGCGCGGTGCGCGGCGCGGTCAACGTGCTCGTGCCGGCCGGCGTCGGCTCGGCGTTCCGCTCCGCCTCCTCTCCCCCGCTCGCCGCCCGGCCACCGGTCGAGCAGCCCCCGGCGCGCGAGCCCGCGGCGGGCGAGTCTGCGGCGCAGGGCTGATGGCGGGCACGCTGGCCGTCAAGCTCGCGTTGGCGCGCGCGGCGGGCGCGCTCTCGCGGATGGGCGGCGGCGGCGCGACCAGCGTGCCCGGAAAGGTCCTGATGCGCCTGGACTCCGACGCGATCGGCGTCCTCGGATCACGTCTTACGCGTGGCAGCGTGCTGATCTCGGCCACCAACGGCAAGACGACCACGGCCGCGATGGCGGCGGGCATCTTCGAGCACGCCGGGGTGCCGCTGGTCTACAACCAGGCCGGGGCGAACATGGCGGGGGGAATCGCCGCCACGCTGCTCGGGGCGGCCGGTCCGGGCGGCAGCATCGCCGGGGAGCTCGGCCTGTTCGAGGTCGACGAGCTGTGGCTGGACGCCGTCGCCGCGCAGCTTCACCCGCGAGCGATCCTGCTGGCGAACCTGTTCCGCGACCAGCTCGACCGCTACGGCGAGCTCGAGACGATCGCCGAGCGCTGGGAGTGCGCGCTGCGCGACGCCGACGCGCGAGACGCCTCGGTGCCGGCGCACGCTCCCCGCGAGCCCACGAGGCTCGTTTTGAACGCCGACGATCCGCTGATCGCCGACCTCGGACGGGAGCACACGAACGTCCTCTACTACGGCGTGCAGGACGACTCGCTGGCGCTTGCCGGGATGGCACACGCAGCCGACGCAAAGCACTGCCGCCGCTGCGGAGCGCCGTACGCGTTCGAGGCGATCTACCTCGGCCACCTCGGCCACTACAGGTGCCCGCACTGCGGCCGCACGAGGCCCGCCCCCTCGGTGATCGCCACGGACGTGACGCTCGAAGGCGTGCGGGCAGCCCGCTTCACCCTGCGCACCCCGGCGGGCGAGGCGCAGGTCGCGCTCGGGCTGCCAGGGCTCTACAACGTGTACAACGCGCTGGCTGCCGCCGCCCTGGCGAGCGCGCTGGAGGTGCCGCTGGCGAGCATCCTCGCGGGGCTGCACGGCGCGAAGGCCGCGTTCGGGCGTGCCGAGACGGTGACCCTCGGCCTCGCCGGTGCGGGCAGCGACTACGGCGCGCCGGGGGCACAGCGGAAGCTGCGGATCCTGCTCGTCAAGAACCCGGCCGGGGCCAACGAGGTGCTGCGGACGCTCGCGCTCGAGCCCGGCGAGCACGACCTGCTCGGCGTGCTCAACGACAACATCGCCGACGGTCGCGACGTCTCCTGGATATGGGACGCCGACTTCGAGCTGCTCGCCGGGCGGGTGCGCCGCGCCACGTGCAGCGGAACCCGCGCCTCCGAGCTCGCGGTGCGATTGAAGTACGCGGGGATCGATCCCGCCCGGATCCGCGTGCAGCCGGACCTCGCCCGCGCCCTGGCCGAGGCCGCCGGCGACCGCCCCGATGGGGACGCGCCGCTCTACGCCCTGCCCACCTACACGGCGATGCTGTCGCTGCGCGACCTCCTGGTGGCCCGCGGGGAGGCGAGCAGCGCATGGGCGTGAAGGCCGTTCCGGAAGCCGCCGCAGCGAGTCCGCCGGCGTCGGCGGCACTTCAGAAGGTCGTCTGGCACGACCTCGAGTGCGGCTGGTATGAAGGGGACCTCGCGCTCTGGCGAGAGCTCGCAGGGCAGTTCGCCGGCCCGATCCTCGAGGTCGGCGCCGGCACCGGCCGGGTGGCGCTCGACCTCGCGCGAGCCGGTCACAGGGTCACCGCGCTCGACATCGACAGCGACCTGTTGCGCGCGCTCGCCGAGCGGGCCGGTGAGGGCAAGGTGGAGACGATCTGCGCGGACGCTCGCTCGTTCGAGCTTGAGAGGAGCGACTTCGGCCTGTGCATAGTCGCCATGCAGAGCATCCAGCTGTTCGGCGGCCCGGCCGGGCGAAGCGCGTTCCTGCGCCGGGCCTGCGCCCACCTGCGGCCGGGCGGGCTACTCGCCTGCGCGATCGTCACCGATCCCGAGGAGTTCGACTGCTCCGACGGCGCCGGCGGGCCCCCGCCGGAAACCGTGCGTATAGAGGGCACGCTCTACGTGAGCCGCGCGACGCGCGTGGAGGTCCTCGAGCGAAGCATCTTCATCGAACGCGAGCGGGTGCTCGTGGGCGGCGAGCACCCTGCGGACGTCCTGCCCGGTCCGCGATCGGGCGCCGCGCGCGCGTCCGCTCCGCAGCGCGACGTCATCGAGCTCGACCTCGTGACTGCGGCGGAGCTCGAGCGGGAGGCCGTCGACGCCGGCCTTCAAGCTCTCCCCGCCCGCGAGCTGGCGCCCACCGAGGAGCATGTGGGCAGCACGGTGGTGGTGCTCGGTGCCTGACCCCGCGGCGGCGCAGCCCGCCCGCGGTCCGCTCCGCGTGTGCGCGCTGTATCCGGACCTGATGAACATCTACGCCGACCGCGGCAACCTGCTCGTGCTCGAGCACCGCTGCTCGTGGCGCGGGATCGCGTTCGAGCTTCAGGCCAGCGGGCTCGGCGAGCCGCTCGACCCCGACGCCCACGATCTCTTCTACCTCGGCGGCGGCCAGGATCGCGATCAGCGGCTGTGCGCCGAGGACCTGCTCGAGACCAAGCGCGATGCGCTGCACGCCGCGGCGCGTCGCGGCGCGGTCGTGCTCGGGGTGTGCGGCGGCTACCAGCTGCTCGGGCACTCCTACGCGCTCGAGAACGAGGAGATCCCCGGCGTCGGGCTGATCGACGTTCGCACCGTGCGCGAGGACGGGCCGCGACTGATCGGGAACGTGGCCATCGAGGTCGCACTCGAGGACGCGGGAACGGGCGTGCTCGCCGGCTTCGAGAACCACGGCGGGCGCACGTTCCTCGGCGACGGCGAGCGGGCGCTGGGCCGGGTGCTGCGCGGGTACGGCAACGACGGGCGCAGCGGCTTGGAGGGGGTCAGGCGCGCCAACACGATCGGGACCTACCTGCATGGTCCCCTGCTGCCCAAGAACGTGTGGTTCGCCGACTGGCTGATCGCCCGCGCGCTCGATATCGACCCCGCCGAGCTCGTGGAGCTCGACGACGCCCTCGAGCGCGCTGCCCACCGCAGCGCGGCCCGCGCCGCTGGCCTGTGACCCTACGCCTCCGCCGCGCGGCGACCGGGGCGGCTTCTGCGGGCGCGATCGCGGCAGCTCTCGCCCCGCCGTAGAATCAGTTCGTGGAGCTCGCCGAGTACCAGAAGCTCTCGCGCCGCACGGCCGAGTACCCGCGCGAGGCATGGCTGGCCTACCCGGCACTGGGCCTGGCCGGGGAGGCGGGCGAGGTGGCCGAGCACGCCAAGAAGGCGATCCGCGACGACGCCGGCGCCGTGACCGGCGAGCGACGAGCGGCGATGGCCAAGGAGCTCGGAGACGTGCTGTGGTATGTGGCTCAGCTGGCGAGCGAGTTGGAGCTCGACCTCGATGAGATCGCGCAGGCGAACCTCGAGAAGCTGCTGTCGCGCCAGCGCCGCGGCGTGCTCTCCGGAAGCGGCGACGAGCGCTAGGAGGCGCCGGCGAGAGCTAGGAAGCGACCGCGAAGCGGGCGAAGCGCTCCGCCAGGCGCGCGGGCACGAACGCGCGGACCCGCACGCCCTCCGGGGTGTCCTCGCGGCTCACCTCGCCGGCCACCTCGTGCAACTCGGCCAGGCTTCCGCCCTCGGCGTAGGGCACGAGCAGCTCGACCTTGCGCAAAGTGTGGAGCAGCTCGCGCTCGATGCGCTCGCCGAGCTCTGCCAATCCCTCGCCTGTTGCGCCGCTCACGAGAACCGCGTCGGGATGGCGCAGCCTGAGCTCGTCGCGCGTGGCGCCAGAGGCGACCGGGTCGCCGGGCCGGGAGGCGCCGTGCGGGCCCGGCGAGGGCTCGTCGAGCAGGTCGACCTTGTTCAGGACCAGCAGCCGAGGGCGATCGCCCGCCCCGATCTCCTCGAGCGTGTGCTCGACCGAGCGCTGCATGATCGCGGCCTGCGCCTCGGGCACCGAGGCGTCGAGCACGTGGGCGAGCAGATCGGCGCGGCGGGTCTCCTCCAGCGTGGCCCCGAAGGCGTCGATCAGCTGGTGGGGCAGCTTGCTGATGAACCCGACCGTGTCTGTCAGCAGGTACGGCCGGCCCCCCAGCCGCAGCGTGCGGGTCGTCGGATCGAGCGTGTTGAACAGCTGGTCGCGCACACCCACCTGCGCGCCCGTGAGCGCGTTCAGCAGCGTCGACTTGCCGGCGTTCGTGTAGCCCACCAGGGCGATCGTCGGCAGCGCCGCCCGCTCGCGCTCGGCGCGCTGCACGGCGCGTGTTCCTTTCACGTGCTCGAGGCGCCGGCGCAGCGTCGCGATCCTGTCGCGCGCCAGGCGGCGGTCGGTCTCGATCTGCGTCTCCCCCGGCCCCCTCGTGCCGATCCCGCCGCCGAGGCGCTCGAGGTGGCTCCACAGCCCGCGCATGCGCGCGAGGTTGTACTCCAGCTGGGCGAGCTCGACCTGGAGCTTGCCCTCGGCGGTGCCCGCGTGCGAGGCGAAGATGTCGAGGATCACGGTCGTGCGATCGACCACGGGCAGGCCGACCGCCTCCTCGAGGTTGCGCTCCTGGCGCGCGGTCAGCTCGTCGTCGCAGGCGATCAGATTCGCGTCGCACGCCTTCGCTGCGGCCGCCGCCTCGGCCACCTTCCCCGGACCGAGGTAGGTGTTCGGGTGCGGCTGCTCGCGACGCTGGACCATCTCGCCCACGACCGCGACCCCCGCGGTGCGCAGGAGCTCGCCGAGCTCGGCCAGGTCGTCTCCTTCGGACAGCGCCGCGATGCAGAACGCGCGCTGGCGCGCGCGCTGGGCTGGCGGGCCCCCGTTTTCGGGCGCGCTGGCCCGTCGCGCCGTGGGAGTAGTCCGGCCGTTGCGGCTTCTGTCCATCCACCCCTCAGTCTAGAAGCCCGCCGTCGAGCGCCCGTGCGACGCTAGCCGGCGAGCGCACCCATCCGGCCGACCGCCTCGAGCACGCGATCGTCGGGCGCCGTGAGCGAGATTCGAAACCACCCCTCGCCCGCCGGGCCGTAGATGGCGCCGGGCGAGAGCACGACAGCCGCCCGCTCAAGGACGTGCTCGCAGTATGCCTCCGAGCTGGCGAAGCCCTCTGGCACAGGTGCCCACACGTAGATCGTGGCATGCGGCGGACGCACGTCGACCCCGATCGCGCGCAGCGCATCGCACACGAGATCGCGCCGGCGAACGTACAGGGCGTTCATCGACGCAACCTCCTCGTCGGCGTCGGGCGAGAGCGCCGCCACACCCGCCAGCTGAACGGCCTCGAACATGCCGGAGTCGATGTTCGTCTTCAGCCGCCAGTAGATCTCAAGCGCCTGCGCGTTCCCGACAACCGCGGCACACCGCCAGCCGGTCATGTTGTAGCCCTTCGACAGCGAGAACACCTCGATTCCCACCTCCTTGGCCCCCGGCGTGGCCAGGAACGACGGAGCCCGGTAGCCGTCGAACGCGATCTCCGAATAGGAGTTGTCGTGCACGACGAGGATGTCGTAGGCACGGGCGAACTCGACGAGCCGCTCGAAGAAGCCCTCGGGCACGACCGCGCCGGTGGGGTTGTTCGGGTAGTTCAGATAGATGAGCTTGGCGCGCCTGGCGACATCCTCGTCGATCGCTCCGAGGTCCGGAACGAAGCCGTGCTCGGGCGCCAGCGCCATCAGCACCGGCTCGGCGCCCGCGAGCCACGGGCCGCCCGTATACACCGGGTAACCGGGGTCCGCGGCGAGCGCGTAGTCGCCGGGGTCCAGAAAGGCGAGGTTCAAGTTGAAGATCGCCTCCTTGGCCCCGAGCGCCGGGATGATCTCCCGGTCGGGGTCGAGCGTCACGTCGAAGCGGCGGGCGTAGAAGTCGCGCACCGCAGCGCGGAAGTCCTCGCGGCCGCGGTTGGACGGGTAGCGGTGCGTTTCGGCCTCGGTCACCGCCTCGCGCATCGCCTCGACGACGAGCGCCGGCGTCGGGCGATCGGGATCGCCGATTCCAAGGCTTATGACGTCCACTCCGGCGGCGCGCTTCGCTGCGATCTTGCGCTCCAGCTCGGCGAACGCGTACGGCGGGATGCGCTCCAGGCGCTTACTCGGTCTCATCGAGCTCCTTCGGCATCGAGGGGTCTATGCGCTCTTGGCGCCTCATCCGGTCTGCTCCAGCTCCCTGCGGAAGTCCTCGCTGAGGCTGCCTGCGAACACGGGCACCGCCCAGCCTGACAGGTGCACGTGCAGATCCTCGCCGACCTCCACCTCGAGCTCACCGCCATCGAGCACCACTGTCACCGCTGGGTCAGGACCGTCCGGCGGGGCCGGCGGGCCTGCCCTCCGGTCGAGCACGTAAGCCACCGCCGCGCCGGTGGCGCCGGTGCCCGAGGAGAGGGTCTCGCCCACCCCCCGCTCGTAGATGCGCGCCCGGACGCGCGCCCGCGGGCCGTCCTTCAGCTCGGCGTACCAGGAGACGTTCGTGCGGTTCGGAAAGTCCAGGTGGCCTTCGATCGGGGGACCGACGACGCTCAGGTCGAGCTCTTCGAGGGCGGAGCTGTCCGCCACGCGTATCGCGCATTGGGGGTTGCCGATCGAGACGTGCCGGAAGCGCCAGCGATCGCCGGGCACTCGCAGCTCGGCCAGCCCGTCAGGCGGGCCGGAGGGGAAGTCCTTGGAGGTCAATCGCGCATGGCCCATGTCCACCCGGCACGTGTTGGGGCCGGTGATCGTCGGGCGGATCGTCCCCGCACTCGTGTGGATCGAGAAGGTGTCCTTGTCGGTCCAGCCGCGGCGACGCAGGTAGAGGATCGCCTCGCGCGCGCCGTTTCCGGACAGCTCGGCCTCCGAGCCGTCGGGGTTGAAGATCCGCAGGTCGGCCACGTGCGCGGGGTCCCGCGGGCGCGAGAGCAGGAGCACACCGTCGGCGAACACCCCGAAGTGCCCGGCGCACAGCCGGCGGATGCGCTCGGGCGTAAGCGCGAACGGAACCTCCTCGTGCTCGACGATCAGGTAGTCGTTGCCGAGCGCCTGCCACTTCTCGAATCTCATCGGCCGCCCCCGCCCGCGGCCGTGCGCCGTCGCAGCAATCCTCGAGGTCGACTGCGCAGGGCCATGGGGCGCCCCAGTCTAAGTGTCAGGCGCCGTTTGCCCCGATCCGAGAGCCGGCCGCGAGGATCTCCTCGGCCACGGCCGGAGGCTCGCGTCCGGTGACGTCGATCACCTGCACGCCGGCGAGCTTTCGCATCCAGGTGAGCTGGCGCCGTGCGAAGTTGCGCGTGCGGCGCTTCATCGCGTCCACGTCTCCGATGAGGAGCTCCTCGAAGCCGAGCGCCTTGCGTGCCGTCTGCGACACGCCGGCGGCGTGTGCCCGCAGCACCTCCTCGCGGGCCCCGGCCGCCAGCATCCGCTCGACGCGCTCGTCGATTCGCGCGTACAGCGCCTCGCGCTGCATCGTCAGGCCGACGAGCAGCGTGCGATGGCGAAGCTCGGCGCTCCACAGCTGCGAAGGGCCCTCGGGCGGCTCGAGCTCCCCCACGTCGAGCAGCTCCAGCGCGCGCACCACCCGCTGGCGGTCGTTCGGGTCGATGCTCGCGGCGGCCCACCCGGCACGGCGCGCCAGCAGGGCGTGCAGAGCGGGCGCCCCGCGCCGCTGAACCTCGGCGCTCCAGTGCGCGCGCACGCCCTCGCTCGGGGGCGGTGCGAAGTCGAGCTCGGTCAGCGCCGCGCGCAGGTAGAGGCCGGTGCCGCCCAGGACTATCGGGTAGCGGCCCGCGGCAAGCAGGCCGTCGATCTCGGCGTGCGCGAGCTCTGCGTACTGCCCGGCGCTGAAAGTCGCGTCCAGCGGCAGGAACGACACGAGGCGGTGCTCGAGCGCCGCGCGCTCGGCCGGCGAGGCCACGCCCGTGAGCGTCTGAAGGCCGGCGTATACCTGAAGCGCATCCGCCGAGACGGCGATGGGGTCGCGCCCGCGCAGGCGCAGCGCCTCGGCGAGCGCGACAGCGATCGCGGTCTTGCCGACGCCCGTCGGACCGAAGATCGCCGTCAGCTCGAAAGGCGCTTTGGTGCCGTGCACCAGCTCAGTATCCCCGCGATGCCCCTCTCGCCGGGAAGGGGTGTCCGACGGTCGTTCGCGTAGGCTCATGGCGCGTGCAGATTCAAGGCTCCACCGCGCTGCTCACGGGCGCCACAGGCGGCATCGGCCACGCCGTGGCACGTGCGCTCGGCGAACGCGGGGCGCGGCTCGTGCTCACCGGGCGGCGCGAGAACGTATTGGGCGGCCTCGCCGCCGAACTCGGCGCGCGCGCCCTGCCGGCAGACCTCAGCGAGCCCGCCCAGGTCGATCGCCTCCTCGCCGAGGCCGGCGAGGTGGACATCCTCGTGGCGAACGCCGGGCTGCCGGCGTCCGGGCGCCTCGAGTCCTACTCGGTCGCGGAGATCGACCGGGCGCTCGACGTCAACCTGCGCGCGCCGATCGTCCTGGCTCACGGGCTGATGCCCGCGATGATCCGCCGTCGCAGGGGCCAGCTCGTCTTCATGTCGTCGCTGGCCGGCAAGGCCGCGACGCCCGGCGCGGCCATCTACAACGCCTCAAAGCACGGGCTGCGCGGCTTTGCCTCCTCGCTGCGGGCAGATCTGCGCACGAGCGGGGTCGGCGTCTCGGCGATCTTCCCCGGCTTCATCCGCGACGCGGGCTTCTACGCGGAGTCCGGTGTGGAGCTCCCCCGCGGCGTCGGCACCCGCTCTCCGCAGGACGTGGCGGCCGCCGTCGTTCGGGCGATCGAGCACGACCGCGGGGAGATCGACGTCGCCCCGTTCGGGCTGCGCGCCGGCACGCTGCTTGCCGGGATCGCCCCCGAGCTCGCCGCGAGCGTCGCCCGCCGGCTCGGCTCGGATGAGATCGCCCTCGCGTTCGAGGCCGCCCAGCGCGAGAAGCGCTGAACCTCCTCCTAGAAGAGGGTGCCCTGGCGGCCGGTCGCCGTGAGGGCCGGCTCGCCCGCCGCTGAGCGGCTCGGGCGCGGAGCCAGCCTGAAGCCGGTCGGGCGCCCGGTCTTTCGCACCATCCGCGCAAGACGCTCGCGTTCCTTCTGCGGCGCGTACGCGCCGCGACTGTAGAGCTCCTCATAGCGCGCCACGAGGTCGGGGCGCTGTGCGGCCAGCCAGCCCATGAAGATCGCTCGCACCTCGCCGCGCAGGTGCAGCGCACCCCCGCCGATGCTCGTCGCCCCGGCCGCCGCGGACATCTCGAGCAGCGGCTCGAGCTGGTCGGGGGCGTCGTTGATCCCGGGCATCAGCGGCGCGATCAGCACACCGGTCGGGATGCCGGCCCTGTTCAGCTCGGCCACCGCCTCGAGGCGGGCACGCGGATTGGGGGTGTGAGGCTCGGTCGCCCGCCATGCCTTCTCGTCGAGCGTCGGGATGGAAAGGCACGCGCTGATGGACGTCCGCTCGGACACTTCGAGCATCAGCGCCAGGTCGCGCAACAGCAGCGGGGACTTCGTCAGCACCGAGCATGGGTTGGCGGCGTCGCGCAGCGCCTCCCAGATGCCGACCATCAGCCGGTAGCGCCCCTCGACCCATTGATAGGGGTCGGTGTTCGTGCCCAGCGCGATGTGCTCACCCCCCCACGACCGCCGCCTCAGCTCGGCGCGCAGCACCTCGGGTGCGTTGACCTTCACCACTATCTCCCGCTCGAAATCCCGCCCGGCATCGAAGTCCAGGTACTTGTGGGTGGGCCTGGCGAAGCAATAGCTGCACGCGTGGGTGCACCCCCGGTAGGGGTTGATGGTCCAGCGGAACGGCATGCGGGACTGGACCGGGACGCGGTTGAGCACCGACCGGGCGCGGACCTCGTAGAAGCGCGTCTGCAGCGCCTGCGGAGCGTCGAAGCGGCGCACGACCGCCGCGTCGCGGTACCCGGGCAGCCGGTGCTGCTCCTGCTCCTCGGCCGCAAGGTTGCTCCACCGCACGAACATATGTTCGCATACCGGCCGGACGGCCGCGCGGCCGCCGGCGCTCAGCCGCCCGCGCGGGTCAACAGGCGCTCCTCGCCGGCGAGCGTCTGACTCGTCGCGGTGAGGATCTTCACGTCGGTCAGCTCGCCGGCACGGGCCAGGCCGGTGAAGTTGACGACCTTGTTGTGCCGTGTGCGCCCCCGCAGGCGCTCGGGGTCGGTGCGCGACGGGCCCTCGACGAGCACCTCGAGCGTGCGACCCACGAAACGACCGGCGCGCTCGGCCGCGCCGCGTTGGACGAGCTCGACGAGGCGCTCCATCCGCTGCACCTTGATTGGATGGGGAACGAGCCCCTCGACGATCCCCGCGGCGGGGGTGCCGCGGCGCGGGGAGAAGATGAACGTGAAGGCGCCGTCGAACCCGACCTGATCGACGACCTCCATCGTCTCGCGAAAGTCCTCCTCGGTCTCCCCCGGGAACCCGACGATGATGTCCGTCGTCAGCGACGCATCCGGGAGCTGCTCGCGGATCATCGCCACCCGGTCCAAATAGCGCCGGCGGTCATACGTGCGCCGCATCGCCTTCAGCATCCGGCTCGAGCCGGATTGCAGCGGCAGATGGATGTGCTCGCAGACGCTCGCGAGCTCGGCGTGCGCGCGGATCACGTCCTCGCGCATGTCCTTCGGGTGCGGGCTCGTGTAGCGGATGCGCTCGATGCCGTCGATCTCGTCGAGCAGCCTCAACAGCTCGGCGAAGCTGGGCCGCGCCGGCCTGGGCCCGCCGGGGGTCCCCGGGGGCGGCGCGCCGGCGGGCAGGTCACGTCCGTAGGAGTTGACGTTCTGGCCGAGCAGCGTCACCTCGCGCACGCCGTCGGCGGCCATCGACTCGACCTCCGCGACGAGCTCGCCGAGCGGGCGGCTGACCTCGCGCCCGCGCGTCGAGGGGACAATGCAGTAGGAGCAGACGCAGTTGCATCCGACGCTGATCTGCAGCCACGCCTGGAACGGGCGCGCTCGGCGTGCGGGCAGGTGGCCGGTGAAGCCCTCGAACTCGAAGTAGCCCTGCGCTGTGAGCGAATCGCTCGTGAGGAACTCCGCGAGCTTGTGCACCTGCCCCGGGCCGAACGCCACGTCGACGAACGGAAAACGCTCGAACACCTCCTCCTTGACCGACTGCGCCCAGCATCCGCCGACGCCCACGATTCGCTCGGGCTGCTCGCGCTTCAGCCGCTTGGCCTCCCCGAGGTGCGCGACGAACCGGCTGTCGGCCGACTCGCGGATCGAGCACGTGTTGAACAGGATGAGGTCGGCCTGCCCGCGCTCGGGCGCCTCCCCGTAGCCGAGCGACTCGAGCATTCCCCTCATCCGCTCGGAGTCGTGCTCGTTCATCTGGCAGCCGAACGTCGTTAGGTGGTAGCGCAACTCCATATAGATCGGGCCTCTAGCTCAGCCCATTATGCAGCAGCACGACCAGCACGAGGGCGAACGCCAGCAGCGCCAGCAGCCATGCGTCGGCAGGCTTACGCTTCACAGCGCGCCTCCGCTTCGACCGTCGCTCGGATCAGGCCACCGTCGCACCTGGCAGTGGTGCCGGGCGCGTCACGGTTCACGGGGCCTAAGCAATCCGGGGTTGTCGGATGCCGGCGGCGATTACTCGCCGCCTCCGTGCGCTTCGTCGTCCTCCCACTCGTCCTCCAGCTCAGCGTCCTCATCCAGTTCGGCGTCGAGCGGCTCGACCCCGGCCTCCTCGTCCTCCGCCTCGAGTGGCTCAACCCCGGCCTCCTCGTCCTCCGGGTCGAGTGGCTCGACGCCTGCGTCCGGGTCGTCCCGGAAGTCCTCGGCGCTCATCGCCACAACCTCCCCCATACGCCCGCGCGGCCAACGACGATGGCCTTTGTAGGCGAGAGCCCTTGACTAGGCTCGCGGGTACTCATTGAAGCTCATACCTCCTTGGGTCACCGGGGCCGGCGTTGACAGCGCGTGGCCCCACTTATGTAGATGTCCCACTTGAGACCCTCCGAGACCCCGCATGAAGATCGGAACTCTGCCGTACGGGGAAGCTCCGACCAGGTTCGGGGCCCCGGAGAGAGGGCCACAGCCTACGGCCTGTCGTCCGGGTGAGAATCCGTAGTTGTTGGTTGCTTCAAGCGGGCTGTATACGGATATGGGCTGAGCGCCTGCCCGCCACGATCTAGTCATGGGTTATCGCTTTCTCTGGAGAGCGTCGGCGTTCGTCGCGGCCCTGGCCTTGAGTGCCGCGATTGGCGCGGTGTTTGCTCGCGGCGGAGGTGGACGAAACCTTGTCGCTGGCTACGGCTTGGATCACGTTCTTTGTGGCTGCCGCCATGCTTGAGCAGCGCCACGAACACAGGCTTTGAAACGGCGGCGCGGCACTCAGGGGCCGCGCCAGGAAACCAGCGTTGCCGACTTCGGCGCCACGCCCTCCGGCCGTTGACGCTGGAGGACTAACCGGCGCACGCGGACGACGATGATTCGACATTTCGGCGATTGGCGCACCGGTCGGCAGGGGCTAGGGTGCGCTGACCACGGGTCGCCCCCCGATCCGTGGGCTGTAGGGAGGAAGGTCTCCATGGAGGGAGTGCCACGTCGCTCTCGGCGCACAGCCAGGATCTCCGTCGTGCGCCGGAGCGGCGGGGGCGCTGCCTGCCCGCCGCGCCCAACAGCCTCGCGGATCACGCCGCCCAGGCTCGCCGCAGAGTCATAGTTCGCTCGGCCGCCGACTGCGGCTAGGACAAACGTCCAGCGCGATGGTCCGGGCTGAGCGGGGTTATGTAAAGTTGCGCTCCAACGTCCCGCGGAGCTTCCCACGAGGGGAGGGAGCCCAATGACCACCGAGACGCAGCTCGTCTCGGACCTGATGGAGCTAGGCGAATGCGCGAGTCGGCTCGCTGACGATGTGGGGCGCCTGAGCGCGGAGCAACTGGCCGATCGCCTAGAGCATCTGCGCGGAACGATCGCCGCCAGGCTGATGTGGCCCGACGACTGGCGCGAGCCGACCAGGCCGCTGGGGGAGCGCATAGTGCCACGCGTCGAAGCGACGCGGTTGCCGTCGGTCGAGAAAGCGCTCGCGCTCGCGCTCACGGGTGCGATGTCGGCGGGAGCAACCCAAATCCGAGTTGAACTCGTTTACTGAGGCTCCCCCGCATTACCGCTCATGGAAGCTGCCGCCTTGTCGGCGTCTCCGCGCATCCTTCTACCGATCCCCCGTGTGGCCGAATACCGATGTGCCGCGCCGAATCGGGCTGCTTCGCTTCCCCTACTGGGGGTCATTGGCCTCCGGGACATGAGCAAAGCGAGCGAGAGCGTCCTATCCCGGCTTGGTCGGGGCGCTCTCGCTCTCGTCGTCCTAGTAGGCACGGTCACCTCGCCCTCAGCTTGCTGATCTCGTCGGAAAGTCTGAGTAGTGGCCGGCGCATTCGCCGCATTTTCTACCGAGAGCGCGTGTGGCCCTATACCGATGCATCGCCCCGCAGCCATGCCCTATACCCCGTGAATGGGTCGATTTGGCGGCCGGAGGTCCTCCGAGCAGCAGGGGCACGACATGACGACCGACAGGGCGGCGGTTGTGCGTGCGCTGTACGCCCGGTCCGACCGCCTGGCCCAGCATCACGGGCGGACCCACCGCCAGTGCCCGGAGTGCGCCGAGACGGCCCTGACGGGCGTCGTATGCACGCACTGCGGAACTCGCCTGGACGTGCCCGAGCCGAGACCTTTTCCACCGTCTGTCTAGAACTCTACGCAGCCCAGCTGGACGCATGCGCGTCATGCTCATGCCCCACCCCCAGGGTAAGGAGACTCCACCCCTACGGGTGCCTATCCGGCTGGGCTGGCCGGGAGCGCAGGCCATCATGCACCCCCGATGTGGAGTTGGTTATGGGCGGCGACCCAGTTGGAGACAATCAGCCTCTGCGCCTGAGCGAGCGTCATCGCGCCGCGACAGACCATCCGCTTCAGCACGTTCTCCAGGCGGTCCTTCGGATTGAGGTAGAAGCTCGACCGTGGCGGGTAGTCGGGCTCCGGCCACAAGTTGCGCGGATCGTTCACGGCACCCCCAAGCTCCAGCGGCACGTCGTGGTCGTACTCGTACCTCGACGCTGACCCTCGCAGACCGTAGGCCGCCATGCTCGCGAGCTTCTCGGGCCGAGTGATCGACTCGGGCGGACGCACGGTCGACGTCCATCCCGGCCGGCAGATCGTCGTGCCAATCGTGGCCTGTGTGACGGCAGGGTTGACCACTCCGGGGGTGCAGTGCGGGTCAGGTCGGGAGTACAGCGCGCGGCCGATCGAATGGCATGAGCCGGGTGCCGACTGGCGCTGCACCACATGGGCGCTGGCGGTGGAGTAGGCGAGCCCGCTCGGCGCCTTACCGGTTGCGAACGCGCTCGTGAGCGCCAGCCCAAGCGAGAGGATCCACGGGGCCACCGTGGCCATCACTCGCCCCTCTATTGACCTCATCATCGGTTCCTCCTTGTCGTGGGCGGGCTCACGGTGAGCGTCCCACTGCGCTGGCGCCGCCGCCTACTCGGAACGGGTCGGTGGGGCGCAGCTCGCGTGCTACCGACGTTGTTCACGAACGACTTGACGAGCCACCCACAGCAAGACCGCCACGACAACGATCAGGACGATCAGGTCGCGTGCGGTCAAGAGAATTGCTTCGCGCTCGAGCATTCTGACTCCCTACTGGTCCTCTTTGAGTGCCGGACCGTCTCCGGAGTCTTGCAGATTCTCCACGTTCGCCTGCGACTTCGCCCGCTCCGCCAGCCCTACGGCTTCGAGGGCCTCGGCGCGCGTGTCGTAGAACTCGATGCGGGTGATCTGCCCGTCGCGGACGGTGTAGACGGTGGCGGCGATCACGTTGACCTCGGTATCGCTCCCAGCGAACGTCGCGAACGCGCGGACGAGCACGACGACTCGATCGCCCACCTCGATCGCGTCATCGACCGTGACTCGGTACGTCTCCCACGGCCCCAGCCAGTCCAGCCAGAAGGCTCTGTACCCGTCCCAACCTCTGTAGCGGCTCGCTCCGGGGGCGCCGACACGGACGCTCTCGAAGTCGGGGTGGAACTGCGCACCCCCGGGTTCGCGCGTCGCTGTCCAGCGGCTGTCGTCGCGCGCCCACCGAGCCAGGTCGGCGTTCGGGTGGCGGTACAGCCGAAGGACAACATCAACGTTCTCCTTCGACATCGCCTACTCCGGTTCCTCGGCGGCCTTGACGGCATCGTCGCGGTCGGTGAAATCCTCGAGCGACGCGACCTTGTCGTCCCGGAGTCGATAGAGACCGAATACACCCCCCGAGACCCCGATGCCGCTCACAACGTCCGGCGTGACCAAGCCCTCCAGCACGTCGTATTCACGGCGATTGGTCGCCTCATTCACGCGGCGCACAAGCTCCACCAGGTCGGGGGTCGTGGGCTGTTCAGGCATCGCCCACTGAGTATCCCGCCTACCGCGTCAGGTCGTAGACCCCCCGGCCCGGCCCCGGTAAGGAGTCTGTGGCTTCGATCCATGACCCGCGACATGGGCGCCGGCTACGGCCGCCAGCTAGCCGTGACCGGTCCCTCGGGTGGCCGGCACGGGCTGTTCGGATGCGGCTAGGCCGCGGCGACTACCGGTTCGCTGGCAAGCGGAGGCTTCGCGTCTTGCGGCGCCGACCCGGTCGCATCTCGGCCGCCTTTACCCGAAGGGGTGATCGGCGTGACGGGACCCTTGTCCAGGCCCAACGCCGCGTAGATCTTCTCCTCGATCTCCTTGCCCACGGCGGGGTTCGCGTCGAGGTGGGCCTTGGCGTTGCCGCGCCCCTGCCCGAGGCGATCGTTTCCGTAGGAGAAGAACGAGCCCGACTTGGAGACGATGTTGTGCTCCAGGCCGAGGTCGATCAGGCAGCCCGAGGTCGAGATGCCCTTGCCGAACTCGATGTCGAACTCGGCCTGACGGAAGGGCGCGGCGACCTTGTTCTTGACGATCTTCACGCGCACACGGTTTCCGACCGCCTCGGTGCCGTCCTTCAGCGTCTCGATGCGCCGGATGTCCAGGCGCTGGGAGGCGTAGAACTTGAGCGCCCGGCCGCCCGGCTGGGTCTCGGGCGAGCCGAACATGACGCCGACCTTTTCGCGGATCTGGTTGGTGAGGATGCAGAGCGTCTGCGTGCGGTTCAGGTTGCCCGCGAGCTTGCGCATCGCCTGCGACATCATGCGCGCCTGCGCTCCGACGGTCTGGTCGCCCATCTGCCCCTCGAGCTCCACGCGCGGGGTCAGCGCGGCGACCGAGTCGATCGCGATCACGTCCACGGCGCTGGAGCGCACGAGCATGTCGGCGACCTCCAGAGCCTGCTCGCCGTAGTCGGGCTGGGAGACGAGAAGCTCGTCGATATCGACCCCGATCTCCTTCGCGTAGAGCGGGTCCATCGCATGCTCGGCGTCGATGAACGCGCACACTCCTCCGAGCTTCTGCGCCTCGGCCAGCACGTGGTAGATCAGCGTGGTCTTGCCCGAGGACTCCGGGCCGAACACCTCGACGATCCGCCCGCGCGGCACGCCGCCGATCCCGAGCGCCAAGTCGAGCGAGAGCGCCCCCGTGGGGATCGCGTCGCAACGCACCTGGGCGCCCTCGTCGCCCATGCGCATGACCGTGCCCTTGCCGAACTCACGCTCGATCTGCGTGAGCGCACCCTGAAGTGCGGCGTCGCGCGCCTTGGCGGCCTTCTCCTGGTCGGTCACGGACATGGCGTTGCTCCTCCGGGTCGAGATGGGATCGTGCAATCTAGAGCGTCCCTCGGACGGAACATTTGTTCGTATCGGTTCGGTGCGAGCGCGCTCGGTGGGCAGGCAGGCGCAGGGCCGGAGCTCCCCGCGGCCCCTCGCGCTTCGCATCCGGGTCTTTCGTCCAGAGAGGCCGCACACCGCTCGCGGGCACGGCGGGCTCGCACGATGAGATCGGTCGATCGCACCGCCGACGCCTCTGGAGGTACCGCGTGACCCCCACTCTCCCCAGCCGCCGCCCAAAAGCGACTCTCGCCGCTGCTCTCTGCCTGGCCGCCGCCACGCTGCTACTCGTGCTGTGCTCGCAGGCGACGGCCCGGGCGCACGGTGCCACCTGCCCCTCCTCCTCGGTGCACCGCGTGACGCGCGGAGCCTCCCCGTGCGGGCGGTCCGGGCGTCGGAGCAGGGTCCGTGCCCACGCCAGGGCAAAGCGACATCACGCCAAGCACAAGATCCGCAAGGCGAAGAGGAGCAAGCGCAGGACGGCAAAGCCCCCGGCGGTGACGGGACGGGTCGGGGCCGTGTGCGAAGACGGCACCGCCCCGATCCTCGCCGCCGATGGCTCCCTCTCGTGCCAGGACGGCTCTGAACCGACCTGCGAAGACGGCGCCGGCGCGGTGTCCTCCGGCGACGGATCGGCGCTGGTCTGCGACACCGCCCTCGCGAGAAGCCTCCCCGCGGCGACCTGCGAAGACGGGACCGCCCCGGTGCTGACCGGCGAAGCCTTCTTCTCGTGCCGGGACGGCTCTGAACCGCGCTGCGAAGCCGGTGCCGGCGCGGTCCCCTCGAGCGACGGATCGGTGCTCGTCTGCCAGCTCGCCGACGCTGAAGAACGCACCGGCTAGCGACGGCGAGGGTGATTCACGGGTCCGCGGCTGTGAGACCGCACGTCGCGAGCGCCTCGTATGTGGCCCCCGCAGGGGCCAGTCGCGAGCGGTAGAGGACGATCGCCTCCGGCGCGAAGTCAAGCTGCGGGGTGGCGGGCAGCCCGGATCGCGCGTCGGCCGATCGGCGGTCGCGCCCGGCGGCCGGGGACATCCGCGCGACGGTGACATGCGCCCTGAAGCGCCTGCGTTCAGGCGCCCAGTCGACGGTCTCGGAGATCGAGTCGATCAGCGCCCGGTGCAGGCGCGCCAACTCATCCTCGCGGTCGTGGATCTCGACCGCCAGCGCGCGCGGGCGCCTTGGCGGCAGCCACAGCGGAGCGCCCACGGACAGCCGGCCCACGTGCGCGGGAAGGTCGCTCAGCGCCGCGCCGATCGCCTCGATCTCCTCGACGGGCCTGCTGCCCAGGAAACAGAGCGTCAGATGCAGCGCCTGCGAATCGATGAGGCGCAGCGGCGGGCCCCCGCGCCCGGATGCCCGCAGACCCAGCCCCGAGGCCACCGCGCGCGCCCATGCCGCGAGCTGCTCGCGCACGGGCGCCGGCGGGTCGACCGCCACGAACAGCCTGACTGTGGCCCCACCGGACATGGCGCGCAGTGATGCTAGCGCCGACTCGCGCCCCGCACGAGGCGCTCGGACGGGTGTCATGCGCCGACTCGGGCGGCCGGACGGGCGCCCGCGCGCGAGCGCCGGCGCCTGCTCGGCGGTGCGGGGCGGGACTATCCCGCCAGACCAGCCGGCGGGGGACCGACCAGCGCGCGGCGGATCAGGTGCATCGCGACCGTGGTCGCCCGCTCGCGCACGTCCACCCGCGCGCCCGGAAGGTGAACCGAGCGTGTCAGGGGCGAGTCGTCTGCCGTCGCGACGCTCAGCCAGACGAGCCCGACCGGCTTCTCCTCGCTGCCGCCGCCCGGGCCGGCCACGCCCGTGACCCCCACCCCCACATCCGCGCCGAGCCGCGACCTCGCCCCGTCGGCGAGCGCCTCGGCCACCTCCCCCGACACGGCTCCGTGGCGCTCGATCAACTCCGCGGAGACGCCCGCCTGCGAGACCTTCACGTCGTTGGAGTAGGCGACGATCGCGCCCTTCACGTACCGGGAGGCCCCGGCCAGCTCGGTCAGGCGCGCCGCGACGAGCCCGCCCGTGCAGGACTCGGCGGTGCCGATCGTCCGCGCAGCGGGAGCGTCGTCGCGCTGGGCGCCTTCTGCGGCGCCCGGCGCGTGCCCGTGGGGCGCTCCTCCCAGCAACAGTGCGGCGACCTGCTCGTCGACCGTGCTCCCGTCCTCCGAGAAGAGGGTGGCCACGTGACGCTCCCTGACGACGCCCGTGAACGCCTCGTAGGCGCTCTGCGCGTCCGGCTCATAGCGCGTCACGATCTCGACCTCCCCGCGTTTCAGGCAGGTCGTGATCTCCAGCTGGTCGAGCTCGACCCCCCGGCGCTCCGCCACGCGAAGCGTCTCGGCGATCTCCGACTCGGGGATCCCGAAGAGCCGCAGCATCTGCTGGCGGTACTCGGTCGCCTCCTTCAGCGCGGCGCGCAGGGCGGCGGTCTTAAGAGCCTGCGCCCACATCGGCTGAAGCTCGCGGGGCGGACCCGGCAGGACGACGACCGTCGGCCCTCCGCCGGGCTCGCGCGGCGGCACCACGAGTCCCGGCGCGGTGCCCACGGGCTCGAGCACGGTGGCGCCCTGCGGGATCGTCGCCTGCTTGCGGTTGCCCGCCCGCAGCGCCTCCAGATCGAGGTCCGGCCAGCGTTTGGCCAGCGGCTTGAGGATCTCGGCGATCCGCTCGGCGAGCGCGTCGTCCAGCACCATCTCGCGTCCCTGGAAGCGCCCCACCACCTCGGCCGTCAGGTCATCGGCGGTCGGCCCGAGCCCGCCGCTCGTGAGGACCACGTCCATCCCCTGCCGGGCCATGAAGGCCAAGGACGCCTCCATGTCTTCGGGGCGGTCGCCCACGATCGCCGTGTAGGCGAGGTCCACGCCGCGCTCGCGGAGCCGCTCCGCCAGCCAGGGCCCGTTGCGGTCGGTCACCCGGCCGGTGAGCACCTCGGTCCCGGTGACGACTATCCCGGCGCGCGCGCTCACGTGCAGGTGGGCAGCTGGCCGGGCGCCAGCGGTCGGCGGCCGTTGGCCTTCGTGATCGAGTAGCCGATGGCCTGGCTCGACGGCGGCACGGCCCGTTCGGTCCCGTCCACGATCATCGTCACCGAGCTGTTCCCGAGGGTGACCTCAAAGCGTTTCGCATGGTAGGTCGGCGTGCTGGTGCCCGGTTGAAGTTCGGTCCCCGGGATCACCTTGCGCCCGTTGTCGCCGATCAGGCAGACGTACACCGGCGCGCTGGGGCGCAGCGAGAGCGACACCATCGGGACGCCGGCCGCCGAGCGTCGCGTGGTGCGATGGCCGCGTGCGGTGGCGGGCGTGGTGACGTGCGTGCTCGTAACCGCCGCCTGTTTTGAGGAGCCGCCCCCGGTCAGCAGGCCCACGACCAGCAGCACGATCACGAGCGCCACGACGCCCACGAGGACGATGTAACCGCGCGAGGGACGACCCGGGGATCGCGCGGTGCCCGAGCCGTGCCCGCGCGCGTGCTTCGGACTCGACACGATCGGCTCGAGCGCAGCCTCGCTCGGGCCTTCGTGGCTGATCCGGTACTCCTCGACGAGCGCCTTCCCGTCGAGCCCGAGCGCCTGGGCATAGGTGCGCAGGAAGCTCTTCACGAACGTCGGCCCGGGCAGCAGGCCCCACTCCTCGTTCTCCAGGGCGCGCAGGTACTTTGCCCGGATCTTCGTCTTGGCCTCGATCTCGGAAACGTCGATGTGCGCGCGCATCCGCGCGTCGCGCAGCGTTTCACCGATCTCGGCCATCTCCTCGGAAGGCTAGTCGCTCGTCGTGGGGGCAGCCTCCCCGAGCGCATCGAGCACGCGCGGCAGATCGGCCTCGGAGATCAGCACCTGTCTGGGCTTCGAGCCTTCATAGCCCGAGATCACTCCGCGCCTCTCGAGCATGTCGATCACGCGACCCGCCCGCGTGTACCCGAGGCGCAGGCGGCGCTGGAGCATCGAGGTGGAAGCCGTCTGCATCTCCGCCACGAGAGTGATCGCGTCGCGCAGGAGGGGATCCTCATCGGCGTCGAACTCGTCTGCGGCCCGCTCGGGCGCGTCGAGCTCGATCTCCTCGAGCAGCTCCTCGCGCAGCTCCGGCTCGCCCTGGCGGCGCCACAGCTCGGTCAGTTTCGCGATCTGGGCCTCGTCGATGTACGCCCCCTGTATCCGCTGCAGGCGCGAGGTCCCGACGGGGCTGAACAGCATGTCCCCCTGCCCGAGCAGCGACTCGGCGCCGTTCTGGTCGAGGATCACGCGCGAGTCGGTCTGGGAGGACACCGAGAAGGCGATCCGCGACGGCACGTTCGCCTTGATCATGCCGGTGATGACGTCCACTCGAGGGCTCTGGGTCGCGAGCACCAGATGGATCCCCACGGCGCGCGCCTTCTGCGCCAGACGGATGATCGAGTCCTCGACGTCGGCCGGCGCCACCATCATCAGGTCGGCGAGCTCGTCGATCACGCACAGGATGTAGGGCAGCGGCGCCTGTCCGAGCTTCGCGCGCGTGCGGTTCAGCTCGATCAGGCTGCGCGTGCGGGCCAGCGACATCACGCCGTAGCGCTGCTCCATCTCCTTGACCAGGTTCTGCAGCGCGTTGGCGGCCATGCGCGGGCTGGTGATCACGGGCGTGAGCAAATGCGGGATCGACTCATAGTGGTTGAGCTCCACCTGCTTGGGATCCACGAGCACGAGCCGCACCTCATGCGGCGTGGCCCGCAGCAGCACGCTCGAGAGCATCGCGTTGATCGCTCCCGACTTGCCCGCGCCCGTGGTGCCGGCCACCAGCAGGTGGGGCATCTTCGCGAGATCCGCGCCGATCGCCTTGCCCGCCACGTCCTTGCCCAGCCAGACCGTCAACGGCGACCAGTCCTTGGGCGGCTGCTGGAAGACGTCGCCGAGCCGCACGATCCGCCGGCGGGCGTTGGGCACCTCCACCCCCACTGCCTGCTTGCCCGGGATGGGCGCGAGAATCCGGATGTCGGTGGCTGCCAGCGCGTAGGCCAGGTCATCCTTCAGCTGGGCGACCTTGGCGACCTTGGTCCCCGGAGCCAGCCTCAGCTCGTAGCGGGTGATGTGCGGGCCCGCGACGGTCCCGATCACCTTGGCCTCCACCCCGAAGTGCCCCAACGCCTCGACCAGGCGCGCGGCGATCTGACTCTGGCCTGCCGTGTCGGGGCGCGACTGCTCGCCGGTCGAGCGGGTCAGGAGGGTTCCGGCGTCCGGCAGCTCCCACACGAAGTCGGGATCCTCGCTCGCGGCGGGGCGCTCCCCGGTCGGCCGCAGCCCGTCCTTCGCGGCCGGCCCTGCGGCGTCCGCGCGCGCGACACCAGTGGTCTCCTCCTCCTCCTCGGCCTCGACCTCGTCGTCCTGCGCGGACGGCGCGTCGTGCTCCTCGGGCGCGCCCTGCGCGTCCGCGAGCTCGCCCATCCAGTCGCGCGAGGGCGCCTCCACATGCGTGGCGCGTACGACCATCCCCTCCGAGCCGGTGGGTTCGGGGGGGCGCACGGCGGCCTGCGGGGCCGCCGGCTCTTCGTCGCGTTCCCCGCCGGGCGGCACCTCGTGGGCGACCGTCCCGCGCGCGCCGCGGGCGGCGAGCATGCGAAACCGCCGCGTCGCATCGAGCACCCCCCGGGTGGCCGCGCGGATCGCGCCCGAAGGCGAAAGCCCCGTCAGGAGGATCACGCCGACGAGCAGCAGGAAGAGGACGAGGATGTCCACGCCGAGGCCGTTGACGAGCCGGTGGGTCCCCTGGTAGAGCGCCTCGCCGACGACGCCCCCGTGCGCCCGCAGGAAGGCCGCGGTCCAGTCCCCGTTCGCGCTCGCCCGGGTGGAGCTCACGCCGAAGGTGCCGGCTGCCAGGGCGAGCGTAACGGCAGCGAACAGGCAGAGAGCGCCCGCGCGCAGCGGACGCAAAGCCGGCAGAACCGGGCGCAGCAGCATCGCGGCACCTCCCGCGACGAGCGCCACCGGCGCCAGCACCCGCGCCCGGCCGAGCACCCATCCGAGCGCCGCAGCCAGCCCCTGACCCGCTCCCCCGCCGTCCCAGCCTCCGTACAGCACGAAGCCCATGAACACTCCGGCGGCCACCAGCCCGAGGCCGAGCACGTCGCGTCCGCGCTGATCGAGCACGGGAAGGTGCGGCCGGCCGCGCGGCAGCGAGAACCCGACTTTCCCCAGCACGGAAGCCCTGGCGCGACGCCGCGGCCGGGCGCGCGTGCGCGCCGTCCGTCGGGCGGCTGGCTTGCGCGCGGACGCGCGCCTTCTGGTACTGGCCATCCAGCGCAACTTCGACGCCAAACCCCCGTAACCTGCCCGGGGCCTTACCATCGCTTTAGCGCCCGCCGCTTAACATAAAGAGCCATGAACGACTTCTCCCGCGCACCGCGCGTCCTCGTCGTCGAGGACGACGAGGACATAGCCCAGGCGCTCCAGCGCTCGCTGCGCATGGAGGGCTATGAGGTGCGCTCGGCCGCCGACGGTCGCTCCGCGCTCGAGCACGGGCGATCCTTCGCACCCGATCTCGTGATCCTGGACCTCGGCCTGCCCGAGATCGACGGGGTGGACGTCGCGCGGGCGCTGCGCGCCGAGGACGACGTGCCGATCCTCATCCTCACCGCGCGCGACGCTCTGGACTCGCGGGTCGAGGGCCTGGACGCCGGCGCCGACGACTATCTCGTCAAGCCGTTCGAGCGCCAGGAGCTGCTCGCCCGGATGCGCGCCCTGCTGCGCCGCCGCCCGCCCCGTGGCTCGGCCCCGCTGCGCGTGGGCGACCTGTCGCTGAACGCCGACACACACGAGGTCGTGCGCGGCGAGCGCTCGATCGAGCTGACCCAGCGAGAGTTCGAGCTGCTCGAGTACCTGATGCGCAACGAGCGCATCGTCATCTCGCGCCAGCGCCTGCTCGACGAGGTGTGGGGCTATGACCCCTTCTCGACCACGAACACGATCGAGGTGTTCGTCTCGAATCTGCGCCGCAAGCTCGAGGCCGAGAGCGAGCCGCGCCTGCTGCACACGATCAGGGGGGCCGGTTACGTCCTTCGGGCATAAACACGTCCAGGCCCCACGGCGCGCGGTCGCGCGCGTCTCCGCGAGCTTCGACAGGCTGCCGATCCGCATGCGCCTCGCGAGCGTGTCTGCCCTGCTCACGTTCGTGATCCTGTGCGCCTTCGCGGTTGCCATCGGGTCGCTGACCGTGCATCGCATCCGCGCCGACTTCAACCGCGAGGTCGCCGATACGGCGATTCAGCTGCCGTCGGAGCTGACCATCAAGGTCAACCCGTTGAGCCCCCGGACCTTGACGATCCAGCCACCGCTGGCCGACTTTGTAGGCCCGGCCAGTCATGCCGCCATCCGCATCTTCACCCTCGGGGGAGCCCTGATCGCTCAGGAACCCACGCAGAAACCGCCGTCGCTCGGTCCTCCGGCATTCCAGCCGACCACCGTCAACGACTACCGCGTGCTCAGCCGCCGGGTCGTGGTGCGCCTGCTCGGGAGCAACGAGCCGATCGGCGAAATGATCATGCAGTACGGCCGCCGGATCTCCGACACCGAGGCGACGGTCGCGCGGGTGGAGCTCTTTCTGCTGCTAGGGGTGTTCGCCGGGACCGGACTTGCGCTGCTGGCCGGGATGATGATCGCCCGCAGGGCGATGGCCCCTATCACCGAGCTGACCTCCACTGCGGCGGGGATCGCGCGCACCCGCGATCCCTCCCGCCGCGTTCCGCAGTACGAGGCCGACGACGAGGTGGCAGAGCTCGCCCGCACGCTGGAGGGCATGCTCCGCGAGCTCGATGCCGCCCGGGGAGAGACCGAATCGATCCTCGCCCGCCAGCGCCAGTTCGTCGCGGACGCCTCGCACGAGCTGCGCACCCCGCTGACCAGCGTGCTCGCCAACCTCGAGCTCCTGGCCGAGTCCCTGCACGGAGACGAGGCCGACGCCGCACGCTCGGCCCTGCGCTCCTCGCAGCGCATGCGCCGTCTGGTCGCCGACCTGCTGCTGCTGGCACGCACCGACGTCGGACGGGTCACCCGGCGCGAGCACTGCGATCTCGCTCAGGTCGTCGTCGAGGCGGCGGGCGAGCTCGGTCCGGTGAGCGGCGAGCACGACATCGTCCTGGATGTCCATCCGGCGATCGTCGAGGCCTCGCGCGACGAGATCCACCGCCTGACGATCAACCTGCTGGAGAACTCGCTGCGGCACACCCCGCCCGGCACGCGGATCCGAGTGTCGACCGACACCGTCGGCAGCGAGGCCCGGCTCGCCGTCGAGGACGACGGGCCCGGCGTCCCCCCCGAGCTGGCACCCACCATCTTCGAGCGCTTCGTTCGTGGCGCCGGCGACCGGGGCGGCTCCTTCGGCCTCGGCCTGGCCATCGTCCACGCGGTGGCGGAGTCCCATGGCGGCAGCGTCACGCTCGATCCCTACGAGGAGGGCAAGGGCGCCCGCTTCATCGTCCACCTGCCGGCGGTCTCAGACCTCCACGACGACGGGCAGCACCATCGGACGCCGCTTCAGACGATCGTAGACTAGCCGCGCCAGGTCGTCGTGCAGCATCTGCTGCAGAAGGTCGACCTCGCGGATCTCCTCCTTGGCCGCCCGCACGAGCGTGGCATCGACGGTCGCCCGGATCTCCCCGAGCAGCTCGTCGGCCTGATCGAGGAACGGCACGCCGCGGAAGATCACCTCTGGATCGGCCACGGAGCGCCCGTCCTGCTCGGCGATCGTCACCACGACAATGAAGATCCCGTCGGCGGAGAGCATCCGCCGGTCGCGCAGGGCGACATCGGCCATGTCGCCGATCTCGACGCCGTCCACGAAGATCATCCCGGCCGGCTCGCGCTTGCCGAAGCGCGCACCGCGTTCATCGATGTCCAGCGGCAGCCCGTTCTCGCTCTGGAAGACGTCCTCCGGGGGCACACCGACGGCCTCGGCGAGCTGGGCGTGCAGCCGCATCCGCTTGAAGTCGCCGTGGAAGGGCATCACGTAGCGCGGCTTGGCGAGGTTCAGCATCAGCTTTATCTCTTCGGCGTAACCGTGCCCGGAGGCGTGCACGGGCGCCTCGCGCGGGGTCACCACGTCGCAGCCGATGTGGTAGAGCCGGTCGATCGTCTCGTTGACCGAGCGCTCGTTCCCGGGCACCGGCGTCGCGGAGAAGACGACCGTGTCGCCCTGATGCAGCTGCACCTGGCGATGGTCGCGATAGGCCATGCGGCGCAGCGCCGACAGCGGCTCGCCCTGGGACCCCGTCGAGAGGATCACGATCCGCTCGTCCGGGAAATCCTCGATCTCCCGCGGCCCGACGAGCATTCCATCGGGGATCTCGATGTGGCCGAGCGTCCGGCCGATCCCCACGTTCTTGCGCATCGACCGTCCGACCAGCGCCACCTTGCGATCGAGCGCGGCGGCCGCGTCGAGCACCTGCTGCACCCGGTGGATGTTCGACGCGAAGCTCGTCACCACGATCCGTCCTTCACAACGGGCGAACACCTCCTCCAGGTGCGGCCCCACGACGGACTCCGAGGTCGAGAAGCCGGGACGCTCGACGTTCGTCGAGTCCCCGCAAAGGAGCAGCACGCCCTCCCGGCCCAACTCGGCCAGGCGCGAGACATCCGCCGGTGGGCCGTCCACCGGGGTCTGGTCGAACTTGTAGTCGCCGGTGATCAGCACGGTGCCGAGATCGGTGCCCAATGCCACGGCGCTCGAGTCCGGGATCGAGTGGGTCATGTGGATCATCTCCATCGTGAACGGCCCGAGCTCGAGCGTGTCGGCCGGCTCGACCTCGTTCAGGGAGATGTCGCGCAGCTTGTGCTCGTCGAGCTTCGAACGCGCCATCGCCATCGTCAGCGCCCCCCCGTACACCGGTGGCGTGTGCTGGTCGCCGAGCTCGCGCAGGACCCACGGCAGCGCGCCCAGATGGTCCTCGTGGCCGTGGGTGACGATGATCGCCTCGATGTCCCGCGCACGCTCGCGCAGGTAGGAGAAGTCGGGCAGCACCAGATCGATGCCCACCATCTCGGGGGTCGGGAAGCGCAGCCCCACGTCCACCACGACGATCCGGCCGTCCTGCTCGACGACCGTCATGTTCTTTCCGATCTCCCCCAGACCTCCGAGGGGCAGGACCCGCAGTGAGCTCACGCGCCGTGCGCCCGGGCTGACGACGCCGACACCTCGCGCCCGGCAAGCAGGCCGTGGCGCTCGAGCATTGCACGCACCGCGTCGAGCTCCTGCTCCGTGGCCTCCACGAGCGGGAGGCGCAGGCCGCCGACTTCGTGGCCCAGCAGGTTCAGGGCGGCCTTCGTGCAGGTCGGGCTCGAGGTGATGAAGAGGGTCTCGTAGACGTCGCGCAGCGACGCGTCGATCTCGGCGCGGTTCTCGGGCTCGGTCACCATCCGTCGCATCTCGTTGCCGACAATGTGGCTGGCCACGAGGATTCCTCCGGCCCCGCCCATGTCCAGCGTACGCGCGAACGTGGCATCGTCGCCCGCATACAGGGCGAGCCCGTCGATCGCTTGCAGCTCCTCTGCGTTGGCCTGCTTGACGCCCTCGATCCCGTCGATCTTCGCCAGTTCGGCCAGCAGGTCGGGTGGCATGTTCGTGGCGGTGCGGCCCGGGATGTTGTAGAGCAGGGTCGGTTTGTCGGTCGCGCGGGCCACCGCTTCGTAGTGGCGCTTCAGGCCGAGGCGGCTCGGCTTGTTGTAGTAGGGGGTGACCGACAGGATCGCGTCAGCGCCGAGCGCCGTGGCACGTTCGGTCAGGTGCACCGCATGGCGCGTGTCGTTGGTGCCCGTGCCGGCGATGATCGTCTTGCCCGGCGGGGACTCTGCCACGGCGAGCTCAATCAGCCCGAGTTGCTCCTCGTCGGTCAGCGTCGAGGCCTCGCCGGTCGTGCCGGCCACCACGAACCCGTCCGAGCCGTTCTCGGCCAGGTGGCCCAACAGCGCCACGAAGGCGTCCTCGTTCACCCCGCCCTGTGCGTCGAACGGTGTGACGATGGCCGTCAGGATCGTGCCCAGGCTCTTCATGAGGTGCAGTATTCCACGCGCACGGCCGCTCAGAACAGCAGGTGCTCGAGCCCGACGACGAAGGGCTCCTGCAGGTCCCCCACCCGGCGTATCGCGAGCAGCACTCCCGGCATGAACGACTCGCGATCGATCGTGTCGTGGCGGATCGTGAGAGTCTGGCCCACGTCGCCGAGGATGACCTCCTGGTGGGCCACGAGCCCGGGAAGGCGCACCGAATGGATTGGGGGCGCGGCCTGACCGCTCGCAGCAGCCATCAGCTCCGCCGTTCGCGCCGCTGTGCCGCTGGGGGCGTCGAGCTTGCGGTCATGGTGGAACTCGACGATCTCCGCCTTCTCCATGTGCTGGGCGGCCTCGGCGGCGAAGCGCATCATCAGCACAGCGCCGATCGCGAAGTTGGGCGCCACGAATACGTTCGCGGGCGGGCGCCCATCCGCCGACAGCGCCTCCCTGAGCGGTGCCGGGTCAAACCCGGTGGTTCCGATCACGACGTGCACTCCCGAGCGCACGCAGGCCAGGGCGTTGCCCAGGGCGCTGTCCGGTCCGGTGAAGTCCACGACGACGTCAGCCCCCGGCATCGCCTCCTGAAGCGTTCTGCCGAGCAGCGGATCGGCACGCCCGAGAAGCTCCATGTCCCCGGCCGCCTCCACCGCCGCGCACACCGTCAGGCCCATCCGCCCGGCCGCGCCGGCGACCACCACTCCGATCATCGTCCTGCCAGTTGGCGCGTGGTCTGTGCCGGGGGTTCGGCGCAGGCGCCGGCGCCCGCGGGCTCGATCTCGCCCAGTGGCTCGATCGCCGTGCGGAAGGCCTTCTCGTCGGGTCCGACTCCCGCCACCGAGAGCCGTCGGGCGTCGAACAGCTCGCCCGCGAGCGACCTCAGCTCCGAGACGCCCACGGCGTCGATCCGGTCGATCACCTCGTCCACGGAGAGAATCGGCAGCTCGTTCAGCACGGAGGCGCCGAGGCGGCCCATCCGCGCGGCCGTGGACTCGAGCGAGAGCACAACCCTACCCTTGAGGTTCTCCCGCGAGCGGGTGAGCTCCTGCTCGTCGGCCGGGTCCTCGACGCAGCGCTCGAGCTCGTCGGCCACCACCGACAGCGCCTCGCTGAGGTTCTCGGGGCGCGTTCCCACGTACAGCCCCACATCTCCGGTGTGGGCGTAGAGGTTGGAGAACGAGAACACCGAGTAGGCGAGGCCCCTGCGCTCCCTGACCTCCTGAAAGAGCCTCGACGAGGACGTTCCGCCGAGCACGCCTTCGAGCACCCGCAGCGCGAACCGGCGCTCGTCGTCGCGGGCCATGCCCGCCCCTCCGACGCACACGTGGTACTGCTCGGTGTCTTTCTCCAGAAAGCGGACGCGCCGCTCGAACTCCGGTCGGGCATCCGCGGCGGCGGGGCCGCGAGGCTGCGACCCCTGCGGGGCCGATCCGTTCCGCCCCCCCGCGGCAGGCGCTCGCGCCGGGTCATGGGCCCGGGCCAGCTGGACGAGCGCCTCATGGTCGACCGACCCGGCGGCGGCTATCACGATGTCCGGCGAGGTGTAGCGCTCGGAGTGGAACGCCGCCAGCTGCTCGCGCGTGGTCGCGCCGACCACCTGCGCGGTGCCGATCACCGGGCGGCCCAGCGGATGCGAGCCGAAGACCGCCTCGCCGAGCGCGTCGAAGACCCTGTCCTGGGGATCGTCTTCGTACATCGCGATCTCCTCCAGGACCACCTCGCGCTCGGCCTCGAGCTCGCCGAAGCGGGGGTGCCAGACCATGTCGCACATCACGTCGAACGCGTGCTCCAGATGGCGGTCGAGCACGCGCGTGTAGAGCGAGGTCAACTCCTTGTCGGTGCCCGCGTTGATCTCGGCCCCCATCGCGTCGAAGATCTGATCGATCTCCTCCGATCCGTATCGCTCGGTGCCGCGGAACAGCATGTGCTCCAACAGATGGGAGATCCCCGCCTGGCTCTCCCCCTCGGCCGCCGAGCCCGTGCCAATCCAGAACCCGAGCGCCACCGAGCGCACGCCGGGCACGCGCTCGGTGATCACCCTCACGCCCGAGTCAAGCGTGGTCAGCTGATGCTCAAGGTTCAATCCCGGTCGCGCCCATGACGCGGCCGTCCAGAGCCTCGCTCGCCCTCGCGGCGTGGTCCCGATCGCGAGCGCTCGGAGCGCTCGCGGCCGTTGGACGACCTGCGAGGCGCGTCATCGCCCCGAGGACGTCCGCCTCCGCCGCCGCCCGAGCCGACGCCCGCGAGCTCCTCGACCGACTTGCCGGCGATGTCGGGGTCGTGGGACAGGCGCAGGCCGATCCGGCCCCGCTCGCGGTCCACCTCGACGACCCGCACGTTGACCTCGTCGCCTTTGTTCAGGACGTCCTCGACGCTCCCGACCCGCTCGCCGGGCGAGACGTTGGAGATGTGCAGCAGTCCGTCGGTGCCCTTTGCTAGCTCGATGAACGCGCCGAAGGTGGTGGTCTTGACCACCTTGCCGATGTACTCGTCGCCGACCTCCACCTCCTTCATCATCATCCGCACCCGCTCGACGAGCGCGTCCCCGAGCTGGCCGTTGGCCGAGTAGACCAGCACCTGACCGTCGTCGTTGACGTCGATCTGGGATTCGAACTCCTCGGACAGGCCGCGGATCGTTTCGCCGCCCTTGCCGATCAACAGGCCGATCTGCGACGGATCGATCTGAATCGTCTGGATGCGCGGCGCGAACTCGCTGAGCTGCTCGCGCGGACCGCCGATGACCCGCGCCATCTCGCCGAGGATGAAGGTGCGCGCCCGATGGGCCTGCGTGAGGGCGTCGCGCAGGATGTCGAAGGTGACACCGCTGATCTTGATGTCCATCTGCAGGGCGGTGATCCCCCGCTCGGTGCCGGCCACCTTGAAGTCCATGTCTCCCAGGTGGTCCTCGACGCCCGCGATGTCCGTGAGGACGACGTAGTCGTCGCCCTCCTTGATCAGGCCCATCGCGATCCCGGCAACCGGCCGCTTGATCGGCACGCCGGCGTCCATCAGCGACAGCGAGGACCCGCACACCGAGGCCATCGAGGAGGAGCCATTGGACTCGAGGATGTCCGAGACCACGCGGATCGAATAGGGGAAGTCCTCGATCGACGGGACCATCGGGCTGAGCGCCCGCTCGGCCAGCGCGCCGTGTCCGATGTCGCGGCGCTTGACCCCACCCATGCGTCCGGCTTCTCCCACCGAGAACGGGGGGAAGTTGTAGTGGTGCCAGTAATACTTTTTCGTCTCGAGGCCGAGCGTGTCGATGCGCATCTCCTCCTTGAGCGTCCCCAGCGCCGCGACGCTCAGCGCCTGGGTCTGCCCGCGCGTGAAGAGCGCCGAGCCGTGCGTGCGCGGCGTGACGCCGACTTCGATCGTGATGTCGCGGATCTCGCCCTCGGCGCGACCGTCGGGCCGCTTCTTGTGCACAGCTATGCGCTCGCGGATTATCGACTTCTCGAGCTTGTCGAACGCGAGCTGCACCGCAGCGCGGCGCTGCTTGGCGGCTGCGAGCTGATCCTCGGATGCGCCCTCGGGGCCTGCAGGGGCGTACTGCTCGAGGATCGCCGCCTCGACCGCCTTGGTGGCGTCCTGGCGCTCGAGCTTGTCCTCGACCTGGGTCGCCTCGTCGAGCGCGGCGCCGTGCGAGGCGCGAATCGTCTCGAGGAGGTCCGGGTCGACCGGGGTCGTCTCGAAGACTTTCTTTACCTTTCCGGCCTTCTCGGCGAGCTCGCGCTGCAGCGTACACAGCTTCTTGATCTCCACGTGCGCGATGTCGAGAGCGTCGAGGATCTCGGCCTCGGGAATCTCGTTGGCGCCCGCCTCGACCATCAGGATGGCCTCTTCGGTGCCGGCGACGATCAGGTCGAGGTCCGAGCCGCCATCGGGGGCTCCTTCGGAGACGAGGTCCTCCTCGCTGGGATTGACCACGAAGTTGCCGTCCACCTTGCCGATGCGCACGGCGCCGACCGGCGTGGGGAATGGGATGTCGGAGATCATCACGGCCGCAGATGCCCCGTTCATCGCGAGGATGTCGTACGGGTGCACGTGGTCGATCGAGAGGGGGATCGCCACGAGCTGCGTGTCGTAGCGCCAGTCCTTGGGGAACAGCGGGCGCAGCGGACGGTCGATCATCCGCGCGGTCAGCGTCGCCTTCTCGCCCGGGCGGCCCTCGCGCTTGAAGAACGAGCCGGGGATCTTCCCGGTGGCATACATGCGCTCCTCGACGTCCACCGTCAGAGGGAGGAAGTCCACGTCGCGCACGCTCCCCGCGACGGCGGTCGCAAGGACCATGGTGTCGCCCTGTCGGACGACGACCGCACCGGATGCCTGCTTGGCCATCCTGCCGGTCTCAAACGAGATCTCGCTGTCCCCGATCTCAACAGAGATCCGCTTAACGGCATCGCTACTCATATTCACTGCCTTCCTGTACCGCCCGTCGGTCGGCGGTCCCGTTTTCTTTTTTCTCTTATCCGAACGCTCCGAGCTTAGCGGACGGGCCCGTCGGGCCAAGGCGCCGTCGGATCGTCGCAGGGAGCGGCGCGCGGCGGCCCGCGCCGGGCAGAGCGCCGTCCCGCAGGACCGCGACCGGCGCCCGCCGCGGTCAATGCGCGGCGGCGTCCCCGGTGGCGGCGGCCAGCCCCTCGCGCAGCAGCTCGACGCCGGGCAGCTCGCCCGGCGAGGGGGCCTGATAGCTCCAGCGCACGACGCCGTCCGGACCGATCACGACCAGCGCGCGCTGTGCGAAGCCACCCTCGTGGAGCACTCCGAACGCCGCGCACGCCGCGCCCTTGGGCTCGAAGTCCGAGAGCTGCTCGCTGGTCACGCCGAGCTTCTCGCGGAACGCCGCCTGCGCCACGGCGGAGTCGCAGGAGACGCCGTAGAGCTTGCCACCACGCTCGGCGAGCTCACCGAGCAGCCCCTCGTAGAGCTGAAGCTGGTCGGTGCAGACGGGACTGAAGGCGAACGGATAGAACACGAGCACGCTGACCTGCCCCTTGAGGTCCTGCTCGGTGAAGGTCCCGCCGTCACCGCGGGCCAGCTTGAAATCGGGCGCGGATGTGCCGGGCGCGATGACAGTCATCAGGCCCGATGGGGCGATCGAGGATCGAGCGCAGCAAGAGCGCACGGAGCGAAGTGTGCTCTACACACGAGCGACTGACGACGCCGCTGCGCGAACGTCACCAGCCCTCCTACTTGCGCAGGCCGAGCTCTTTGATCAACGCCCGGTAACCCTCGAGGTCGCGGCGCTGCAGGTAGGCCAGGAACCGGCGCCGGCGGCCCACGAGCATCAGCAGGCCGCGACGGGAGTGATGGTCTTTGCTCTGCTCGCGCAGGTGCTCGGTCAGGTGGTTGATCCGCTCGGTGAGCAGCGCCACCTGGACCTTCGTGGAGCCCATGTCCTGCTCGTTCGCGCCGAACTTCGCGGCGATCTCGCGCTTGCGCTCGGTAGTTATCGCTGCCATAGGCGGGCACACGCTAGCAGACCTCGAATGCCCCGCTGACGCAAGGAGCGCCCATCGTCCACTGCGGTGCCGGGCGCGCCCGGGCATCCGCGGCCCGCGGGATCGCTACGGGGTGGGAGGATCGCCGCGCCGGTAGGAGCCGACCAGCTCGCGCGTGCGGTCGACGTCGTGGCGCATCTGGTCGATCAGCGCCTCGGGCGTGGAGAAGCGGCGCTCGCCTCGCAGGCGCGCGAGGAACCTCAGGCGCAGCTCGCTGCCGTAGAGGTCGCCGTCGAAGTCGAGCATGTAGGCCTCGATCAGCTCGCCGCGGCCGGTCGTGAACGTCGGTCGCACGCCGATGCTGACGGCGGCCGGGTGGCCGTCGGCGAGGGCGGCATAGACGCCGTGGCCCGGGCAGGCGAACGCCTCGTCGGGAACGAGGTTGGCCGTCGGGAAGCCGAGCTCGCGGCCGCGCTCGTCGCCGTGGGCCACCTCGCCGCGCAGCTCGAAGGGCGCGCCGAGCAGACGGCCCGCCTCGCCCACGTCCCCGGCGAGCACGAGCCCGCGGATGTGGCTGGAGGACACCACCTCGCCGTCCACCTCGAGCAGGGGGTGCACGACGGTGCTGAAGCGCTCGTCGGCCAGCAGGAGCTCCGCGTCGCCCTGCGCCTTGTGCCCGAAGCGGAAGTTCTCGCCGATCGCGACCTGCGTGGCTCCGAGCGCGTTCACGAGGACCTCGGAGACGAACTGGTCGGCCGTGCGCCTGGCGAAGTCCGCGTCGAAGGGGATCACGATCAGCTCATCGACGCCGAGCGAGGCGATCAGCTCGGCCTTGCGCTCGAGCGTCGTGAGCAGCTTGGGCGTGTGCTGCGGGGCGACGACCGAGACCGGGTGGGGATCGAACGTCAGGACGCTGTTGGAGCCCTCGATCACCTGTCGATGACCGCGATGCACGCCGTCGAACGTGCCCACCGCCACGGTGCGCCGATCCCTGGGCTCGACATCGGACAGGCGGGTGATCCTCACGGGGCGAAGCCTATTGCGAGGCTCGCGCGTTCGCGGTGCGCGGCGCGTCCCGCCCGGGCGCTCGCGCGCCGGCCATCGCGAGTGCCCGCTCGAGCGCGATCAGCGGCGGATCGGGCCATCGCCCTTCGCGCGGCGGAGGGGCCACGGCGTCGCGCACGTCGAACGGGCCGATCGCGGTGCGCCGGAGCTCCACGCAGTAGGCGTCGTTCAGATCTGCAATCAGCGAGCGCACGTAGGTGCCTGCGCCGCATTCGATCAGAAAGCCGGCGCGGCACGTCCCGCCGGGCTCTGTGGCCTGATCGCGCCACAGCTGCTCGAAGCGGTGAACCGTGACGATCCGCTCGGGCATCTCGAAGCGCTCGCCGCGCCGGGCGCGCTTGTAGGCGCGCTGTCCGGAGATCTTCACCGCGGAGTAGATCGGCGGGCGCTGGCGGATCTCGCCGGTCGGCAGCGGAGGCTGGCCGATCTTCGATGGGTCGGCCGGCAGGCGCCCGGTCTCGATGACCTGCCCCTCGGGATCGCCGGTGCTCGACACCGCCCCGAGGCGCGCCACGGTCTCATAGCGCTTGGGCAGCCCCATCAGCTGCTGCTGGGCCTTGGTGGCCCTTCCCACCAACACGAGCAGCAGGCCGCTCGCGAACGGGTCAAGCGTGCCCGCGTGCCCGGTCCGCGGCCCCCCGAGCGAGCGCCGGACCGCAGCGACCACGTCGTGAGAGGTGATCCCCGGCGGCTTGTCGATCAGCAGAACGCCGTCCACGCTCAGGCGGGCGTGGCCGCCGGATGAAGCTGCTCGGCGATCGCCCGGCGCAGGAACGCGATCAGCTCTTCGGGCTCGGATGTCGTGGAGAAGCCCGCGGCGCGGCGGTGGCCCCCTCCCCCCTGTGCCCGGGAGATGACCGACACGTCGACCTCGTCGTCGGTCGCGCGGAGCGAGACCTTGTGCTGGCCCTTGCGCACGCCGGTTCTCATCTCGCGCACGAGCGCCGCCACCTTGGTGCCCTGCACCGCCCGCAGCAGGTCGATGATCCCCTCCGAGTAGCTCTCCTCCGCCTCGACGCTGTCGAAGTCCGCCGCGCTCAGCGCCACGAGCGTGAGCTGGCCGGAGTCGAAGCGCTGGACCTGTGCGATCGCGAGCGCCAGCAGGGCGAGCTTGCCCGGGGGCATCTCCTCGTAGAGCCGCCTGTACACCATCTGGACGTCGACTCCGGCTTCGATCAGCTCGGCCGCCATCACGTGGGCCCGGGGTCCCGTGTTCTCGTACATGAACCGCCCCGTGTCGGTGATCAGCCCGACGTACAGCGCCTCGGCGACGGCCGGCGACGGGCTCACGCCCAGTCCGTGCATCAGATCCCAGACGATCTCCGCGGTGCAGGAGGCCTCCGGGACGACATAGTCGAGCGTGCCGAAGTGGGTGTTGTCATGGTGGTGGTCGATGTTCAGCAGGTGCCTGCCGTCGCGCAGCACGCTCGCGGAGTTGCGATCGATGTTGCCGCAGTCCAGGAAGATCACCGTGCGCTCCGAGACGTCCTGCGGCGGCGCCTGGATCAGGCCCTCCAACCCGAAGAAGCTGTACTCGTGGGGCAGCGGCAGGTCCTCGGGGGAGATGAGCATCGGCGCCTCCTTGCCCAGCGCGGTGAGCAGGCCATGCATCGCGACCAACGAGCCCAGCGCGTCGCCGTCGGGGTTGTCGTGCGTGGCCAGCGCGAAGCGGGAGTCCTCGCGGATCCGCTCGAGCACCCGCTCGCGAATGCTCCCGTCATGGCGGGCGGCGCTCACGGCCTGCCGATCTCGTCGATCAACGCATCCACGCGCAGCGCGCGATCCGTCGTGTCGTCGTAGGAGAACTCGAGCGTTGGCGTTCGCTTCAGGCGCAGCTCGCCCGCGATCCGGCCCTGCAGGAATCCGTGCGCGCTGCGAAGGCCCTCGAGCGTTGACGCTCGCTCGGCCGACTGCGAGGCGCCGGTGTCGCCGAGCACGCTCACGTAGACGCGCGCATGGCGCAGATCGGTGCTGGTCCTGACATCGGTCACGGTCACGAATCCCACTCGAGGGTCCTTCAGATCTGCCACCGCGTCGGCGATCACCTGGCGAATCGCCTCATCGACGCGACGCATGCGTTCCGAATTCATCCTATCCCTCCAATTCCCTTCAGGGACCGGCACCGGCGGGCGCCTACCCGGTCATCTCCCAGGGGCTGAACGTCCTGCGGTCTCCCTGCGCGGCCCGATCAGGAGGAGAGCTCGCGCTCCAACAGACGCGTCTCGTAGGTCTCGAGCACATCACCCTCGCGCAGATCCTGGAAGTTCGCGAGCACGATCCCGCACTCGAAGCCGCTCGTCACCTCGCGGACGTCCTCGTTGAAGCGGCGCAGGCTGTCGATCACCGTGTCGTAGATCACCGTGCCCTCGCGCACGACGCGCACCCGCGAGCCGCGCGCGACCTTGCCCTCGGTCACGAAGGACCCCGCGATCGTTCCGACCCGCGAGGCGCGGAACAGCTGGCGGATCTCGGCCTGGCCCAGCGGGGTCTCCACCTCGGTCGGCTCGAGCATCCCCTGCATCGCGGCCCTGAGCTCCTCGATCGCCCGGTAGATGACCGCGTAGGAGCGGATCTCCACGCCCTCGCGCTCGGCGATCTGGCGAGCGTCTCCGACGGGACGCACGTTGAACGCGAGGATCACGCCCTGCGAGGCCGACGCGAGCATCACGTCTGACTCGTTGATCCCTCCCACGCCGCGGTGGATGATGTTGACCTTCACCTCCTGCTGGGGAAGCTTGGCGATCTCGTCCTCGAGCGCCTCGAGCGATCCCGCGACATCGGCCTTCACCACCAGGTCGAGCTCCTTCACCGCGCCGGCCTGCGCGAGCTTGAAGACGTCCTCCAGGGAGATCTTGCGCCCGGACCGCCGGGCGAGGGCCTCGGTCTTCAGCCGGTTGGCGCGTTCGCCGGCCAGCTGGCGCGCCCGCCGCTCGTTTTCGACCACCCGCACGATCTCACCCGCCTCCGGGACGCCGTCGAAGCCGAGCACCTCCACCGGCTGGCCCGGCGTCGCGCGCTTCAGGCGCGTGCCGACGAAGTCGTGCATCGCGCGCACCCGCCCGAAATGGGCGCCTGCGACGAGCGCATCGCCGACGCCCAGCGTCCCCCGTTGGATCAGGACGCTCACCACGGGGCCCCGCCCCGGGTCGAGCTTGGACTCGATCACCGTGCCGGAGGCGTCCGCGTCGCTGTTGGCCTTCAGCTCCTCCAGGTCGGTGACGACCTGGATCGTGTCGAGCAGCGCGTCAAGCCCCTGGCGGGTCTTCGCGCTGACGTCGACGAACTCGATGTCGCCCCCCCACTCCGCGGGCTGCAGGCCGGCCTGGGTCATCTCCGTGCGAACTCGCTCCGGCTGGGCGCCCTCCTTGTCGATCTTGTTCACGGCCACCACGATCGGCACCTCCGCCGCGCGCGCGTGGTCGATCGCCTCCTCGGTCTGGGGCTTGACGCCGTCGTCTGCGGCGACCACGATCACCGCCAGGTCGGTGACGCGCGCGCCGCGGGCGCGCATCGCGGTGAACGCCTCGTGGCCGGGCGTGTCGAGGAACGTGATCTCCTTGCCGCCGTGATGCACCTGGTAGGCGCCGATGTGCTGGGTGATGCCTCCCGCCTCTCCGGCGGCGACCTCGGTCTCGCGGATGGCGTCCAGCAGGGAGGTCTTCCCGTGGTCGACGTGGCCCATGATCGTGACCACCGGCGGACGGTCCACGAGGTCCTCCTCGGCATCCTCGAAGACGGGCTCGACCTCGACGTCGTCGGCGGCGTGGACGATCTCGATCTGCTTCTCGAAGTCGTCGGCGAGTACCTGGATCGCGTCGTCGGAGAGCGTCTGGGTGAGCGTCGCCATCTCGCCGAGGGACATCAGCTTCTTGATCAGCTCGGGCACGGGCGCGCCGAAGTACTCGGCGACGTCCTTGACCGTCGAGCCGGAGTTGACCCGGATCAGGTCGGTCGCCTCCATCGCGGAGGTATCGATCGGCGCGATCGTCTCGTCGTAGGTCCCGCGCCGGCGGCGCCCCCGGCGCGGGCGGCGCTGGGGCTGGTTGGCCGGGCCGCCCTGCTGGCGGCGCGAGGCCTGTGAGTCGATCACCACGCGCCTGCGCCCGCCCGGCCCGATGTCGCCGGGCGTGCGCTCGCCGGTGCGCGAGTCGCGCGTCGGGCGCACTCGCTCGGCGGCTGCCGCCGGCGCCGCCGCCGGAGCGGCTGGCTCAGCGGGCGCCGCGGGTGCCGCGGGTGCGGTCGCGCTCGCCGCCGGTGGGCTCGGCGGGGGGCTGCTCTGGGCGGGCGTGGCGCCCGCGCCGTTCGGGCTGGTCGCGGCGCCGGCCGGGGCGCCCCCGAGGGCCTTCAGAGCCGCGGCCTCCTCCACCGAGGATGCGGCGGCCTTGGCGTCGATGCCGGCGGCCTTCAGCTTCTCGAGCAGCTCCCGGCTCGAGAGACCCTGCTCCTTGGCTATCTCATACACGCGCTTCTTGCTCATCGATTGACCGATTCTAGGAGCTTGGGGTCCACAGTCACCGAACAGCGCAGCGCTCGCGCGAACGCGTGACGCCTGCAGGCGAGGGCCAGGCACGCGCCGGCGGGCTCGCCCGCAAGCGCGCCGCGGCAGAGGTAGGCCCCCCGGCCGGGCATCGTCGCGCCCCGGTCGAGGACGGCCAGCCGGCCGGCACCGTCAGCTTCGCGGGCAAGCGCGATGCGCGTCAGCGCGGACTTCGGAGCGGTTCGCCCGCAACCGATACAGCGGCGACGCGGCTCGCGGCCCTCTATGTCGCCTGCTCCTCGGCGGCCTCTTGCGGCGCCGGCTCGTGGGCCAGCTCAGCGCCCTCGTCGAAGGGCCGCGGCTCGCCGACCTGCTGCACCGACCCGAGAGCCTCGGCTCCGGCGGGCGCCTGCGGCGCGGCCGCCTCGGCCGCAGCAGCGACCTCGGCCGGAGCAGCGGCGACGCCCGGCTGGGCGATCTCGGGTTGGTCGAGATCGACGATGTTGTCGCTGGCGATGCCCGCGAGCGCCTGATGGCTCTCGAGGCCGCAGTAGCGCGAGCCGGGCAGAGAGGCGTTCGGGCAGCGGCGCCCGTTGGACAGGATGGCGGCGCAACGGCCCTGCACCTCCTCCTCCTCGTAGCCGTGCTCGGCCTCCTCGGCGGCGAACTCGGTCTCCGAGCGGATGTCCACCCGCCAGCCGGTCAGGCGTGCCGCCAGGCGCGCGTTCTGGCCCTCCCGCCCGATCGCGAGCGACAGCTGGTCGTCGGGCACGATCACGGTCGCCTGCTTGGCCTCGTCGTCGACGAGCACCTCGCGCACGCGCGCCGGCGAGAGCGCCTTTGCGACGAAACGGGCCGGCTCGTCGTTGAAAGGGATGATGTCGATCTTCTCGCCGCGCAGCTCGGAGACGACCATGCGCACGCGCGAGCCGCGCGGGCCGACGCACGCGCCGACCGGATCGACTCCGTCGGTGTGTGAGATGACGGCGATCTTCGAGCGGTAGCCCGGCTCGCGGGCCACGTTGGCGATCTCCACGAGGCCGTCGGCGATCTCCGGGACCTCGAGCTCGAAGAGCTTCTTGATCAGCTCGGGATCGCGCCTGGAGACGATGATCGCGGGTCCTTTGGTTGACGGGGAGACCTCCTTGATCACCGCCTTGATGCGCTGGGAGTGGTCGTAGCGCTCGCCCTCGACCTGCTCGGACTTGGGCAGCAGGGCCTCGACCCGTTCGCGCAGCTGCACGAGCGTGTAGCGCGAGTCCGACTGCTGGACGATGCCCGTGATCAACTCGCCCACGCGGTCGCGGTACTCCTCGTACATCATGTCCCGCTCGGCCTCGCGAATGCGCTGCAGGATCACCTGCTTGGCGGTCTGCGCGGCGATCCGGCCGAAGTCGTCGGGCGTGACGTCGCGCTCGTCGATCTGGTCACGGTATTCGGCGAACTTCTTCGGGTCGATCTCGGGTTCCTCGGGTTCGCGCATCTCGCCGGTCTCGGGGTCGATAGTGGTTTCCTCGTCGATCGTCTCGACGATCAGATGCGCCTCGAGCCGCTCGGGGATGATCAGTTCGATGACCCTGAAGTCGGCTGTCTCGCGGTCCATCTCCACGCGGGCGTACTTGGCCGAGCCGGGCTGCTTCTTGTAGGCCGAAAGCAGGGCGTCCTCGAGGGCGACCATCAGCTTCTCGGGCTCGATTCCCTTCTCGCGAGCGAGCGCGTGCATTGCCTCAAGGATTTCGCGTGACATGGTCCCTCTAATCCTCGATCAGGTTCGAACGGCGGATCTCCGAGTAGGGGATCGCGATGACGCCATCGTCGGCGGCCAGGGTGACCTCCTGCTCGGAGGCCCCCACGAGCTCTCCGGTGAAGCTTTGCATCGCCCGCTGGCCCGCGGGTCGCTGATCGCCGGCCTGGCCGACCGGGCGCGGATGGCGCGTGCGCACGCGCGCTCGGCGCCCGACGAAACGGCGGAAGTGGGCGGGCTTGGTCAGCGGCCGCTTGCTGCCCGGAGAGGAGACCTCCAGGGAGTAGCGCTCCCGCTCGGCGCTCAGCAGCATCGTGACGCGCTCGCACAGCGCGAGGGTCACACCGTCGGGATGGTCGATGTACACGCGCAGGCACCGGCCACCGAGGACCTCGGCGAGCAGCACCTCGACATCGGGCTCGCTCTGCGCGAGTCGCCGCTCGATATCCGCCTGTATTGATGTCATCAAACTTGCTCCTTTACGCAAAAAAAGCGGGCGAGCGCCCACTTTCGGTACGACAGCCGGCGTTCGCACGCCGGCTCGAAAGCTCTGGATCGAGCATAGAGCATCGCGACGGCCCCGTATAGCGCCGTCAGGCCAGGTGCGCGTCGCGGCGAGCGCGATCGCGGTACAGCCGGTAGTCGGCGCGCTCGGGACGCAGCGAGCAGGCGAGGGCCAGCGGCTTGCAGGCCGCACGATGGCGGCCGAGCAACTGCATAGAGCGGCCCAGGCAGAAGAGCGCGTAGTCGTTGGTGGGCGTGCGGCTGGCGACCGCATGGAACTCCGCCGCGGCGCCTTCGTAGCGGCGCGCGTGGAACAGCGCCCGGCCGAGTGTCTCGCGGATCGATGCCTTGTCCGGCTCGAGGTTGCGCGCCTTCGTGAGCGGCACGATCGCCGCCAGGTAGTCGCCGTGGTCAAACAGCTCGCAGCCGCGCTGGTAGAGGTCGTAGACGCTCTCCATCTGCGCCTACTTTATCGGCTCGCGCAGCCCCTCGACCGCATCGAGGATCGCCTCGGCGATCTGCGTCTTGCAGGCGCGCGGCACGTGGCGCTCGGCGACGGCCGGCCCGTTGCCGCCGGCGCCGTCGGGGGCAGCGGTGAGGATCGTGACCTCGTTGGCGTCGACGTCGAACCCGATGTCCGTGCGCGAGATGTCGTTGACCACGACGGCGTCGAGCCGCTTGGCGGTCAGCTTCTCGCGGGCGCTCTCGACCGCCCGCGCGCCGTGCTCCGCGGCGAAGCCGATCAGCGTCTGACCCTCGCGCCGGTGTTCGGCCAGCCCTCCGAGCACGTCCTCGGTGGGCTCGAGCGCGAGCTCGAGGCCATCGCGGCCGGCCTTCTTGATCTTCGAGCCCTCCGGCTTCGCCGGCCTGAAGTCCGCCACGGCGGCGGCCATCAGCAGCACGTCGCACACCGGGAACTCCCGCTCGCACGCCTGCTTGAGCTCGGCGGCGGTGACGACCTCCCGCCAGGCCACCCCGGGCGGGCGCGGCAGCGCGACGTTCGCCGCCACGAGCGTCACCTGCGCTCCGCGGGCATGGGCCGCCTGCGCCAGCGCGAGGCCCATGCGCCCCGACGAGCTGTTCCCGACGAACCTCACGCTGTCGATCGGCTCGTGCGTGCCCCCCGCCGTCACGAGCACCCTGACGCCCCGCCAGCCCTGCCGCTCACCGGCGCTCCCGGCGAGCGCGGCCTCGCACGCGGCGAGCAGCTGTGCCGGCTCGGCAAGGCGACCGACGCCCTGCTCTCCGTGGGAGGCGAGCCGCCCGGCCTCGGGCTCGACCACGCGCACGCCGCGTTCGCGCAGCGTCGCGAGGTTCGCGCGCACCGCCGGGTGCTCGTACATGCGGTTGTTCATCGCCGGAGCGAGCACCAGGGGGCAGGTGGCGGCCAGTGCGCAGCTGCTCAAGAGGTTGTCCGCCAGCCCGTTCGCGAGCTTGGCGATCGTGTTCGCCGAGGCCGGGGCGATCAGGTACACGTCGGCGTTGTCCACCAGCTCCAGGTGGCTCAGCGGCTCATGCGCGGGTGGACGTTCTCCGGGGAAGGCGCCGCGCGCCGGGTCGCGCTCGAACTCGCTCACGAGCACCGGCGCGCCCGTGAGGGCTGCGAACGACGCCTCGCCGACGAAGCGCCGGCTCGCGGGCGTCTGCACCACGCGCACGGCGTGTCCGGCCGCTGTTGCCAGGCGCACGACCTCGAGCGCCTTGTAGGCGGCGATGCCGCCGCTCACGCCGAGCAGGAGTCTGGCCATGAGATCAGTTGTAGAGCTACCGGCCGGCCCTGGCCAGCCCTGGCCGGCCTGTTGCGTCGTCCGGCCTAGCGGTAGTGGTACTTGATCTTCCCCGCAGCTACCTCCTCGAGGGCGATCGTGAGGTAGTTCTTGGAGGCGGTTTCGATCATCGGTGGCGGGAACTCGTCGAACGTTCCCTCGCCGAGGTTGTGGTAGTAGCTGTTGATCTGGCGCGCGCGCTTGGCGGCCACGACGACGCTCGCATAGTTTGAGTCGACCTGCTCGAGCAGACGGTCGATACGGGGGGAGATCACTGTTGCTCTGCCTTTCCTCGGTTGCCCTCCAGTGTAGTGGCCCGGCTCGCCGGCCCGTTCGTGACCGCGTCGCCGGCGCCCAGCTCGCCCGCGACGATCGCGGTCAGCTCGTCCAGCGCGTCGTTCAGCGAGTCGTTGATCACGACGTGGCCGAACTCGGGCTGGGCGGCGAGCTCCTCTCCGGCGACGAGCAGCCGGCGCTCCACCTCCTGCGGATCGTCGGTGCCGCGCGCAGTCAGCCGTGCGCGCAGCACCTCCAGCGACGGGGGCGCGATGAACACCTGGACCGCGTCGGGCACCGATTCGCGAACCCGGCGGGCGCCCTGCACCTCGATCTCGAGGACCACGGGACCGTCCGTCCCGTCGCCCGTCCGAGGACGCCCCGGCGTCTCGCCGACGAGCTCGCTGTTCAGGGTTCCGTAGCGCCGGCCGGCGTAGCGGGCGTGCTCGGCGAAGTCCCCGCGCCGCACGTGCTCGTCGAACTGCTCGTCGGTCAGGAAGTGGTAGTCCACCCCGTCCCGCTCTCCCGGCCGCGGTCGGCGCGTGGTCGCCGACACCGACAGCCTCAGCTCGGGCAGCCGCTCCATCAGCCCGCGGATCAGCGTTCCCTTCCCCACGCCGGAGGGTCCAGTGATGACGAACACGCGGGCCACCGACCAGACCCTAGTGGCGCAGCCGGTGGGATCGCTCGCGCGCGATCGGGATGCCAGGCGCGCGCGCCTAGCGGTTCAGGAGGGAGACGAGCTCGCTGCGCTGACGCTCGGAGAGGCCGCCGATCGTCTTGCTCGGCGCGATCCGGCAGTGGGCGAGAATCTTGTTGACCTTCACCCTGCCGTACTTGGGGACGGCCAGCAGCATGTCGAAGACCTTGGCGGTCTCGACGTACTCGGGCGGGTTGAGCAGAAGCGAGTGGATCGACAGGCGGCCGGACTTCAGATCGCGCTTGAGCTGCGCCCGCTTTATGCGGATCTGATTGGCTCTCTCGAGCGCGTCCATCCTCTGGTTTAGCGATCGCTCGGGGGCCATGGAAGCGTTAGAGGACGTCGTACGGGTCGCCGTCGTCATGGGCGGCGAGTCTACACACCAGCGGCCGGCGATCAAGACAAAAGCGCGAATTCATCTAGACCTCGACCTGAGGTCGAGTCACATCGAGCCTGGTGGACGGTCCCACCTGTGTTTGCAGGGGTTTTCCGACCCGATTCGGACCGATGCGCCCGATTCTTCGGCGAGTCCTGGCCCGGGATCCGCGGTCGCGGCCTCAGCCCGCCGTCTCTGGCCGCAGTTCGCGCGCGATCCGCGCGCCCGCCGACGGGTCGCGGAAGCTCTCGGTGCCGATCGCCACGAGCGTCGCCCCCACGTCGAGCAGGTCGCGTGCGTGCGCGGCGCTCTGCACGCCACCCATGCCGATCACGGGGATCGTCACCCGCGCGGCGACGGCCGCGACCTGCGAGAGCGCCACCGTGCGAACTGCCGGCCCGGACAGCCCCCCGGTTCCGCCGCCGAGCCAGGGTCGACGCGGGCGAGCGGCGGGGACGGGCGAGAGCGCCGTCGCCCGCAGCGAGTTGATCAGCGACACCGCGTCCGCGCCGCCGTGCTCTGCCGCCTGGGCACACGCGGGCACGTCGGCCGTGTTGGGCGTCAGCTTGACGACCAGCGGCTTGCCCGTCAGGGCCCGCACCTCCCGCACGACCTCCCCGAGCATGCGCGGATCGGCCCCGATGTCCAACCCCGTCTTCACGTTCGGGCAGGAGAGGTTCAGCTCGACCGCCGCGATCTCCGCGCGCGCGTCGCAGGCCTCCACGAGCCGCGAGAGCTCCTCTGCTGTCGAGCCCATCACGTTCGTGACGAGGGGCACCTGCCGGGACCCGCGCGCGCCGTCCGGCCCACCGCCGGCCAGGCCGACCGCTCTCATCAGGCCCGAGAGCGCCGGAAGGTCCTGCTCGAGATATGCCTCGAGTCCCTTGTTCGGAAGCCCGATCGAGTTGACGAGCCCCGCCGGCGCCTCCCACAGCCGGGGCGGCGGATTGCCCTCGCGGGGCGCGAGCGTGATCGTCTTTGACACGTAGGCGGCGAACGGGAAGCCCGTCTCGAGCGCCTCGCCGAAGGCCCGCCGGGCCGCGATCGCGTCGAAGGTGCCCGATCCGTTGATCACCTCGTGGGCCAGCTCCAACCCGCAGAAGCGCACGCTCATCGCGACTCTCCCGCATGGTCCTGCACCCGCTCGAGCTCTGCCGCGTCGAGGACAGGACCGTCGAGGCAGACGCGCAGATAGCCGCCGCCGCGGCGCGGCACCACGCACCCGAAGCATGCGCCGAACCCGCATGCCATGGCGGCCTCGAGCGCGAGCTGGGCCGGCGTCCCGTGCGCAGCGCACATCGCCCTCACCGCCTCGAGCATCCGCGGCGGGCCGCATGCGTAGACGGCCGCATTGGAGTCGCGCTGCAGCTCGCCGGCCAGCAGGTGGGTGACCGGGCCGTGATGCCCGACCGACCCGTCGTCGCTTGCGAGCTGCGCCTCGCCGAGCAGCGCGGCGCCGCGGGCGCGCGCGGCGTCGCGGAAGCCGAGCAGCGCGGTCGCCTGCATGGGAAGCGTGTCGTTCAGGATCGCCAGCGGGGCGATCCCGACCCCGCCCCCCACGAGGATGGGCCTGCTGCGCTCGTCGCGGGGCGCGAGGAACCCCTGGCCGAGCGGTCCCAGAGCCCACAGCCCGTCGCCCGCCCGCAGCTCGCACAGCCGCCGGGTGCCTGGTCCCACGTCCTCGAGCAGGAAGTGAGCCTCCCCGCCGCTGTGGCGCGCGTAGGAGAACGCCCGGGGCAGGTAGGGCCGCTCGTCCTGCCCCCCACCCCAGCGCTCGGCGGCCGCGAGCATGGCGAACTGCCCGGGCTCGGGCACCGGCCCTTCGGGATCGGCGACGCGCAGCACGCGATAGGCGCCGAGCTCGTCGATCCCGGCAACCGTGAGCAGCCTGCGGCCGAACGGGGCGATCGAACGCGCCCGGCCGGCCGGGCGCTGAGCGCCCGCCGCGGTGGTCGCCCGAGCCCCGGGCGAGCCCTCGCTGCTCACGCCAGCGCGGTCCCGTCGGGGCTTGCCGATCGCAGACTCTCCGGCGGGCCGGCGAGCGCCCGCGATCGCCGGCCGTGAAGCTCCTGCAGGCAGAGGACTTCGGGCTCGCCGTCGCGGCGGGCGCTCGCGATCGCGCGGGCGGCCGAGACCCCGGCGGAGAGCGTCGTCAGGCAGGGGATGCCGTGCATGACCGCCGCGCGGCGGATCTCATAGCCGTCGGTTCGCGCCCCGAATCCGGTGGGCGTGTTCACCACGAGGTCGATGTCGCCGCGTTCTATCCAGTCGAGCACGTGAGGGGACCCCTCGCCGATCTTGTTGAGCCGCTCGACCGGGACGCCCATCCGCGCGATCGCCTCCGCCGTGCCCCGCGTGGCGACTATCCGGAAGCCGTTGTCGTGCAGCGTCTGGGCGACCCCGAACGCCCCCGCCTTGTCGGAGTCGGTGACCGTGATGAATGCGGTGCCGGCACTCGGCAGCGGCACGCCGGCGGCGGCTTGCGCCTTGGCGAAGGCGGTGGGGAAGTCCCGTGCGATCCCCATCACCTCGCCCGTCGATCGCATCTCCGGTCCGAGGACCGCGTCCGAGCCCTCGAACCGGTCGAACGGCAGCACCGCCTCCTTCACCGAGACGTGCTCGCCGAACCCGAGCCCCTCCCCGCGCCGCGACAGGCCCATGTCGGCGATCCGCTCGCCCAGCATGATCCGGCAGGCGAGCTTCGCCAGCGGCACGCCGACCGCCTTGGAGACGAACGGGACCGTCCGGGACGCGCGCGGGTTGGCCTCGAGCACGTAGAGCTCTCCGGCGTGCACGGCGTATTGGACGTTCAGGAGCCCCACGACGCCGATCGCCAGGGCGATCTCGCGCGTCGCGTCGCGGATCTGCTCGAGCATCTCCTCGCCGAGCGAGTGCGGCGGCAGCACGCACGCGCTGTCACCGGAGTGCACGCCGGCCTCCTCGACGTGTTGCATGATCCCGCCGATCCACACCTCCCGCCCGTCGCACAGCGCGTCCACGTCGACCTCGGTGGCGTTCTCGAGGAAGCGGTCGAGGAAGATCTCGCCGTCCTGCGCGGCCTCGCGGCGCAGATAGTCGGCGAGGCCGTCGGCTGAGTAGACGATCTCCATCGCGCGCCCGCCCAGCACGTAGGAGGGCCGCACGAGCAGCGGATATCCGACATCTGCGCTCTTCTGCATGGCCTCACCCACCGAGCATGCGGTGGCGTAGGGCGGCGCCTGGTAGCCCAGGCGCGCCAGGAGCGCCCCGAACCGCCCGCGATCCTCCGCCAGGTCGATCGCCTCGACGCTCGTGCCCAGCAGGGGCACGCCCGCGTCCTGTAGCCCCTTCGCGAGCTTCAGCGGCGTCTGCCCGCCGAACTGGACGATCACTCCCCCGAGCGCCGCGCCCTCCTGCCCCTCGAGCTCCACCACGGCGAGCACGTCCTTTAAGGTCAGCGGCTCGAAGTAGAGCCGGTCGGAGGTGTCGTAGTCGGTGGAGACCGTCTCCGGGTTGCAGTTCACGAGCACCGCGTCGCGACCGGCCTCGCGGACGGTCATCGCCGCGTGGACGCAGCAGTAGTCGAACTCGATCCCCTGGCCGATCCTGTTCGGTCCCGATCCGAGGATCACCACGGACTCGCGATCGCCCCGTCGCACCTCGTGGCGCGCGCGGCGCTCCCAGCCGGAGTAGTAGTAGGGCGTGCGGGCAGGGAACTCGGCCGCGCACGTGTCGACGGCCCTGAACGAGCGCTCCCCCTGGAACGGCGAGTCGGGATCGAGGGCCAGCGCCTGCAGCTCGCGCAGGAACCACGGGTCGATCTTCGTGCGGTCGGCGATCGCCTCGATGCCCGCCCCGCGGGACAGCAGCTCGAGGATCGCCTCATAGCGATCGGGCGCGGGCGCTGAGAGACCCTCGAGCAGCTCATCCTCGGCGAGCTCGGCAAGGCGTGGCGGCTTGTCGAGCTCGCGCGAGCGCAGCGCCTTGGCGAACGCCTGGGAGAAGGTGCGCCCGATCGCCATCGCCTCGCCGACCGACTGCATGTGGGTCGAGAGCGTCGGATCGACGCCCGGGAACTTCTCGAACGCGAAGCGCGGCCACTTCACGACGACGTAGTCGATCGTCGGCTCGAAGCAGGCCGGCGTCACCCCGGTGATGTCGTTGTCGATCTCGTCGAGCCGGTAGCCGACGGCGAGCCGCGCGGCGATCTTCGCGATCGGGAAGCCCGTCGCCTTCGACGCGAGCGCCGAGGAGCGCGAGACGCGTGGATTCATCTCGATGACGAGGATCTCCTCGGTATCGGGGTTCACCGCGAACTGGACGTTCGACCCGCCCGTCTCGACCCCGACGGCGCGGATCACCGCGATCGCCTGGTCGCGCAGCCGCTGATAGAGCCTGTCGGTGAGGGTCTGCTGCGGCGCCACGGTCACGGAGTCACCGGTGTGCACGCCCATCGGGTCGACGTTCTCGATGGAGCACACGATCACGACGTTGTCGGCGCTGTCGCGCATCACCTCGAGCTCGAACTCGCCCCAGCCGATGACCGACTCGTCGAGCAGCACCTGGCCGATCGGCGAGACCTCGATCCCGTGCGCAGCGAGCGAGCGAAGCTCCTCCGGGGTGCGGGCTATCCCCCCGCCGCGCCCGCCGAGCGTGAATGCCGGTCGCACGATGCAGGGCAGCCCCAACCCCTCCCCGTGAGCGCCGCCGCCCTGCAGCGCGTCCATCGCCTGCGCCACCGTCGTTGCGATCGCACTGCGGGGCATCTTCAGCCGCGCGCCGGCCATCGCGGCGCTGAACAGCTCGCGGTCCTCCGCGCAGGCGATCGCCTGGTAGTTCGCGCCGATCAGCTCGACCCCGAAGCGCTCGAGCGTGCCGTCGTCGTGAAGCGCCTTTGAGAGGTTGAGGGCCGTCTGGCCGCCCAACGTCCCGAGGAGCGCATCCGGGCGCTCGCGCTCGATCACCTGGGCCACTGGCCCCGCCAGCAGGGGCTCGATGTATGTCGCGTCGGCGAACTCCGGGTCGGTCATGATCGTGGCCGGGTTCGAGTTCACGAGCACCACCTCATAGCCCTCCTCGCGCAGCACCTTGCACGCCTGCACCCCGGAGTAGTCGAACTCCGCGGCCTGCCCGATCACGATCGGGCCCGAGCCGAGGATCAGGATCTTGTGGATGTCGCTACGCCGCGGCAATGCGGTCCAGGAAGCGGTCGAACAGGTAGAGGCTGTCGTGCGGCCCGGGACCGGCCTCGGGGTGGTACTGCACCGTGCCCCCCGGCACCTCGAGCAGCTCCAGCCCCTCGACCGTGCGGTCGTAGAGGTTCACGTGCGACAGGGCGGCCTCGCCGAAGTCCGTCTGCCAGCGCACCGGCTCGTCGGTGTCGATCGTGCGCGCTCCCCCGGGCCCGACCGCCGCGAAGCCGTGGTTCTGGGATGTGATCTCGACGCGCCCGGTCTGCAGGTCCTTCACCGGGTGATTGGCTCCGCGGTGGCCGAAGGGCAGCTTGAACGTCTCGAGGCCGACCGCCCGGCAGAGCAGCTGGTGGCCGAGGCAGATGCCCCATACCGGCTTCTTGCCGACCAGCTCGCGGACGGTCTGCACGACGTGGGGGAGCGCGGCGGGGTCTCCGGGGCCGTTGGCGAGGAAGATCGCATCAGGCTCCTCTGCGAGCAATTGCCCGGCCGTGCTGGCGCACGGGTGAAGCGATACCCGCGCGCCACGCTCGACGAGGTTGCGAACCATCGAGGCCTTCACACCCGTGTCGATCACGGCGATCCGCGGGCCCGCGCCCGTTCCGTGACGCGTCAGGCGCGGCGGACTCACGACGGCCGCGAGATCCTGCCCGGCCATCGGGGGCTCGGCCTCGATCAACTCGCGCGCGCGCGCCGGCGGAAACGACTCCGGGAACACCCCCCCGCCCATCGCCCCCGCATCGCGGATGTGCCTCACGAGCGCGCGGGTGTCCACGCCGCTGATCGCCGGCACTCCGCAGCTTCTGAGCCAGTCAAGCCACCCCAGCTCGGCGCTCGGAGCGTCCTCGCGGTTGCACGCCTCGCGCATGATCGCGGCCCGTGCCCAGGGCCGCTCGGACTCCATGGCCTGCGCGCTGACGCCGTAGTTGCCGATGTGCGGGTAGGTGAAGGCGATCAGCTGCCCCGCGTACGAGGGGTCGGTCATCGACTCCTGGTAGCCGGACATGCCGGTCGTAAAGACGACCTCCCCGACGGCGTGCCCGTCGGCGCCACAGATCTCGCCGTCGAAGCGCGTCCCGTCCGCCAGCATCACATAGCCCGTGGCGCGGGTCATCTCAGATGATCAGCTTCTGGACAGCCTTGAACTCCGGCGTGCCCGCCCGCTCGAGCAGCTCGAAGAGCGCCGCCTCGACAGTGCTCACGACGGCCCCGGCGCGCTCGAGCCGCTCCAGAGCCCGCTCGTAGTCGATCGGGTGGCGCGAGCCGACGGCATCGGCGGGCACGTGGACCGCGACCCCGCGGTCGAGCAGATCGTGCACGGTCTGGCTGACGCACACGTGCGCCTCGATCCCGCACACGATCGCCTGGTCGCGCCCGCCGAGGTCGAATCCCTCCGCGCGCGCCGCCGAGAACACCGTCTTCTCGATCCTGCGCTCGTCCTGCAGCCCGACCTCGGGAGCGGTGTGGCCTAGACCCTTGGGGTACTGCTCGCTGACGAGCGTGGGGAGCCCAAGGACGCGGGCGCCCTGCACGAGCTTGGCGCAGGACTCGGCAACGGAGGCGAAGGACTCATACGGACGGAACCCCTCCTGGACGTCCACGACGACCAGCCCCGCCCGGTCACGCGCGAGCAGGCTCATCCCACCGCCACCGCCGAGAGGGCGCGCTCGCGAAAGACGATCGCGCCGCGGGCGACCGTCAGGAGCACCCGCCCCTGAAGACGCTGCCCGGCAAAGCAGCAGTTCTCAGAGCGGCTCACCCAGCCGCTCTCCCCGGCCACCCACTCGGCGTCGAGGTCGACGAGGGCCAGGTTCGCCGGCTCACCGCCGGCGATCAGCGGGGCGGGCAGGCCGAACAGGCCCGCCCCGGCAGTCATCCGCTCGACGAGCAGCCCCAGCTCGAGGATGCCGGTGAGCACAAGGCCGGTGTGGAGCGCCGCGAAGGCCGTCTCCAGTCCGGTTGTCCCCATGGGAGCCTGCTCGAAGGGCACTTCCTTCTCATCGCGCGCATGCGGCGCGTGGTCGCTGGCCACGCAGTCGATCGTGCCCGAGCACAGCCCGGCGAGAAGGGCCTCGCGGTCCGAGGCACTCGCGAGCGGGGGAAACATCTTCATGCGCGTGTCCATCCGCCGGACATCCTCCTCGGTGAGCAGCAGGTGGTGAGGGGTGACCTCGGCGCTCACCCTCCATCCATGCGCCTTGGCGGCCGCCACGGCGTCGACCGACGCCGCACAGCTCAGGTGCTGGAAGTGCACGCGGGCGTCCTCATAGCCGGCGAGCGCGGCGTCGCGGGCGACCATCGTCGACTCGGCCACCGTCGGAATCCCGCCGAGGCCGAGCGCGGCGCTGATCGCCCCCTCGTGCATGCTGCCCCCCCGCGAAAGCGTCGTGTCCTCCTCGTGCAGCGCCACCACTCCGCCGCACAGGCGCTGATACTGCAGCGCCTTGCGCAGCGTCCCCGCGCTCTGAACCGCTCGCCCGTCGTCGGTGAAGCCGAGCGCACCCTGCTCGGCGAGCTCGGCCATCTCGGTCAGCTGCTCGCCCTGCAGGCCGCGTGTGATCGCCGCGAGAAAGCCGACCGGGATGCGCGCTTCGCGCGCCGCGGCGTCGCGCAGCGAGCGCAGCAGCGGAGCCGAGTCGAGCACCGGGTCGGTGTTCGGCATCGCGATCACGCCGGCGAATCCCCCGGCGGCGGCCGCTTGAGTGCCGCTCTGCAGATCCTCCTTGTGCTCCTGTCCGGGCGTGCGCAGGTGCACGTGCGGGTCAAAGAACGCCGGCAGCAGCCTGAGGCGCCCGCGGCCGTCGAGCATCTCCTCGCCGGTCGCCGCCTCGAGCGTGTTGGGCGCGCCGAGCTCGGCGATCCGCCCGCCGCCGAGGCGCACGTCGTGGCGCGTGTCGATCCCGGACCGCGGATCGAGCACGTGGACGTCGCGCAGCAACAGGCTCGCCGGCTGCTGGTGCTCGTGCACGAGGGGCTCGGCGGCCATCACGCCGGCTGACCGCCGCCGACGGAGGCGGCGCCCACGATCTCCGCCTGGCGGGGCGCGACCGCGGGGGCCCGCGTGCCGGCGAGCAGCTCGTAGAGGACGGCCATCCGCACCACCACCCCGGCCTCGACCTGCGCGGTGATCACCGCCTGCGGAGAGTCGACCACCTCGCCGGACAGCTCGACGCCGCGGTTCACCGGTCCGGGGTGCATCAGCACCTGACGCGGCGCAAGGCGCCGTCCGTTGATCTGGTACCACGCGGCGTACTCGCGCAGCGACGGCACCCACGTCTCGCTCATCCGCTCGCGCTGCATGCGCAGCGCGTAGACGACGTCGGCGCAGTGAAGCTCCTCGAGCGTGAAGCGAACATCGCAGCCGAGCGCCTCGATGCCGCGCGGGATCAGCGTCGGGGGCCCGGCCACCGTCACCTTCGCGCCCATCCGCTGGAAGGCGATGATGTTCGAGCGCGCCACCCGCGAGTGGGTTACGTCGCCAACGATCCAGATCGACGCGCCGTCGATCCCGCCGAGGCGCCGGCGCAGTGTGTACACGTCGAGCAGCGCCTGGGTGGGATGCTCGTGCTTGCCGTCCCCCGCGTTGACCACCGCGGCGGCGCACCAGCTCGAGACCAGCTCGGCCGAGCCGGCCCACGGGGTGCGCAGCACGATCGCGTCGGGCTTGTGGGCGCTCAGGGTCAGAACCGTGTCCTTCAGGGACTCGCCCTTCTCGATGCTCGATCCGCTGGCGGCGAAGTTCACAACGTCGGCGGACAGCCGCTTGGCGGCGAGCTCGAACGAGCTGCGCGTGCGCGTGGAGGCCTCGTAGAAGAGGTTCAGCACCATCCGGCCCCTGAGTGCCGGGACCTTCTTGATCTCGCGATCGGAGACCTCGGCGAAGTTGGCCGCCCGGGCCACGATCCGCTCGATCGTCGCGCGGTCGAGGTCCTCGATCGAGAGCAGGTGGTTCATGCCGACGCCTCCACCGGCGCGACGGTGGCGATCGTCGCCTCGTCGATCCCGTCGAGCTCGGAGACCCGCACGTGAACGTGCTCTGCCCTGGAGGTGGGCAGGTTCTTGCCGACGTAGTCCGGCCGGATCGGCAGCTCGCGATGGCCGCGGTCGGCGAGCACGGCGAGCTGCACCCGGTCGGGGCGCCCGTAGTCGAACAGCGCCTCGATCGCCGCGCGTACGGTGCGCCCGGTGAAGAGGACGTCATCCACGATCACCACCGTGCGCCCGGTGACGTCGAAGTCGATGTGCGAGGCGTGCACCACCGGAGCGTCTGGGCGGCTTGAGACGTCGTCGCGGTAGAAGCCGATGTCCAGATCCCCGAGGGGGACCTCTGTGGCGAGCAGCTCTTCGAGCTGGTCCCTCAGCCGTCGGGCGAGAAAGGCTCCACGGCGGTGGATGCCCACGAGGGCCAGGTCTCGAGCCTGGGGGTTGCGCTCGGCGATCTCGTGGGCGATGCGGGTCAACGCCCGCCGCACGTCGCCCTCGCGCAGGACGACCTTCTCACCAGCTTTGTCCATCGTCACCTTCCTGGCCTCACAGGACCGGGTTAAAGGACCGCTGTGAATGTATCAGGGCGAGGTGACCGCCTCGGTGTCCGCGGCGGGGGCCTTCGCGGGTCCCTCGGAGCCCGTCGGGCCCGGCCTGCGCGCCGTCCGTGGCAGGAGCCTCGCGCGGCCGCGCTCGGGGAACGGCACCTCGATCGTGTCGAAGTCTCGCGGCGCCTCGGTGGCGCCAAACACGGCTCGCGCCTCGTCGCGCAGCTCGCCACCGGCATAGCGGCTTGAGATGTGGGTGAGCGCAAGCAGCCGCACCTCGGCGTCGCGGGCGAGCTCTGCCGCCTGGCGAGCCGTGCTGTGCGAGGTCTCCCGCGCCCGGCCGACCTCCTCCTCGGCGAAGGTCGCCTCGTGAACGAGCAGGTCCGCCTGGTGCGCGGCGATCGCAAGCGCCTCGCAGGGCGCGGTGTCGCCGGACAGCACAACCTTGCGGCCCTCCCTGGCCGGGCCCATCACCTGCTCGGGCGCCACCTCGCCGACGGTCTCCCCGCGCTGCAGCCGGCCGAAGTCCCTCCCGGGCGTCACCCCGAGCTCCTCGGCCGCGCGCGGGTCGAATTCTCCCGGGCGCTGCGCCTCGACCAGCGCGTACCCGAAGCAGGGGCGGTCCCCGTGGGCCACCGGTATGGCCGCGATCAGGTAGCCGTCGCGTTCGACGGTCTGCCCCGGCGCGAGCTCGACGATGCTCAGCTCGAACGGCAGCCGCCCGTAGACGGTCCGCATCGCCCCCATCAGATCTGCGAGTCCGCGCGGCCCGTACACGACGAGCGGCTCCGCGCGTTCGCGCAGGGCGAAGGACTTGAGCATTCCCGGCAACCCCAGCCAGTGGTCGGCGTGGAAGTGCGTGATGAAGACGCTGTCGAAGTCGCCGAACATGCCGAAGCGCATCAGCTGGCGCTGGGTGCCTTCTCCGCAGTCGAACAGCAGCCGGTCGCCTCCGCGACGGACGAGCACCGCGGGCAGGCCGCGTCGCGCGCTCGGCACCGAGCCGCCCGTGCCCACGAAGAAGAGGGACAGGTCCATGCCGGCTACGGTAGCGGCGGTCGGCGCCCGCGGCCGTGCGGGCCCTGGCGCCGTTGGCCCGGCCGGGTAATCTGCACGGCGAAGTCACATGGCCGAGCACTATCAGCGACCTGGCTGGTTCACCAAGCACGTCTTCAATCCCGTGGTGGCCGTGCTGACCCGCCTGGGCATCAGCCTCGCGGGCTCTCGCGTCCTCGAGGTGACCGGTCGCACGAGCGGCGAACCCCGCCGCACCCCTGTCAACCTGCTGAGGCTCGACGGCGCCCGCTACCTCGTGGCACCGCGCGGGAACACCCAGTGGGTCAAGAACCTGCGCGCAGCTCCCGAGGGTCGCCTGCTCGTCGGCCGGCGCGCCGAGGACTTCGCGGCCGTCGAGGTCCCAGACGAGGAGAAGCCTCCGCTGCTGCGGGCCTACCTGCAGCGCTGGAAGTGGGAGGTCGGCGTCTTCTTCGGCGGGGTGGGCCCCGACGCGAGCGACGAGGAGCTAGCGCGCATAGCCCCCGACCATCCCGCCTTCCGCCTGCAACAGCGCGCGCAGCAGGCCACGCCGGACCGCTGAGGCCGCGGCCCTGCGCTGCGGCCGGCGTCCCCGGCCGTCCTCAGGCCTTGGCCGCGGCCATCCTTCCCGTCGCGGGCGCGAGCGGCTCAGAGCCCCGGATCAGGTCCGCGGCGCGCTCGGCGATCGCGATCGTCGGCGCGTTCGTGTTGCCGCGCGGGACGGTTGGCATGACCGAGGCATCGACCACCCGCAGACCCTCCACGCCGCGCACGCGCAGCTGGGGATCGACCACCGACATGTCGTCGGAGCCCATGCGGCAGGTGCCGACCGGGTGGTAGAGCGTCTGTGTGGTGCTGCGCACGTGCTCCTCGATATCCGAGTCCGAGTCCGATGAGGGCGCGAACAGCGGGCCGCTGATGCACTCTGCGAGCGGGCTGCGCCGTGCGATCTCCATCACGGCACGTGCGCCGTCGATCGCCGTTCGCAGATCGTCGGGATCCTCGTAGTAGTTGTGGACGATGATCGGCTTGGCCGTCGGGTCGGGCGAGCCGACGGCGACGAAGCCGCGACTGCGCGGCTTGAGCACGCAGGCCCCGCACGCGAGACCGTGGGCGTCGGCGGGGACGAGCCCCTCCGCAGCGAACATCGCCGCTGCGAAGTGGAGCTGGATGTCGGGAGCCGCGAGGCCCTCGCGGGTGCGCAGGAAGCCGCCCACCTCGGCGACGTTCGAGGTCAGCGGACCCTCGCCGTGCTGGAAGCGAGCGAGGTTCTCGTCGTTGAGCGCCCCGAGCAGGCTGTCTTCGCGGTCGGTCAGCCACACGCAGCCGGCCTGCGGGTGGTCCTGCAGGTTGGCGCCGATCTCCGGGCACTCGGCGACCAGCGGTATCTGCAGCAGCTCGAGCTCCTCGGGCCGGCCGACGCCCGAGAGCATCAGCAGCTTCGGCGAGTCATACGCGCCGCAGGACACGATCACCTCGCGCTCTGCCCGCACGTCGAACTGCTCGCCGCTGCCGTCGAGGCCGACGGCCCCGCTCGCGCGGCTGCCGTCGAACAGGAGCTTCAGCGCGTGGCAGCGCGTGCGCACCTCGAGGTTTGGCCGATCCATCACCGGGTGCAGGTAGCAGACGGCGGTGCTCGCGCGGGCGCCGTCGCGATGGTTCACCTGGTACCAGCCGACCCCGTCCTGGGAGGCGCCGTTGAAGTCGTCGTTGGCCGCCAGCCCGTACGCCTGGGCCGCCTCGAGGAACAGGGATGCCATCGGCGTGCGCGCGCGGCCCTCGGTGACCGACAGAGGTCCGCCGGAGCCGTGAAACTCGTCCGCGCCGCGCTCGTTGTCCTCGGCGCGCTTGAAGTACGGCAACAGCTCGTCGAATCCCCACCCGGGACAGCCGAACTCGTCGCGCCACTCGTCGTAGTCGGAGCGATTGCCACGGATGTAGATCATCGCGTTCAGCGAGGAGGAGCCGCCGAGCATCTTGCCGCGCGGCAGATAGACGCGCCGGTTGTGCAGCTGAGGCTCCCAGACGGTCGAGTGGTCCCAGTCCTGTTCGGTGCGGAAAAGCGCGCTGAATGCGGCCGGGATGTGGATCAGGTCGTTCGTGTCCGGCGGGCCCGCCTCGAGCAGCAAGACGCGCGTGTCCGGGTCCTCCGAGAGCCGCGCCGCGAGCACACAGCCCGCCGACCCCGCGCCGACGATCACGTAGTCATACATGTCCTACTCCTCTCGACTCGCCCCTTTGTAGGCCCATCTTGTCACTCCGTGGCGCGAAAATACAGCAGGGCGGGGGCAGTGTCCCGCTCTCGCCTATCGGCGTGCAGCGGGGCTCAGGAGGTCGCCTGAGGCTTCGCCGACCCGGTCTTTCGGAGGGGTCCGCCTCCCCGCCGTCGAGGCCCTCGTGCCGCTCGGAGGCCCGGGGAGTGGTCCTTATGACGGCGATCAGTGCCTCCACCACCTCCGGGTCGAACTGGCTCCCCGCGCAGCGGTCCAGCTCCGCGAGCGCGTCCGCTTGTGACCTTGCGACAGAGTAAGGCCGAGCCGAGACAATCGCATCGTAGGCGTCGCAGGCGCAGACGATCCGCGACCCAATAGGTATCTCCGTTCCGGCGAGGCCGTCCGGGTAGCCCGATCCGTCCCAACGCTCATGGCTTGAGCGCACCAGCTTGCCCACGGGAACAAGGGCGGGGGCAGCGGAGAGGATGCGCTCGCCGAGGATCGTGTGGCTGCGCATGAAGGCCCACTCGTCCGCATCGAGCGGCCCCGGCTTGTTGATGATCGTTTCCGGGATGGCCATCTTGCCGACGTCGTGCATCTCGGCTGCGCGAACGAGCACGTCGAGGTCTTCGGAGTTCAGCTTCATACGCCGCCCTACCGCAAGGGCGAGTGCCGCGACGTGGTCCAGATGATCGAGCAGGTCGGGCTCGCGCTCGCCGAGGACCTGCAGAAGCACTCCTCGCAGCTGGCGCTTGACGCCGACGGGCCGGCTTTCCTTGTTCGCGTAGAGGCGGCGGTCGACGAGTTGCAGCGCGCTGGAAGGCGAGCTCGCCTCGACGGGCATCAGAACGGCGCCGTGGGCGGCGTCGATCTCGAAGCCGTGGCCGACCTCCCCGAGGGCCGCCGCGCTCGTCGCCGCAAGCCTCCCGATCGATTTATCTCCCGGCGCGAGCAGCGCGCAGAACTCATCGCCGCCCAGGCGGTACGCCTTGCCGTGTGGCGCGACCGTGGCCGCGAGGTTCTGGCCCAACCTTGTCAACAGACTGTCCCCGGCCGGGTGTCCGAACGCGTCGTTGTAGGCCTTGAACCCGTTGAGGTCATACATCACGAGCAGGCGCGGGTCGGCTTCGCTGGCGATCTCGAGCGCCTCGTCGAGGTCCTCGACGAGCATGCGGCGATTCCCGAGGCCGGTCAGCGCGTCGGTGACGGCGTGGAGACGGCTTTCCTGCTGACTGCGCATGCTGCGTCGGAAGGCCATCAGGACGCGGAACACCACGACGAGGAGGGTCGCCACCGCCAGATAGCGGGCCGGATCGTTGACGCGGATCGAGCCATGATCGACAAAGAGCACGCCGACTGCCGCGAGTGCGCCGATGCTGGGGACAGCCAGGGTGCGCCAGCTCTGAACGAGCTTCCGGCGTGACGGCGGGGAGGGCATCCACAGTGCCAGTACGAGCAGCAACGAGGACAGTGGCCAGAGCGGTTCGAGCCACGTGCCTTCTTGGAAGGTGCCGTTCGCCACCTGGAAGAGGTAGATCGTATCGGCGGCCACATTGATGATTAGGCCGAACGCCATCAGCGCCCACATCCAGCCGGGACGCCATCCGGTCAGACCGATCGCTGTCACGACGACCAGAAACAACAGCAGGTCGCCGACCGGGTAGGCGAGATTCGTCGCCACCGCGGCGACGCTCCCGCCGGTGCTCGCCAGTATCGGGTCGAGCACCACTCCGGCCGCGACGGCGCTCAATCCGAGCCCGGCGATCAATCCGTCGAGCCAGTGGGTCGCGTTCGCGCCTCGAAAGCGCCCACGGATCAGCAGGCCGAGACCGACGTACAGGAACGGGTAGTAGGCCAGGTACAGCGCGTCGTCGAAGGACGGGAACGGCGGGTCCTTCAAGCCGGTGAAGTAGAGCATGTAATAGAGATCCCCGAGCGCCCAGGTCAACAGACCCAGGCCAATCAAGCACAAGGCGGCGCGATCAGATCGCCTCGCCTGAGCGCGCGTTATCAGCGCGAGCGCCGACGCCAGCATCACCGCGCTGTAGAGATCGTGACTGAAGAATTCGTCAGTGCCCTGCCCGCCGACGCCGAAGGCGATGTGGGCCACGTATGCCGCGAACGCGGCGACGGCCACTCCGAAGCACAAGCCGGGGATATGACCGAGCATCGACAAGTAGCGACGAGTCGTCACCCTCTTTCATCGACACGCGCGGTCTCTCGCTGAACCCAAGCTGCCGGCGCCAACGTTCCAGGCCCTGGCGGAGGGTCGCCAGGCAGCTCGACGATCGGCTGCCCTCCGCTTCCGGCGCGCGAATGCGTCATCCTCCTGCTCCCGCTGGATCGTGCGGTTCAGCTCGGCGATCTCAGAGAGCCGTCTGGCCGTCTCGAGCTGCTGCCGGCGCTCCAGCTCGGCGCGTACCGCCCGGTAGTGGTCCAGGGCGCGCTGCAGATCCGGTGTGGAAGAAGGTCCGACCACGCCCGAGCCTTATCCGCGATGTGATCGATGGGCAAGGCCTCCGTCATTGCTATGCCGCATCTGCCGGAAAGAAGTTCGACAACGGTGGACGAATGATCGAATCGGCTGGCCCCCCGGGCCTTGGGCCTGCTGTCATAGGACGGATGCTCGGGATGCCGATCGACCTTGGGGGTCCAGACTTGGTGGTCTCGCTGAATCTCGATCCCTTCGCTCCCCGCGCGGCGCGTCACCACGTTGGCCGGGTCGATCACCCTTCGCCGGACCTCCGAAACGCCGTCATGCTGCTCACCGGCGAGCTGGTGACGCGCGCGGCGCAGCAATGCCAAGCCTCCTCACAACAGGCCGCCGAGCTGCGCGTGTGGATGCCCGCCGATGTCGTCCGAGTCGAGCTGCGGACGCCGCCCGACCTGGTCTCTTCGCTGCGCGATGGGGACACCCGACAGTACGGTGAGATGCTTCTTCGGCAGGTCGCCGACCGCTGGTCGATCGACTCTGTGCGGGACTTCGCCTGCATGTGGTTCGAGATCGATCGCCGCGAGACACGCTCCCAGGCCGCATAGATCGCTCGCACAGCCGCCAGGTGCTAGCCGACCGCTGAACCGGCCGCGGACGCGGGCCCCTTGGGAGCGCACAGCCCATAGACTCGGTACCCCAAGCGCCCGTAGCTCAGTGGATAGAGCGCTCGCCTCCGGAGCGAGAGGTCGGCCGTTCGAATCGGCCCGGGCGCGTTGTGAGAATATGGCTTTACAGAGCGGTGTTTCGAGGGTCGGCCGCGCAGTCGGCGCCGGCCTCTATCCCCTCTGAGTCGCCGTTGCTGCCTTTTCAGGTCGCCCACAAGCTCGGCGAGCTGCGCCCGCGTGTCCTCATCGCGGCCCATCCCGTGCCGGTAGACGCGCAGCGTGAACGTGGCGGAACCTGCGCCGCGATCTGCGCGGCCTTCGTGCCAGTCACCCGCGCCGCGCAACCTACCACGACAGACGACGCGCCTCGGGCCGCCGCCGGAGAAGGCGGCGGGCCCCGCCCAGGTGCAACAGCGATGATGCGATTGTCGCTGGGATCGCTCCCTGCCTCAGCGTGAGTTTCGCAGTCGTGGCCCTGGTGCCACCACCTAGCGTGGCTGGGTCCCAGACGGGGTCTCGCCGTAGGACCCCGCGCCAGGCGGTACAGCCGGAGGTGGTATCGGGGCCGCGGCCGGAGGTGCCGTTGGGGGTGCAGCCGGAGGTGGCGTGGGCGGAACTGGAGTGTGTGGTGTGGGCGCGGGGTCCGCCCCCTCCGGGCCCGGCGAAGACCCGCCGCTCAGGGGAGCGGTGACGCCGCTGAAGGCGCCGCTCGACGGATCGCGCTCCTGTGCGATCGAGGTGTCTTCCGCCTGCATCGCCAGATATCCGCCGTAGGTGATCGCTCCCGCGGCGATCAGGCCAAGCCAGATGCCGATCTTGATGCCGGCGGAGGCGTGAAAGTTCCCGAAACTGGCGCTGGCTGTTGGGTGATGGATGATCCGATAGAGGATCAGGAGAGTCGAGAGAGCCCCAAGCCCGGCGACGATCGCACCTGGCTGGACGGCAAGCTCGAGCTTGCGCTGGCCGGCGACGAGCGCGACGGCTCCCAGCGCGACGATGATCGTGAGCAGCCAGATCCAGCGGCTGTTGGTGAACGTCTCCCAACCGGTCCGGCTGAAGTTACCGCCCAGGTTCACGCCGGCGATCGTGCTGGCGTTGGTGCTCACGCCGTACCACTTGAAGAAGAACAGGAAGATGAACAACGCGATCGCTCCCCCAGCGATGATCTGATCGGCGCGGCGCAGACGGCTGATGTCGAAGCTCATAACGCAATCCCCCTGGGGGTCGGTGGTGGATGCGACCTTGCCCGCCGCCCTGCCTCAGGCGAACGAAGATTGCAACCGTCACAGGTTCTCTACGTCCTCCGCTTGTCCTGCCTGCGCACGACACGCGCTATTGAGTCGCGCCCTAGGCGGAGTACCGGAAGGGGACCCCGTCTTGGGGGCGGTCGCTCGTATCTCTGCGACGTCGGCGGCGGCAAGGTCACGCGATTCGCGCAGCACTTCGACCGCGACCGGGCGCTGCCGACCTCGGCTCCACACCGGACACCTGTACCACCGGCCCGTAGCTCGGCCAACTCGGATCGTAAACGCGCGCTCGCCGATCTACTGCGATCATGCGCCGCACCCAACAGGAGGTGGCGAGTCATGCCGAAATATCTGATCGAGGCGTCCTACAGCACCGAGGGCGTGAGAGGGGTCGCGGACAAGGGCGGCACGGCCCGCCGCGAGGCAGTCGACCAGCTCATCGCTGCCAGTGGCGGCAAGGTTGAGAGCTTCTATTTCGCGTTCGGCGACCCCGACGTTTACGCGATCGTCGAGCTGCCGAGCAACGAGGCCGCGGCCGCCATCGCGCTCAGCATCAACCGGACCAGCGCCACGAGCATCAGGACGGTCGTGCTGCTCACGCCTGAGCAGGTCGACGCGGCGGCCAAAATGGCACCCGAGTACAGGCCGCCGGGAGCCTGAGGCTCGGTCGTCGCTCCGCCTCACACCGGATCCCGGCGCTCCCTGACCTCTACTCCGTGAGGCCCGCCGCCCGCAACGCCTCGCCGTGATCGAGATACGCACGGGCACGCGAGATCTTGCCGGCGCGAAAGTCGAGAAGCAGCCCCATCGGCGCATCAAGCTCCACGCCGCTTCCGGTGCCGGCCGCGTGTGGCACTTCCGGTCGCAAGGTGCGGGAACTTCAGAGCGTCGTCCCAAGAGGGAGGCTGCGACTGGTCTACCATCGCCGCCGCCGTCAAGAAGGGAGTCCCCCGGCCCTCGGCCTGCTCCGACCGGGGCGGAGCTTGCGCCTGGGAACAGCAAGGCCCCGCCGATCAGCGGGAGGAAGAGTTACTGGACGACGAAGTTGACCGCTCGGGCGCTACGCTTGCAGCGATGGACGATCAGCAAGACGAGCGTTTCGCCGAGGGGGATCCCGAGGACACACGGCGCGCACAACTGGAGGTTGACCCCGACGCGCCCCCAGCCAAGCCCAACGAGGACGAGCCGACACCGCAACCGCCGCTCAAGGATCAGGGCGATCCCCTCACCCAGCGGCGCCAGGCTCCTTAGCGGCTAGGCGAACTCGCCTCGGCCTCGCGGCGTGCTGGCTCTTCCGGGGCGAAGCGATGCGGCGGCGACCGCCGTGCTCTCCGGGTTCACGGGCCGCTGTTGAGCGTCCAAAGCAGGTCCACGCGGTAGACCTCGCTTTCGGGCAGCGCTCTCAGGGTCGACGGGGTCGAGAGCGCAAGGCTCGTGGCGCTGAAGCCGCTGGATTTCCACGGCCCGAGGCCCGCGCCGCTCGCCGTCGAGACGATCTTCGTCGCGCTCGACGCATCGACCGGACACCCGGCGCCGCATTGAAAGGCGGGAGCGGCGCCGGCCCCGCCGACCGTGCTCCACGACGCGCCGGTCGAGTTGAGCGCGAGCGAACCGGCCGGCAGCGTCGCCCCGCCGGTGATGTAGCCGGGCCCCGCATCGGCGCCGCACGTCGGGTTGGGGCAGTAGCGCTTGAACACCGGGCTCTTGCCGGTGTTCGCGTTGCCGGCCACGGTCACGTTCCAGCCAGTCCCGGAGGTCGTGTCGTCGACGGCGAAGTTGCTCATCGTGGCGTTGGTGGTCTGTGCCTGTCCGTTGAGCGTCACGGCGGGCAGCGCGGGCGTGGCCGGGGCGACGTCGAAGCCCAGGGCCCCGGTGCCCGGTTTCAGCGCGATCGTGGTCGTCCCCCAGGGAATGCTCACCGAGACTTTGAACGTCTTGGTGCCCGTGGCACCCGCGGCCGCCTGGGTGAAGTCCTCGGCATCACCGCCGAGCACGCTCCCGGTTCCGGATGTGAAGACGCTTTCCCGTTTGGTCGTTCCTGCCGGCGCCGTGATCGTGAAGGAGCCGGCGGCGTTGAGGGCTCCGAGGTCCATGATCACCTTGGTGTTGGCCACTGTCGTCGTGATGCTGGCGGCGGCGTCGCTCGTGCCGGTTTTGGCGCCGGCGGACGTCGCGGCGACCTCGATCGGTGAGGCGTTTTCCACCCCCACGTAGGAGAGGATCGTCCCGGTCGCCTTACGCGAGGTCGTAAGGCCCCAGCTGTAGGAGGCGGGCTCGCTGGAGCCTGCGACGTGGAAGTAGACGCCCCTGTACCCGAATTCCCTCGTGCCCGCGAACAGCCCCGTGCTCGACCAACCCGTGGGCGCTGTGAAGATGCCGCTGCCTTCGGCATCTATCACCGCGATCATCACGTCGCCGGCGACCACGCCGGCCGGCACGTTGACCGCGATGGACGTTGCGCCGCTGCCGGTCTGCGCGGTGGCGGCGCTGCGGAAGTAGGTCAGCGCCTCGGCTCGGGCGCTGGCGAGCAGGCAGGCGAGCAGGCAGGCGGTCCCAAGTCCCGCGACGCGGGGTGCGTGGCGCTTGCGAGGTTCGGTGGAGCTGCCGGCGCGACGTGCCGGCAGTACGCTCGCCTCAGTCGGCTGCGGTGAATGCATGAGCGTAGCCGTTCCCGGCGCCAACGCGCCGCGGCAGCGCGGCTCCGTTCACAGCGCCGTTGGCAGCGTGCACCTCGACCCTCACCCCAACCTGGCACGCCTGCTCGGCGTGCCGCCGCAGGTCCTCGGCCAGCACTCCTGCCATGTCCAGGTCGGTGGCCGGCGCGACCACCAGGAACCCGCCACCGTCGAGGCGGCACAGGCGGTCGACCTGGCGCATGCGCATGCGCAGGGCCGCTGCCAGCCTGCCCGGCGCGGCCGCGCCGCCGTCGAACTCGACCACGATCAGGCTCAGCGGCTCGCCGCTGGCCTGGGCCGCACTCAGCGCAGCGTCAAGGGTCGGGGCGGGCGCGAGCGGGCGCGAGCGTCCGCGGCGCGAGAACAGGAGCCACAGCAGGGCGAGCAGCCCGGCGGCGAGCAAGCCGATGCCCACCAGGAGCCATGCGGAGATGCCCCCGGAGCCGGCCGACGCGGTGGGCCCGCCGTACTCCTGCTGCAGCAGCGCGGCGGCGTGACCAAAGCGAACGAGCGTGTCCAGCCGAGCGATCCCGCCCGCGTAGCGAAGGTAGGCGCGGACCCGGTAGACCGTGCCCTGCGGCGGCTGCTCGTGTGGCGTGGGGACCGGGTAGGAGATCGAGGTCCCCGTCACGAATGTGCCCGGCCCGAGCGGCACGCGGGCGATCACGCGGGGTCCCCTGGTGATCAGCGCTCGCCCGTGGACGTTCTGGAGGATCACGTTGCCCACGTTGCGCGCGTCCAGCAGGAACACCAGCCCCGCGGGCTGGCGCTGCAGTCCGGCGCCGCTGAAGCGGATCGCCGGAGTGCGGGGGCCGGGAAGTGAGACCTCTACCCCGATCGCATAGCGCACGACGCTCGCGATCGAGGCGCCGTGGCGCTTGACGGTCTGTTCCCGCTGATCGAGCGCTTCGACACTCACGCCCGAGAGGTAGTCCCCCGGGCGCGCCCGGCGTGGGACGAGGACCGACACGGGCACCAGCGCGCTCTGACCCGGTGGGAGCGTCACCCGAGGCCGTCCCAGTTGAAGCCACAGCGTCGATCCGCGCGCTCGCGGCCCGGCGGGCGCGTATGTCGAGCCGAGCGTGTCGATCGTCTGCCCGTCGACCGGCGAAAGCGCGACGCGCAGCTGCCGGGCTGTCGGATTGCGCAGTTCGATCGCGCCCGCCCGGACGGCCTGGCCCGGTTCGACCGAGAGCTTGAAGTAGCTGAGCGGCGGTCCTGAGGCGGGCGCCGGAACCACGATCAGGCCCGGCGCTCCCGCCGAGCGGGCCGGCGCCGTCAAGCAGAGCACGCCGGCAAAGGCCAGCGCCAGCAGCCACCATGTTCGGCGACGCTCAGGCACCGGCAGGCGCGGGGGAAGGGCGTGCAACCTCATGACCCCGGCCATTCGGCGCCAGCCGCCCTCTTCCTGCCTGCTGGCTGCCTGCCACAGGCCTACGGACCGGTGCTGAGCGTCCAGATGAGGTTGACGCGGTAGACCTCGCCGTTGGAGAGAGCTTTCAGCGTCGAGGGGGTGGCCAGCGAGAGGCTGGTCGCGCCGAAGCCGGTGGTGAGCCATGTGCCCATCCCGGCGCTCACGGCGGCCGAGGCGATCTTCACCGCGGAGGCGCTGTCAACGTTGCAGGCGCTCGAGCATTGCAGCGTCGGCGCCGTTCCGGTAGAGCCGCTCTGCGCGGCGAAGCTGGCTCCCGTGCTGGTGAGCGTCAGCGAGTTGGCCGACAGCGTCGCACCGCTCGGCACGTAGCCTTTGTTGTCGGTCCCGCATTTCGGTTCGGTGGGGCAGTACTGCGCGAAGACCGCGCTCTTTTCCGAGCCGGTCTGACCGGCGACCGTGGTGTTCCAGCCAGAGCCGCTGCCCGTTGCGTCGGCCACCCCGAAGTTCGTCATCGTCGTGGTCGTCGTCTGGGCTTCGCCTTTCAGCGTGACGGAGCTCAGCGTCGGCATCGCCGGCAGCGTCGAGAAGGACAGCGACCCCGCCGTCACCGCGAACTGCGTTTTGTCTTCCTGCGTCGCGGCCGATGCCGACGCCGGGACGAGCGTCGCGACAGAGAATGCGAGCGCGACCGCCGCGATCGTGCGAAAGCCGGGCTGCTGGGTGTGACCGTTGGACCTGTGGTACCTGCGCATGATGTCTTGAGATTCCCTTCTCCGCTGTGGCGGCGACGTGCTTGACGCCCGACCTATCGGCCGGCGCAAGTAACGACTTGAGCGCCGGATCGTCTTGAAGGCGCGCTGAATCGGCGCGGACGCGGCCGATCGGCCGGCGGACGGGGCGAGCCGTGCGTCTCGCAAGGGGAGGGGCGTGTGGATCACCGGCGAGGCGATCGATTCGCCCGACGTCGCCCGCACCAAGGCCCGAGGCCGTCGAGAGCGCGTGCAATCGCCCTTCCGAACGCCCCGGCTTCCGGCTGTGTAGACGTCCCCGTCCGGGCATCGGCACGCCTTGAATGCGGGCGGAGGGACTCGAACCCCCAAGGGCATGACGCCCACCGGCTCCTAAGGCCGGCGTGTCTACCAGTTCCACCACGCCCGCGTCCCGCTGAGCCTATCCGGCCCGATTCCGGTTCGACGGGCCTCGGGCCGTCTCCGCTGTCCGCGCCGGACCTCACCGCCCGCCGCCGGGACGCGGCCTCCCCACCCCGCCCCAAGGGCGCTCGCACGCCGGCTCGCCAACGCGCCGATTGGCGCCGCCCACGCTCAAGCAAAGGCTCGCCAATGCCGAATGCGGGAGAGCAGGCACAACCCCACCTTCGATGCTAAGCATTCCGACCAAACCACGGTCCGGCCAGCGGCCCAAGCGGAGACGTCCGAGGACGGTCATCGCCCGATGGATCCGCGCGCGCCGATCCACGGGCAACGGCCTGTGCTCCAGGCGGCCCAGCCGGCATCGCGGGCTGGCCACGCAGGACGGCTTCCTGCTCATCGAGGTCATAGTCAGCTCGCTGATCGTCGCGGTCGTCGTGGTCGCGACCCTGACGGGCTTCGACGTCGTTAACCGCACGACGGCCGACGAGCGCCGCCACAACCAGGCGGCCGTCCTCGCCGCCCAGTCCCAGGAGCAGATGCGCACCCTTCCGGCGGGCACGCTCTCCGCCCTGGAGAGCTCACCACACACCTACACCCGGGTCGTCGGCGGGACCACCTACTCGATCACCCAGGAAGCCAAAGCTACAAACGCCTCGCAGTCGAGCACCGGCTGCAGCGTGAGCAACACAACCGCCCAGACCGCCGCCAACGTCCAGATCACATCCTCTGTGACCTGGCCAACGCTCGGCACACGGTCCCCGGTCAGAGAGTCGAGCATAATCACGCCGCCCACGGGCTCGGCGCTCGAGGTAGACGTCGGGAACGCGCCCGCTCCCACCGCGGGGGTCGCAGGGGTCACCGTCATCGTCAAATACACCTCGATCTTGACCCACACGCCGGGGACGCTCGAAGCCACGACCAACTCGTCCGGCTGCCTGGTCTTCGGAGGGATCCCCGCCACCTCCGCGATCGTCGAAATCCCCGAAAAGCTTCGCTTCGTAACCCCGAGCGGCGCTCTGAAAATCGCGCCCAAGGAATTCACGATCACGCCGAACACCACGACGCACGATGCCGTGACGTATAACGAAGGCGGACGCATCGCCGCCGAATTCACCTACAAAGGCGCCGGCGAATGGGAAGGCCTGAAAGTCAAGAGCGACACGTTCGTCGCCTTCAACGTCGCCATTCCCGCCGCCCCGGAATTCGAGCTCGGCAGCACCTCCTTCCAGTACGAAGCCGGAGGAGAAGAACACTACAAGGCTCTCACCGGCAGCTTTGGAACGGCGGCGATGACCCCTGCCGGCCTGAAATACCTCAGCGGGGACCTCTTCCCCTTCCCCTCGCCGGGAGCCTGGTCGGTGTATGCGGGCGACTGCACGAAAAACAACCCGAGCGCCATCAAAGAAGTCGAACTCCCATCGGGGGTCTACGTCGAACCCGGCAAAACGACCACCGTGAAGGTTCCGATGAGCCATGTCACGCTCAACGTCTACAGCGGCACGCAGTCGAGCAAAGGCGCCCTGGAAGCGGTCTCCTACCCCGTCAAGATCACCAACACCGAATGCGAAGGCGCCCCCGTGCCGAACAACGCGTCGGCCGCACCGATCATCGAACACAACCAGGCCTCAACCAGCGCCGGCCACCTCGAAAACCCGTTCCAGCCCTTCGGCAAAGCCAAACTCTGCGTCTTCAACAAAGCGGTGGGTAAGGCCTACACGGTCAACTACAACAACAACAGCATCGCCGGCTCGACGGCCAACGTGTACATCGGCGAACGCTCAGAAGCCGAAAAAGTCGAACAGCGCCAGAAAGAAGAAACCGCGGCGAAAACGAAACGCGAAGGCGAAGAAACAGCGGCGAGGACGAAACGCGAAGGCGAAGAAGCCACCACGCGCAAAAACGCCGAAAAAGTAGAAGAAACCGCCAGAATCAAACGCGAAGGGGAAGAAACCGCAAAACGAATAGAAGCCGAAAACAAGGAAAAAGAAGGGAAACTCCCCGCCGCCTACTCCGCCGCCACCGAATACGCACTAAACGCGCGAGTCAGCGAATCAGGGAAATTGTATCAGAGCATCAAAGCTGCGAACAAAGGCCACACGCCGAAAACCAATGCTACGTGGTGGAAAACAGTTACCCGCGCGGAAGTCGAAAGCAAACGTAAAAGCGAAGAAGCCACGACCCGCACAAACGCCGAAAAAGTAGAAGAAACCGCCAAGATCAAACGCGAAGGCGAAGAAGCCACCACGCGCAAAGCCGCCGAAGAAGCCGAAGAAGCCCCCAGAATCAAACGCGAAGGCGAAGAAGCCACACTCAAAACACAACGCGAAAAAGAAGAAGCCGAAGAAGCCGCGAAAAAAGAAGCCATCGTCGAATCCGGACGCGGGTCATGCTGAGAGGGCGCTCTCTCCCCCGCCGCGCCCGCGACGAGGACGGCTTCATGCTCATCGAAATCCTCGTGGGCCTGTTGAGCGCCGTGGTCGTGACCGGCGCGCTGTTCGTCATTCTCGAAGTGGCGCTGCACCAGACCGCGCGGATCGCCGACGTCGCGCAGGCCACTCAACTCGGACGCACGGCGATGACGAACATCGTCAACAAGCTCCATTCGGTGTGCCTGGCACCCCAGTTCACCCCCGTCGAATCGGGCAGCACGGAAAGCAAGCTGGTGTTCGTCGGGGCGTACGGAAAGGAAGCCGAACTCGGCTCGGCGCACAAGGAGAAGATCGAATGGACGGGCAACTCCTCCACCCCCGGCAACCTCATCGACTACTACTACCCGAGCACCGGCGGCTCCTGGCCGAACTTCACGTTCGCCGCGACGCCCACTCCCGCGGCGGGAACGCGGATAGCCGAAAAGGTCTCCCAGACCGAATCGGAAGCGAAAGCGAAAGTCCCGATATTCCAGTACTACAAGTACGCCTCGAAACCGTCGAGCGCCGCGGAAAACAACCCTCTCGGAGCGCTCGAACCGGTGGTCCCGCCCGCCGAAGGCCTCTCTGTCGCCAGCGCGGAAACCGTGGCCTCGGTGCTCGTCAGCTTCAGGGCCGCCCCGCCAAGCGGACTCGAAACGCTTCACCGCACCGTCGATCTGTCCAACCAGGTCACGTTCGCGTTCAGCGCACCTGACCCCGAAACGACCCTGAAAGACGCGCCATGCCAGTGACCGTCCCCCAGACAGCAGCCGGCGGCCAGAGCGCTTCGCGCGGCGCCGATGAGGCCGGCTTCACGATGATCATCGCCCTCGGGGTGATGTTCGTCACGAGCCTTCTGCTGGTCGCGGCCTTTTCCATCGCCAAGGGGGACACGCACCAGTCGCGCCGCGACACAGCCCAGAAGCAGGCCTACTACGCGGCGCTCGCGGGAGTCCAGGAATACGAGTACCGCCTGCAGAGCAACCCCAACTACTGGGCCTCCTGCGAAGAACCGGCGAGCACGGTGCCCGGGGAAGCCGGGGAGCGCTACGAAGTCAAGCTGCTGGTGGCCAGCTCGGCGCCGAAAGGGACCACCAAATGCGAAACCGCCAACCCCTTCGCCTCGATGGTCGAGTCCAAGGGCGCGGTGGCGAACACGATGCGGATCGAATCCACAGGCTGTGCCGGGATGGCGAACCTGGCAAGCTGCGTGGGCCAGCCGCCCTCGACCGTCGCCACGCGCACGATCATCGCGACGTTCCGCGGCGTGAACTTCCTGAACTACGTCTACTACACGAACTTCGAAACCGAGGACCCGGGCCTCTACAACGCGCCAGCGGGCTGCGAAGGGGCGTACCACAAAGAATGGTCCGCCGAAGGCCTGAAATGCGCAACCATCGTCTTCACGAGCGGAGACAGCGTCGAAGGCCCGATGCACACCAACGACGCCGCCAGGGTGGAAGGCACGGCCGAATTCGGGCGCTCGGGCCACGAACCGCCCGACGCGGTCGAGATCAACGGGGGAACCTACCCGTCGGCGGCATGCGGCGGCGGGCCGACCTACTACACCAAATCCGGCTGCTACGAAAAAGGCCCGACCCTGACCCCTCCAGAAAGCGACGCCAGCCTGCGCGCCTACGCGGAACCCGAAGGCACGTTCACGGGCGTCACCCGCCTGGTGCTCAACGGGTCGACGATCAGCGTGACGAACGAAGGCAAAACCAAATCGATCGCCTGGCCGAAAAGCGGGCTCATATTCGTGCAGGGCAACCCGGAAAAAGCGTGCAACTACACCTACGAATCGGAAAACTCGGACAACACCGAAGAGACCAACAACGAGACGAACTGCGGCAACGTGTACGTCGAAGGCAACTACGCGAAACCGCTGACGATCGCTGGTGAAAACGACGTGATCATCAACGGGAACACCTACCCCACGGGCGTGACGCTGGGCAACGAACCCACGGGGCTCTCCGTGCTCGGGCTGATCGCCAGCCACTACGTGCGCATCTACCACCCATGCAGCGGATCCAACGGGAAAGGCTCGCTTGCAAACCCCTGGATCTACGCCGGGATGCTCTCGACCAGCCACTCCTTCGTGGTCGACAACCACGCCTGCGGGGCGGCCCTCGGCGAACTCCACGTGTACGGAGCGATCGCACAGGACTACCGAGGCATCGTGGGGCAGGTGGGCGGCAGCGGATACATCAAGGACTACAAATACGACGAACGCCTGGCCACCCTCACCCCTCCCCACTTCCTGAGCCCGATCAAGGCCGGCTGGAAGATAGGCCGCGAGACGTCCCCCTCGGCCGGGTAGGTGCCGCCGCCGGGCCGCGAGCATCCGGTCCTGCGGCGTGCGGCGGCGACCCCAGCGGTGGGTGCTACGTGATAGCTTCGCCTCACCGGAATCAGGTGAGGAGGTGCGATGTCTGAGAGCGGCGCCCGAGTCCCCCGCGTCCTTGCGATCGACGCGGGCGGCACGATGACGGACACCTTCATCGTCGATCAGCGCGGCTCGTTCGTCGTCGGCAAGGCGCAGACCACGCCGGAGGATGAGTCGATCGGCTTCATGGCCTCGGCGCGCGACGCGCTCGGCCAATGGGAGTCCACTCCCGAGCAGGGCTTTCCCCCGATCGTCTCGGGGATCTACTCGGGCACCGCGATGCTCAACCGGCTGCTGCAGCGCCAGGGGCTGAAGATCGGCTGCATCGTGAACGCGGGCCACGAGGACTACCTGCGGCTCGAGCGGGGCATCCAGACCTACCTCGGCTCCTCCTATTCGGATCGCCTGCACCTCGCGACCCACTTCCACAACGAGCCCCTCGTCCCCCGCGCACGCATGAAGGGCGTCCGGGGGCGGATCGACGTCTTCGGGGACGAGGTTCTGCCGCTCCGCGACGAGGACGCGCGGGACGCTGCGATCGCGCTGCTCGACGAGGGCGTGGAGGGCATCGTCGTGTCGCTCCTCTTCTCCTACCGCAACCCCCAGCACGAGATGCGCGTGGCCGAGATCGTCGCCGAGGAGCAGGCGCGCAGGAGCACCAACGGCGGGGTTCCCGTCTTCCTGTCCTCAGAGCTCTATCCGATGCGCCGCGACCTGCCGCGGCTGAACTCGACGGTCATCGAGGCCTATGCCGCGGAGCCCTCGCGCACCAGCCTGAAGGCGGTTCGCGATGTGACCAAGGAGCACGGCGCGCCCTTCGAGCTGCGGGTGATGGCCGCGCACGGCGGGACGGTCTCGATCGAGGCCAAGGAGCTCGGGCGAACGCTCGTCTCAGGGCCGGTCGGCGGCGTCGTCGGCGGACAGGCGCTCGCCGAGCGCATGGAGCTGCGAAACGTCCTCTGCACCGACATCGGCGGCACGTCCTTTGACATCGCGCTGATCACCGACGGGCGCTTCGAGATAACCCAGACGCCCGACATCGCGCGCTTCGTGTTGAACATGCCGCTCGTGCGCATCGATTCGATCGGGGCGGGGACGGGGTCCTTCGTGCGCGTGAACCCGAACTCGAACCGCCCGGAGCTCGGGCCGGACTCGGCGGGCTCGCGGATCGGCGTCTGCTGGCCGCCCGGGGGCCTCGACACGGTGTCGGTCACCGACCTGAACCTGGTGCTCGGCCGCCTGAACCCGGACTACTTCCTCGGCGGCGAAGTCGAGCTCGACGTGGAGGTCGCCCGGGCCGCGATCGAGCGGCAGATCGCGCGCCCGCTCGGCCTCGCGGTCGATGCCGCCGCGGCCGGCGTTATCGAGCTGTTCGAGCAGACGCTCAAGAACGAGGCGATCGGCAGGATCCTCGGCAAGGGCTACTCGCCGGCCGACTACACGCTGCTGTGCTACGGCGGCGGCGGTCCGCTGCACGTCGCCGGATACACCGAGGGCGTCACCTACAGGGACGTGCTCGTGCCCGCGTGGGCCGCCGGCTTCTCGGCGTTCGGGTGCGCGTGCGCCGACTACGACTACCGCTATGACCAGACGGTGGACATGCCCCTGCTGCCCGCCTTCGGCGACGCCGAAAGGGCGGGGATCGGGTCGATGATCACGAGCGCCTGGCTCGGCCTGCAGGATCGCGTGGTCAACGAGTTCGCGAAGTCGGGCATCGCACGCGAGCGTGTCCGCTTCACGCACGCGGTGCGCATGCAGTACTACGGGCAGCTCAACGACATCGAGTTCGTCTCGCCCCACCCGGCGCTTCAGGACGCCTCGCAGGTCGCCGAGCTGATCGAGACGTTCGAGCAGGCCTACGCGAAGATGTATGCGTCCTCGGCCCGCTCCCCGGAGTTCGGCTACCTGGTGACCCACGTGATCGTCCACGGCACTGTCGATGTCGAGAAGCCGGCGCTGCCCCAGCTGCCCGAACAGCCGGGCAAGCCCGACCCGAAGGCGAGCAGGCCGGTCCACTGGGGGCGCGCCAGCGGCGAGAAGTTCATCGACACCGAGATCTTCCAGCTGGAGTCCGTGGGCGCCGGCAACACGATCGACGGCCCGGCGATCGTCGAGCACTCCGCGACGACGTTCGCGATACCCCCCGGACGCCGGGCGACGCTCGACGCTCATCACATCTTTCACCTCACGAACACGGAGGCATCGACAAATGGCGATCATTGACGCCACACGCGAGATTCAGGGCGGCGGGTCGATCGGCTGGGGCGCCAAGCGCCTGGACGAGATGCTCGCCGAGTCAGAGCGCCTGTTCGAAGAGACCGGCCACTACGCCGGCCTGCAGGAGCTCGAGATGATGGCCTCTGACCCGATCGGCTACGAGAAGCTCTTCTCGCGCATCCGCGGCGGGCTCGTGTCCGCACGCGAGACCGCTCTGAACATCTCCGCCTCGCCGATCGTGCGCGAGCTGGGCGAGCTGTGCTTCGCGCTGTACACCCCCGAGGGGGACTCGGTCGCGCTGTCCACCGGCATCATCGTCCACGTCCACACGATGTCCGACGCGATCAAGTGGATGATCCGCAACGGCTATGAGGACAACCCCGGCATCAGGCGGGGCGACATCTTCGCGAACAACGACCCGACGATCGGCGACGTCCACAACGCGGACGTTCAGACGTTCGTGCCGATCTTCTGGGAGGGCGAGCTGATCGCCTGGGCGGGCGGCGTCACCCACGTGCTCGACATCGGCGCGAGCACGCCGGGCGGTGTTCCGGTCGGGCCCACGATGCGCTACGAGGACGGCATCGACCTGCCGTGCATGAAGGTGGGCGAGCAGGACGAGCTCGCCAGATGGCACCTCGAGCGCTGCAAAAAGCGCACGCGGGCGTCGGTGTACTACCTGCTCGACGAGCGCACGCGGCTCGCCGGGTGCCACATGATCCGCGCGGCGGTCGAGCGCATCCTGCTCGAGGAGGGCGTCGACCGCTTCAAGCAGTTCAGCCGCGAGGTGATCGAGGAGGGCAGGCGCTCGTTCAAGGCGCGCATCCGCGAGATGACCGTTCCCGGCCGCTACCGCTCGCCGGCGGGCTTCGACGCGGAGTTCGCCGACAAGATGCAGCTCCCCGCGCGGGCCCGAAAGGACATCGTCATGCACTCCGCCTTCGAGGTGCGGATCGGCGGAGACGGCACGTACGAGCTCGACTACGACGGCTGCTCGGCCTGGGGCTGGCATTCGATGAACTGCACGCCCTCGGGCATGCAGGGCGCGATCTGGGTGATGTTCACCCAGACGCTGATCTGCAACGACAAGGTCAACGACGGCGCGTACTTCGCGATCAAGACCAACTTCCCGGAGGGCACGATCTCGAACCTCGGCGATGCCGAGGGCTCAACGGCCATCGCCTGGGCCTTTCTGCAGCCCTCCTTCACGGGCTTCCCCCGCACGATCTCGCGGGCGCTGCAGGCCCGCGGGTTCATCGAGGAGGTGCTGGCGGCGTACTCGGTGTCCGGCAACGTCCAGCAGGGCGGCGGGATCGACCAGTACGGCAGCTCCTCGGCGATCATGAACTTCGAGATCTCCGCGCAGGGCATGGGCGCGAAGTACGTGCTGGACGGGACCGACTACTGCGCCGCGATGTTCAACCCGGAGGGCGACATGGGAGACGTCGAGATGTGGGAGCTGATCTCCCCCTTCGTGTACCTCTCGCGACGCGTCAAGGCCTCCTCCGGCGGGCCGGGGCGCCACCGCGGCGGGTCGAGCTTCGAGTCGCTGTTCATGGTCAACAAGACGCCGTTCTGGGAGCTCCAGAACATCGGCACCGGACGTGTGCTGGCGTCCGCCGGGCTGTTCGGCGGCTACCCCGGGGCCACCGCCTACATACACAACATCCACGGCGCCGACCTGATCGAGCGCGCCCGGCGCGGCGAGGCCTACCCGGTCGCCGACGGCGACTTCGAGAGCCCCGCGCTGCTTCAGATCCAGGGCAGCTCCCGCGAGCACAAGCGGGACGGGATGACGCTTCTGGAGCCGTTCTCCAACGGGGATCTCTACCTGTCGGTGATGAAGGGCGGCGCCGGTCTCGGCGACCCCCTGCTGCGGCCGATCGAGGCGATCCGACGCGACGTCGAGGAGGGCCACCTGCTCCCCCGCTTCGCCGAGTCGGTCTACGGGGTCTCCGACCGCGAGGCGTTCCGCGCCCGCCGGCTGGCGCAGGCGGTTCCGGTTCGTGACTGGGCGGCCGCCGAACGCGAGCGGATTCTCGCCCAGGACTTCGTCGAGACGGTCAAGGTGATGTTCGCGGAGTCGATGCGACTCTCGCCGCGCTGGGCTGCCGAGTACCGCGGGTTCTGGGACCTGCCGGAGGACTTCGACTACGACGTCGCCACACCGACCGTCACGGTGGCGCGCTCCGAGCCGGGCAAGCTCCACCCGGACGCCGCCGCCGACGCGTTCCTCGCCGCATCCGATCCCCGTCCCGGAGGCGACGGCGCGCAGCTCGCCGCCGCCGGCTCGCTGGACCGCGAGACGCTCGTGGCGCTGCTCGACGAGAAGCTCACGCGGCGCGAGGTGAAGGACATCCAGTCCGGCTACAAGGACGCCGACCGGTTCGAGAAGTGGGTCGCGGTGCTCCAGGAGCGCGTGCCCTACGACGATCCGATCGTGCTGCCGGCGGGCGAGGGGCTGAACATCGTGCGGCGCCGCTCGGACGGGCAGCTCACCTACCGCTGCGACTGTGGACACGACTTCTGCGCGCACAACCGCAACTGGAAGATGGACGCCGTGATCCACGTGCGCGAGACCGAGGAGACGCTGCTCGAGATCTACCCGAAGATGGCCGGGCCCGATCCGAAGCTGCAGCAGATACGCGAGTACTACTGCCCGTCATGCGCCCGCCAGCTCGAGGTCGAGGCGCTCCAGCCGGGCTACCCCGTGGTCCACGAGTTCCTCCCCGACATCGAGGGCTTCTACCGCGGATGGCTCGGGCGCGAGGTGCCCTCCTAGCCGACGCAGCGCAGCGCCCGGGCCGCCTTCACCACGTGTCCACGTTCGGGCGCTTCTTGCCCTCGCGCTGCCACCAGGCGCCGGACATCTGAGAGAACAGCATCTCGATCCAGCGTCGCGAGTCGGCCGGGTCGATCACGTCGTCGATCTCGCCGTAGGCAGCCATGCTGATCCCCCGTCCGCGCTCGAAGGCGCCTGCGACCGCGGCCTGAAAGACGCGTTCGCGCTCCTCGGCGTCCTCGATCGCCTCGAGCTCGCGCCGCATGCCGAGCCGCACGGCTCCCTCCAGGCCCATGGCGCCGAACTCCGAGGTCGGCCACCCCACGGTGAAGAGGGTCGCCTTGAACCCGCCCGTGGCCATCGCCTGCGCTCCCAGCCCGTAGCCCTTGCGCAGGACGATCGTTCCCGTCGGCACCGTGAGGTTCGCGCCCGCGACGAACAGCCGCGCGACGTGGCGCACGATCGCCGTGCGCTCGGCCTCCGGGCCGACCATGAAGCCAGGCGTGTCGCACAGGAAGAGCACGGGCAGCTCGTAGGCGTCACACAGCTGCAGGAACCGCGCCGCCTTGTCGGCGCCCTCGGCATCGATCGCCCCGCCGAGGTGGGCGGGGTCGTTCGCCACCACTCCCAGCGACCGGCCGTCGACCCGCGCGAGCGCGGTAACGATGCCCGGTCCGAACCCGCCGCGCAGCTCGAGCACCGAGCCCTCGTCGAACAGCGTCTCGAGGATCCCGCGCACGTCATAGATCTGCTTGCGCCGATCGGGAACGAGCCCGCGCAGCAGGCGCTGGTCGGCCACCGGGCCCGCGCTCTCCGGACCGCGGAAGTAGGAGAGGTAGCGCTTTGCCGCCGCCACCGCCTCCCGTTCGTCGGGCACCCGCAGGTCGACCACGCCGTTGGCGTGCTGCACCTCGATCGGGCCGATCGCGGTGGGCTCGTGGACGCCGAGCCCTCCTCCCTCGATCATCGCCGGCCCGCCCATCCCGATGTTCGAGTCCTCGGTCGCGATCACGACATCGCAGCATCCCAACAGCGCGGCATTGCCCGCGAAGCAGTAGCCGGCAGCGACACCCACGAGCGGCACAAGGCCGCTGAGCCTCGCGAACAGGTGGAAGGCGCGGCAGTCGAGCCCGGCGACGATCGGCCAGTCGACGTCCCCGGGGCGCCCGCCTCCTCCCTCGGCGAACAGCACGACGGGGAGGCGACGCCGCTCGGCGATCTCAAACAGCCGATCCTTCTTCAGGTGGTTGCGCATGCCCTGGGTGCCGGCGAGGACCGTGTAGTCGTAGGACATCACCACGGTCGGCGCACCGTCGATGTCGCCGACCCCCGCGACCAGCCCATCGGCCGGCGTGCCGGCGATCAGCTCCTCTCGTGTCCGCCGGCGCTCCTGCGCGGCGAAGATGAGCGGGCCGTACTCCACGAACGTCCCCTCGTCGATGAGCTCCGCGAGGTTCTCGCGCGCCATCCGCCGACCGCGCTCGTGACGGCGCCTGACCGCATCCGGGCGCGCCGCGTCGAGCCCGAGCGCGTGACGCGCGCTGACGGCGGCCAGATCGTCGCGCAGGCCGCTGTCTTCGACCTCCTCGGGCGCCTCGGCGCGGGTCCCGCCGTCCGCGCCCGCCAGGCCGACCGCCAGCACCATGAGCACCTGGCCCTCCGTGACGGTATCCCCCTCGCTGACCTCGACCCGCCGCACCACGCCGTCGGCGTCCGCGATCACCTCCTGCTCCATCTTCATCGCCTCGAGCACGACGAGCGCCGTTCCCGATCGCACCGACCCCCCAACCCCGTGCGCCACTGCGACCACCGTTCCGGCGAACGGCGCCCGCACCACGGTCTGCGGCTGCGACGTCACCCGGGGCGCCGCGATGGGCGCGCGCCGGGCCTCACAGCTCCAGGTATCGCAGCACGACGCGGCCGAGCACCAGCACGTCGCCGCTGTGCAGGTCGGCCTGGACGACACGCCGGCCGTTGACGAACGTGCCGTTGGAGCTGCGATCGTCGAGCAGGCGCACGCACGTGCTGCGCTGAACGAGGATCGCGTGGCGCCGCGAGACCGAGCCCTCGTCGAGGCGCAGGTCGGCGGCCAGGCCGCGGCCGATGTGCGTCACGCCGGGTCCAAGCGGTATGAGCAGGGTCTCGTGCGGTCCCTCCACCTCGATGTAGCGGCCCGGGCGGGCCTGGCTCGCCTGACGGCGGGCGCGGTCGTCCAGGCAGGCGACCGCGTCGACCCTTTCGGTCATCCCGTCGGCGACGTCGTATCGGATGGGCGCTTGCGTGGTCATGGCGGTGGAGAACTCCATGCTACCGGGGCAATGTTCAAGCGTGGCTAAGGAATGCCTAAGCGCGATCGGCCGGCAACCGGCCACCGCGGGAGCCGGCGGGCTATCCTCTCACCATGTGCGTCGGTTGTGCCATGTGCGCCGCCTCAGCCGCCACGGGCCTGCGCTCCTGGCTTCAGAACCACCATTTCGGCTGGCTCACGCCGCGCCGCCTGCGAGCCCTCACGATCGCTGCGATGTGTGCGGCGGCGCTCGTCTCGACGGTCGGCCTGAGCGGCTCGACCCCCGCGAGCGCGCACGCCTCGCCCGCGGGCGCGGGCGCCGTGCACTCGGCGCCGCGCTCCTGACTCAGGACTAGCCGCCCGCGACCGCGGGGAGGATCGTCAGCTCAGCGCCGTCGGCGACCGGCGTCTGCAGGCCGTCCAGGAACCGTATGTCCTCGCCCGCCAGGTAGACGTTGACGAAGCGGCGCAGCGAGCCGTCGTCATCGGCGATCCGCACCCGCAGCTCGTCGAAGCGCGCGAACAGGCCGTCCAGCACCTCCTGCACCGTCGCGCCGTCGACCTCCGTCTCGGCCTCCCCGCCGGAGACGGATCGCAGCTGCGGGGGGATCTTCACGACCACTGCCATCAGACCGTCACCGCCTGGGGCACCACCGACTGGAATGACTCGATCGTCGGAGCGATCGTGTGCGTCTGGAAGGTATCGCGCACCGCATCCAGCGTCTTCAGGCCGTCGCCGGTGATGACCAGCACCACGCGCTCGCTCGAATCGATGTCCCCGCGAGCGGCGAGCTTCGACAGCACGGCGGTCGTGACGCCACCCGCGGTCTCGGTGAAGATGCCCGTGGTCTGGGCCAGCAGCGCGATGCCCGCCCGGATCTCGTCATCGCTCACGGCATCCACCGAGCCACCCGTGCGCCGCGCCAGATCGAGCGCGTAGGGGCCATCGGCGGGGTTGCCGATGGCCAGCGACTTGGCGATCGTGTTCGGCTTCACCGGCCGGCAGACCTCCTGGCCCGCGGCGAACGCGCTCGCCACCGGCGAGCAGCCCTCGGCCTGGGCGCCGTTCATCCGCGGAAGCTCGTCCGTCAGCAGCCCGAGCTCGCGCCACTCCTCGAACCCCTTGGCGATCTTCGTGAAGAGGGACCCCGAGGCGACCGGAACCACACAGCGGTCGGGCAGCTCCCAGCCCAGCTGCTCGGCGATCTCGAAGGCGATCGTCTTTGAGCCCTCGGCGTAGTAGGGACGCAGGTTGACGTTCACGAACGCCCAGTCGCGCTCGGCGCTCAACTCGGTGCACAGGCGGTTGACATCGTCGTAGGTGCCCTTCACGGCCACCAGTTTGGTCCCGTAGACGCCGGTGGCGAGCACCTTCTGCTCCTCGAGATCCGCCGGGATGAAGACATAGGAGTCCAGCCCCAGCGCCGCCCCGTGGGCAGCCACGGAGTTGGCCAGGTTGCCCGTCGAGGCGCAGGCGATCACCTCGAACCCCAGCTCGCGCGCCCGGGCGACGGCCACCGACACGACGCGGTCCTTGAACGAGTGGGTCGGGTTGGCCGCGTCGTTCTTGACCCACACCTCGCGCAGACCCAGCTGCTCAGCCAGCCGGTCGGCGCGGATCAGCGGCGTGCACCCGGCCGGCAGGCCCACGCGCGAGGCCAGCCGGCCGGACGGGCCGGGCGGCCCGCCCACCAACGGCAGGAAGTCCGCGTAGCGCCAGATGTTCTGCGGGCCTCCCTGGATCCTGCGGCGCAGCTCGCCGACGTCCCCCTGCCGCCGGCTGTGGTCATAGGCAACCCCCAGCGGCCCGAAGCACCGCTCGCATACGTACAGCGCCTCGAGCGGATACTCGGCCTTACACTCCGTGCACTGCAGGTGACTCACAGCCATTCAGGGCTCCCTTCGCTATGTTCTTCGCCGTGTCACGGTGTGGCAAAGAGCACGAAGCCCGCCACACATCTCTCTGGAATTGGCACCTTCCCGCCGTGACATGACGGTGGTTGCCGGGGCTTCGTCGGGCCAGTCCCTCCACCCCTCTGGATGTGTCCAGCTATATCTAAGCGGGAAGTCTAGCAACCATCTCGGCGCAAGCGAGCAAAGATGCGCCCGCCCGCGCCATCCCGGCCGGCCTTCGCCGATGACCCCCTCAGCCGGTAACGCCCCCGGGGATGCGGTGTACGGCGTGTGCGATGAGCACCCACACGCGTGAGCGCGCCCCGAGGCCGGTGATGGCCCCCGAGGGGCTCGACCCGAGCTCCTCGGGGGGCAAGCGGCGCATGCTCTTGATCGTCAATCCTCATGCCAGCACCGTCTCTGGCCGCCTGCGCCACCTGGTCCTGACCGCGCTGCGGGGCCGCTTCGAGGTCGATGCGCTGGACACGCTCGCCCGCGGCCACGCGACCGAGCTCTGCCGCGAGGCGGCGCACGAGGGCTATGACGTGGTCGTCGCACTCGGCGGCGACGGCACGGTCAACGAAGCGGCAAACGGCCTGCTCGGCTCCCCCACGCCGCTCAGCTGCCTGCCCGGCGGCTCGGCCAACGTGTTCGCCCGGATGCTCGGCATTCCCGGTGACCTGGTGGACGCCACCGAGCACCTGCTCGCGATGGCCGACGACTGGCGCCCGCGCAAAGTCGACGTGGGTGTCGTCAACGGCCGCTGCTTCACCTTCTCCTCGGGGCTCGGCCTCGACGCGAGCGTGGTCGAGCGGGTCGACGCCAACCCGCGCATGAAGGCGCGCCTCGGCCCGTACTACTTCACCTGGGTGGCGCTCACGACGCTTCCCCGCCGCTACCTGCTCAGGCCGCGTCGCATGCGGGTGCACGCCGGCGGGAGAACGCTGCACGGCGTCACCGCGATCGTGCAGAACGGGTCGCCCTTCACCTACTTCCGGGACCGCCCCATCGAGCTCGCCGAGGGGACCGCCCTTGACTCGGGCGCGCTCGCCGGAGCGGTGCTTCACCGCGCCACGCCGCTCGGCCTGCCGGGCATCGGCTGGCGTGCGTTCTCGGGGCGCGGGCGCGTCGTCGGGCACCGGCAGGTGACGGGGCTGCCGGGCGTCACCGAGCTGACGGTGCACGCCGCCGACGGCCGACCGCTGCCGCTGCAGGCCGACGGGGACTACCTGGGCCACGTCGAGCTCGCGCGCTACTCGGTCCTGCCCGACGCGCTGCACGTCGTGGCGTAGGAGCGGGTCGCCGGCGGGTCTACTTCATGTAAGCGCCGCCACCGGGCGTCACGCGGTAGGCGTCGAACACCGACTCGATGTTGCGCATGCGCGTGATCGCGCCCTTCAGCGCGTGCGTGTCCGCGACCTCCACGACGAACCGGTTCTTGACCATCGGCGGCGTGGACAGGCAACGGGCTTCGAGGATGTTGGCTCCCGACTCCGAGAACGCGCGCGAGAGGTCCTCCAGCAGGCGGTGGCGATCCCAGGCGTCGATCTGGATCTCGACAACGAAGGCCGCCGACTGATCGCCCTCCCAGGCGACCTTCGTGAAGCGTTCGGGGGCCTTGCTCAGGAGCACGGCATTCGGGCAGTCGGCCCGGTGGATCGTGATGCCGCGCCCGAGCGAGATGTAGCCCACGATCTCATCGCCGGGGACCGGCCGGCAGCACTTGGCAAGGCGCAGCATGACGTCCTCGACGCCGTCCACCCTGATCCCGTACTGGCCGGATGACTTCGTCGGGTGCCGGCGCGGACGGCCAACCCGCAGCAGGTCGACGTCGCTGGGCTCGCCCTCCGCGGCCGCTCCCTGCTTGAGCCGCTGCATGACCTTGTTGACGACCACCTTGGGCGACACCTTCGCGGCCCCCAGGGCGATGTAGAAGTCGTCGGCCTTGCGATAGCCCACCTCGCGGATCACGTCCGCCAGCAGGGGCGATCCGGTGATCTTCTGCGCGGGAAGACCCTGCTTGCGCAGGTGCTCCTGCAGCAGGTCGCGACCGGTGTGCTCGGTGTCCTGACGCGTCTCGGCCTTGAACCACTGCTTGATCTTGTTCCTCGCACGGGTGGTCTTGACCATCGCCAGCCAGTCCCGCGACGGCCCGCGCTCGCGCTTGGCCGTGAGGATCTCGACGATGTCCCCGGAGCGCAGCTCGTGGTGCAGCGGCACGATCTTCCCGTTCACGCGCGCTCCCACGCAGCGGTGGCCGATCTCGGTGTGCACCTCGTAGGCGAAGTCCAGCGGGGTCGCGCCCGCCGCGAGCGACTTGACCTCGCCCTTCGGCGTGAACACGTAGACCTCTTCCTCGAACAGATCGGTGCGCAGCGTCTCCATGAACTCCCCCGGGTCGGAGAGCTCCTTCTGCCAGTCGAGCATCGAGCGCAGCCACTTGAGCTTGGCGTCGCCCTCCCGAGCGGTCCAGCCGCGCTGCTCCTGCGTGGCCGGGCCGGGCCGGTCCTTGTAGACCCAGTGCGCCGCCACGCCGAACTCCGCCATCTCGTGCATCTCCTGCGTGCGGATCTGGATCTCCAGAGGCCGGCCCTCCGGGCCAATGATCGTGGTGTGCAGCGACTGGTACATGTTGAACTTCGGCATCGCTATGAAGTCCTTGAAGCGGCCGGGCAGCGGCTTCCAGAGCGAGTGGATCACCCCGACGGTCCCATAGCAGTCCTTCACCGAGGCGACGATCACCCGCATCGCGGTGAGGTCGTATATCTCGTTGAACTCGCGCCCCTTCTTGGTCATCTTCGAGTAGATCGAGTAGAAGTGCTTCGCGCGGCCCGCTATCTGGGCCTCGATCCCGAGCTCGGCCAGCTCGCGTTTCAGGTAGTCCCCGGCCTCGCTCACGTAGCGCTCTCGATCGTCGCGCTGCTGGGCGACGAGGCCCTTGATCTCCTGATACTTGCGCGGGTGCAGCGTCGCGAAGGCCAGATCCTCGAGCTCCCACTTGATCGCGTGGATGCCCAGGCGGTGGGCCAGCGGCGCGTAGATCTCGAGCGTCTCGCGCGCCTTCTCCATCTGCTTCTGCTTTGGCATGGCCTCGATCGTGCGCATGTTGTGCAGGCGGTCGGCCAGCTTGATCAGGATGACCCGCACGTCGGTGGCCATCGCCACCATCATCTTGCGGTAGTTCTCGGCCTGCGCCTCGTCTCGCGACTGGAAGGTGATGCCCGTCAGCTTGGTGACGCCGTCCACGATCACCGCGATCTCCTCGCCGAACCGCTCGCGCACCTCATCGATCGACGCCGAGGTGTCCTCGACGGTGTCATGCAAGAGCGCCGCGCACAGCGTCTCGGTGTCCAGACGCATCCCTGCGCAGATGCGGGCCACGCCCACGGGGTGCACGATGAAGTCCTCGCCGGATTTCCGGCGCTGGGCAGCGTGGTGCTCGCACGCGAACACGAATGCGTCCTGCACCCGGCGGTGGTCGATCTCGACCGCCGAGTCCGCAGCGTGCTCGGAGACGATCGCGAACAGGTCTCCGAGCAGGCGCCGCTCGGACTCGTCGAGACTCAGCGGCGGCGCAAGCGCGCCGGCGCCCTGCGTCTCCACGGCGCCGCCCGCGCCGCCCGCGCCGCGAGGCTCATCGATGCCCGCGGTCCCGGCCGCCGGAGCGCGCGGGCGCGGCTCCTCGGCTAGGCCGCCGGCGGGCGGGGTCTTCGAGTCCTTCGCGATCGCCATGTTCATAGGGTAGGGGACCGGTTACCCGGACTGAAGCGATCCTCACGGGACGGCGAACAGAACGAGCTCGCCGTCCGGCGCCACAGGCGTCCCGGGGTCGTCCCGCGGGTCGTCCGGACTCGCGGCGGGCAGCGCCTGGCGGAGCACCAGGCGGGGCTCGCTGACGCCGTTCCACTCGTTGACCTCGAGCGTGAACGTCGCCTGCGCCGGCGCTCCGTCATCGACCGGCAGCCGTCCTTGAGTCCCGAACGCCACAGCACGCGCGCGGGCTCCGCGGGACTCGACGGTGAAGCGCACATGCTTGCCTTCCCCCATCGGCCGGCCGTCGCAGAACGTTGCGTCGGCCACCAGCAGCGACACGCTGGGATTGCCCCGCCCGAACGGCGCCAGGCCCTGCAGCTCCTCGGCAAGGGCCATGCCCAGCTCGTCGCCCCCCACGACGGCGTCCACCCGCTCCACCGCCAGCATGTCGGCGGGCTCGAGCACGCGCTCGGCATGAGCGCACAGCGCGGCGGCGAACTCATCGACGCACCCGCGCTGCACCTCGAGGCCCGCCGCGGCACGATGGCCGCCGTAGCGCACCAGGTGGGCGCGGCACGCGGTCAGCCCCTCGAGCAGGTCGAACCCCTCGATGCTCCGCCCCGACCCCTTGCCCCGGTCCCCCTGCAGCGCGATCAGGACCACCGGGCGATGGTGGCGCTCGGCCAGCCGCGAGGCCACGATGCCGATCACCCCCGGGTGCCACCCCTCGCCGGCCAGCACGAACGCCGATCGCTCTGGAAGCTGTGAGATCTGCGCTTCGGCCTGGAAGCGGATACCCATCTCGACCTCCCTGCGCTCCCGGTTGGCCCGGTCGAGCTCCTCGGCGATCTGCACGGCCCGCGTCCGATCCTCGGTGAGGATCAGCTCCAGCCCAGCGTCGGCGCGATACAGGCGTCCCGCGGCGTTCAGGCGCGGCGCCAGCGCAAAGCCGACCGACCGCTCGTTCACGCGGCTCGGGTCCACCCGGGCGACCGCCATCAGCGCGCGAAGCCCCGGCTTGGTCGTGCTCGCCAGAGCGCGCAGCCCACGGCGGACGAGCGCGCGATTCTCGCCGACCAGCGGCACGACGTCCGCGATCGTCGCGAGCGCCACGAGGTCGAGGTCCTCCCGGAGCTCGCGGAGCCCACGCCGCCGGCGAGGGCTCGCAGCGGCGCCGCCGGCGACGTGGACGCCGTCGGAGGCTTCCACGAGCGCCTGCGCGAGCTTGTACGCGACGGCGGTGGCGCACAGCTCCGCGCAGGGGTAGCGGCAGAGCGCGGGGTGCACGATCGGCGCGCTCGGCAGCACGCCGTCGCCCCGAGGCGCGTGGTGATCGGTGACGACCACCTCGAGGCCCAGCGCTCTGGCGGCCGCCACCTCCTCCACCGCCGTGATCGCGCAGTCCACGGTCACGAGCAGCCGAGTGCCCCTCGCGGCGAGCCGCTGCACGGTGTCCACGTTCAGCCCGTAGCCGTCGCTCGCGCGGTCCGGCAGGTAGGAGTCCACGTTCGCGCCGAGGCCGCGCAGCGCCCGCACGAGCACTGCCGTCGAGCACACGCCGTCCACGTCGTAGTCCCCGTGGATCGTGATGCGATCGCCGCCGGTGACGTGCCGGAGGATCGTCTGCACCGCGTCGGAGATCCCCGAGAACGCGCTGGGCGGATGGACCTCCTCGGCAGCGAGGAAGGCGCGCGCACCCGCCGGCTCACCGAGCCCGCGACGCACGAGCACCTGCGCAACGGGTCCGCTCACCCCCAGCTCGCGCTCCAACCGCTCGACCTCTGCGGTCGGGCACGGGGGGATCTCGAAGCGGCAGGCCTGCATGAGCGGCCAGACTACGGTCATGATGGGACGGAACCCCGCGGCGTAACCCTCGGCCGTGCGCGGCGGGCGGACCCCGCGGGCGCGCCGCGTCAGCCGGCCGGGGCGTGCGCTGCGGACGCCCGTTCGCGGCGGACGCCCTCCATGTAGACCAGCGCGATGCCGAGCAGCGCCCCCGGGACCGCATACATGACGATCGCGATGTCCGTCGCCTTCTCGCCCGGTACCCGCAGCGCGGAGACTCTCACGCTGTAAATGAGCAGCCCCGTGAGGATCGCCCCGAAGAGCGACCCCACGAAGGCTCCCACGATCCCGCCCCAGAAGCGGTCCGGCAGGAAGATCGTGAAGTGCCAGATCGCCAAGCCCATCATCACCCAGCCGAGCATCGCCATCAGCGGCTCCCTCCCCTCTCATCGTGGGCCGTCAGGCGCATCAGCGCGCCCTGCCGTGACGGCGGTTGCGGGGACGCCTGCGCTTCTCGGCTCGTTTCGGCTCGTCCTTGAGCACCAGGTCCTCGGGGGTGAGGTCGGCCGCCGGGTCGGGAGCGCTCGCGGGAGCCTCCTCGGCCTCCGGGACGACCTGGTCGGCCGGTGCCCGCTGGGCCACCCCGGCGGGGCTGGCAGCCGATCCCTGCCCGGTCGGGCGCCCCTCGATGTCGAGGTCGCGCACGAGTTCCTGGAACTCATCCCGGGACAGCTGCTCGCCGGGCTCCTCCGGGGCGATCAGGCTTCCCCGCCGCGTGCGCCTGCGCTTCTCGGCGGGCTCCACGTCCGCCGGCTCGCCGGCCACCGACGTGGCGTACGGGGCGACCTCGCCGAATTCGCGCACGATCCGCGCGCGGCGGTTGCGGTAGCCCCCCTCGCGTTCCTTCCACTGCGTGAGCACGGGAGAGGCGATGAAGATCGACGAGTACGCCCCCGAGGCGATTCCCACCATCAGCGCGAAGGCGAAGTCCTTGAGCGTTTCCCCGCCGAACAGCAGCAGCGCAATGACCGGCAGCAGCGTGCAGAAGCTCGTCGCAAGCGAGCGCGTCAGCACCTCGGACATCGACCGGTTGACGATCTGCGAGAACGCCGCGCGCGGCATCCGCGGCACGTTCTCGCGCACGCGGTCGAACACGATGATCGTGTCGTAGAGCGAATAGCCGAGGATCGTCAAGAGGGCCGCCACCGTCGCGGTCGTCACTTCCCGGCCCGTCAGCGAGTACACCCCGGCGGTTATCAACAGGTCGTGCATCAGGGCGATCAGCACGGGAACCGCGTACTTCCACTCGAACCGCAGCGCGATGTAGGCCGAGATCACCAGAAGCGACGCGATGATCGCAATGATCGCGCTGTGGGCGACCGTTTTGCCGAATGTCGGCCCGATCGAGGTCGAGGAGAAGTTCTTGGTCCCCGGCACCCCGGGGCCGTTGCCGAACCGCGCGTCGAGGGCCGCCTGCACCTTCTTGACCGCTTCCGGCTTCAGCGTCTTCGTGGAGATCTGGTAGCCCGTCCCGCCGATGCTCGTGTTCGTGAACTTCTGCACCTGGGCGTTCGCGTACCCGGCGGCTGTCATCACCGAGGCGACCTGAGCCTCGGAGACAGGCTTCACGAAGGCCGTCTGAATGCGCGTGCCGGACTTGAACGAGATGCCGAAGTTCAGCCCTTTGCCGCCGATCGCGAGCGCTCCGATCAGCAGGATCGTGCCGGACAGCGAGAAGAACCACTTCGACGAGCCCATGAAGTCGAATGTCCAGCCCCGTCCGCGCCGCGCGGCGCCGAGCATCGCCGGGTGAGAGACCACCCGCGAGCGGGACATCGCCCCGAGCGCGGCCTGCGTAGCGAGCACGGCCGTGAACAGCGACACGAGCGTGCCGATGCCGAGCATGAACGCGAAGCCCTTCACTTCCGCCGTGGCCAGGGCGAACAGGATGAACGCCGTCATGAACGTGACCACGTTCGCGTCGACGATCGCTGCAAACCCGCGTTTGTAGCCCGTGGCGATGCCCGAGATGATCGAGCGCCCGCCGCGGATCTCCTCCTTCACGCGCTCGAAGATCACGACGTTCGCATCGGCCGCGACGCCGATCGTGAGGATCAGCCCGGCGATCCCCGGCAGGGTGAGCGTGATCGGGATGATCTTGATCAGCGCGAAGAAGTAGATCGCGTAGATCACGAGACCCGCGACTGCGATGGCCCCGAGCACGCGATAGAAGGCCAGCAGGAACAGGCACACCACGGCGAAGCCCACGAGGCCGGCGATCAGGCCCTGCGTCAGCGCCTGTTTGCCGAGCGTCGCAGACACCTGCGAGCGGCTGATCAGGGCCAGCTTGATCGGCAGCGCGCCGGACTGCAGCTCGTTGGCGAGGTTCTGAGCCGTGGTGATCGTGAACCCGCCCGAGATCTGCGAGCCGTTCGACGATTCGATCCCTTCCGGGTACTTGGTGTAGTCGATCGACGGGGCGGTGATCACCTGGCCGTCGAGCACGACGGCGAAATGCTGCTGGGCCGCTTCCTTGGAGACGCCCGGAAGCTGCGCTTCCTGGCCGCGACGGGCGATTTCCTTGGTGACGCGCTGGAACACGCTCTGCCCGTGGGAGGTGAAGCCGAAGTTGACGTTGGGCGCACCCGTGCCGCCGGCGCCTTCGTCGAAGCTTTGCGTGGGGTTCGTGATGTCCGAGCCCCTGAGGACCGGGTTGTCGTTCAGGACGTACCAGCTGTTCGGGGTGGCCTGGGTCACCTTCCCCGAACTGCTTTCGATCGCACGCGCCCGCACCACCACCGTCCCGGGGTTGACCCGCACGGCCTTCGCCGTGACGCCCGCGGGCACTTTGTAGTTTTCGGAGTACAGGTTCTGTTCGGTTTCCTCCGGGCCGCGCAGCACGGTTTCATGCTTGGGGTCGATGAGGTACCAGGTGCCGTAAATGCATCCGCCCACCTGCTGGGGCGTGCAGCCCGGGGCCAGCGTCGTGCTGTTCGCGCGCAGGATCGCGGGGCGCTTGGCGGCGCGCACGACCGCCTGGTACTCGGTGAGGCCGAACTGGGCGGCTGCCGCGTTCTGCCCGCCGGTCGCGGCGCCTTCGCTCGGGGCCGGCTGGCCGTTCGGGCCGATCACGTTCGGCTCCCAGTCGTAGAAGAACAGCTGCGCGGTCTTGCCCACCTCGTCCTGGGCGCGCGTGGCGTTCTTGACGTTCGGCAGCGACACGTCGAGTTCATCCGCCCCCGAGCGCTGGATTTCCGGCTGCGCGACGCCGAGCTGATCGACGCGCTTGCGCATGATGTCGATCGCCCGGTTCAGCGATTCGGAGTCCACTTTCGACTGGGCCGTCGGCTTGCCCTGGTAGACGAGCTCGACCCCACCCTTCAGGTCGAGCCCCAGGCGGGTCGGCTTGGCGAAGATGACCGCCAGCGACGCCGCCAAGAGGCCGGCGACGATCAACAGGACAAGGGTGTTCCGGCGGCGGTCTTGCATCGGCCCGGCCAGCCTACTTCTCGGGGGTCAGCACGAGCAGCAGCCCGCCATCGTCGTCATATGCGGGGAACATGTCCGCCTTCGCGCTGGCCGCGACATCGCGTTCGCCGCTCACCCGCACCGGCACCTGCAGCGCGCGCACGCCCCACTCGAGGACGGTGGCCACCGGATCGTCGCCGTTCGCGAACTCCAGCCCGAGCACCTGCTCGACGCGCTGGCCGATCACCTCTTCCTCCTCGAGCCCGGTGAAGGCGAAGGAGTTCTTGCCGCAGCCGATCACCCGGCCCTCGGCGTCGCATACGAAGAACGCCGCGTCCGGCGCGGGGTAGTAGTCGTCGAGCAGTTCGAACAGGAAGGCGAAGCCGCACTTCACGCAGCCCTTCGGCTGGCGGGTGAAGCCGAGGTTCCGGTCCAACTCGCTGGTGCGGTGACCGCAGTTTGGGCAGATGAACGGGTGGGCCATGGGCAACTACAGACTACGCAAGCCGCGCGGTGAAGGTCCCCGGGTCCGCCGGATCCGGCGGCCGCACCGGCCCGACCCTCCGGCGTGACCCTCAGAACAGGGACGGTCCGTCCGGCGCCGGGAAATCGAGTCCGAGATGGGCGAACGCGGCGGGGGTCGCGGCGCGGCCCCGGGGCGTTCGCCTGATCAGGCCCTCCTTGAGCAGGTACGGCTCATAGACGTCCTCGATCGTGTCCTGCTCCTCGCCGACGGCCACCGCCAGCGTGGACAGGCCCACCGGACCGCCGTCGAACTTGCTGCAGATCGCTCGCAGAATCTCGCGATCCAGCCGGTCAAGACCCCGCTCGTCGACCTCCAGCATCGCGAGGGCCGCGTGCGCCGCCTGCGCGGTCACGAGACCCTCCATGCGCACCTCCGCGAAGTCGCGCACGCGCTTCAGGAGGCGGTTGGCCACCCGCGGCGTTCCCCGCGAGCGGGTCGCGATCGCCGTGGCGCCGTCGTCGTCGAGACCGATCTGCAGGATGCCGGCGGACCGCCGCACGATGATCGCGAGCTCGTCCACCGAGTAGGGCTCAACCCGCGCCTGAATGCCGAAGCGGTCGCGCAGCGGCGTCGTCAATAGGCCGGTCCGCGTCGTGGCGCCGATCAGCGTGAAGGGCGGCAGGTCGAGCGTGACGACGCGCGCCCCCGCCCCCTGCCCGACGGTGATCGGCAGCCGATGGTCCTCCATCGCCGGATAGAACGTCTCCTCCAGCGTTCGCGGCAGGCGGTGGATCTCATCGACGAAGAACACGCTCCGCGGCTCGAGGGCCGTAAGGAAGGCCGCGATGTCGCCCTTGCGCTCGAGCGCCGGCCCGGCCGTCTGCACGAACGGCACTTCGAGCTCGGCCGCGACGATCTGCGCGAGCGAGGTCTTGCCGAGCCCCGGGGGGCCCGCGAGCAGCAGGTGATCGAGCGCGTCCCCCCGCGCCGTGGCGGCCTCGATGGCCACCGCCAGCTGCTCGCGCAGCGCCTCCTGGCCCACGAAGTCATCCAACCGCCGCGGGCGCAGCGAGCGGTCGAGCTCGTCCTCTGAGACGAGGTAGGGAGTCTGGATGCGGGGGGCGGTCTCGGTCATCGGACGGTGCGCTGCCTGCGCGTCAGGTCCTCGCGCGGGCGAGGCGCAGCGCGTGCGCGAGCAGCTCCTCCGCGGTCTCTCCGCCGGCATCCCTCAGGAGCTCCTCCGCCTCGCCGGGCGCGTATCCGAGCTCGAGCAGCCCGTCGCGCGCGAGCAGCCGCGGATGATCGCCGCCGCCACGGCCGGCGAGGATCGGCGTCTCGGCCCCCGTCCCGGAGCCGTTGACGCCCACCTTCTCGCGCAGCTCGACGATGATCCGCTCGGCGGTCCGCCTGCCGATGCCGGGCACCGCCTGGAAGCGGGCGACATCGCCCGCGGCGAGCGCTCCGATCAGCTCCCGCGTCGGCCCCCCGGAGAGAACCGCCAGGGCGACCTTCGGGCCGACGGCCTGGACCGACAGGAGCATCAGGAAGAGGTCGCGCTCCTGTTCTGAGTGAAAGCCGTACAGGGCCAGGGCGTCGTCGCGCACGATCAGGTGCGCATGCAGCGTCACCTGTCCGCCCACGGAAGGCACGTGGCGCAACGTCTCGGCCGACACGGCCGCGCGATAGCCGACGCTCCCGCACAGCACCACGACGTGATCGGTGCGCCGCACCGCCACCTCCCCGCGCAGCAGCGCGATCATCCCGTGACCTGCGCGAGCGCGATCGACAGCGGTGCGCAGTTGGCGTGGCACAGCGCCACCGCGAGCGCGTCGGCCGCATGGTCCGGCCGGGGCTCCGCCTGCAGGCTGAGCAGCGTCTTGACCATCCGCGCGACCTGATCCTTGCCCGCGCGCCCGTTGCCGCAGACGGCGCTCTTGACCTTCTGGGGGGTGTAGCTCGTGCAGGGCACGCCGTGCTGGCCGGCCGCGAGCATCACGACGCCGCGCGCGTGACCCACGGCGAACGCGGTGCGCACGTTCTGACCGAAGTACAGCTCCTCGAGCGCCACCGCGTCGGGCTCGTGCTCGCTGAGCAGGGCGCTCACCGCTGCGTGGATGTCGGCCAGCCGCCGCTCCTGGGCGAGCTCGGCCGGCGTCTGAATGACCCCGCCGTCGAGCGCGGCGAGCCTGCCGTCCCGCCGCGCCACCACGCCGTAGCCCGTGTTGGCCACGCCGGGATCTATGCCGAGCACGATCATGCTGCAGTGATTCTGCGCCTCACACCGGACGCCTGCCTGCCTGGCTGCCCTACCCTGCCGTGGCATGGACGCCGAGCAGATCGACTTCGCCGGCGAGGGCCTCCTTGAAGGGCTCGAGGACGAGCAGCGCGCGGAGCGCCTCGCGTTGCTCGAGCAGCTCGCCCGCGAAGGAGTGCCGCTGTCGGAGATGCGGCGCGCCACCACCACGGGCACCGTGATGTTCCTGCCGGCCGACCGGCTGATCGTGGGCGCCGAGCGCTACACGCCGGAGGAAGTGGCAGAGCTCACCGGCGTGGATCCCGACTACCTCGTCCGCCTGCGGAGGGCGATGGGCCTTCCCACCCCGGAGCCCGGGGAGCCCGCCTACACCGAGGCCGAGCTCGAGTCCACGCGGATGATCAACGTCGCGCGCGACGCCGGCATCTCCGACGAGCAGATCCTCGATCTGCTGCGCGTGCTCGGGCGCGGGCTCGCCCAGGCCGCCGAAAGCCTGCGGGCGCTCCCGGTCAAGCTCGTCCTGAAGCCCGGGATGAGCGAGCGCGACCTGGCAACTCAGCACGCCCAGGCGGTCGCACGGCTCTACCCGCTGCTCGACCCGCTGCTCAGCAACATGCTCACGCTGCACCTGCGACACGCCACCCAGAGCGAGGTGATAGGCGCCCTGGAGATGGGGGGAGGCGAGCTTCCCGGCTCACGTAAGGTGGCCGTGTGCTTCGCCGACCTCGTCGGGTTCACGCGCATCGGCGAGGAAGTCCCGCCCGAGGAGCTGGGTCGCCTCGCGGCACGGCTGGAAGCCCTCGCCACCGACGTGGCCGAGCCGCCGGTCAGGCTCGTCAAGACGATCGGCGACGCGGCCATGCTGGCGTGCCTGGAGCCCGAGCCCCTGCTGGATGCGGCGCTCGAGCTGATAAACGCGGCAAGCGACGAGGGCGGAGACTTTCCCCAGCTGCGCGCCGGCGCCGCCCTCGGGCTCGCCCTGCCGCGCGCAGGCGACTGGTTCGGTCGTCCCGTCAACATCGCCAGTCGCATCACCTCGATCGCCCGGCCCGGCAGCCTGCTGGCCGAGCGCGAGATGCAGGAGTCGGCCCCCGACGCCTACAGCTGGTCGTTCGCCGGCGAGCGCCGCCTGCACGGCATCCGCCATCCGGTCGGCCTGTTCCGCGCGCGCCGGCTGAAAGCCTGAGAAGGCGTCGTGCGCGGGCCGCCCGGCCAGGCGCCGTCGCCGGGGCGCCGTCGCCGGGGCGCCGGCGCTCGCGCGGGGGGTTCGGATGGCCGTCAGTCCCACAGCCGCCAGGGAGCCTCGCCCGAGGCCCAGAGATCGTTCAGGGTGACGGCGTCCTTGTAGGTGTCCATGCACTCCCAGAAACCCTCGTGCCTGTGGGCTCGCAGCTCGCCATCGGCGGCAAGGCGTTCGAGCGGGGCCCGCTCGAGCACGCTGTCGCGCTGCAGGTAGCGCAGAGCGCCAGAGCGAAAGCAGAAGAAGCCGGCGTTGATCCAGTGCTCGGATCGCGGCTTCTCGCGAAACCCGGTGACCCTCCCTCCCGGCTCGAGCTCGGTCACCCCGAACTGCAGCCGCGGTCGCACCACGGTCATCGTCGCGAGGGCCCCATGTCGCGCGTGGAACGCCAGCAGCCCCTCGAGGTCGACGTCTGCCACCCCGTCGGCGTATGTCGCGCAGAAGAGGGACTCGCCGGCGAGCGCTGGCTCAAGCAGCTTGATCCTGCCGCCCGTCTGCGTGTGCAGACCCGTCTTCACGCACTGCACGCTCGCGCCGCTCGGCCAGCACTGCGTGGCGACGAACCGCTCGATCAGCTCCCCCTTGTAGCCGGTCGCAAGCAGGAACCGGCGGAAGCCCTGGACGGCGTAGAGCTGGATCACGTGCCACACGATCGGCATCCCGCCGATCTCCACGAGCGGCTTGGGTATCTCCTGCGTGTGCTCCTGCAGTCGGGTGCCTCGCCCACCGCACAGGATGACGACCGGCGGGCGGGTCAACGGCTAGCCGACGACGCGCTCGAGCACGTCGGCGGACACATCAAAGTTGGCGTGCACCGCGTCGACATCGTCGTTGTCCTCCAGGGCGTCGATCAGCTTCATCAGACGCACCGCCTGAGTCTCGTCGATCGGGACGAGGCTCGACGGCCGGTAGGTCATCTCCGCCCTCTCCATCTCCACCCCCGCCTGCTCCAGGGCGCCTCGCACGGCCGTGAAGGACGCGGGCTCCGAGATCACCTCGAAGACGTCATCGTCGGTCGAGATGTCCTCGGCGCCGGCCTCCACCGCGACCATCAGCTCGTCCTCGGAGTAGCGCGTCGCGTCGATCACGATCGTGCCCTTCTTGTCGAACAGGTACGCGACCGAGCCGGGCTCGCCCAGGCTGCCCCCGTTCTTGGAGAGGATGTGCCTGATGTCGGCGCTCGTGCGGTTGCGGTTGTCGGTGAACGCCTCCACCAGCACCGCCACCCCGCCGGGGCCGTATCCCTCGTACAGCACGGCTTCGATCGCATCCGCCTCGCCACCCTCGCCGGTGCCCTTGGCGATGGCGCGCTCGATGTTGTCCTTCGGCATCGATGCTTCCTTCGCCTTGCGCACCGCGTTCTCCAGCGTCGCGTTCGTGTCCGGATCGCCGCCCCCGTCGCGAGCCGCGACCATGATCGCGCGGGCGAGCTTGGAGAAGTGCGCGCCCCGGCGCGAATCGACGACCGCCTTCTTGTGCTTGATGCTCGCCCACTTCGAATGTCCGGACATGCCGCAGAGTCTACGAATCCGCCGAGCGGGAGCGGTCCCCTCCCCTCCGAGGCAAAGGTTCTGCCCGGCGATCCCTAGGATGTTCAGCCACATGACCGGCCCGCCCCCCGCAGAGATCTTCAAGGCCTATGACATCCGTGGCCTCTACGGCGAGCAGATCGACGGCGAGGTCGCCGAGCAGATCGGCCGCGCGTTCGCGCGCGTGCTCTCCCAGCTCGCCGGCAAGCCCGTCGGCGAGCTGCGGGTCGGCCTTGGGCGCGACATGCGCCTGTCGGCGCCCGAGCTCTCGGCGCGCTACCGCGAGGGTCTCCTTGGCGCGGGCGCCCACGTGATCGACGCCGGCCTCGTCGGCTCGGAGATGCTCTACTACCTGGTCGGCTCGCGCGAGCTCGACGGGGGCCTGATGTGCACGGCCTCCCACAACCCACCCGCATACACCGGAGCCAAGCTCGTGCGCGACGGCGCGATCGCGCTGTCGGGCGACGCCGGCATCGCGGACGTTCGACGGACGATCGAACAGGAACTGCAGCAGGGCGCGGCGCGAGGGGAGCCCCCCGCGCGCGGCACGATCGAGGAGATCGACCTCTACGAGGAGTTCCAGGCGGCGGCCCTGCGCTTCATCTCGCCCGATGCCGTGCGGTCCGGGGGCGCCCGGCCGTTGAAGGTGGTCCTCGACGGAGGGAACGGGATGGCCGGCCCGATGGTCGGGCCGCTGCTCGAGGGCCTCGATCTCGATCTGATCGAGACCTACTGGACCCCCGACGGGAGCTTCCCCGACCACGAGCCGAACCCGCTGCTCGAGGAGAACCGGCAGATGATCATGCAGCGGGTGCTCTCCAGCGGAGCAGACCTGGGGATCGCGTGGGACGGCGACGCCGATCGCTGCTTCTTCATCGACGACACCGGGGCGTTCGTGGACGGCGACTTCGTCACCGCCCTGCTGGCCGAGTCGCTGCTCGGCAAGCATCCGGGAGAGGCCATCCTCTACGACGTGCGCGCGTCACGCGCCGTTCCCGACACCGTCCGGCGCGCCGGCGGCACCCCGTACGTCAACAGGGTCGGCCACGCTTTCTTCAAGACGCGGATGCGCAAGGAGGGCTCGCTGTTCGGGGGGGAGGTCTCCGGGCACTACTACTTCCGCGACTTCTACTGCGCCGACTCGGGCACGATCCCCGCGCTCCTCGTGCTCGAGCTGCTCTCGCGCGAGCAGAAGAGCATGTCCGAGCTTCTCGCCCCCTACCACGAGCGGTACTTCATCTCCGGCGAGATCAACTCGGAGGTCGCCGACCCGCTGGCCAAGATGGAGGAGATCGCCGCGCACTTCCCCGCGGCGCGCCAGGAACGCCTCGACGGCATCTCGATCGACTTCGAGGACTGGCACTTCAACGTCCGCCCATCCAACACCGAGCCGCTGCTACGCCTCTGCCTCGAGTCACTGATCTCGCCTGAGGACATGGTCCGACGGCGCGACGAGGTCCTCTCGCTGATCCGCTCGTGAGCGCAGATCCCCGGCCGGGCGGCGGTCCCGAGCGCGCCGACGGGCGCGAGTCCTCGCGCAGCGACGGCAGGTCCGCCGGGGGCGCAGGCGGGCGCGGCGCCTCGCCGGAGGACGCGGAGACGCTGGCCCTCGCCGCCGCCGCCGGGATCCACCGGCTGGCGATCCCCACCCCCTTTCAGGTCGGCCGCGTCAACGCCTACCTGATCGAGGACTCGCCGCTGACCCTCGTGGACTCCGGCCCGAACTCGGCCAAGGCGCTCGACGAGCTCGAGCAGGCCCTCGCAGGGATCGGCCACGCGATCGAGGACATCGAGCTCTTGATCGTCACCCATCAGCACATCGACCACTTCGGGCTTGCCAGCATCCTCGCCCGGCGCTCCGGCGCCGAGGTTGCGGCGCTCGACCGCCTCGCGCCCTATCTGGCGCGCTTCGGCGAGGAGACCGAGCTCGACGATCTGTTCGCCGAGCGGATCATGCTGCGCCACGGCATCCCTGCGGACATCGTCGCGGCGCTGCGCGCAGTCTCCGCGAGCTTCCGCGCGTGGGGCTCCGCCGTCGAGGTCACGCGGCCGCTCGCCGACGGCACGGAGCTGCGCCTGCGCGATCGGACGCTGCGCGTGCTTCACCGTCCCGGTCACAGCCCCTCGGACACCGTCTTTCTCGACGAGTCCAGCTCGATCCTCCTCGCGGCCGACCACCTCATCAAGCACATCTCCTCGAATCCCCTGCTCGCGCGACCGCTGGGCGCCGAGGCGGACGACATCGACCGATCGCGGAGCGGCGAGCGCCCGCAGGCGCTCGTCACCTATCTCGCGTCGCTGCGAGAGACCCGCGCGATGGAGCTCTCGCTCGTCCTTGCCGGGCACGGCCAGCCGATCCGCGACCACGTGTCGCTGATCGACGAGCGCTTCCGCCTGCACGACCGGCGTGCCGCGAAGATCGGCCGCCTGATCGCCGGCGAGCCGCTGACCGCGCACGAGATAGCCCAGGAGCTGTGGGGAAACGTCGCCGTCACGCAGGCCTATCTCACGCTCTCGGAGGTGCTCGGACACCTCGACCTCCTGCTCAACGACGGGCGTGCCACCGAGCTCGACACAGACGGCGTGTCGCGCTTCCGCGCCGCCTAGGGGCTACGCCCGGCCACGCTCGATAGCGCGCAGGTGATCGACGTTCGCCTCATCGGCGGGCTCGTGGCTGGGCTCGGCGGCGAACCAGGCGTCGAGGATCTCCGACAGCTCGGCCTCGGAGGTCGCCCGCAGGCTCAGCGCCAGGACGTTCGCATCGTTCCAGCGACGAGCTCCAGCCGCGCTGGCGGCGTCGAGGCACAGCGCCGCGCGCACGCCGTTGACCTTGTTCGCGGCGATCGAGGCTCCCGTGCCCGTCCAGCAGCACACGACGCCCTGCCCGGCGCGGCGCTCGGCCACGTCCCGCGCCGACGCCTCGGCGGCCCACGCCCAGTCATGCGGCTCGGCATCGCTCAGCGCGCCGTGCCTGATCGTGCGATGCCCCCGGCGCTCGAGCTGATCGACGAGGGTGCTCGCAATGCCCGTCAGCTCGTCCGCGGCCACCGAGATCCACATCCACGCCCAGTATCGCCCATCGGGGCCGGCGACGGGTACGGTTCGGCCGTGACCCTCGCGCCTCCAGGCACGCTGCCACCGCGGCGCTTTCGCCCGCGCCTGCATTGGGAGCTGTTGCTGTGCGCCCTGCGCGGCCATGAGCTGGTCGGCACCAACGCGGCCGAACTGCGCCCGGAGGATGCGATCCTCGCCCGCGAGGATGCCGCCGGCACCCGCTGGTACCGCTGCCTGCGTTGCGACAGCTGGCTGGCGCTGCCGCGCCCGGCGCAGCCCGCGCACCGCCATCCCCCCGCGCGCAGCGAGATCGAGCTGCCGCTGCGCGGCAAGCCGCTGCGCGACAAGATCGTGTTGCGGCTGATCGCCGTCGACAGGGCGTTTCACCTCGTCGCTCTCAGTGTCCTCGGCGTGCTCGTGCTGCTGTTCGCGGCCGACCGCAACACGCTGCGCCACACCTTCTACAGGGTCGTCGCCGACCTGCAAGGCGGCGTGGTCTCCGGGCAGTCTCACTCCTCCCACGGCCTGCTGCACGAGCTCGACAACCTGTTCACCACGTCCTCCTCGCATCTGCATCTGCTGGGAGGGGTCCTCCTTGCCTACGGGGTGATCGAGGGGATCGAGGCGGTCGGCCTGTGGTATCAGCAGCGCTGGGCGGAGTACCTGACGTTCCTGGTGACAGCCTCGCTCCTGCCGTTCGAGATCTATGAGATCGTCCATCGCACGACCCCGTTCAAGCTCATCGCGTTCGTGATCAACGTCGCGGTCGTGGTCTATCTGCTGATCGCCAAGCGCCTGTTCGGCCTGCGCGGCGGAGCCGCCGCCGAAGCGGCGGAGACCGAGCGCGATCAGGGCTGGGGGGCGCTCGCGCGTGCCGCGCCCCCGACGCCCGCCGGCTGACGGCCGCCTGCTTCAGGCCACCCGCGAGGAGGGCGCGCCGGCGGCGAAGCTCCGGGCCCGCCGAAGAAACATCAGGTGCACGCGGTCATCCCCGGCGAGCTCGCTGTGGAACGCGACCGCGAGCATCGCGTCCTGGCGTGCGGCCACCGGATGACCGTCGATCTCGGCGAGGATCTCGACGTTCGGACCGTGCTCGTCGATCCACGGTGCGCGGATGAATACGCCCCGCAGCGGGCCGCCCGCCAAATCCCTGATCTCGAGGTCCGCCTCGAAGCTCCTCGTCTGGCCACCGAACGCGTTGCGTCGCGCGCGGATGTCCATCAGCCCGAGGTGCTCGGAGTCGAGCATGATCAACCCCGCGCAGGACCCGAGCACGGGCAGGCCCCCGCGCACGAGCTCACCCAAAGGCTCGGCCAGGCGCTCGCGCTGCACGCCGAGCATCATCGTCGTGGACTCTCCCCCCGGGAGCACGAGCCCGGAGAGGCCCGACAGCTCGCCCGGCACTCGCACCTCGCGCACGCGCGCGCCCAGCCTGCGCAGCACCCGCCCGTGGGCCTCGAAACCGCCCTGCAGCGCCAGCACCCCGATCAGCGGAGCCCGGGCCGCTGAGCCCGACGGCGCCTCCCCGGGCTCGCGAGCGGACCCCGCCGCCATCGCCGCAGCCGTGCTCGCCTACCAGCCGCGCTGGGCCAGGAGCTGCTCGCCCTCGAGCTTCGAGCTCTCCAGGCCGGCCATCGCCGGTCCGAGGCCACGCGAGGCCTGCGCCACGCGCTCGGGGTCCTGCCAGTGCGTCGTGGCCTCCACGATCGCGCGCGCGCGCGAGGGCGGATCCTCGGACTTGAAGATGCCCGAGCCGACGAACACGCCTTCGGCCCCGAGCGCCATCATGAGCGCGGCGTCCGCCGGCGTGGCGATGCCTCCCGCGCAGAACAGCACGACCGGCAGCCGGCCGTCCCGCGCGACCTCCCGCACGAGCGTCGCAGGAGCCGCGAGGTCCTTGGCCGCCGTTGCGATCTCGTCCTCGCCGAGCGTCCCGAGCCGGCGGATCTCGCCGTTGATGGCACGCATGTGGCGGACCGCCTCGACGATGTCGCCGGTGCCGGCCTCGCCCTTGGAGCGGATCATCGCCGCGCCCTCGCCGATCCGTCGCAGTGCCTCGCCCAGGTTCGTGGCACCGCAGACGAACGGCACCTTGAACGCCCACTTGTCGATGTGGTTGCTCTCGTCCGCGGGGGTGAGCACCTCGGACTCGTCCACATAGTCGACCTCCAGCGCCTCGAGGACCTGGGCCTCTAGGAAATGACCGATTCGGGCCTTCGCCATCACCGGGATGCTCACCGCCTGCTGGATCCCCGCGATCATCTCCGGGTCGGACATGCGCGCGACGCCTCCGTCGCGGCGGATGTCCGCGGGCACGCGCTCCAAGGCCATCACCGCCGCCGCGCCGGCCTCCTGCGCGATTGTGGCCTGAGCGGGTGTCACGACGTCCATGATCACGCCGCCCTTCAGCATCTCCGCCAGACCGGCCTTGACCCGAAACGTCGCCTCGTCGCGCATCAGCCTAGTCTAGCCGCAGCCCTGTCCGCAAAGGCCTCGAGCCCCGTCCCGGCGGGCCTCCCTGCAGGGGCCCTAGCGGAGGCGAAAAGCCTTGATGCGGTCGTCGTACTGCGCGGTGTCCTGCGCGTAGACGCCGTAGGCGAGTGCCTGGATGAGGCTCAGCAGGGCGGTGTGCGAGCGCACGTAGGCGGGACCGTTCGATGAGTAGTAGAGCTTGATCTGCGCCAGCTTGGCCACCTCGGAGAGCGTGGCGTCGGTGATCGCGGCCGTGCGGGCCTTGCGATGGCGTGCCAGCTTCACGGCCCGCACCACGAGCGGGTGCGGACGGCCCGCGGACAGCCCGATCACGAGCGTGCTCTGATCGATCCGCCCGAGGCGGCTCAGCGCCTCCTGGGAAGGGCTCGCGACGACATCGACGCGGAGGTCGAGCAGCATCAGCAGGTGACGCAGGTAGCTCGCGAAGAACGCCATCTGGTCGGTGCCCGCGACGAGCACCTTCTCGGCGCTCACGATCGCCTCGATCATGGCTTCCACGGAGCTCCTGGACACCTTGCGCGCGGTGTCTTCGACGTTCACGTGATCGGCCATCAGCGAGGTCTCGAACTCGTTCTGGTCCAGCGAGAACAGCGGTGTGGCGCCGGCCGCGGTGCCGCCGGTCGCTCCGTTGGCGTGCAGACGGCGGTATTCCTCGCGGGCGGCCGCCTGCAGCTCGGGAAAACCCTCAAAGCCGAGCGCCTGGGAGAAGCGCACGACCGTCGAGCTCGAGGTGTTCGCGCGGCGCGCCAGCTCCTCGGCGGTCTGGAAGGCGGCCTCGTCGAGATGATCGACGATGTACTGGGCCACGTCCTTCTGGGATCGCGAGCACTCGTCAAAGCGCGCCTGGATGTAATCCGACAGGCTCTGATGCTCGCTCGCGGATGCGGTTGCGGGTCCGGCCGCCGCGGGAGCCGCCGCGGGACGATCGCTGGTGGGGGTGGCAACACGCTTCATCGGCGCTCTGTTCGACGTCGCGGCATCGCACTCCTTCCACGCCCCCCTTCTTCGGTCCGGGCCAGGTAGGGTCCCCACGGTGCGGCGCACCCTGTTCGACGACGTGCATGAGGACTTCCGGGCGAGCTTCCGCACGTTCCTCGCGCGCGAGGTGATCGGCGAGGACGGTCGCTACGGCGAGTGGGAGCGGGCCGGGATCGTGCCGCGCGAGACGTTCGCTCGCGCGGGCGAAGGGGGCTTCCTCGGCATGGCGGTTCCCGAGCGCTACGGCGGCGCCGGCGCGGCGGACTTCCGCTTCAACCTGATCGTCGGAGAGGAGACCCAGCGCGCCGGCGTCGGCGGCTTCGGGCTTGGGATCACGCTGCACAACGACATCTGCCTGCCGTACTTCATGACCTACTGCAACGAGGAGCAACGCGAGCGCTGGCTGCCGGGGATCGCCTCCGGTGAGCTGATCACCGCGCTGGCGATGACCGAGCCCGGGATCGGATCGGACCTCGCGGAGATGTCCACGCGCGCCGAGCGCGACGGGGACCATTACGTGGTGAACGGCAGCAAGACCTTCATCACCAACGGCATCAACGGGGACCTCGTGATCACCGCGGTGAAGACCGACCCGAGCGAGCGCCACCGGGGCATCAGCCTGATCGTGCTCGAGCGCGGGATGCAGGGCTTCTCCCGGGGACGCAACCTGCAGAAGATCGGCCAGCATGCCCAGGACACGGCCGAGCTGACGTTCTCCGATCTGCGCGTTCCCTGCGAGAACCTGCTCGGCGAGGAGGGCGAGGGCTTCCGCTACCTGGTGTCCAACCTGCCCCAGGAGCGTCTCTCGATCGCCGCCTCGGCGGTGGCCGCGGCCGAGGCAGCGCTGACGTGGACGCTCGATTACGTGCTCGAGCGACGGGCCTTCGGCCAGCCGATCGGGTCGTTCCAGGCCTCGCGCTTCGCCCTGGCCGAGGTGCGAACCGAAACGGAGGTCGCTCGCGCGTTCGTCGACCGGTGCGTGCAGGCGCTGGGCGCCGGCGAGCTCTCGCCGGAGGACGCCGCGATGGCCAAGTGGTGGTGCACCGACCTGCAGGGTCGCGTGGTCGATCGCTGCCTGCAGCTGCACGGCGGGTACGGCTACATGCTGGAGTACCCGATCGCCCGCGCATTCGTCGACGCGCGGGTGACTCGCATCTACGGCGGAACCAACGAGATCATGAAGGAGATCGTCGGGCGCTCGATGGGGCTGTAGGGCCGCTAGGAGGCCTTGGCCATCCGCACGAAGTAGTCGAGCGACTTCGGGTTGGCCAGCGAGTCGATGCTCGCCGCCTCGTGCGGCGCGACGCCCATCAGGATCCGCTTGACCGGGACCTCCAGCACCTTGCCCGAGAGCGTGCGCGGGACCTCCTCGATCTGGCGGATCTCGTTCGGAACATGCCGTGGCGAGCAGTCCTCGCGGATGCGCCGCGCGATGCGCGCGGAGAGCTCGTCGTCTAGGGTCGCGCCCGAGCGCAGCACGACGAACAGCACCATCCAGAGCTCTCCCTGCCTCCCGCTCCGCGGGACGTCCACCACGAGCGCATCGATCACCTCCGGCACCGCGCCCGCCGCCCGGTAGATCTCGCTGGTGCCCATGCGAACGCCCTGGCGGTTGATCGTGGAGTCCGAGCGCCCGTAGATCACCGCCCCGCCGCGCGGCGTGATTCGCACCCAGTCGCCGTGGCGCCAGACGCCGGGATACATCGAGAAGTAGCTCTCCATGAGGCGCGGCCCGACGCGGTCCTGCGGAGTCCCCGTGCCCTCTGCCGCCGGACGATCGCCCCAGAAGAACAGCGGCATCGAGGGAAGCGGCTCGGTGAGCACCAGCTCGCCCACCTCGTCGAGCAGGGCGTTCCCGTGCTCATCCCACGCCTCGACCGCGCAGCCGAGTATGCGGCACTGAAGCTCGCCCTCGTAGACGGGCAGCAGCGGACATCCGCCCACGAACGCCGTACAGACGTCGGTGCCCCCGCTCGTGGAGAACAGCCACGTGTCGGGCGCGACGTGCTCATAAACCCAGCGGAAGCTCTCCGGGGCCAGCGGCGAGCCGGTCGAGCCGATCGCCCGCAGGGCGTGCAGGTCGTAGTCGCGACCCGGCTCGATCCCGGCCTGCTCTGCGCTTGACAGAAGACCCGCGCTCACCCCCATGCACGTGATGCCGGCGCGCTCTGCAAGCTGCCACAGCACCCCCAGGTCGGGGTGGCCGGGGCTCCCGTCGTAGAGGACGATCGCCGCGTCGGTGAGCAGGCACCCGACCAGGAAGTTCCACATCATCCACCCGGTGGTGGTGAACCAGAACATGCGGTCTCCCCGCCGCAGGTCCAGGTGCAGGCCCTTCTTCAGCTGCTCGAGCAGGATCCCGCCGTGGCCGTGGACGATGGCCTTCGGCAGGCCGGTCGTGCCGGAGGAGTACAGCACCCACAGCGGGTGGTCGAATGGGACCTGCTCGAAGCGCAGCTCGGCGCCCTCGCCGCGCGCCAGCAGCTCGCGCCAAGTCTGGCAGCGACCCTCGAGGCTCTCGGGCAGGTTCGAGGCGCCCTCAGCCAGGTAGGGCACGAGCACCACCTGCTCGACCGTGGGCAGCTCCTGAAGGATGCCCGCCACCACGCCGGTCCGGTCGAAGTCCTTTCCCCCATGGCGGTAGCCGTCGACCGCGAGCAGCACCTTGGGCTCGATCTGCGCGAAGCGGTCGATCACGCTGCGCGCCCCGAACTCCGGCGCGGCGCTTGACCAGATGGCCCCGATGCTCGCGACAGCAAGGAACGCGACGAGCGTCTCGGGGATGTTCGGCAGGTAGGCCACCACGCGGTCGCCGCGGCCCACGCCGAGCGAACGCAACCCCGCCGCCGCAGCCGCCACCTGCCCGGAGAGTTCTCCCCAGGTGAGCTCTGTGAGATCCCGCAGCTCGGAGGCGTGCAGCACCGCCACCTCCCCAGGCTCGCGGTCGCGCAGCAGCATGTTCTCGGCGTAGTTGAGCTCGGCGCCCTCAAACCAGCGCGTGCCGGGCATGCGCCGTGAGTCGAGCACCCGCTCGTAGGGCCGTGAGGCGCGCACCTCGCAGAACTCCCAGATCGCCGCCCAGAACTCCTCGAGCTCGTCCACCGAGTAGCGCCACAGCTCGGCGTAGTCCTCGAAGGGGCGCCCGCGACGCTCACCGGCCCAGCGCATGAACGCCGTCATCCTGGCGCGCTCGCGGTCCGCCGCGGTGGGCGTCCAGAGCGGAGTCTGCTGGCCTTCGCTTGACATCTTGTGGTACCGCCCTCCCCCGTGTCTGCCGGACGCCGCCGCGATCAATCGCTCCGTGGCGGCCCTGCGCCCTGTGGTTCACGCTCGCCGTCGCTCTGAGCAGAATACGTGGGCGGCGGCCGCGCGCCCGGGTATTCTCGCTGTTTGTGGACCTCTCCGGGCTGCGCGCCGAATTCCCCGCCCTGAGTCGGCTCGCCTATCTGAATGCCGGCACCGACGGGCCGCTTGCAGCGCGCGCCGCCCGCGCCGCGGAGGCCGAGCTGACACGCCAGCTCGATGAGGGGCGCGCACAGGCTCATTTCGCGCGGCGCGGGGAGCTGAACGGCGAGCTCCGCGGAGCATACGCGGCGGCGCTCGGGTGCGAGACGGCGGACGTCGCGCTCACGACCTGCACGAGCGAGGGCATCGCCCAGGCGATCGGCGGCCTGCGGCTCGGCAGCGGCGATGAGATCGTGACGAGCGACGAGGAGCACCCGGGCCTGCTCGGGACGCTCGGAGCGGTGCGCGAGCTGCACGGCGTAGAGGTTCGCGAAGTGCCCCTCGCGCGCGTTGCAGAGGCGGTCGGCCCGCGCACCGGTCTGGTCGCGTGCTCGCACGTAGGCTGGATGAGCGGGGCGCTGGCGCCCGCGGAGCTGGCGGAGGTGGACGTTCCCGTCCTGCTCGACGGCGCCCAGGGCGTGGGCGCGATCCCGGTGGACATCAGCGCGCTCGGCTGCGACGCATATGCCGGCGCCGGGCAGAAGTGGCTGTGCGGCCCCGACGGCACCGGGATGCTCTACCTCAGCCCGCGCCTGCGCGAGCGGCTCGCGGTTCCGAGGCGCGGCTACCCCAACCTGGCCGACCCCGACGCGGGGCTGGACGCCCGACCGCACGAGGACGCGCGGCGCTTCGACTCGATGGCGCTGAACGCCGAGACGGTCGCATGCGCGCTGACGGCCACGCGAATGCTCGAGTCCTTCGGATGGGCCGAGGTTCACGAGCGCGCGCGCTCGCTGGCGACGCATCTGAGCGGCCAGCTCGCCGAGCGGGGCCACCGGGTGGCTCCCCGCGCCGACACGACGCTCGTGTCCTTCGAGAGCCCCGACCCGCCGGCCGAGCGGGCGCGACTGGCCGAGCAGGGGATCGTCGTGCGTAACATTCCCGGGCGACCCTGGCTGCGAGCGTCCGTCGGCGCCTGGAACGACGAGGAGGACCTCGATCGCCTGATGAGGGCGCTCTGAAGATGATCTCCCCCGCTCGGCAGACCGACGGCCCGCTCCGAACCTCCCCGGCGCACGCCGAATCACGACCGGCCAGATGACATCCTCCCAGCCGACCGCCACCCCGCCGGCGCCGGGGCCCGTGCTCGCGGGCTCAGGGGCCGCGGACGCGCCCGCCTCCGGACTCCGCGCACGTGTGGCGCCCCGGCATCTGGCGCTCGCGGCCGTGCTCGCGCTGTCGGCCGTCCTGAACATGAACCGGCTCTCCCAGAACGGCTACGCCAACATCTTCTACTCGGCCGGCATCAAGTCGATGCTCCGCTCGTTTCACAACTTCGTGTTCGTCTCGTTCGACCCCGGCGGACTCGTGACGGTCGACAAGCCCCCGCTCGGCCTGTGGGTGCAGGCGGTGAGCGCCAAGCTGTTCGGCTTCTCCCCGCTCTCCCTGCTGCTGCCCGAGGCGATCGCCGGGGTGCTCGCGGTGGCAGTGCTCTACTTCGTGATGTCGCGCCGCTTCGGCGCGCTCGCAGCGCTCGGCGGCGCGCTCGCCCTCGCCGTCTATCCGTCGTTCGTCGCGGTCTCGCGCGACAACGGCGTCGATCCGGTTCTGATCCTGCTGATGATCCTCGCGTGTGGCGCCGGGCTGCGGGCGAGCGAGACCGGGCGCTGGCGGACGCTCTTGTGGTGCGGAGTGCTCGTGGGACTGGCCTTCAACACGAAGACGCTTGCCGCATTTCTGGTCATCCCGGGGATCGCCGTCGCCTACCTGCTGTGCGCGCCCGGGTCGATCTCCCGGCGCATCACACAGCTGCTGGCAGCCGGCCTGCTGATGATCGCGGTCTCCTTCAGCTGGCTGGTCTTCGTCGACCTCACGCCGGCCTCGCAGCGACCGTATGTGGGAAGCTCGACGAACAACTCCGAGATCGAGGTGACCTTCGACTACAACGGCTTCGGGCGCGTCGGCGGCCAGGTGGGTGGGCCCGGGCGCGTGCCCGTGGGCTTCGGAGCCTTGGCGCACTCGCGCCCCCCGGTGGCCGGCAGAGAACGATCCGCGACGCCGGCACGGCCGGCCGCCCAACCGCCGCCCACGCCGGCGACCGTCAACGGCCGGGCGAAGAACCCGATCCCGTTCGGGGGGCCCCCGAGCCCATTGCGGCTGTTCGGCGTCGGCCTCGGCGACCAGGGCGCCTGGATCCTTCCGTTCGCCTTCTTCGGCTTGCTCGCCCTGGCGCTCATCATGCTCGCCGATCGAGGACTGCGCCTGCGAGCCCGGCGACCCGGCGCGTCCTCGCCCGAGCAGCCGGCGCTCCCATGGCGCCGGGACCGACGACTGGCCGGAACGCTGATCCTCGGGGGCTGGTTCGCGGTCGAGGCCGCGGTGCTGAGCCTCTCCAAGGGCATCGTCCACCCCTACTACGTGTCGGCGCTCGCGCCCGGGGCGGCGGCCATGGCGGGCGCCGGTGCGGTCGCCTTCGTGGAGCTGGCCAGACGCAGGCGGGTGGATTGGCGCTTGGTGCTGGCCCCCCTGGCGATCGTCGCGACCGTGGCGGCCCAGGTGGTGCTCCTTCACCGCGAGCACTACATGTCCTGGTTCATCCCGCTGCTGCTCGGTGGAGCCGCGGTCGGCACCGCACTGCTGCTGGTGGTGCGACGCTGGGCGCCAGTCACGATGGCACTGACGTTCGCTCTGCTGCTCGTCGCGCCCACCGCCTACTCCGCCACCACGTGGCTGGCTCCGGTCGAGGGCACGTTCCCGGCCGCCGGACCCCATCAGGCGATCGGAGCGGGCGGCGTCGGGCTGAACCCGGCCCACCGCGACATCTACAGAGCCCTGATCCGCTACGTCGGAGCGCACGGTCCGGGCTCGCGCTGGGCCTTGCTCACCGACGCCGCCACCACCGCCTCGCCGTTCATCCTGGAGGGCTTGGACGCGGGCGCGCTGGCCGGCTACAGCGGCACCGACCCCACGCTCGACGGGCGCGGCCTCGCCCGATTGGTCGCGCGAGGGCAGGCGCGCTACGTGCTGCTCGGGGGCGAGTTCACCACGCGCGGGGGCAACCGCGCCACCAGCGCCGTGCTGCGCGCCTGCCGCCAGCTGCCCGACTCGGTCTGGCAGGGCACGCTGCCGTATGCCTTCGGCCTCGTGCTGTTCGACTGCGCCGGACGCGAACGCGCGCTCAGCGCCTGAGCGCGCACCGGGGCGCCGGCCTCATGCGGTCACCGACAGCCGGCGGTGGAAGGCGCGCTCGAAGACCTCCGTCTCGCGTCCCGCGGCCCAGCGGGGCACCGCCGGCTCGCCATCGGTGATCAGCCGCAGCTCGACCTCGTCGTCGCGCAGCTTCATGCTGGTGCTCCGCACCAGCTGATCGCGCGAGCGCTCGAGATCCTCGGCGAGGCGCAGCAGGACAGCACAGCGATTCAGGCGCTCGGCGTCGCCCGGTCCGAACAGGGCGCCGAGCGGCCCGGGCTCCGGCACGCCCTTGCGGTGATATCGCGCCGCCTGAGCGATGATCGCCACCTCGACGGGCGAGAAGCCCGGGAGCGCCCCGCTGAGGATCAAATAGCGCGAGTGCTTGTGATGATCGTCGTAGTCGACCGCCATTCCGATGTCGTGCAGCGTGCTCGCCGCCCACAAGAGCTCGCGCTCGGCGGCGTCGCCTTCATGCAGCCCGAGCCGGGCGAGCTCGTCGAACATGCCCAGCGCGAGCTCGGCCACATGGCGCGTGTGGGCGAGATCCACGTGGTACTGGGTCGCGAGGTTCAGCACGCTCGAGCGCCGCACATCCTCGAACAGCGGCGGATCGCGGTCGGCCAGGAGGCGCTCGAAGAAGACCCCCTCCCGCAGCCCCGCCTGGGTGGTCTCCAGACCGTCGAAGCCGCCGGCCCGCAGCACCGCCTGAAGCACGATCCCCCCCGCCAGTATGAGGTCGGCGCGCGCCGGCTTGATGCCCGGCACAGTGCTGCGCTCCGCCGCGGGCAGCGCCGCCAGCCGGCGCACCAGATCCTCCAGGGCCTCCCTCTCGATGACCATCCCCTGCACCCCGTTGGACGGGAGCCCGGCGGCGCGCTGGGCGGCGGCAGCGAGGTTTCGCACCGTCCCGCCGATGCCCACCAGGCGCCGATCGGCGCGATCTGAACCCGAGTCGCTCAGCCACGAGGCCTGTCCCAGCTTGCGCGTCACGTGGTCGCAGAGCTCCTCGATCTGCCGGCGTTTGGCCGGGCCGTTCACCGGCAGGAAGCGCTCGGTCATGCGCACGGTGCCCACGCGCCAGGAGCCTGACTCCCGGGCCAGCCGATCGGCGACGCGCACGAGCTGCATCGACCCGCCTCCGAGGTCGAGCACGCAGCCGTCGGTGAGCGTCGTGGAGTCGACCGCCGCGACGTACCCGTAGCGCGCCTCGGCCTCGCGGCTCAGCACGCGGATGGGCAGGCCCCAACGATCCTGCGCACGCTGCAGGAAGCTGTCCGCGTTCTCGGCATCGCGGATGGCGCTCGTCGCGACGGCGTCGATCGAGCCCTCCTGCAGTCCACTGGCCTTGCAGAAATGGGCGAATACGTCGAGGGTCGCAAGCGCCCGGCCGATCGGCTCCTCGCCAAGCCTCCCTGTCGCAGCCAGACCCTGCCCGATGCGCACCGGCTCATAGATCTCATCCGTCCGCTTCCACCAACCGTCGCCCGCCGTGAACACCACCAGGCGGAAGGAGTTGGACCCCAGATCGATCACAGCCAGTCGCTCGTTCGGCTGCATGTCCTGAGCGTATTCTCCGCGGCGGAGGGCTCCTGGCGGCCTCCCACCAGTAGCCGTGTGGACCTCGGTACGGCTTCAGCCGTCGATGCCCGGGGCGTGCAGCAGCTCAGGTCCCTCCGGGCCGCCGGGCTTGTTCACGGCGGGGTTCGCCGGTCTGGCGGTGAGCCGCTCGGCAGGCAGCGCGCGACAGAGCTCGAGCACGTCCTCGGTCCCCAGCGCGGGGTCGAGCCATGCCCGCTGGGTCTCTCGATCGGCGAGGATCACCGGCATCCGCCCGTGGATCGCAGAGGCGACCGGATTTGCCCGCGAGTCGCAGGTCAAAAGCGTGACGCTCTCGATGCGCTCCCCGTCGATGCGAGCCGACGTCCACAGCGACGCGAACGCGAACGGGATGCCGCCGTCCACCTGGAAGAAGAACGGCTGGCGGGGCTCGCTGCGCTTCTCGGGTTTCAGCCACTCGAAGTACCCGTCGGCGATCTGCAGCGCCCGTCGCGAGGAGTCTCCGATCAGGCCGCGGTAGGCGGGCTTCGAGGCGACCGTCTCGGCTCTCGCGTTGATCATCTTCTGCGCGCCTTTCGTGTCCTTCGCCCACCACGCGACGAGCCCCCACCGCAACATGCGGGCTTCGGGCTCGCCGCGGCGCGCCACGATCGCGAGCACCTCTTCAGTGGGCGCGATGTTGAAGCGTCCCGTGCCCGCGTCGCTCGGCAGCGGGACCCTGAACCGCTCATTCAGTTCTTCGACCCCGGCGGTGTTCGAGTAGCGCCCACACACGCACTCATCCTATGGCGGGATGCTGCCCGTGCTCGATCGCCTCCGCATCGTGGATCGCCCAGGTGAGACGCTCGACCAGCTGGAAGGCCGAGTGCTTGTTGTCGACGTGTACGGCGCTGACCTGCTCGTCAAACAGAACCGGCGTCTGCTCACCGATCTCGATGTCGGGCAGAACGATGATCCTGGCCATTCCTACCTCCTCTCCTCGGTAGTGATCCTCGCAAAGTCAGCCGCCGCGACGCCTGCCTGCAAGACGCAAACTCCGACGTTTGCCTCGCGCTCGGCGGCGCCGGGGGGCACTGCCGGACTGTCAACTGCCCCTTAGACTTCCCTGGAGCACCACCGATCAGACCGAGCGGACCGAGACGGAGCGTTCAATGACCAACGCGGCCAACTTCACGCCACAGGAATGGGAGCTCGTCCTGCAGGGCCCGCCGAGCGCAGGCCTGATCGTCATCACCGCCCAGCGGGGAGGAACCCTGCGCGAGACGGTCTCGATGGCCAAGGCCTATGCCGAAGCGCGCGAGCACCACGGCCAGAGTGAGCTGCTCGACGAGATCGCGCAAGCCAAGCCCGAGATCGATCACACGCGCTACGGCTCGATGGGCGAGCTCAAGGAACGCTGCCTGGGACACCTGCGCGACGCCGTGGCGCTGCTCGAGGCCAAGGCGACCCCCCAGGAGCTCGATGAGTACAGGGGCTTCGTCGTCAACCTCGCGGACAAGGTCGCCCACGCACACAGGGAGGGTCCCCGCGGCGGCGAGCCGGTGAGCGACGCCGAGGCCGGCGCGATCGCGCAGATCAGGGAGGCCCTCGGCGCAGAGAGCCCCGGCTGACGGTCCTCGCGCGGAGCGGATGCGATGAGTGACCGTGTGCTGCTGCGCGGCGGCTACGTGCTGTCGATGGATGAGGCGCTCGGCGAGCTGCCGAGCGGTGACGTGCTGATCGAGGACGACGCGATAGCTGCGGTCGGCGCGCACCTCGAGGTGAAGGACGCCGAGTCGATCGACGTTTCAGGGCACGTGGTGATGCCCGGCTTCGTCGACACGCACCGCCACACCTGGCAGACACCGTTTCGCGGCGTGTGCGCCGACTGGACGCTCGAAGACTACTTCCGCGGGATTCGCATGTCGATCTCGCCGAACTGCTCCGCCGAGGATGTCTATGCCGGCAACTTCGTCGGGGCGCTCGAGGCGCTGGATGCCGGCGTGACGACGATACTCGACTTCTCCCACTGCAACAACACGCCCGAGCATGCCGACGCCGCCGTGCAGGGCCTGCGCGATGCCGGCATCCGCGCGATGTTCGCCTACGGCTACTTCCCGGCGCCGATGCCCGAGCCGGCGTTCACCGAACATGAGCAGCGGCTTGCCGACGCCCGTCGCCTGCGCGAGCACACGCTCTCCTCCGACGATGAGCTCGTCACGATGGGCGTCGCGCTCACCGAGGTCGGGCTGCTGCCGTTCGAGCAGACGATCGCCGAGGCCCGATCAGCCGCGGAGCTCGGCGTGCCGAGCGTGCTGCATACGGGGTGCACCTGGGGGTCATTGGTCACCGAGGGCATCCCGGAGCTCGACCATCACGGCCTGCTCACATCCACACAGGTGCACGTGCACTGCAACACGCTCGACGAGCGCAACTTCCGCCGCCTGGCGGAAAACGACTGCAAGGTGTCATCCAGCCCGGAGACCGAGATTCAGATGGGGATGGGTCACCCGGTGATCCGCCGCGCGTTGGAGATGGGGCTGCGCCCGAGCCTCTCCTGCGACGTGATGTCCTGTAACTCGGGTGACATGTTCAGCCAGATGCGGCTCGGCCTGCAATTCGAGCGCTGCATGCGCAACGACGGCTTCAACGTGCGAAACCTGATGCCCGACCGGCTCGATCTGACGGTGCGCGACGCGCTGCGCTGGGGCACCGCGAACGGGGCGCATGCGATGGGACTCGAGGGGCGGGTGGGCTCGTTGACCCCCGGCAAGCAAGCCGACGTGATCGTGATCGGAGGCCGCCGCCTGAACATGGTCCCGATGGCGGATCCCGTCGGCTGCCTGGTGGCCCAGGCCAACTGTGCCAACGTCCGGCATGTGCTCGTGGCGGGGAGATTCGTCAAGCGCGACGGGGAGCTCGTCGGACTCGAGCTCGAGCGCGCCCTGACCCTGGCCGAGGCGTCGTGCGAGCGCGTGCTCGGCGCGATCACCGACGGCGGCCGACCGCTCCTGCCGCCGGCACCCGAGGGCTTTGCCGACCTCATCAACACCGTCGCCGCCCAGCACCTCGCTCGCGCGTGGGACATCGAGGTGACCGCATGAGCTCGGCACTCACGCCCGGCCCTCGCGTCGGTAGGATCGCGTTCGCCCGCAGGAGAGGAGAGCACTTTGGGGGCGCTTGAGCTGGATCGCATGACCTGGCCGGAGGTGAAGGCCGAGCTTCAGCGGGGTCGCGACACCGTTGTGGTGGCCTTCGGGGCAACCGAGCAGCATGGCCCCCACCTGCCGCTGGCCACCGACGCGTTGCTCGGAGACCACCTCGCACGGATCGTCGCCGAGCGCCTGGATGCATTCGTGGCGCCGACCGTGCGCATCGGCTGCTCGGAGCACCACCTCGAGTTCCCGGGGACGCTTTCGCTCTCGGAGGACACCTTCCACGCGGTGGTCGCCGACGTCGTGCGCTCGCTTGCACGCGGCGGCTTCAGGCGCGTCGTGCTGCTGCCCACGCACGGAGGGAACTTCGGCCCGCTGGCCGCGGCAGTTGAGGAGCTCGGACCGGTGCCGGGCATCCAGATCAGCGCGCTCACCGACCTGGGCGCCCTCTTCGCGATCGCCCAGCTGGGCGCGACCGAGCTCGGGGTCCCGCTCGGGGAGGGCGGGGTGCACGCGGGCGAGTGGGAGACCTCGATGCTCATCTCGATTCATCCCGACCTCGTCCACCTCGAGCGCGGCGAGGCCGGCTACACCGGCGACGCAGAGGCCGCGATCGGTGCGATCTTCGGCGCTGGCGTGCACACGGTGGCGAAGAACGGCGTCATCGGCGACCCGTCGCGGGCCAGCGCCGAGCATGGCGCGCGCTACTGGGACGAGGCGCTCGGAATCGCCCTTACCTCGCTGGGCTGACCCGCATTCGATCCCTCGCCTGTGCGGACGAGAGCGCCCTGTCTAAGGACGCTCTCGCCCCAGGAGGGACTGGAATCATCCGTGCGCCCACACCCAAGCACGCCTGCCGGTCGGAACCGCGCCCGGTGCGACGAAGGCCGCCCGACTAGCCTGGACTAGCCTGGACTAGCCCCGTCGGGCCGTGCCGTGACCGGACCGCGCTCCATCCGGCTCCATGAGGTCCTCCAGACGCTCGAGCGCACCGGGCGTGCCCATCGCCACGATGACGTCGCCCGGGAGCAGCATGGTCTCGGCCGGCGGCTGGGGCTGAAAGCCCGACTCGCGGCGCAGGCCGACGATCATGGAGCCGCCGCGGATGTCACCCACCGTCTGGCGCACACCCTTGCAGCCCTCGCTCACCACGATCTCCTCCATGCGGTATTCGACGTCGACGTCGACGACGCCGCTCAGCTGGGGGTGCAGGGCGAGCCGGGCCATCTCCGTTCCGCTGGCCTTGTACGGGGAGATCACGCGATCTGCGCCGGCCCTCTTGAGCTTCTTCTCGGAGTCCTCGACGGCGGCCCTCGCCACGATGGCGATGTCGGCGCGAAGCTCCCGGGCGGTGAGCGTGATGAAGACGTTGTTGGAGTCGGAATCCGCGCACGCGATGATCGAGCGCGCACGCGCGATGCCAGCCCGCAGAAGGACGGCCTCCTCGGCGGCGTCGCCCTCGATGAAGCGGCGATCCACCCCATCGGCGACGTGACGATTCTCGGCATCGGAGTCCACCACCACGTACTCGGCGCGCGCCGCGTGCAGATCGCGCGCCACCTGACGACCCACCCGGCCGAAGCCGCAGATGATGTGGTGGTCGGTGAGCGAGTCGATCATCCTCTGCTTGCGCCGGGCGGCCAGCAGGTCGCCGAGGTGGCCGGCGACGAAGAACTCGACGAGCGTGGCCAGCGCGTAGAACAGAGTACCGACGCCCAGCACGATGAGCCCGACCAGGACGACCTGCCCGGCGGTGGTGCGGGGCTGGCGAAAGCCGCCGACCGTCGCGACTGTGTCCAGCGCCCAGCGAAACGCATACCAGGGGCCCACGCTCTCTGTGACGGCCAGCCCAACGGTGCCGACGGCCAGCAGGCCGGCGACGAGCGCGCCCAGCCGCGCGATGCGTCGCGAAAAGACCGTCAGCGAGCCATTCACGGGCAGGCCCGAACTGCCCACGACGGGGCCCGACGGGCGCTCAATGTCCGGCATGACCGGCCGGCTGAGTCGAGCCACTCGCGGTGGTCATGCCGGCGCGGGGACGATCGCTTCCGATGCGCGCGGCAAGGTTGCTCATCGACGACGTGGACTGTAGATGAAACCGGCGAGGTTGGCCGAGCGATTTCTCGCCTCTTTGCCGTTGGCCGCCCGACCGGGGAACGGACCTGCGCCCGAGCTCGACCGCCTGGAGGAGGAGCTCGGAGAACCGAGCGCTCCGGCGGGGGGGCCGGAGCGCGCGCGGCCCGGCGCGAGCGGCGTCGCGGCGCGTGACGCTGCCTACGGCCGGCGAGCGTCCTCGGCCGCGGCCCGCGAGGCCCTCCGCAACGAGCCCGCCAGCAGTGCGACGACGCACAGCGGCATCACCCACCACGCCTGAGCTCCCCGATCGGCGATCAGCGCGGTCAGGCCGATCGCGCCCACGATCCCCGCGGCGACGAGCCAGTCGTCGCCGACGATGAAGTCGTACCAGAATCGAAGGAAGACGAGGACGAGCCTCACGCCCCGACTCACGACCCTCACGCCCCGACTCCCTTCTGCGCGGGCGAGAGGCCGGCAAGATCGCGCTCGTGGCTCAGCACCCTCACCGCGACGAGCGAGGCGATGGCCATGAGGGCAAGGATTCCGAGCAGCGCCGCGTCGCCTCCGGGCCAGGAGACCCCTGCCCCCTCCCCGCTCCAGAACGTGCCAAAGCTCGTGAGCATCAGGCCAACCACGAACTTCAGCGCGTTCTCGGGCACGCGGCTCAGCGGCGCCCGGACGGCGGCCCCCACCGCGACCACCGCGAGGAAGGCGGCAGCAGCCGCTGCGGCGGCGATCGCGACCCCGTTGCTCTTCGCCGCGCCGAACGTGATGACGATGAACGCGACCTCGAGGCCCTCGAGGAAGACGCCTTTGAACGCGACGGTGAAGGAGTACCAGTCAAGTGACCCGGGCCCGCCGGTGGCGGCCTGCCCGGCCTCGGCGCGCTCCTGTTCGTAGGCTGCCGCCTCGTCGTGGAGCGGCTTGTACCCGCTGGCCCGGAGGATCGCCTTGCGCAGCCACTGCAGGCCAAACACCAGGAGCAGACCGCCCACGAGGATACGCAGGTCGTCGATCGGCACCTTCGAGATCAGTGGACCGAGCGCGGCGATGAGCCCGGCGAGCACGAGCGCCGCCGCGCCCGCGCCGAGAAGCGTCGAGCGCCAACCCCGGGTCACTCCGACGGCGAGCACGATCGTCAGGGCCTCGACCATCTCGACGCCGCTCGCCAGAAACGCGGTGAGGAAGAGAAAGACGCTTCGCGTCATGTCACCGAGGCCGATGGGGTACGGGCACCCCACCATACTCGCGCACCCCAGCGCCTTCTCGAGCCGGCCCCGCCGACGTGGCGCTGCTCGACCGTTCCGACCGCTAGAGGATCCGTGGCGCGCCTGCCGCGGTCCCGCGGATGGACGCCTGGCCTGCGCGCTTGTGCTCGACATCGGCCAGGAACGCGTGCAGGCATTCGTTGTACGGGGCTCCGGTGGCCGGGATCGTGTGGCCGCGGCCGGCGATCACCGTGCGCCGCGCGTGCAGGCCGTCTGCGACGGCGTCGCACACGGCCTCGAACACCGGAGAGTGGCCACCCGAGACCACGAGCTTCGGAAATGCAGTCGTGCGAAGGAACGCCAGCGGCGGATCGGCCTCCCACGGCGGGCGTTCGCGCATCAGCAGACGGGCACCTTCGAGCAGCTCGCCCTCGAGCTGCTCGGGAGTCTGACGCGCAGATCCCACTCCACTGCGGAAGGCACGCAGAAAATCCAGCGGGCCAAGGGTCGAGGCCTCTTTGTAGAGCAGTTCCCCGTGCGCGATCTGCGCAGCGACGCGGGCGTCGCCGGCGGCCACGCGAAAGCAGCCCGGCTCTGAGACCGTGAGCGAGCGCACGGCGTCTGGCCGCAACGCCGCCGCATACAGAGCGATCACGGCTCCGTAGGAGTGCCCCACCAGGTGCGCCCCGTTCCCGAGCAGCTCGGCGACGAGCGGCGCCTCCACCTCGAAGTCTCCGCGGGGCAGCGGTGGACTGCTCCCGAAGCCCGGGCGGTTCGGGAGGGTGAGGGCCCAGTGCTCGCCGAGCTCCTCCTGCCGATGCCACGTGCGCCTGCCAAACACGCTTCCATGAACCAGAACCACCGGTGGCCCGGCGCCGATGTGGATGATGTCGAGTTCCCCCGCCGCGACCATGCCTGTGCGGGATCGTACGCAACGGCGAGCGCTCGACCTGCCGGAACGGCAGGCGAGACGCCACCGTGAGCAAACCGCGAACGGCACGCCAGGTGATGTGGCCCGGACCCCGTAGGCCTTCGTCATCCCGTCGGGATCGCCGTCTGGCCCGCCATACCCGTCACGGACGCCATCCTTGGCCCCGTGACGGTTCCCTGCCTCCCAGCAGCACTCCGCAGGATAGCCACGCATGGCACGCCGATGCGCCGGTGCCGCGAGAGACCGGACCCGCCTCCGCCGGGACGGCTATCGGGCTCGGGGCTCGGCGCGATGCGACCGGCCCACGGGCCTCCGTCAAGACTCGCGTGGCAACTCGGCCGGCGCCAGGCAGCCGTGATGGAAGAAGCGCGAGTGGGCGTGCCCCTTGCGCGCGTCCTCCCCGATGGTGAGCAGCGCAGAGTCGACGATCGTGCCGTCGGGCTGTTCGGACCACATCGGCTCGTACACCCCGATGCGATCCCCACAGCGCGCGCACCTCGGAAACGTCTCCATCAGAGAACCCTGGAGGAGCCGCTCTCGGCCCACATCAGGGTTTTTGTGCGGGTCGCCTGCGGGTATTCCCCCGGTTTCGTGCCTCGGAGATGGTCAATCCGGCGGGCGCCGGGCGTCCACCGTCAGCAGGCCCTCGAGCGCCACGCGCTTGTGCACCGCGGTGGTCTGTAGCAGGACGACGCCCTGCGTTCCGGGTTGGTCTACGGACTTCATGAACGCAACGCGGCATCGGCCGTCGGGGTCGGTGCTCACGATCAGCTCGGCATCGCGGTCAAAAGCCCGCACGCGCAGCTCGCGTTCGAGGTCCTCGAGCGGGCGATCACCCAGTTGGCCCATTCGAGCGCCTACGGAAACCTGGGCGGCCGTGGTCTGCTGCCATTCCGGGTAGCCCCGGCCCTGACCGCGGGGGGTACGCCCGAGTAGCGTCCCTCGAGGGTGCGGCGCACCGGCTTGCGCAGCAGGCGATAGGCCACTTCGGCGACGGCGAACGCCGTGATTATCAGGGCGCCTGGGCGACGAAGGTCATTCCGAGCGAGCACGCGATCGCATCGACAGTCAGCGCAGGAGGCTTGAGCAGAGAGCTTGCAGCAGCTCCACTCCGCACTATGCTCCGCCGAACACCGAGCTGGGAGCGCCGATGATCATCACCACCATGAACGACCTGCCTGGGTATGAGATCGAAGAGGTGCTGGGCGAGGTGTTCGGCCTAACCGTTCGCGCCCGCAACCTCGGCTCACAGGTGGGGGCATCGCTGAAGTCGCTCGTCGGCGGCGAGCTGAAGGGCATGACCAAGATGCTCGCCGAAGGCCGCGTGCACGCGCAGGAACGACTTGTCGAGGAAGCCGAGGCCAAAAGCGCCAACGCGATCATCGCGTTTCGCTACGACACCTCCGAGCTCGGGGCGACCTGGACGGAGATCTGCGCCTACGGCACGGCAGTCCGGGCCAGGAGACGCTGAACGCGGGGCGCGAGTCCTCTGCCGCCGCTGCTCGCTCAGCGCCTCGCGGAGCCTCTGACGCTCCCGGCATTCCGCCGCGAGTAGATGAAGGCGCCGGCCCCGATCACCGCGAGGGCGACGATCACGCCCGCTGCGATGTAGCGGAGGTGATGGTGGACGGTCGCGGGCTTGGTCACTTGCGGGTGATGGCGTTTCACGAACAGCACCCGAATGTGCCGAGCGAAGAGCATTCGCTGCAGGGCCGGCTGCGCGTTCGCGGGGTAGAACGCGTGCCACTCGGAGAGATCGCGAAACTTGATCTCCACGTCTCCGCGCACCGGATTGATGATCGCCCGGATGAGCGGCCCGGATCTCACCTGCTTGAGCAGCACCGGGTAACTCACCCATGTTTCGGCGCCAGCCGCCGTTGCCGGCAGGCAGAGCGCCGCCACGACCGTGATCATGAGCAGGCGAGCACGCAAGACGAGGGATCGTAAGGCAAGGGCATGTTCCCTTCAGGAGCCGTCGCTTCGAACTGTGCACCGCGACGCTCAAGCTCACGGCGAAGACCTGACCGACGCCGCAGCGAGGTCCCAGGCCCCCCGGCTGCAGGCGTCTACGGTCAGAGGCCTCGAGCCTTGGCGCGTTCCACAAGCAGCGAGAACAGCCGCTGCTCGATGGCGGCCGGGAACGGTCGCGGAAAGCCATAGGTGAGAAGCGCGACCTCGGCCGGACCGTACACGAAGCCGAGAATGTCCATGGAGAACGGGATCGCTATGCCGTGCCCCACGATCCCCGTGGATATGCGCCAACCAAAGCCGCCGCTCGTTCCGGGCGCGGGCGGAGTTCCCGATGCGATCGAGATGCGACCAATGTTGAAGCCCTTGTTCCTTTGGGCTTTGAACAGGAGGCCCAGGTAGCGGGTGAAGCAGGCTCGCACGTGGCTGCTGCGGATTGCCTTGAGTTCCTTGGCGGCCAGGGCCGATGTCTTCACCACGGTGACATTGGAGCTCACACTCTGCGCCACGGCAGCGCCTTTGCGTTCAAATTCCTCTGAGCTCCCTTCCGCGAGCCCGTGGTTGAAGCCCGCCCCTCCGGTGCAGCGCAGCATTTCGTGTTCCAGTCGCTTTTCCCCGGCCGTTTCGTGTTCGCGACGCCTTGGAGACACTGCAAACCCCGGCACGTCCGCCGCTTTGAGATTCACCGCACGAGCGAACGCCTTGGCCTGCGCGCTTGTGATCTGCCGATCACTGCCCGTCGGGCCTGTCGTCGCGGTGGCAACCTGCGCGCTCGTCGCGGACGGATGGCTGGTGGTCCCGCATGCCACGAGTAGCCCGCCCGCTGCCAGGAGCACGAGGAGCACGCACGGCCGGGGCACAATCGGGCGCATTGTGGCAGATCCGGCGGCGTGCTCTAGGCTGGCGCCATGACGCTTCCGCCAGGACCGCGCACCCTCAACTTGGCGCGCTTCGCGCGCAGACCGCTCGAGGTTGCTCGGTGAGTGGCATGCGCGCTATAGGGACCATCTTGACGATGAGGCTCGCGGGCTTCGGCACCGGCGTTTACGTGGCCGATCCCGGCGCGATACGGTGTAGGGTCTCGGACCGTGGCTGACGCACCCAGACCCATCACCGGCCGCTGCCTGTGCGGTGCCGTGACCTACAGCGTCGACGCCGAGCCGGTGTGGCAGGGGGCTTGCTACTGCGCGAACTGCCAGCGCCAGACCGCTACGGCGTTCTCGGTGATCGTGGGCGTGCCGAGCAAGGAGCTCACGATTGAGGGCGACGCGCTTGCCTCGTTCAAGACCGCCAGCGAGGGCTACGAAAGCACCACCGAGCGGCGGTTCTGCTCGGCCTGCGGATCGCCGATATTCAGCACGATCGAGTCGATGCCGGATCTCGCCTTCCTGAAGGCGGGAACGATCGACGACACATCTTGGATCGAGCCGACGGTCGAGATCTGGACGCGCTCGGCTCAACCGTGGGCACCGCACTTCGAGAACGCCGTACGGTTCGAGCGCATCCCCAACTAGAGTCGCCGGCTGAACCCGCAGGCGAGGGCGACGCTCACCTCAGCTGACCATCTCGGCAGCATGTCGGCCTGCTTCAGCGCAGGGTGTTGGCCCGGACCTCATCGAGCGAGCTGGGCTCGGCCGGGAGTTCTGCCAACGAAGCCGCGACCTCCGCCGCCTGCTCGATCGTCGGCGCCCCCGCCTCGTTGATCCACCGGGTCAGCCATCGCAGCGCCCAGGCGTCGTACTCGCGCGGGCTGTCTCGTGCGATCAACGGCAGGAATCCCGACGCAACCTCCAGCGGGATCGGCTTTCCCCGCTGCTCGATCCGAACTTCATCGGCCAGCTTCATCGCGTAGCGAAGATCTCCCCGCTCGAGGGCGCCCTCCAGCTCAACTGCCGGCTTCCACGGTCGGGGTCCCATGCGAACATATGTTCGCATGGGTGTCAAGCGACGTCGAGGTCCTTCGCGCGTCGAGCGAGTGGATCAGTGTTGCTCTGTTTGCCCCGACGCGATCAACGCTGAGCCGGCGAAGACGATCTGATCTCCGTCGCTGCGCGAGGCGCTTGCTCCGGCGCTGAGCGCGCGCTGCGCGATGGCCTCCCGGACCTCGGGCTCCATGCCGGCCAACGCGATCGCGAGCGGACCGGCCAGCTTCGGCACGCGCTCCCACCAGGCCTGCAGCGAGGCCGCGCGCATCGGAGTTGCAACGGTCTCGACCTGAACGCGCACCAAGCCGCCGTCCTGCAGGACGGACGTCAGGAGCGCGGCATTGTCGAGCGAGAATGGTCCGCGGACGTTCGGCGGCGGAAACGGCACACCGAACTGCTCGCCCACAGCATCCAGGACCAACCCCAGCCAGGGGTTCTCCTCTCGAGGGCCCCATGTCATGGCGGCATACCGCCCTCCAGGACGCAGAACGCGCGCGGCCTCGCGCACCGCCGCGACCGGATCCTCGACGAACATCAATCCGTGTCGACTTATTACCGCGTCGAAGTGCTCATCATCAGCCGCTATCTCGCTCTGGTCGAACACAGCAGTGCTGACCCGCTGGTCGCTGCTCGTGCGCCGGGCGGCGACGGCGACCATCTCGGCGGCGACGTCTGAAAGCACGACGCTCCCGCTCGGCCCCACACGCTTGGCCGCTGCGAGTCCGGCGCCGCCGGGACCGGCAGCGAGATCGAGGACAGCATCGCCGTCGCCGATCCCAGCCGCGTCAAGCAACGTCTCGGTGGCGAGAGCGAGCTGGTCGTCGATGAACTGAGCGTTGGCCTCCCACCCCGGCGCGACGCTGTTCCACATCTCCGACATCGCGCCCCATCCTTGCACCTAGCTCAGGGCAAGGTCTCAGTAGGCGCGAGGGTTGCCGAGCGCCGAGGCGGTCCACCTGTAGGCTCGCGCAACACATACGAGGAGAGGATCACTCATGGCAGTCGGCATAAGGCTCAAGTTCAGCGGAGGCACGCAGGCGAACTACGATGCAGCTCACGCGATCATGGAGGTGGATACGGACCCGCCCGCGGGGATGATCGTCCACTCTGCGGGCCCGATCGAGGGTGGCTGGGGCGTGATCGACTTCTGGGAGTCCCGCGACGCGTTCGAGAGTTTCGTTGGAACGCGGCTCATGCCACGCCTCCAGAGTCTCGGCGACCGAGGGTTTCCAAGCCCGCCCGACGTGAAGGAGTTCGCGGTCCACAACCTGCAGATGCCATAGCCCGTGCGGGAGAGATGGTGTGGTGGGCAGCCCGCCGGCGCGCCATCTCCCCGCGGTTACCCAGCGATTTGTGGAGTACGACGCTTGGGCGCGCGATTCTCCGCAGCCAGATCCGGAAGCGGGTGCCGCAGGTTGCGTAGTTGCCGCCTGCCTCCTCCTCGAGCCCGACGGCGTTGCGGGCTTCGGCCGGCGTCGTGTAGGCTCGCACTCGAGGCCTTTCCGTCGGAAGGTCCATAGCAGCGCGAATTGGTGCTCAACTAGGATCGCCGTCTGCCTGCCCTTGGCGGTGAGGCGCACGGCGACCGCGACCGACTGACCCGCTACCGCCACCGTCCTATGGAGACCGTCTACGATCTGCTGCGCATCGGCGCGTCAGCGCTGGTGATCGTCGGGGTTCTGTTCCTGGTCTTCGGCCTGATCGGCTACTGGTCGACAGCGCGTCGGGCTTAGTGCCCTGCCGGCCGAGCGCATGCTCACGCTTGCGTTCAGGGCCACATCGATTCGGCTACCGCGGCGCCCACCCCAACACGACGAAACCCACGCGTTAGCCGCGTCTGGGGCCGCTGCGGCGGAGGTGGCCCTATTCGCCTTTGCAGGCAGCCAGCGCCCGTTCCCGAGCCGAGCCGGCAGACAGGTGCGAAAACAGTTGGACGCACGCTGCCCTAGCCGCGTTGCTGAGCGCGGGCGCGTTACCGGTCGTCGGACTGGTCGTCGCGGCGAACTTTTCGCACACCGTCTCGAGTTTGAGCTTCGCGCTCGCCGGAAGCGTTCGCTGTGCGTTGATGGCCTGCTTGCAGGTCGCCACGCTTTGCAGAGCCTTTGATCCCGGCTGAGCGCCCGTCTTGCCAGTCGCGCCCGTCGGGGCGTTGCTCGCGGCCGTCGGACTGCTCGTCGCGGCCGCCGGGGCGTTTGTCGCGGTCGTCGGACCGGTCGCTGCGCCCGCCGGGGCGTTCGTCGCGGTCGGACTGGTCGTCGCGGCCGCCGGGGCGGTCTGGGCGCTCTTGGTGGCGGTGCTGCTGCTACCGCAGCCGGCGACCAGCAATCCGCCCGCGGATGCAACGACTAGCCATGTGAACAGCTTCCGCATCATCGATTCCCTTCATGGAAAGGACGTCCATCGGGCGGCTCTCCGGCCGCTGGCGACCATCCCATGTTACTTCGAGGTCCGACCGCCGGGACTCACGCGCTGGGAGGCTAGGGTCGCGCGACAACAACCGCGCGTTGTCCCAGACGTTGCCCCACTCGGCCGATGCCCCGTTTGGACGGCGGTGAGGGCGGTGCGGCGCGATGCGAAAGCGCTATCTCGCTTCGAGGTGCTTTGCGGCCGCCCGGGGTGTAATGCGGGCCACGGCGAGTGGGCCCCGCCCATCGCCGTGCAGCATACTGGGCGGACGATGTTGCAGCAGGCTAGTGGGGGGAAGGACGTGCTTGATCTCGCGTGTCTCACGTACTCGGCTCTGCGTAGTCGCGCCTTCGACGCGGTGGGCGGCTGTGCCCGACTAGGCTCCGATGCCGTTTAAGCGGGGCCACCTGCGCTACTTCGTGATGGTTGCAGAAGAGGGGCAGGTCACCCGTGCCGCGGAGAGGCTTCACATCGCCCAGCCCGCGCTCTCGCAGGCGATCGCTCACCTCGAGCGCGACCTCGGCTTCCAGTTGCTGGAGCGCCACCCCCGCGGGGTCACTCTCACCCCCGCCGGCGAGGTGTTCCTCGAGAAGGCACGTGTGGCTCTGAGAGCGACCGAGGACGCAGTCCGGACGGCCGAATCGCTGGCGCGCACCGAGCGGGGCAGGATCGCGTTCGGGTACCTGGGGCTCCCGCCCGCCTCCTCGGATCCGGGTTTGATCGAGGCGTTTACAGAGGCCCACCCCGATATTCAGCTCGTCCCGCAGGAACTCCCATTCCCGTCGCTACCGACGGCCTCATGGCTCCACGAGGTCGACGCGGCTATCTGCAGCCGACCAGCGGCGGATCCGAACGTCGCCTTCCAGCGGCTGCGCGCTGAGCCGCTCGTCGTGCTGGCACCAAAGGGTCATCCCCTCGCACAGAGACGAGAGCTTACCGTTGAGGCGCTGCTCGGTGAGACCTTCATCGGCTTTCATCAGTCGATCGACCCAGCGTGGGCGGGCTTTTGGAGCCTCGACGGCTATCGCGACGGGCAGGCCCCACATGTCGTCGGCGAAGCGACCAACGCACAGCAGAGGTTCGAGATGCTCGCCGCGGGACTTGGTATCGCGATTACACCTGCCTACATCGCAGCAATCGCCAAGGTCCTTCCCAGCGTCGTCGCGATCCCGCTTACCGACGCCGATCCCGTGATCATCACACTCCTCGCGCGCGACGACCGTCGGGGCCGGCTGGTCGAGGCGCTCTTCGCGACCGCTGGGCAACTCGTCGCTCAGGTCTCCGACGGCCCATTGCCCGCCGACGCCTAGAAGAAGCCGGAAGCGACGGTCAAGGATCACCCGGAAGAGGTGCCCCTGTGCTCCCCACTCCGGGCCGGCAGAGGAGGCTCATTGGGCTCGGCGCCTGCGATAAGCGCGGCTTATGCCAGCGCCATAAAGACGTCTTGAAAATCCCTTGCATTTCGAATGGTCGGGGTTGTATGGTCGCTACGCGGTGTTTCACTTGCTTGTTTCTCTTCCTGGGTGAATGAGACGCTACGGGGGGCGTGTTTTTGAGCAGTGCATGGGCACTGGGTACTCACACGCTGCACGCCGCGCGGGCGGTCCTAACTCCGCCGCCCGCGCGGCAACCTTTAGAGGCTCCCCTGCCGGCGTCAAGGTCCTGACGGCCTTGTCCGACACGGCTCTGCGGGGAAACGGCCCGCCAGGAGGGATTGGCCAAGCTCGCCAGCACGTCCATTCCCTGCAAAGAGGCCTCCTAACGGGCATATACTCGCCCCGTGGGGGATGTTGCGAGGCTCGCAGCCGAGACCTTCAGTCGTGGCGGTCGCATGGACGAGACGGTCGGCATTTTGGCGCAGAGTGAGCGAGCAATGATGATCATCGACGCCGACAGTGGCAGGATCGTCCAGGCGAACCCCGCCGCCTACGATCTGTTCGGAGCACCGCTGGTAGACGCCGCGCTGGAGCGACTGATCCCCGAGGACCTTCAGCCGGCGCACAGGCAGCACATCAAGGACTACATGAAGACCCCGGTCGATCGTCCGCTGAGCAGCCGATTCGAAGCCCCAGCGACCACGAAGGACGGGATACGGACTGTAATCATTGGTCTGACCCCGATCCCCTCGACACGGCTGGTGATCGCCGAGGCCTACCTGGCACGCCCGACGCCGATTTCAACCTGACCTAGTTCGCCAAACGTCTCGCCAAGCCCTCCCGGTGCCAGAGGAGCACACGGAGGATCGACTTGGCCGCCGCAGCGATCTTCGCCCACGAGCGACCCGCGGTCTATACGCCGGCCATACCTCACGTTTGGGATATGAGGACGCTCGTATGAGCTCGCTGGCCGATCTGCGGGGGGGACGCGGTGATGGCCGACCCGCCGGGGGGCCTCCTGCTTCGACCACCACCGCGCCCGCGGCATGGGTCCATTCCCATCCATGCCGACCGAACCCTCACAGCATCGAGCGACCCGGTCTATGGGGTCGAGACCCCATCTTTGGACCGGGCGGAGGCGGTGAGCATGGCGAACGTTGCCCTAGCTCGATACGCGGAGCGGCTGCGCTCGACGCTACCCGGCGACGCTCACGAGCTGCGAGCCCGCCACGAGGCCAGCGCCTCGAGCTGGGTGACGAGGCGTTTGGTGGCGCGCTCGGGATCGCGTGTGCGGAAGTAGTCACCGCCGAGATCGTTGTAGAGCTCGCCGGTTGAGAGCATGTGCCAGCAGGCGCAGATGATCGAGTGTCAGTGGACGTTGCCTGGAACCAGGGTGTTCGATGCGGCCTGGCTACCCAGGTGCTTGGGGTCGCCTAGATAGGTCGCCGTCACGGTCGAGGACGTTGTTGCCGGCGGCATGAACTGCACGACGCAGCGTGCCGTTCCGAGGGTCCTCACGCCGTTGACTTGCTCTGGGGCCAGGCTGCAGGAACTGCCGGTGGTGAAGCTTCCACCGCCTTCGCTGGTCCAGGAGACAAACCCGGTCGTAGTGGACCGTCCCGAGGAGCTGGTGTCTTGCACAGTCGCCGTGCATGTGTCGGTGGCGGTCGCGACGATGAAGTCGCATGCCACGGTGGTCGCGGTCGCGCGGTCCATGCCCGGCGCTGGCGCGTGCGGCTTCGGGCCCACCTTCTTGCCACCCCTAACCCACACGAGCCCTGCCTGGATCACGTTGTTGCCCTTCCTGCAGACGTAGCCAGAGCCGGGAATGAAGCTGCACGGCGACCACCCGGGCGCCGGCGGGTTGCTGAGAGTCGCGGCATTGGATGCGTTCGCCTCGAACGCGTCTAGAACATGCACCACCGTCGAGCAGCTGACGCTCCCGCTGACCCTGAACCCCTCCTCCTGCGGCCTGGAGCCAGCTGGCACACCGGCCGGGAGCCTTCCCCCAAAGCCACCGGACACCTTGAGCTTGCCGCAGTCCTTGAGAGCGGAGCCTCTAGCCATTGTGGGGGCTGCTGAGAGCGCGGACACCGCCGCCAGCGCCACCGCGGCGGTAACAAACGTGCGCATCGGGGCCTCCTGTCTTGGGTGTGCACGGATGGACATTGCGCATAGTAAAGAGTTGCGGCTTTGCCCTACAAGGGCTCCCCCTGTTGGGGCCGAAGCGGGAGCGCACGGCGGACCGGTCCACGCGCCCGCTTGGACGAAGGCGAGCACTGACGCGCGTCGACCCGGAGAGTGCCGCATTGCTCCGCGAAAGCAGTCGTCTGGCTGCCCTCAACCGACGCGCCTCCGCCTCGTCCGCAGCGGGCGTCTGCTCGGCTGGAGCGCGGACGCTTGCTCAGCTGCGCAAAGCGGCGGTCACGGGCATGCGAGCGCCTGATGGCTGATGAGTCCAACGACCCCCGACCTGGTAGAGCTTGCTCGGCCCCAGCGGGAGCGAATGAGCTACGATTCGACCGAGGGGAACCGACTTTTAGCTCCACCGGAGGAGCTGGTGCCAAGGAAGCGTCCCGCACTCGTGCTGACAGGGCTCCACGCGGTACGCCGCCGTCGAGGATCGGCGCTCGTGCTGGCTGCCACGGTGTCCGCGCTCATTATGGTCGCGGGACCGGCGTCGGCCGCGGCCACCCCCACCGTCAAAGAAGTCGAACCCGACACGGGCCCTGCGGCCGGTGCGACCCCCGTGACCCTCAAGGGCACCAATTTCACCGGGACGACGGCGGTCAGGTTCGGCTCGAAGAGCGCCGCCAGCTTCACGGTGAACTCGGCCACCTCGATCACGGCCGTCTCCCCGGCGCTCACGTCTGGCAGTGCGATCGTGGACGTGACCGTGACCACTCCGGAAGGCACGAGCCCCATCACCACCAACTCCACGCCGTTCAGCGAAAGCGATCTGTTCTATTACGAACCAGCCGTCACCGGGGTCGCACCCAACAACGGCCCGGCGACCGGAGGGACACCGGTCACGATCACCGGCATTGGCTTGAATGCCACCTTCAAACGGGGCGCCCCGCCCCCGTGCTGGGTCTGCACGGTCAGCTTTGGCGCTCACGAAGCGAGTGGTCGCGAAGTAGGGTTCGAAAGTGTCAGGGCCGTCTCCCCGGCGGGGACGGGCACCGTCGATGTCACCGTGAGCACCTCCTTAGGAGGCACTAGCCCTACGAGCTCGGCTGACCGGTTCACGTATGCTTCGACCAACCCCACGCCGCACTACTACCGAAGTGGCACGCTGATCCCAGAAGGCGAAAGAGTGCCGATCCTTGAATGGGGCGTGCTGTCGCGCACCCCCGTACCCGCCGGGTCGCCGGCCACCTGCGAAAATGCAGGGGGCGGCTTCGTCGAAAACCCGATAGGCGGCGGTGCTGGTGTGGGGCAGACCACCAACTTCTCCTCCTACAACTGCGCGTTCGCTGGCTGCCCTCCCGGGAAGGTGACCGTAGAAGGGAAAGAATACGAAAAAGAATTCACGGTCGACGCGCAAAGCCTGCCGTGGCCGAGCACCCTGGTCGAAGAAGAAGGGATCAGGATCAACAGCACCAACGTTGAGATCGTCCTCGGCTGTGTTGCCCACGGTCTGTCCAACACGTCGCCTCCGGGCGGGACGGAACTCGGCAAACCAGGTGTGCAGGAACAGTTCTACCTGGCGGGGACGACCGGCTGTGTCACGACTCCTGAAAAACAGCAGAAGCCGCTGGCCGTCAACGGCAAGAACACAACCATCACGAGCAAGATCGAATTCGACGCGAAAGCCGGCGCGATGTCGTGCGCCGGGGGGGCAGTCGAAGGCAAGACCTCCGGCAAACTCAAGGTGATGGGCTACAAAGAATCGGAAGTGATCACAGTCAAGACCCCGTAGGGACGGCGTGGTGGCCTGAGCAAGGCATGGGCCACCGCGTCGGCGCAGGACTGCTTTGCGGGCGGCGCGGGCGTCCGAGCAAGGGCCGCCTTCACGGTCGCCTTGGACGAGCACGAACACTCGTGCGCAGAAGCGCCGAGGCTTCCGCAATGCGCCGAGTAAGCAGGCGTCACTGTCAACGTCCGGGGTCAAGCGCGGCCGGCCGGCCGCGTGACCCGCCGGCGCGCATCATGCCGCAGGTGGAACAATGAGCGTCTTCGACGGGAAAGGCAACGGAATGACACCGATCATCGACAAGCGCGTGACGGCAGAGATCGAGGGTGATTTCGTCGTCTTCCTCATCGGCATGCGGATCAACAGGCTCTGGAAGGCGCCGAAGTGGCTGCCCGTCTTCCGGGCGATGCCGAAGATGGTGCGCGAGCTCGAACAGAACCCCGCATCCGGGTTCCTAGGTGCCAAGCTGCACTTCGGCAGCGCCCGCCAACCGATGCTTGTCCAGTACTGGCGGTCCTTCGAGCACCTGGAGACCTACGCGCGAAGTCGTGACAACGCCCATTGGCCCGCCTGGGTCGCCTTCAACAAGAGTGTCGGATCCAACGGCGACGTCGGTATCTGGCACGAGACCTACCTCGTCCCCGCCGGTAGCTACGAGTGCGTCTACAACAACATGCCGCCTACTGGCCTTGGCGCCGCGACGAAGCTGGTCCCGGCTGCCGGTCGCAAGGCCACAGCCGCAGGCCGGGCAGGGGTACGTGACGAGCCCTATCCCGAAGGCGCCCCGACGGAGGGCATCGAGGTCTGAGCCAGCTTCAGCCTCCGCAGGGTCACAGAGCCGCCAAGCGAGAGTGCTGCTTTGCAGCAGGGAGCGGAAGCGGTCGCCCTCGCGCCCAGCCCTATCGCTGCGGACGAGCCGCGGTCGTCCCCGCAACCGCGCGGCAGACTTCCGCTTCGCCCCGGCGAAAGCAGGCGTGTCGAGCACAGCCGCGCCGGCTGCTCTTGGTCGTCCAGGGCAGGCGTACGCAGTGTCGCTTGCTCGTAGACACCGAAGCGATCGCGTCGCTGACTCCACCTTGAGCGACCGCGTTGGACGATTCTGGACAGCAGCGACCGAGGACGGCGGACACCTGCTTGCGCCGCGCGAAGCGGTCGTGACCATCGCCGGTCCGGGCAGGACATTGCGGATCAGGATACGGTCCGAGCCACATGCACACAAACGGAGAGGGCAAGCATGATCTTCATCACGACGTACAAGGTCAAGCCGTACATCAGCAAGGACGAGACGAGGAAGCTGCTGGAGGTCTTCGCAAAGCAGGGTGGAGGACCCGGTACGATCGCGCACTACGCGGCCACAGACGGCAGCCACGGCGTCGTTATCTCAGAAGCCGACGACTTGGAGCCGGGTTACGCGAACCTGCAGCACTACACCCAGTGGATCGAGTACGACACGACGCCGGTACTGAAGATCGAGCAGGCCGTGCCTCACATAATGGCCGCGCTCTAGTCTGCTGCGAGCCCGGTTTGGGCGTTCACTACTCGGCCTCCAGGCTCACACAGTTTGGGCCGCAAGCCGCGTTGGGGGTGGGCTGTGTCTACAGGCACAGGCCACCCCCGCGACCCCCTCCCGGCTTCCGCCGATCACCGCGTGTTCGTCCATTTGGCGGAGCAAAGCCAAATCTGGCGGGCGCATGCCCGGTCCCAACGAGCCCATGGACTCCGGCGAAACCTCCAGCGTCGGGGGCCAGCAGTGACCAATCGTGGCGGGCTTTCTTTCCTGAGCGCGTCGAGCCAGCTAGCCGTTGACCAGAAACCGCCGCCACAGGATCATGGCGAGCAGCAGGCCGGAAAACGGGCCAACGTGAGGCCCGCCGAACCAGATCCAGCTCGCGACCAGAACCGCGAGCGCTACGGCTACTTCGATGACGGTGCGGCGAGACATGTGATCCCCATCGGAAGACGGACCGTGCCCCTGAACTCGCGCGCTGTGGCTGCCATCGGACCGTTGACTACGCAACTTGAGAGAGGTAGGACGGCTTGGTCCTGGACTTGAACGGGCGAACCTGCGGGCTCTGCTCGGTGGGCGGTGCATATCCGCTGCGGCGCAAGACCTCGACTACATTCGACGTGTCGGCGGCCAGGCGCGTGGAGATGACCTTCTCGGCGCTCAGGTCTTCCTGCAGAGCGAGTGCGAGGCGCTAGTGGAGGTGGCCGACGAGCTCGAGCGGATGATGGCGGGCGGCGAGGGTTGAGGACGAACACCTGCCTGGCCGGCCTCGTCCCCTTCACACGTCGCGTACCTGTCCAAATACGGCGGCGTAGCAATGGTGGTGATAGTGCTCCCACCGGTCCTCGGAGAGCTCGGGCTCAGTTGCGACGGAAGTGTGGCGCGGGCCGTCTTCCTCCATGACCACAAGCGGCTCGTAGACGCCGATCACTTTGCCGCAATAGGCGCATCTCCACGGTCGGCCCATAAGACCATGCTCGAACCCGCTAGCCACGATTGCCAAGCGTGGATTGCCCCAGACCCGTCGGCGGAAACTACGCGCTCGGCGGCTTACAAAGATGGGCCCCGCGACGTGGGTAAGCGCCCGGGGGGCCGTGGCACCGGGAGTCTCGAGTCTCCACGACGCGACGGCAGCCTATCGACCACGACAAACCGCCGCCCGTCCGATGGCGACCCGGGCGGCGCACCGCAGGGCCGGCGTCCCGCCACGCTCAAATCTGCCCGCGCACCGCTTCACCGGAGTGAGTGTCGTAGATGCTGAGGTAGAGCATCTGCGGATGAGCCTCAAGCCGCCCGAGGAAGATCGAGGGCGCGTGGACACAGCCTGTGGACTTGTACGCACCGCCCAGCGGAAATCCGGGGGTAGAGGGCAAACCGTGGGGGGTGGGCTGGATGGTGACAATTGTCGCCGTCGCCGTGCTGCCGGAGACGGTGAAGTTCTTAACGGGCGAGATGTTCCAGCAGAGTTCATCGCTGGGAGCCTTGACGCTGAGGACCACGAGGCCAGATGCGTTTGACGCCCCGTTGGAGCCGGTAACGTGGGTAAGGTTGACGTCGTAGGTGGCCGTCTTGACCGGCGCCGCTGTCGTGGTCGTGGCCTTGTTTGTGCTGCCGCAGCCCGCCAACGCGAGCAGCAGCGGGCTCGCCGCCATACACCCCACGACCGCCGCGCCCCGTAGAGCCTTGGACGCTCTCATCTCCCTAGCTACCCCCCTGCTCTCGGACGGCGGGCGAACCGGCATGCCACCCGTCATCAGGGGAATCTATGGCGCTACCCCTGGATGGCGCATCCGTATACGGCCACGTGCGCCATGGGTAGAACGATGCCGTTCAGGCGCTCGGAGTTACCTGACGGATCGTCTCAGGTGCCGCCCTTGGTCAAACAATCGCCTCAAGGCCGGAAGGAAAGCGGCGAGGAGGGCGAGTCTGTGCATGTCGGGACCTCTCTCGCGAGTCGGTCTTGGCCTGGCCCCGGAGCGCCGGCAGCGCTGCCGGGGCGCTTTCGTGCTGTGGACACGCTCAGCAGGCTCGAGACGGCGGCTGCGCCGCCGGCCTTCTGTGCCCGCTGCATGCTTCGTTGCGGGCGCCCGGGAGTCGCAGGTCGATACGCCCTGGACGGGACTTCGGTCCAGTCGCATAGGAGCGGGGGTCGATTGGTCAGGTCGGCCCTCGTTCTTTCTGGCGTGCGGCTCAGCCGCCGATGAACCGACGCCGCTACCCGGCAAGTCTGACTGAGGTGGAGCTATCCCTCGTCCAGCGCGCTCTTGATCGCTGTGTACAAGACGTCCCAGAGCGCACGATGCTCGGGGCCAGCTTGGGCTTCGGCCGCCTCGTCGATCAACGGGAGCAGAGCCAGGGCGTCGCCACCGTTGAGGGTGATCTGAATCTCGTCCATGCGGAACCTCCAGCTAGCCGGGAGGCTCAAGCCTCTCCTACACCGACGGTACGCTCGGGCGGGGCCAGTGTCATCAGGGCTAACTCCGCGATGTGGCGGCGGCGAACTACGCGCGTCGACGGCGACGCCGTAGAAGCCGTGCAAGGCGCCCGCATGGGGGTTGTATGCTGAAGTCTCTACAGATTGGGGCCGCGCGCTGTGAACGCCGGCCCCGTGGCACCGAAGGGATTAGCTTCGGCGCGCCAGACACCCTAGCCGGTGCCTTCCTCGCCAGAGCCTCGACCTCGGAGCCTCCAACACAAGGAGGAACGATGGCTGAGACTGACCCAACCGACCCGACGCCGATCGACCGCGACACAGCTCTCGTTGGGCTCACAGCGATCGGCGTGGGCTTGTACGAGGAAGGCCCGGACCCCGAGCCGGAATCGGTCCTTGCGGCCGAGCGCGCCGTGTTCGCGCGCCAGTTCGACCCGCTCTGGCGCACGCTGACCAACGACGACCGCAGGTGGCTACGGGAGAAGCTGGACGACGAGGGCGGCGCGTTCGGCCGCATGGTGGCCGACTACGAGTCGCGCACGACGACCGAGGGGGGTGCGTAATGCCGCGAAGAGCTACAGGGCAGGTAATGAAGCGCACCCGGAGCGAGGGCACCGTGTACGCGCTCAGGTTCAGGAGGGCGAACGGTGTCGATCGGGCGTAACGGCAACGCGGAGAAAACGGCTCACTAGCAGGGGATTCGAGGCGATGGGCCCGCCTGGACTCGAACCAGGGACCTACCGATTATGAGTCGGCAGCTCTAACCAACTGAGCTACGGGCCCTCCTTCGCGCCGGGCCGCGGCCACAGGCGCGACCGGGCAGACGCTACCAGCGATATGTGGAATGCTCACGCCGCCGCGCCACGCCGGGCTGCGGATACCACCACGAACAGGAGCGGCAGATGTCAGTAGAGCGCGCAGCGATCGTCACGGGAGCGTCGTCGGGAATCGGGCTGGCGATCGCCAGGGTGCTGGGCGAGGAGGGGTATGGCCTGACGATGGCCGCCCGCCGCCCCGAGAAGCTCGAGGCTGCCGTTGCGGGCATCGCCGCCGACGGGTTCGACGTGCAGAGCGTCGCAGCGAACGTCGCGCAGGAGGACGAGATCCAGCGGGTCGTCTCCGCGCATCGCGAGCGCTATGGACGGCTGGACGTGCTCGTCAACAACGCGGGGGTGGGGGTAGGGGCACCGGTCGGGGAGATCCAGACCAAGCACCTCGACATGCAGATCTCCATCAACCTGCGCTCGATCCCGATCTTCTACCGCGAATGCCTGCCGATGCTCCAGGCCGCGGCCGGCGAGCACCGGAACGCGCTCGTCGTGAACACCTCGTCGATCTCCGGCAAGCACGGGGAGGGTTGGCTGTCGGTGTACTCGGCCACCAAGCACGGCGTCGTCGGCTGGACGGAAGCGATGAACAAGGAACTCGGCCCACACGGCATCAAGTCGACGGCGCTGTGCCCCGCGTTCGTCGACACCCCGATGACCGACTTCGTCAAGGAGCACGTTCCCGCCGACGAGATGATCCAGCCGCAGGACATCGCGGAGGCCGTGCGCTACCTCTTGAAGGTCACTCCGGCGTGCGTGGTTCCGGAGATGATGTTCGTCCGACCGGGCGAGGGACTCTAGGCAGGAACGCTCGATCGATCGCGCGCTCGCAGGCGTCGCGCGACGATCTCGCCCGGCGGGTCCGCCTCTCTGCCCTCGCGGCGGCGCACCAGCTGACGATGCTCGCCGATCGCGCGATCGAGATCGAGGTCGGCCTCGCTCATCAGGCTGTCCCTGAGCTGAGCGACGAGGACCTCGATCTCACGCGCGGTGGCTCGGCGCGCGCGGCGCCCCGCACGGGTGAAGCGGTCCCAGGCCCTGGCGAAGGACAGGAAGTCCGTCCGCCCCCCGCACCGGTGGGCGGCGAGCATCGGGCACACACCGCCCTCGCCGTCGACGTACGCGCCGGCGATGATCCGCTCGTTGCGCTGAACACCTTCGAGCATCGCCTCGCGCGTGGCCACGGGAAGGCAATCGATCGTGAGACGCAGCTGCCCGATGGGCCGCGCGCGGTGATGACGACGAATTGCCATACGCTGTGACCCGCCGAGCGCGCCTCGCACGCACCGCCGGGCTCACGCCCAAGCGTAAGATAGGCGTCGCTTCTCCACAACGAATTCCCTGCTCCTGAAAGGAAACTTGCACATGAAGCTCGGCGTGCACATCGGCTACTGGGGCATGGGACTCAGCTCCGAGGACCAGCTCGAGATCGTCCGCGAGGCCGAGCGGCTCGGCTATGACTCGGTGTGGGCCGCCGAGGCCTACGGCTCGGACACCGCGTCCGTGCTTGGCTGGCTGGCCGGGCAGACGAGCACGATCCGCCTCGGTGCGGGGATCTTCCAGATGCCCGCACGCTCGCCCGCCATGACCGCCATGACCGCCGCCACCATCGACCAGCTCTCCGGTGGCCGCATGCTGCTGGGAATCGGCTCCTCCGGCCCACAGGTCGCCGAGGGTTGGCATGGCCAGCGCTTTGCCAAGCAGCTGCAGCGCACGCGCGAGTACGTGGCCGTCGTGCGCATGGCGCTCGCGCGCGAGAAGGTCGAGTTCCACGGCGAGACGCTCGATTTGCCGCTGCCCGACGGGCCGGGCAGAGCGCTCAAGCTAACGATCTCCCCGGTGCAGGAGCGCATCCCCATCTACATTGCCGCCATCGGTCCGAAGAACACCGCGCTTGCGGGCGAGATCGCTGACGGCTGGATACCCGCGCTGTTCAGCCCCGAGCACGTCTCCCAGCTGCGACCGCTGCTGCAAGAAGGCGCAGACCGGTCGGGCAAATCGCTCGATGACTTCGACATCGCACCCACGGTCAGCCTGTGCATCGACGACGACCTCGAGCACGCCCGCGACACGATGCGTCCGTTCGTCGCGCTCTACGTCGGCGGCATGGGCTCGCGCAAGCAGAACTTCTACAACCAGCTCGTCTCCCGCTACGGCTACGAGGCCGAGGCCAAGCACATCCAGGACCTTTACCTCGAGGGCAAGCGCGACGAGGCGATGGCAGCGATCCCCGCCGAGCTCATCGACAGGGTCTCGCTGTGCGGTCCCGCCGATGTCGTGCGCGAGCGCCTGGCCATCTATCGCGACGCCGGTGTGGGCACGCTCGGGGTCACACCGACCGCGTTCACCGCGCCCGAGCGACTGCAGCAGCTGCGGCTCCTGGCAGAGCTCGCCGGCTGAGCTGACACCGGCGAAGGCAGTGCCGGGCCCACCCAAGCGCGTGCTGCTGGGCGCCTTCGGCGACCCCGGCCACGCCTTCCCGATGATCGCGCTGGGGTGTGCGCTGCGGGCCCGCGGCCACGACGTGACGCTTCAGACCTGGAGGCGCTGGCAGGAGCACGTCGAGGCCGAGGGGCTCCGCTTCGCCGCCGCGCCCGAGTACCCCGTCTTCCCCCAGGGTCCGGAGCCGCTGGATCTCTACGAGGCGGTAGTCCGAGCCACGACCGACACGGGCCCGCTCGTGCGCGAGCTGCGTCCCGACGTGGTGGTGGCGGACATCCTCACGCTCGCCCCCGCTCTGGCCGCAGAGAAGGCGGGCGTGCCCTGGGCGACGCTCATCCCCCACGTGTACCCGCCCGGCGAACCGGACTTCCCGATCTACTCCCTCGGTGCGCGTCTGCCGCGCACCGCCGCCGGCCGAGCGCTCTGGCGACGCACGCAGGGACTGACCCGCGTGGGCCTCGGGCGCGGGCGCGCCGAGCTCAACCGCGCCCGGCGCCGGCTCGGGCTGGACGACCTCTATCACGTCCATGGCGGCATCAGCCGCGAGCTGGCGCTCGTGGCCACGTTTCCCCAGCTCGAGTACCCGCGCACCTGGCCCGCGCACGTCCACGTGGTGGGACCTCTCATGTGGGAGCCGCCCGCGAGAAGCGCCGGGCTACCGACCGTGCCGGGCGGCGATCCCGGCAGCGACGTCCCTGGCGGGGCCCGCACGGCGCCGCTCGTACTGATCGCCCCCTCGACTGCCCAGGATGCCGAGCACAGGCTGCTCCGCGCCGCGCTCGAGGGCTTGGCCGACGCCCCGGTGCGCCTTCTGGCGACCTGGAACCGCCGCCTGCCCCCGCGCCCTCTGCGCGTGCCGGAGAACGCGCGGGTCGTCGAGTGGGTCACCTACTCGCGCACGATGCCCTCCTGTGACGTGGTGGTCTGCCACGCCGGCCACGGCACGCTCGCCCGCGCGCTGGCTTGCGGCTGCGCGGTCGTTGCCGCTCCTGCGGCGGGCGACATGAACGAGAACGCCGCCCGCCTGGACTGGGCCGGCGCAGGCGTGCGCGTCCCGCGTCGCTTCACCTCCCCCCGCCCGCTGCGCCTGGCGGTCGAACGCGCGCTCTTCGAGCCCTCGATCCGCGCCCGCGCCCGCGAGCTCGCACGGTGGTCGGCCGACCACGACGCCGCCGACACGGCGGCAGCGCTGGTCGAGCGTCTCTGATCGCCCACGGGCAAATGCGCGGAATGCCCCTCGGCACGCACTCGGCGGGCTGCAGCGGATCGCACCAGTAGCCTTCCGTGCTGTGTGTCCGGGGCACCGCAGCGGCTTGATCTTGGGCGCGCTCATCCTGACGGCTCCCCTGGCGCTGTCGGCCTGCGGCGAAAGCGGGACAACGAGCAGGAACGCCCCGAAGCTCTCGCGAGCCCAGCAGGACAACGCCCAGCGCCTGAACGCCTACGTCGTCGCATTCGAACGGATTCTGACTCCGTTGAGCCATCAACCCGCGAACCCGACCGACTATCTCGAAGCCGGGCGAGCTCTTCGCGCCGCGACGAAAGCGCTGGCCGCCCTCGTGCCGCCGCCTCAGTTCCGAACGAGCCACGATCGCGTCTTGCGAGGCATGCTCGGCCAGCTCGCCCTGAACCCCAAGTTCCAGCGGGCGGCGCGGGCGCACGACACCACTGCCCTTCACAACGTCCAGGCCGAGAACGCGCGGCAGGGCGAAGCCATCAACGAGGCCCTGTCGAAATACGGACAGGAACTGGTGAAGTGCCAGGGCGACAACTTCTCCTGCTGATGAGGGGCGACCGGCTGGCCGGAATCGGGTTGGGTGGAGAAAAGCTCCGGGGGTGGGACTCGAACCCACAACCCTCCGGTTAACAGCCGAATGCTCTGCCAATTGAGCTACCCCGGATCGTCGGACAGGGCAACTCTACTGATCCGCCCTCCCCCGCACTACTGATCGCCGGTCTCCTGCAGGACCTGCGCGTAGGCCCGGTCGAACTCGCGCATCACCTCCGCTCGGCGCCGGGCCAGATCGGTCACCTCTCCTCGCTCCTGCCCGCGCGCCTGCTGGATCTCCCTGTCAACGCGGGCCAGCTCGAGCTGCAGGCGCTGAACCTCGAGCATCGCCGGGTGGGACTGCTCGCGTCCGGCCTGCACGATGAGCTCGGCGAGCAGCGCCTTCAGCTCGGGGTCATCCCGCGGCCCGCCTTCCCGGCCGGCGGGATCGGCCATTGGCTCGCGAAGGTTCGCCTCGCGCAGGCGTCTGGCCGCGCGGCGAAGCAGCTCGCTCGAGAAATGCTCCTCCACGTCCAGGCTTGCGAGAGCCTGCTCGCCCTCCTGCGGAGACGCGATGCACAGCGCGAGGAACGCCCTCTCTGTGTCCTCTCTGCGCGGCAGGCTCCCGCCGCGCGGAACGGACCCGCCGGGCGGTCGCTCTGCGGTCGCCCTCTCGCCCCTCCCTTCAGCCGGCCGATCTCCCACCGGACGCCCGCCGGGTGCCCCGCCGTTGGAAAGCATCGCCTCGGCAAGGCTCTCCGGCAGCGACAGCCGGCCGGAGACCATCCTGGTCAGCTCCATGCGCATCGCACTGGGCGGAAGCGTCGCGAACACAGGTCGCAGATCCTCGACCATCCGGTCGCGGCCCTCGGCGCTCGCGTGATCGCCGCCGGCCAGCACGCGTTCGACGCGGAAGCGCACGAACGGAACCGACTTCTCGACCGCCGCGCTCATCGCCTCCGGCCCCCCGCGCTGCACGAGCTCGGCCGGGTCGGCGCCCGCCGGCAGCTGCACCACGCGCAATTCCAGCTTGTGCTTTGCCGCGAGGCTGTGCGCGCGCAGCATCGCCTCCTGACCGGCGCTGTCGGCATCCAGCGCGAGCAGCACCGTCTGGGCCATCCTCGCGAGCTCGCCGACCTGCTCGCCCGTCAGGGCGGTTCCCATCAGGCCCACGGCGTTGCGCAGCCCCGCCTGGTGCAGGGCGATCGTGTCGGTGTAGCCCTCGCAGAGGATCACCTGTCCCGCCCGCGCCGCGTGGGCCCGGGCGAGGTGGGCACCGTAGAGGTGAAGGCCCTTGTGATAGACGTCGTTGTCGGAGGTGTTCAGGTACTTCGGCCGCTGCCCCTCGCCCATCGCCCGCGCGCCGAAGCCGAGCACCCGTCCCCGGATGTCGGTGAGCGGGAACATGATGCGGGAGCGGAAGCGATCGTAGAGCTGTCCGGTCTGCTTGGAGCGCTGTGCCAGCCCGGTCCCATAGAGCTCGGACTCGGAGAAGCCGCCGGTTCGCGAGGCCGTCAGCACGCGGTCCCACGCGCTCGGGGCATAGCCCACCTGGAACTCCCGGAGGATCTCCTCGGAGAGCCCCCGGCCCTTCAGGTACTCCCGAGCCGGCTCAGCCTCGGCGGACCCCCACAGGTAGCGCTCGTAGTAGGCGGTCGTGCGCGCGAGCAGCTCGAGCAGGCGCTCGCGACGCGTACGGCGCTCGGCCTCGCGGGGGTCCTCCTTCTCGCGCTGTAGCTCGACCCCGTAGCGGTCGGCGAGCAGCTCGAGCGCGGCTTTGAAGTCCACCCCCTCGGTCTCCTGCACGAACGTGAACACATCCCCGGATGCCTGGCAGCCGAAGCAGTGGTAGACCTTCTGGACCGGGTCGATCCCAAACGATGGCGTGCGCTCATCGTGAAACGGGCACAGCCCCTCCAGGCGCGCCGGCCCCGCGCGGCGCAGCTCGGTGCGCGCGGAGACGAGCTCGACGAAATCGACCGCGTCACGCACGCGGTCCCGGGACTCGTTGGTGTAGAGAGCCACGGCCGGCTACGCTAGCGGGCGAAGGCCTGCGGCACCTCGAGCTCGGTGTAGGCCCTTATGCAATAGCGATCGGTCATGCCCGCCAGGTAGTCGGTGACGCGACGCGCCAGGTCGTCCTCGTCGCGCGGACCGCCTGTCGCGGCCGACGGCAGCAGCTCGGGGCGCTCCACATAGTGCTCGAACAGCCGCTTGACCACCCCGGCGATCTTCTCGTGCTCGGCCCGCACGGCCGGGCCCAGGTAGACGTGATCGAACATGAACTCCCGAAGCGTCGCCATCGCCGGCCCGGCCTCCGGTCCCTGGACGATGTCCCCGGCGCGCTCTGAGTGCTCGACCAGATCGTGCACGAGCGCGTCGATCCGCGTCGATCCGCTCGAGCCGAGCACGGCGATCGGCCGTGCCGGCAGCTCCTCCTCTCGCAGCAGCCCGGCGCGCACGGCGTCGTCGATGTCGTGGTTGATGTATGCCACGCGGTCGATCAACCTGACGATCCGTCCCTCGAGCGTCTGCGGCAGAGGCGCTCGGCTGGAGTGGCGGGCGATGCCCTCGCGCACCTGCGCGGTCAGGTTCAGCCCGGCGCCGTCGCGCTCCAGGCTGTCGACTACCCGCAGGGAGTGCTCATAGTGGCGAAAGTCCCGCCCGAAGCGCTCTTTCAGGCAGCGATCGAGCATCTCCTCCCCGATGTGGCCGAACGGCGGGTGGCCGAGGTCGTGACCGAGTCCGATCGCCTCCACCAGGTCCTCGTTCAAGCGCAGCGCCCGTGCGACCGTGCGCGAGATCGTCGTGACCTCGAGCGTGTGGGTCAACCGCGTGCGGTAGTGGTCTCCCCGCGGCGCGACGAACACCTGCGTCTTGTGCGTCAGCCGGCGGAACGCCTTGCAGTGGACGATCCGGTCACGGTCGCGCTGGAACGGCGTGCGCAGCGCGCAATCCTCCTCCGCACACGCTCTGTCGGACGGATAGGAGCGCGCGGCCAGCGGCGAGAGCGTCCTCTCCTCCTGCTCGCGCACGCGCGCGGCAAACGCGGCCGCGACCGCGTCCTCTGTTGAGGCGTTACTCATCGGCCGATTGTGCCAGGGGCCGCGTCGAACGCCGCTCAGCGCTCGTGGTGCCAGTCTTTGCGCAGCGTCAGCTTGTTGATCACATGGCTCCACTTGGTCATGGTCGCCGGATCCTCGTCATACACCGGCGCGTCGTGCTCCGGCCCGGGCAGGCTTTGCGCAGCAGCCGAGTCGATGCGCAGATCGACGCCGTGCTCGTGGATCGACGCGATGGCGGCGGCCTCGACGAAGCGAATCCCGCGACCGGGAGTGTTGATCAGCACGCCGTGAAAGACGTCCTCCTCCGGGGCGCTCAGCACGCTTCCGACGGTTCCCACCTGCTCGCCGTCGCACGCGAGCACCGGGACGCCAGCCTCGAGCACCTGGTAGGCGATGGGAAGGCCCTCATCCACGCATCCAAACGATAGCGCCACAGACCGGTCCTGCGGTCGCCCGCCACCGGCCCGGACGCACCCCCGTCAGCCCCACTGGCCGACCGCCGGCATCAACCGGAGATGCGCGTGATGCTCGAGCGTCGCCGAGATCGCGCGCTCAACCTCGCCCAACGCCCGGTCGGGCGCGCCGGGTGCCTCGGTCAACGGACGCCCGAGCGCCTCGGTCATGAAGGCGTACGCCTCCCCGCCCAACGGAAAGGACCCGGCCTCGCACGCCGCGCAGACCACGCCCCCCGCCGCGCCGGAGAACCCGACAAGATGCTCGCGCTCGCCGCACGTCGCGCATGCGCCGAGCTGCGGGGCCAGGCCCGCCGCGAGCAGCAGCTTCAGGCGGAACGCGAGGGCCGGCGCTCGCCCGACCGAGGCTCCGCTTGCTTGGCCGGCCCTCTGGTCGAGCAGCGCCAGGTGGCGGCACAGCAGGTTGAACACCCCCGGGTGCGGCTCGGAGGTCTCGAACAGGCGCCTGACCGCGTCGCACGCCCGCGCTGCGCCGTCCAGCGCGCTGACGTCGCCGCGCAGGCGTGGGTAGCCCTGGACGGTCTGGGCGCCCGTGACCGTCAACAGCTCGCTGCGCCCCTCGTGAAGCTCGATGCGCAGGCGGAAGAACGGCTCCAGGCGCCCGCCGAAGCGGCTGCGCGCGCGGCGGACCCCCTTTGCGATCGCGCTCACCCGCCCACGATCGGGCGTGTACAGGTGCAGGATGCGATCAGCCTCCCCATAGCGCATCGAGCGCAGCACCACCGCCTCGGTCTTCACAGCTCTGCCGGCCACGCTGGCTATGTTGATCCATGCGCCCGACGTTCCGTGCCCTGCAGGGCTTCAGACCTACCGGGACTCCCGCGGCGAGGCGCCGTCCGGCGGACCGGCCTCTTGCTGAGCGGTATGGCTCTCTCGACAACATCCCGGGCGACGCCGGGGCGTTGTCGAGCCCGGGGAACCGCTCCCTCGGCCCTCACCTGCCCATCGCGAGCCGCTCGGGCCGGGAGGCGTCTTTGATCGCCCACGCCAGCCGTTCCAGGATCTGGAGCGATGCGTGCTCGTCTTCGATGTGGGCGGGGTGGACGTACTCATCCAGAAGGATCTCCTCCTGCTTCTCACTCACTACAAGGATTCTCGCCATCGAGAATTTCCTCTCTGGTCTCAGGGAGAGCGTCCACCCTCCAGAAGCGCGCCGCGGCCGAACGCCCGAAGGGTGCTATCTGGAGACCACCCGCCCAGCTCGACGTCCGGCGGCGGGCCGGCGCGCCCACGGGATTTCCCCGGAAAGTGCGATGTTCTCCAGTGAACGATGCGAGCTCGCGGACGATGAGCTCTACCCTCCGTGGTGGGGCCCTACATCGATAGTGAAGGCGAAGGGCATGTCAGACACCGAGTCGCTGACGGCGGGCCAGATTCGCTGTTTGGAGAAGCTCCCCGCGAACCACGAGCTGGTTACCACCGACCACGGCTCACCCATCGTGAGCGGACCGAAGGGCGAGTTGCTGGGAGTGAGGCCGAACGGGCACCTCGTGCCACTCGTCCAGGGCGTCCAGTCCTACCTGTACGTCCACGGGTAGCCCGGCCCACGCCGCCCGAGGACTGCCTCCAGGCGGGCGCCGCTAGCATGTGAAACGTCGCCCGAGGCCCCCACCTCCCCCGCTCGAAGGGGGAGATGCGCGATGCTATACTTTATGAAGTAATGAGTGATGTCACCGTGTATACGACGGAGCCTTGCTCCTTCTGCGCCCGCGTGAAGGGGTTACTCAGCGCGCGCGGCGTGGAGTTCGCCGAGATCAACCTGTCGAAGGATCCCACCGGCCGAATGGTCCTCGCGGAGCGAACGGGGATGAAGAGCTTTCCCCAGGTCACCGTCGGGGACCGGCTGATCGGAGGCTTTGCCGAGATTCAGGACGCCGCCGAGAACGGTCGGCTAGAGGAGCTGCTCGCCGCCTGAGCGCTACGAGCGCCGGCCGCGCCCACGGCCGGCGAAGCCGATGACCGGCGGAGCCGATCGGCCTTTACGAGGCCCGCGCGGGACAGGTTGGCAGGCCTCGCAGACGTAGGTGCCCCTGCCGGCCGCCACGATCTTCACTATCGGCGCCCCGCAGCGCGCGCACGGCTCGTCGGCGCGCATGTGAACGAGGAACTGATCCTGAAAGGACCCCCGCACTCCGTCGAGGTGGCGAAAGTCGTCGATCGTGGCTCCCTGTGCGTCGATGCCAGCGCGCAGCACCTCGATCAGGGACTCGCGCAGGACGGCGTGCTGGGCCCGGGACACGCGCCCGGCCGGGCGCAGCGGGTGGATGCCCGAGCGGAAGAGCGCCTCGTCGGCGTAGATGTTCCCCACGCCGGCGATCCTTCGCTGGTCGAGCAGCAGCGCCTTGATGGGGCCTTTGCGCCCCCGCGCAAGTCCGTGCAGGTGCTCGGCGGTGAAGCGACCGTCGAAGGGCTCCAAGCCCAGCCGTGCGCTGAAGAACCCCTCGAGCTCCCGCGCGCCGAGCAGCACCTCCCCCGTGCCGAACCTCCGCGGGTCGACGATCGCAAGCCGCCGCTTCCCGCGCGGATCCCGATCGCGCACGAGCGGACCAGGTCGCGTCCCCGGACCATGACCCTCGACCCGACCAGGGAGCTCGACCTCACCAAGGACCAGGCGAACACGAGTGTGCGGCGGGTCGATCCCCGGGTGGTCGGCGTCGGGCACGGACAGCACGGCCCCGGTCATTCGCAGGTGCTGGGCGAGATGGACGTCGTCCTCGAAACTCCACACGAGGTACTTGCCCCTCCTGCCCAGATCCTCGACGCGCCGCCCCTCGAGCGCGTCTTCGAGCTCGCGCGGCGCGCGCGGGCGCGACCAGCGCTCGTCGAGGATCTCGATGCGCTCCAGCCGGCGCCCTTCCACCAGCGGCGCCAGCTGGCGCCTGATCGTCTCGACCTCGGGGAGCTCGGGCATCGCTCCTCAGGTTAGGAACGCCCGCCCCGGGAGCGCGGCGTCGCGCCCGGCCAGCCAGCGCAGCACCGTGGCACCCACGTCGGCCAGCGGGCCGTCATGCCTGCGAGCGCTCGAGCCCGCCGGGGCCTTCGGCTGCCCCGCTTGGTCCCGCGGCCGGGCAGACAGCGCGGGCCTGCCCTCCACCATCTCGCCCGAGACCGCAAGCAGCGGGGCATACTCGCGCGTGTGGTCGGTGCCCGCGCGAGTCGGGTCCACACCGTGATCGGCGGTCACGATCAGCAGGTCGCCGCCACGCATCTGCGCCAGCCGGCGCGCCAGGTCGGAGTCGATCTCGCGCAGGGCGCGATGGAAGCCCTCCACGTCGTGGCGGTGGCCGTGAACCTGGTCGGTCTCGATCAGGTTCACGAACACGAGGCCCCGCTCCAGCTCTCCGAGCAGCCCGTCGACGCTTGCAAGCGCCTGCGCGTTCGTGGCACCCGGATGGGACTCGGTGATCCCCACCCCGGCGAACAGATCGGAGATCTTGCCGACCCCATGCACCTCGACGCCGTCCTCTTGCAGCTCCTGCAGGTAGCTGCGCCCCGGTGGGGGCAGGCTGAAGTCGCGCCTACCCTCTGTGCGCATGAACGCCCCCTCGGCGCCTGTGAAGGGCCGTGCTATGACACGGCCGACCGCGTGCTCGCCGCTCATCACCCTCCGCGCCGCCGCACAGGCGCGATAGAGCTCCGCGGGGGACATCCGCTCGACGTGCGCCGCGAGCTGAAGTACCGAGTCCTGCGAGGTGTACGCGATCAGCGCACCCGTGCGCAGGTGCTCGGAACCGAAGTCTTCGATCGCGGCGATGCCGTCGTAGGGACGGTTGCAGATCACCCCGTGGCCGGTCGCCCCGACCAGACGTGCGATCGCCTCGGGTGGGAAGCCCTTCGGGTAGGTGGGCAGGGCCTCCTGCAGGACCACGCCCATCAGCTCCCAGTGCCCACAAGCCGAGTCCTTGCCGGGCCCGAGCGGGTGAAGGCGCCCGTGGATCACCGGATCCTCCGCGGCGGGGACACCGCGGAGCGGAAGGATCGACCCCAGACCGAGCGCCGCGAAGGTCGGGAGCTCGAGGCCGCCGACGGCCTCGGCGACGTGCGCGAGGGTGTTCGTCCCCTCATCTCCATAGCGCCACGCATCGGGCAGCGCGCCCACCCCGCACGCGTCGATCACGAGCACGATCGCCCTCCGAGCCTGCTCGCCGCTCATCGGTCGGCAGGTGGCGCGGCGCGCATCGCGAGCAGGATCGGAGCCGTCGGCCGCCCGTGCCGCCCCGCGCGAGCGCACGCCGCCGGTGCCATCTCAGCGCGACGCCCGGGGGTGCGCGCTGAAGTAGGCGTCCTTCAGCCGCTCGGCCGACAGGTGGGTGTAGACCTGAGTCGTCGAGAGATCGGCGTGGCCGAGCATCTCCTGCAGCGAGCGCAGGTCGCATCCTCCGGCGAGCAGGTGCGTGGCGAACGTGTGACGCAGGGTGTGGGGGCTCATCTTCTCCTGCAGGCCCGCCTCGCGCGCGTAGCCCTGGACGATCTTGTAGAGACCCTGGCGGGTGAGGCCCGTGCCTCGGCGATTGACGAACACCCGGGACTCCCCCGAGACGCCGTGCAGGGCCGGGCGCCCGCTGCGCAGGTACGCGCGCAGCGCCCCCACCGCCTGGCGGCCGATCGGCACGATCCGCTCCTTCGAGCCCTTCCCGCGCGCGCGCAGCAGACCCTCGTCGAGGTCCACGTCTGACAGCTCGAGTCCGACCGCCTCCGAAGCCCGCAGCCCGCACGCGTACATGACCTCCAGCAGCGCACGGTCGCGCAGCGCGCGGGGCTCGGTCCCCCGTGGCCCGCTCAGGAGCTGGCCAACCTCCTCGCGCGAGAGCACGCGCGGCAGCCGTCTGGTTTTCGGCGGCCCCCGAAGCTCGGCGGTGGGGTCGTGCTCGATCATCCCCTCACGGCGCAGGTGGCGATAGAAGGAGCGCAGGCACGCCACCTTGCGCCCCAGCGTGGCCGCAGCGACCGGTGCCCGCTCGCCGTCTCCGCGACCGGCCAGCTCGGACAGGAACGCTGCCAGATCGCCATGTCGCGCGTCGGTCACGGCCAGCTCGTGGCGGTCGAGGAACTCGCCGAACTGCAGCAGGTCGGAGCGATACGCCTGAAGCGTGTTGCGCGACAGTCCCCGCTCGAGCTCCAGGTAGGCCAGGAAGTCGAGGATCAGGCGCTCGATCCCGACCGTTGAGGCGCTCGGGGGACTCAGCGTAGGGCTCACCCCACCAGCTTCGCCTCCGCGCTTAGGGCCCCTTGATGGTGCAATCCGGCATTCACGCGCCACGCGTGTGAATGCCGGGCCCTCCGGGGGCGGATCAAGAGCTCAGCGCAGCCTCGTCGCTGCCCCCGTTCCGGTCGGCTCGATCGTCCCGCGCGGACTGCGGCGCGAGCTCGGCCAGCGCCCCGCCGCCGGCGAGCGCCGCTCCGAAGAACAGGGGGTCCTCGGTCAGCCCGCGGCCCATCGTCTCGGCGGGCAGTCCGCTTGCGGCAAACGCCGGGAGGTCCACGACCGCCGAGCGCCAGTCGTGGCGGGTGATGCGCGCCGGCCGCTCGACGCCCGGCGTCGGCGATGGGCGTCTCCTGGACCGACGGCCCGGGCCGGGCCCGCCGAGCAGCTCGCCGAGGCCGGCTCGCAGGTCGGCGCCGACCGGCGAGCGCAGGCCGAAGGGCAGAGCCACCGTGACCGGCTCGAGCAGCAGGTCGAGCACCGTGAGCGTGTGGTGGGATATGCCGCGGTGGCGCTCCCGGTCGTCGCCCGAGGACATCCGGGCGACGATCAGCGTGGGGCAGTCGAGCGCCAGCGCGGCGTGTGCGGAGTCGAGCGCAGACATCCCGCCATGCCCGAGCCGTGAGCTCGACCCGACGATGCCCGGGCCGGGGCCGCACACGGCAGCGGTCCAACCGAGCGTGCGCAGCCCGTGGTGTAGCGCGCCTGCGGTCGTGATCGCCTCTCCCTCCCCCCCGAACGCCGCTCCGGCCGTCAGATGGCCGGCCAGCAGCCCGCGCTCGCGCAGAACGCGAACCGTGCGCGAATGCCCTCCGGGCAGCGCCCCGCCCTCGGTCTGCACGTACCCCAGGGAGCTCCCAGGGGCGGCCCGGGCAAAGGCCCACGCGACCGCCGCCAGCTGACCATGCAGGGCGAGCACCGCCACCGGCTGCGCCACGGGCAGATCCAGCCGCTCGCCCTCGACGGGCTCCACGGCGTGCTGCAGGCTCGTGTAGTTGAGCTTCATCACGTTGGCCCGGGCGGCGCCAGCGCCCTGCAGGCCGCGCGTGAGGTTCACGTGGACGATGTCAAAGCCCCCCGAGCCGAGGCCGAGGTCGAGCGCCTGTACGTTGACGATGATTTCGTCACCCACCTCGCAGCGGCCGATGAGTGCCACATCGGCGATCGCCGCGCGAGCGCCGGGATCCGGTGACGCGGGCTCGTCGCTCGCCGCTCGCCGCTCGCCCCCCTCGGCGGTGAGCGCCACGAGGAGATCCTGCTCGGGTCGCTCCCCGGGCGGACCGGCGTCCAGGACGATGGCGCGGCGCAGCTTCAGCATGATGCTCTGAAGCTACCGCGACGCGTCCGGCGAAGCGCCTGCCACCTCGTCCAGCAGGGCGACGGCGACGTCGAGCATCTCCTCCAGCGCGGCCACGCTCACCCGCTCGCCGGCCTGACCGTTTCGCTCGGTTCCGTTCGCCAGGTTCACCGTCGCAAGGCCCTGAGCCAGCAGGGCGTTCGCGACCGAGGCCTCCCCGCTGGCAACCCGGGTCGGCTCGTGACCGCAGGCCCGCAACGCAGTTTCGGCGGCACGAACCGCTGGCGCCTTCGCGGGCAGGCGGTAGCCGGAGAACGTTCGCTGCACGCTGACCTCCACGTCGCACTCGCACTCCGGCGTGTTCGCCGCCTCGTGGATGCGGTCCACCACCTCGCCGAGCAGCGCGTGGGCGCGGTCGTCGCTCAGGCTCCGGATCTCCGCCACCAGCGAGCAGCGCTCGGGAACGACGCTCATCGCCGTCCCGCCGGAGATCGTCCCGACGTTCACGGTCGTCTCCTCATCGAGGCGGCCCAGGCGCATCGAGGCGATCGCGCGGGCGGCGGCGAGGATCGCGCTGCGGCCTTCCTGCGGGCGCACCCCCACATCGGCCGCGGCGCCGCGGAAGGATGCCTCGAGGCGGAAGTGACTGGGCGAGCTGAGGACCATCTCGCCAATCGGTGAGGAATGATCGAATACGTACCCGACGCCGCTCTTCAGAGAAGCCGCGTCGAACATGTGGGCTCCGGCGCTCGCCGCCTCCTGGCGGACCGTGAACAGGAGCTCGAGGTCCACCGGCGAGCCCGCGCGGCGGATGTGTCGGGCCAGCGCGAGCAGAACCGCCACAGCGGCCTTGTTGTCGGCTCCGAGAATCCCCTCGTTGGCGTTCTCCCAGCAGCCCCCCACCAGCACCGGCTCGACCGGCGCCTGCGGTGGAGGCGTGTCCAGGTGCGCGCCCATCAGCACGCTCTGCGGGCCGGCATCCGAGCCGTCCGCCGCTCGCTCGGGATCGGCGGGGATGCGCGCGAGCAGGTTGCCGCAGTCAGAACCGGGGGTCTCGCCCGCAGCATCCTCCTGCACCTCCACCTGAAGCGCCCGCAGCTCCGCGATCACCCGCTCGGCGCAATTCCGCTCGTGGCCGGACGGGCTCTCAATCCGGCAGAGCTCGGCAAACGTGCCGTTCAGGTAACGCCTCTCCAGGGTGGCGATCGGCGACACCGGCGCGCCCACCGTCACGGTCTGGCGGCAGGTCCGCCGGGCGATCGTCCCGCTGCCGGGCGAGCCTCTGTGGATCGCTCGCCGCGCTCGGCGGCGCGCTCCAGGGCAGCCGCGATGAAATCACGGAACAGCGGGGCAGGACGCTCCGGACGCGACTTGAACTCCGGGTGGAACTGGCTTGCCACGAAGAACGGATGGTCGTCCAGCTCGATGACCTCCACAAGGCGCTCGTCGGGCGAGGTGCCCGACACGCACAGTCCCGCGCTTTGCAGGCGCTTGCGCAGCAGATTGTTGACCTCGTAGCGGTGGCGGTGGCGCTCGTAGACGACGGCCTCGCCGTAGATCTCCCGCGTGCGCGTCCCGGCATGCAGCTTGATCGGATCGGCGCCCAAGCGCATCGTCCCGCCGAGGTTGGCCACCTCCTTCTGCTCGGGGAGCAGATCTATCACCGGATAGGGGGTCTCGATATCGAACTCGGTCGAGTTCGCTCCCTCCATGTCGGCGACGTGCCGGGCGAACTCGGCCACCGCGACGTGCATGCCCAGGCAGATGCCCAGGAACGGAATGCGCCCCTCGCGCGCCACGCCCGCCGCGGCGATCTTGCCCTCGATCCCGCGGCCGCCGAACCCGCCGGGGATGAGGATGCCGTCGGCTTGCGCCAGCAGCTCGCGACCGCCGCCCTCGGCGAGCGTCTCGGAGGTGTCCGATCCCTCGGCATCGGACGCCGGCTCGGCGAGCGGCCCAGCGGCGTCGGAGACCTCGCCGATGACGGCCTCTCCACGCGCGTCGTCCTGCTCGAGGCGCTCGGAGTCGATCCAGTCGATCTCCACCCTGCTGTCCTGCAGCGAGGCGGCATGGCGAAGCGCCTCGCAGACCGACAGGTAGGCGTCCTCGAGCTGCACGTACTTGCCCACCAGCGCGATCCGCACGGTGCGCGTAGCGCGCTCGGAGCGTTCGATCGGCTCCTTCCATGCGGACAGCTCGGGTGCGGGAGCCTCCAGGCCGAAGTGATCGAGGATGAAGTCGTCGACGCCCTGCTCGCGGAACACGAGCGGGACCTTGTAGATGTTGTCCACGTCGCACGCGGAGATGATCGCCTCCGACGGGAGGCTCGCGAACAGGGCTATCTTCTTGCGGATCTCCTGCGAGAGCGACCCCTCCGAGCGGCACATGAGCATGTCCGGGGCGATCCCGATGCGCCGCAGCTCGTTCACCGAGTGCTGCGTGGGCTTCGTCTTCAGCTCGCCGGCATGGCCGATGTAGGGGACGAGCGTCAGGTGGATGAACAGGCAGCGCCGGCGTCCCACGTCCACCGGGAACTGGCGGATCGCCTCAAGGAAGGGCAGGGACTCGATATCCCCCACGGTGCCGCCGATCTCGGTGATCACGAAGTCCACGTCGCTGGACTCTGCGATCAGCGCGACCCGCTGCTTGATCTCGTCGGTGATGTGGGGGACGACCTGGACGGTCCCGCCCAGATAGTCGCCCCGCCGCTCGCGACGGATCACGGTGTCGTAGATGCCTCCGGCGGTGACGTTGGAGGCACGACTCGTGTTGGAGTCGGTGAAGCGCTCGTAGTGGCCGAGGTCGAGGTCGGTCTCGGCGCCGTCCTCGGTGACGAACACCTCGCCGTGCTGATAGGGCGACATCGTGCCGGGGTCGACGTTGATGTAGGGGTCGAACTTCTGCAGCCCGACCGTGAGCCCGCGCGAGACGAGCAGGCGGCCGATGGATGCCGCGGCTATCCCCTTGCCCAATGAGGAGACCACGCCGCCGGTCACGAAGATGAACCGGGTGTCGCTCGGGGCCTGCGCGTGGCGGTCGGAATAGGGCAACGTCATGAGGGCCTGCCCCAGGAGTCTAGTTCGCGCAGCCCCGGAGTCCGTTCGATGAGCGCGGAGATCGATCGCAACTCGCCGTAGAGCGTCACCGCGAGCAGCAGGGCGAGCGCGACCAGCTGGCCGGTGCCCGAAAGGGTCAGCACGAGCCACAGCCCCGCAAGGCCCCCCAGCAGGTTCGCGCCGGTGTCACCGAGCATCGCCCGCTCGCGCAGATCGTAGAGACCGGCAACGAGCGCGGGCGCCACGAACAGGCCGAGCGCCCACAGCGACCGCAGGTTCGCCGACCCGATCACCAGTCCGGCGCCGAGCAGCACGAACGCCTTCGTCGAGCGCCCGGGACGGAGGTCGAGGAGGTTGAAGACGTTCGTGGCCAGCACGAGCACGGCTGCCGCCAGCAGCCAGCGCCCCTTCGACAGGTCGAGGTAGCTCATCGCGAACAGCGCCAGACCGAGCGATCCCGCGGCCTTCAGCGCTCCGGTGGAGAGCTCCCCGCGAAGCGCCGCACCGCCGTGGCCGCGCCAACCGCGCCTCTCCGACGGCTCGCCCCGCTGCTCGCCCAGCGTGTCGTCGACCAGCCCCAGCGCCAGTACTCCGAGCGCGTATACGGCTATCGGGAGCGCCTCCGGGTGGAACACCCGCACGGAGGAGAGCCCCGCCAGCAGCGCGAGCGGGATCAGGGCGATCAGCGCCGCCGCCAGGGTGAGCACACCGTAGGGGAACGGGAGCATCCGGTCGCGGTAGTTGGCCTTCGTGTGTCCACCCGCGACGAGCGCCCGCAGGACCGCCGGCGCGAGGATTGCGGCGGCAAGAAGCGCGGCCAGGAACGGCAGAGCGTGCATGTCCTGACGCTAGCGGCACAGGCGGACGCGCTCAGGGATGCGAGGCGGCCCCGCCGATGTTCGGCAGCAGCGAGTCGGCGGTGGGCTTCGTGCCGTAGGTGCCGTGGGATCCGCTGAGCGCGTAGATCAGGGCGGCCTGGCCGGCCTGGGCGTCGAGGTCGTCGACACTCGAGATGTCCTGGGCCTGATACCAGGAGACCTGGGACGGTTCGGTGCTGCTCAGCTCGACCCCCACCACAGGGACCCCGGCCGCTGTCGCGCCGTGGATCAGGCCCGACTGGAAGGCCGCAGTGGCCTGGGCCTGCTCGGGGGTCATCCCGGTCGGGTCGGCGCGCACCACGACGAGACCCTGGAGCTTCACCAGCTGCCCGTCGAACGCGCTGAGCAGGCGCCCGCGAACGCGGCTCAGGAACTCCCGGTTGACCAGGGCTCCGCCGCTGACCAGCTGCCTGCCCACAACCATGCCGAACCGTTCCACGAGTACGAGGCCCGCCCTGCCCGGGTCGGCTCCGAGCGCCGAATAGCGGGTCCCGGCCGCCTCCTGGGCTAGGCCGGGAAGGTCGAGTGGCTCGCGCACCGCCACGACCGTCGCCAGATCGCCGCCCGCCTGTGTGACCGCGCCGCGGATCAGGCCGTTCATGCGATTGGAGGAGCCCCCGAGGAACACGAGCCCGATGCTGCGCCCGCCCATCAGACCGTGAACCGCGATCGGGTAGAGGTCGTTCGTGAAGGCTTCCTCGCTCGCCAGCTGGGCACGCAGCTGGCCTGCCTGCTGCTGCGCGGAGCTCACTTCCGCGCTGAGGTCGTGGACGATGCCGCTCTTGGCGGAGGAGACGAGGTTCGAGTCACCTATCGCCACCCCCACCACGACGCCCACCGCCAGCGCGAGCAGCACCGCGGCCAGTGACAGCGCGTGGTAGCGGTAGTCAAACATTCGGCGCTGCGGCGTGGCGCGGGACGGCCATTCAGCGGCCGGAGATGACCGGTCCCGGATCGACCGATCTGATGTCCGCCAGCAGATTGAGCTTCAGCCACAGCAGTTCCACGACGTCGCGCAGCGCCGGGGTCATCCAGACCACCGCGATCATCGCGATCAGGCCGGCGGCGATCACGACCAGCAGCGGGGTCAGGCCGGGCCGCGGGCGGTAGAGCCGGCTGACCCCCTTGGCGTCGACCAGGATCTCGCCGATGCGAAGGCGCGTCAGGAACGTCGAGGACATCCCTTTGCGGTTGCGATCGAGGAACTCGACGAGGTTGAACTGGGACCCCACCGAGACGATCAGGCGGGCGCCCTTCTCGGCGGCGATCAGCATCGCCACGTCCTGGCTGGTGCCCGGCGCGGGGACGAGCTTGAAACGTACCCCGAGCTCCTCCAGGCGGTCGCGGCCGGGCGCATGCCCGTCGGGGTAGGAGTGCACGACGAGCTCCGCGCCGCAGCGAAGCGCCTCCGTTCCGGCCGAGTCCATGTCCCCGACGATCATGTCCGGGGTCAGCCCGGCTTCGAGCAGAGCCTCGGCGCCCCCGTCGACGGCGACGAGCACGGGGTTCATGTCGCGGATGAACGGCCGCAGGGCGCGCAGGTCGCGCTGGTGCCCGACGCCCCGGACGACCACCAGGGTGGAGCGATCGCGAAAGTCGGTACTGAACCGCGGCAGCTCGATCCTCCCGGCGAGCAGCTCGCGCTCCTCGCGCATGTGCTCGATCGTGTTGTGGGCGAACCGCTCGAGCGCCTCCCCGATCTCGCGCCGCCTGGCCTCCGTCTCAGCGCAGACGCGCGCCAGGTCGAGCACCTCGCCGCGCGCGAGCACCCGACCTGAGTGCATCACCTCTCCCCGGCCCTCTCCCGCGGCCGAAACGACCACCCGGTCCCCGTCGGAGAGCGCCTGGAAGAGGGAGTCGTCGGGGAGGTCGACCAGCAGGATGCCCGCTTCGACCAGCAGCTGGGGTCCCAGGTTCGGGTATGACCCGCCGGAGGAGGGCTTGCAGTTCAACACCGCCACTGCGCCGGCGGCGATCAGCTCCTCGGCGGAGACCCTGTCGATGTCGAGGTGATCGACGAGCGCCACATCCCCTCGCGCGAGGTGTTTGACGAGCAGCTTCGTGCGCCGGCCGCAGCGCACCGGACCGCTCACGGTGCGCGGGGGTCCGCCTGCTTCGACGGGCCGCGGCTCAGTCGCCGGGGGCGCGGAGCCCGGAGGGCTCGGTCGTGTAACGGCCATCGATGCGAGAGTAACGCCCCCGGGCGCAGAGCGCACCGTGTGGCTCAGGCCGCGCGACGCAGATCGCGCGCATGGCGGCGCGCAGCCGTGTCCGCGGTGTCGGCACCGAGCATGCGGACCAGCTCGGAGACGACCTCGGACTCGCCGAGCTCGAGGACCCTCGCGCACGTGGGATCCACCGACGTGTCCTTGACGATCGAGAAGTGACGGTCGCCGAGCGAGGCGATCTGCGGAAGGTGGGTGATGCACAGCACCTGCCTGCTCTCCCCGAGCTCGCGCAGTCGGGCCCCGACCGCGCGGGCGGTCTGCCCGCCGATGCCCGCATCGACCTCATCGAACACGAGCGTGGCCGGCGAGGGAGAGCCCCGCCCCGCGCGAGCCCCGCCCGCCCCGGCCCGAGCACCGCGGGAGCGCGCCGGGGCGGCGCCGGCGGCCCGAGGACTGCCGCGGCCGTTGCCGGAGGCGGCAGGGACCTTGCGCGAGGCAGCGGCGACCTCGGCGAGGGTGTCCTGGCCGTTTGCGGTGGTCAGGGCGAGCATCACACGCGATAGCTCCCCACCCGAGGCGATCTCGCGAAGCGGGCCGGCGGGTACTCCGGGATTGGGTGCGATCAGGAACTCCACGAGGTCACCGCCGGACGGCCCGGCCTGCCGATCGGTCACAACCACCTCGAACGTAGCGTCGCCCATGGCCAGCGACGCGAGCTGCTCGCGCACGGCGACCGCCAGACGCGGGGCCGCGGACCGGCGAGCCAGCCGCAGGGCCTCGACGTGCCCGTCCAGGCAGGCGCGGGCCTCGCGCAGCTGTGCGGTCGCCTCGGCCAGCGCAACCTCGGCGCCCGCCAGTTCCTCGCGCCTCGCGCGGCTGCGCTCGGCGTGCTCGAGGACCGACTGGATGCTGCCACCGTACTTGCGCTCCAGGCGCTCGATGAGGGCCAGGCGCTCTTCGAGCGCGTCGAGCGACAGGTTCTCGCCGGCGGGCTCGCCGACCCAACCGTCCGGGTCCTGCGGGGCCGACCGCTCGCTGTAGCCATGAAGCTCGGCGGCAAGTTCGCGCGCCTCGATGACGAGTCCCCGCAGCCGCTCGGCGAGCGCATCCAGCCGCGGGTCGACGCCGGCGAGCGCCTCGAGGTGCGGGACGGCCCCGGCGATCAGCTGCGCGGCTCCCGGTGCCTCGGGCGAGTCCGGGGAGAGCGCGTCGGCCCCGGCGCCGGCCGCGAGGTTGAGCGCATCGAGCCGCCGTAGGCGCTCGCGGGCGGCGAGCAGCTTCTCGCGCTCGCGCTCGTCGAGCGCCGCCGAGTCGATCTCGGCCAGCTCATACTCAAGGAGGTCCATCTCGAGCTCACGCGCCCGCGCAAGCTCGCCGAGGGCATCGAGCCGTCCCGCCAGCCGCCCGGTCTCGGCGAACGCCTGGGCGCAGGCACTCAGGCGACGCGCCTGCTCGGGGCCGCAGAGGTCGTCGAGAATCTCGAGCTGCGCCGCGGAAACGGTCAGCTTGCGGTGCTCGTGCTGACCGTAGAACGAGACGAGCAGGCCGCCGAGGTCGCGCAGCTCGGCAACGTTCGCCGAGCGCCCGTTCAGGTAGGCGCGCGTGCGCCCGTCGGAGCCGACCCGGCGGGCGAGGACGATCTCCGAGGCGCCGCTGGGCAGCCGCTCGCCCAGCTGCTCGCCCAGGGCGTCGGGCAGGTCGAAGATCCCCTCGACGTAGGCCTCCCCCGCTCCGGGACGCACGATCCCGGGCCTCGCCCGGCCTCCCAGCAGCAGGTCGAACGCGTGGGCGAGCACCGTCTTGCCCGCGCCGGTCTCGCCGGTGAGCACGTTCAGCCCGGGGGCGAGCCGCAGCTGGGCGCGCTCGATCAGCAGGAGGTTCTCGACACGCAGCTCTTCAAGCACCGAGCAGGTGTAGCAGCGCACTCCGACGGATCGGCCGGGCGCCTCCGCGTCCGCCCGGCAACGCGCGCGCCCGCCGGCTGCCGGGCGCTGCAAGAAATCGGGCTCGATCCGCGACGAGAACGCGTAGTCTGTGCGGTGACCCCAAGGGATGGATCCCGATCACACGACCTACGTGTCCTCGTGCGCCGAACGGCATGGCTGCCAGCAATCCAAATCCGCGCTCCAACCCGCTCCCCCCGGAGCAGATCGTATCCCTGTCCGCGCCCGCCCTGCGTGCGCGGATGGAAGAGGAGATCAACCGCGCCGGGCGCTACGGCACCCCCCTGAGCTTTCTGCTCGTGGTGATCGACAACCTCGAGGAGCTCTCGCGCGACCACGGCAGCGAGCTGCCCGAGCAGACGCTCGCCTACGTTGCGAAAGCCCTTCCGCGCCAGCTGCGCCGGTTCGACCGGATCGGCATGCCCAGCGAGGGCGAGCTGCTGGTCGTCCTGCCCGGGGCCGACGGTCCCCGTGGCGAGATCGTCGCCAGGCGCGTGCTCGACAGGATGCGCACGATCAAGGTCGAAGCCGAGGGAGCTCGCCAGCCGCTGCGCGTCTCGGTGGGACTCGCCGTCTGGCAGGAGGATCTCGGGAGCGAGGAGATGCTCGCAAGGACCCGAGCCGCCGCGCAGCGGGGCAGCGGCGAGGACGCCGGGGAGGGCATCGCGATCGCCGGGTCGCTGCAGATCGGCTCACCGCCCGCTCTCGGACGGCCCGGACCTTCATAATCGGGCTCGGTGCTCTCCGGATCAGAGTTGTGGCTGCTGCGTCTGATGGCCGACCGAGGCCTCGCGCTGCTCGACGCCGGCACGCTGTTGATACTGATCGAGGAGCGCGGCGAGCTGCGCGTCGCGGCTTCCAGCGGCCAGGGGACAGTTCGCTTGCGGATCATGCCCGTGGAGGGCAGCGCGCTCGGCGAGCTCTACAGGTCGGGAAAGCCGCTGTCGCTGGATCGCCCGCGCGGCCAGGAAGCGGCCTGGCTGCACGAACTGGGCCTGGAGGCGCGGGCCGTCCTGGTCGAGCCGTTGAGCATGGAGGGTCATGGCGGCGGCCTGGTGATCGCGCTGCGCAGCGACTCCGGCTTCCGCGACGCCGACCGACAGGCGCTGAACTCCTTCGCGGCAAGCGTGGCGCAGCGGCTGGCCGCGGAGCGCTCGGTGGAGATCGAGCGGCTGCGTTTCGGCAACGAGGCGCGCGAGCGCGAGCGAACCCGCTGGGCCAGGGAGATCCACGACGAGAGCATCCAGGGCATCGGCGCGCTGCGCTTGCAGCTCGCCAACGCCCGCGACGCCGGCGACACGGAATCGCTGAGTGGCACCGTGGACACGGTGCTCGAGGGTTTGGGCAGGGAGATCGACGGGCTGCGCCACCTGATCACCGAGCTGCGGCCGGCGGCGCTCGACGACCTCGGCCTGGCGGCCGCCCTGCAGGCGCTCGCCAGGCGCGCGCAGGCGATCGACGGATTGGAGGTGCAGACCGAGATCGACCTGGGCGAGGAGCCCCCCGGGCCGAACGGGGACTCCTCCGGCGGCGGCCGGCGTCTTGACCCGGAGCTCGAGAGCACGATCTACCGGATCGTTCAGGAGGCGCTCACCAATGTCAGCCGCCACGCCCATGCAACGAAGGCCGTGGTGGGCGTCTCCGAGCGCGACGGGGTGATCCGAGCCTCGGTCACCGACGACGGCCAGGGGCTCCCCGAAGCGGAGCGGCTCGGGCCGCGGGGCGACGGGTTGGAGGGCGGATTTGGGATGTCCGGCATGCGCGAGCGGGCCGAGCTCGTGGGGGGCGAGCTCGAATTCGGCCCTGCGCCCGGCCAAGGGACGACCGTCCGCCTGGTCGTGCCGCTCGCGGGCCGGCCGGCCCGCGGGCAGTCGGGCTAGAGCCGGCCGTCGGCCGGCCGGCGCGCGTGCGGCCCCGGTGGGTCGCAGCGTTTGAGACGCGCGTGCGGGACGGAGCGGGCGCGGCGTTCGGGACGCCCATCGGCGCACATCCGGGACCGAGCGGGGCGCCTGCGCCGCGGCGCCGGTCAGTCCACGAGGCCCACGCGGCGGGCATAGGCCGTCAGCTCGGAGCGGGAGGAGAAGCCGAGCTTCTCGATCGCCCGGGCGCGGTAGGTCTTGACGGTGCGCTCGGCGACGTGCAGCTGCTCGGCGATCTCGGGGTTGGTGTAGCCGTTGGCGATCAGCCGCACCACCTCGCTCTCACGCTCGGAGAGCACCAGCCCGTCCTGGGCGCCCTGCTCGCCGGTGGCCATCAGCGCGCCCAGGCGCGGGTGCAGGTAGTTGCCACCCGCCACGGCCAGGCGGAACGCCTGGAGCAGCTCCGCGGGCTCCGCCTCCTTGAGCACATAGCTGCGCGCTCCCGCCCTGAGCGCCTGACGGGCGTACTCGGGATCCTCGCGCATCGTCAGGATCGCTACGGCGAGCGTCGGGTGGGCCATGAAGCAGGACGGCAGCGCCGCCAGGCTCGAGCCGCCGGGCATCGTCAGATCGAGCGTGAGCAGGTCGGGCTTGTGCTCGCGGACTTCGCGGATCGTGGCGGGAACGTCGGCCGCTTCGGCCACGACCCGGAACTCGCCCGCCTGGCGCTCGAGCACCGTGCGGATCCCGTCGCGCACGACCGCGTGGTCGTCGGCGATGATCACCTCGATCGGTCGCGCGACCCCTGGCGTGCCCGTGTCCATCAGGCGCACACGGTAGCGGCTCGACGGGACCGATCGCGACGTGCCGCAAGGACGACAGCGAACTGCACCTTCGGGACGACACGGACGGCACCGTGCGACCGACAGACAAACGGCTATCGAAGGCTCATCATGTAAAGCATGGTGAAATCCGCCCCCAGAGCCCCCGCTCGGCTGCACGCCCTCAGGCGATGGCTCGTTCCGCGTACGCGCGGCGACGGCGCGCCCCGCCCGCCCCGTCGCGATGACCGGCCGATCCTCCCGGTCGAGCCCTCCTGCGCGCCCGGTGGAGCTCCCGCGGAGCCACCCGCTCCCAGCCCTCCCGTCCTGATCGCAGGGCGCGACTCGGCGCGGCGGGCGATACTGCTGAAGGAGCTCAGCGAGATCATGCCCGGGAGCACCGTGTTCGAGGAGGCCGGCGCGTTCTCGGAGGTGCTCGAGCATGCGCCAGGGAGCCGCATGGTGGTCTTCAGCGGCGACCTCCCCGACGTTCCGGCCGAGTCGTTCACGCGCGTGCTCGCCCGCCGGCATCCCCGTCTGCCGGTGGTGAGGCTCGACGCTCCGGCGCCCGGCAACGACCTCTGCGCGCGCGTGTAGGGACCGATCGGCGGAGCTCGAGCCCACGCCTGGCCTGCGGCGGAATTCTGCCACCAGGTGTGCATCGCTCGACCCCCTGGCCGGCAGTCGCTAGCTTGGCGGCGTGACACAACCCCTGCGGTCACGCCGGCTGCGGAGAATCCTTGCCGCATACACCGTAAACCGGCTGGGCACCTGGTTCGGCCTGGTCGCCCTCTTGCTGGCGGTGTTCGATCACACGCACAGCGCGATTGCCGTCGCGGCGCTGTTGTTCGCGGGGCAGGCGCTGCCTGCGTTCGTAGTCCCAGCTGTTGTTGCCCGGGTCGAGGCCTCCACGCGTCGCGGCGAGCTCAGCGGCCTGTACTTCGTCGAGGCGGCGACGACCGCCGCGCTGGCGGTTCTCCTGTGGCACTTCTGGCTGCCCGCCGTGCTGGTTCTGGTGGCGATCGACGGTACGGCCGCCCTGGCCGCGAGCGCGCTTCTGCGGGCGGAGGTCGCGCGGGCGGCACGCGATCAGGTGCAGACCGAGTTCGAAGGCGTGTCCACGGCGGGCCAGCCCGTGCCGGAGGTCGGGCAAGCAGCCCGCCCTCCGGAGGACAGCCTGCAGGAGGCCGAGCAAAAGGCGAACGCCGCATTGAACGTCGCTTTCTCGGCCACATTCGTGCTCGGGCCGGTGCTCGGCGGCGCGGTGGTCGCCGCCGCAGGCGCACCCGCGGCGTTGTTCATCGACGTAGGTTCCTTCCTGATCTGCGGCGCGCTGCTCATCGACCTGCACCCCCATGTCGAGGAGGCCGCTGGAGCCTCGGTGAGCGCTCGCCTGCGCCAGGCCTGGAGACACATCAACGAGGCTCCCTCGCTGCGTGGACTGCTGTTGACCGAGGCCGTTGCCTTCGTCTTCTTCAACTCAGCAGGGCCGATCGAGGTCGCCTACGCAAAGGCCACCCTGCACGCCGGCGACCGCGGCTTTGGACTGCTCCTGACGACATGGGGCGCCGGCGCGGTCCTCGGGAGCGTCGTCTTCGCGCGCGCCCTGCGGCGCCCGCTCGGAGCCCTGTTGAGCGCCGGCACGCTCGCTGTTGGGCTCGCTTACGTCGGCTTCGCCATCGCTCCGTCCCTTGTCCTTGCATGCATCGCCGCGCTCGTTGGCGGACTCGGCAACGGGGTGGAGCTGCCGTCGCTGATCAGCATCGTTCAGCGGCTCACCCCGACGCACCTTCACGGCCGGATGATGGGCGCGGTCGAATCGCTTACGGCCCTGTGTATCGCGATCGGCCTGCCATTGGGTGGAGCCCTGGTTGCGCTCAGCTCGCCGCGGGTGGCGTTCCTTGTGGTCGGACTGGGAGCCGCGGCAACTGCCGTGGCACTTCTGCGGCTGCCCTTACGAGGACTGCAGCCAGCGGCAGACGGCGACGAGAGCATCTCCGTCGCGGCGAGTCCCGCTGGAGCTCCGGGCGAGTTGCTACCGCCTGAGCCGAAGCCCCACGAGCACGCCGCCACGTGATACGGCCGACGCGGGTCGGCGGAGCGACCGGACGGGCAAGGCAAGCACCTTAGGATCACCTCAAGTACCACGCCGTGTCGGCCGTTAATTACGACAGAGCCGACGATGCCCGCCCCCACGACTACGAGACGTCTCTACTGGGCAGCCGAGCTCCTGCTCCTCGTGGGCGTGGTCGGTGCGGCCGCGCAGCTCTCGCGCGCCGAGGAATGGCGCCCACTGACGCTTGTAGGACTGCTGCTCGCGCTCGCGCTCGTCGGGGAGTGGTTCAGCGTGAAGACCCGCAGCGGGGAGTTGAGTGCCTCCTTCGTGGCGCTGGTACTAGCCATGAGCCTGCTTGGACCAACTCCGGCCGTGGCGTTTGGCATCGCCGCGATGGTCTTCATCTCAGCGCGGAGACGCCTTCCTCCGAGTACCTGGCTTGCGAACCTCGCGACCTTCGCAGTCGTGCCGTTCGCTGGAGGACTGTTGGTGCGCGCGGTGATCGGCGATGTGCACGAGCCGCGCAATCACCACCTCACGCAGGGCGCAACCTTCGGCCTGGTCGTCTACGCGGTATTCCTGGTCGCCACTGGGCTCAACTTCATCCTGATCGCCCTCCACGCCCACATTGACGAGGGTCGCTCGCTCCGTTCTGAGGTCAGCGAGTTCCTCTTTCCCCCGCTCCCGGGACAGCTCGCGACGGGCGCACTGGCGACGCTGCTCGCCATTGCCTACACCAACCTCGGTCTGCCAATGCTACTCAGCGCTGTCGCGGTGGTCTTGATCTTCCAGTATCTGACCATCGCCCTGCTGCGATCGGAGGACCGGGCCGACAAGCTCGAAGCGCGCACGATCCAACTGGCGTCGCTGCAATTCGGAGTCCTCGCCACGCTGATGGATGCTCTCGCACTGCGCGATCGCACGACCGCGCGCCACGCCACCGCGGTCGCGCGCTACGCGAAGGCTCTGGCGATCGAGGCCGGCTGCAGTGAATCCGAACAGGAGGTCATCCACACCGCCGGGCTGCTTCACGACATCGGCAAGTTCACCTGGTCAGACCGCATCCTGCACCCAGAGCAGCTCACCGATGCGGACTGGGCGGTAATCCGGCGCCACCCCCAGGACGGGGCGACACTCGTCGGCAAGCTCGACGGCTACGGCCCAGTCGCCGACGCCATCCTCTACCACCACGAGCGCGTCGACGGAGGCGGCTACCCGGCCGGGCTGATCGGGAAGGAGATCCCCTTGGCATCCCGGATCATCGCCATCTGCTCCACCTACGACACGATGACCTCGGGTCAACCCAACCGCCCTCCAATGACACCCCAGGAGGCGATGGCCGAGCTGCGAGAGATTGCAGGGCGCCAGCTGGATGGGGAACTGGTCGAGAGCTTCATCACGATGCTCATGCGCAAGGACCCCGTATTCGCCCAGGATGCCGACTACGCGACCGAGCTCGCATTCGAGCGACACGTGGACAAGCTCGCGCAGTGGTCCGCCAGCTGACCTCGACCGGGCCCACGACATGTCGCCTGACCCGCCGGAAGAACTCACAGGCTAAGGGCCTCCGCGCACGTCGCGGAGCGCCCCTAGACCGTGGCCAAAACTACTTGCATGTGGTCACTGGTGACCACAACAAACACTTATCCGTGGCGCCATTCCACCATTTTGTCTCCTTCGGTCAGGGCCGCAAGGCCTCTTGGCGATCCGGCACCCGTCTGTCTCCGTCAATACAGGAAAACCGCGACCTTTGAGTAGGTTCGAACACAATAGTAGCGGACGCCCAGGAAATGTCCAGTTTGCGGCGCTATCTGCAGGATCGCGTGCAGCCGAGCGACCTCGCCCCCGGCTGGCGCTCGTCAGCCCTCAGGGGTGACCTGGCAGTGGCCTGCGCCCGGGCCCGGCGCACATTCAGACCCCAAAGCTGCGCGGCGCTCAACTTCTCAGAGCTTTTGGCCGAAACATGAAACATCCGGACTCTCGCCCCGGACTCCGGGGGCCGCAGCGCCCGGGATCCCGCGCCCGACTTGACGATCGAAACCAGCCCACCGCGACCGCTGAGGCCAAACACATGCCCTTCACCACCACCCACCCCGACAACGACTCCCAGCTCGTGTTCACGAGCTCGCAGGCGGCCCGCTACGTCGGTGTGTCGCTGGCGACGATTCGGCGCTGGACGGACGCCGGCCATATCAGCTGCTACAGGACCCCTGGCGGCCAGCGACGCTTCTCGCGCGATCAGCTCGACGACTTCATGACCTCGATGCACCGTGACGGCCCCGGCGGCCGGGCGGTGCCCGCCCGATCGACGCACGGCCGCCCCCAGCGCGCGATCGTCTCCTGACGCTCGCCGTCAGCGTCAGCTCGCCAGGCGACCGAACTTCTCGCGCAGCCGCCGGTAGAACGACGAGCCGGGGAGCTGGGCGATCGTCCCGAACGCCTTCACGAACCGGGCGTGGATCGTGCCGCCCGCGGGGATCTCGCCCACGGGGCGCCCGTCCACGGCCACGTCGAGCGGCTCGCGGGAGCGGTTGTGGATCGTCAGGCGGTCGTCGGGCGCCACCACGAGCGCACGCGCCGTCATCGAATGCGGGGCAATGAAGGACACCACGAACCCCTCGACGCCCCACGCCATCACCGGGCCGCCGTTGGCGAGGTTGTAGCCGGTGGACCCTGCCGGCGTGGCGACCACCAGGCCGTCGCAGCGAACGCTGCCCACCTCCTCGCCCTCCAACGCGTAGGCGAGCTCGGCCACGCGCTCGCCGACCTTGCGATGGATCGCCACGTCGTTGATCGCCGCCTGGGCGCCGCTCTCGGCGGTGCCGGCGCGGACCGCCGCCTTGGTCGGCAGCGACGCGGACCCGTCGGCCGGCGCGTCCAGCACGATTCCCGGCAGCGCGAGCAGTTCGAAGTCGCCGAACAACGCGCGGCGAATGCCGTCGTCGATGTCCTTGCGCTCGACCGTCGCCAGGAAGCCGATCTCACCGAAGTTGATGGCGAACACGGGAACCTCGGTGCCGGCGTAGCGCTGCAGCGCCCGCAGGATCGTTCCGTCGCCGCCCAGCACGATGCACAGCTCCACTTCGTCCTTGATCGCGGCGTCGACCTCCAGGCCGGGCCGGGCGCTCAGATGGTGCTTGAGCGTCTCCTGCTCGTCCAGCCGCAGGCTCACACCGGCCGCGGCCGCCTGCTCGGCCAGTCGTTCCAGGGTCGCCGTCGTGTCCTGCGGGCGCCGATGGGTGAACACGGTCATCTCTCTCACGGCTCGACCTCGCGCGCCATCCTCTGAAGCTCGGCCTGCGCCGGCACGCCGCCCACTCGCGCGGGGTCCGCCAGCCATACGAACGTCTCGCGGTTTCCCTTCGGTCCCGCGAGCCCCGAGGAGAAGTAGCCGAGCACGGCCGCGTCGCGCTCGAGCGCTGCCGCTCCGGCGCTCACGAGGGCCGCGCGCCTGTCCTCCGGGGCGCGCACTACCCCCCCTTTCCCCACCCGTCCGCGGCCGACCTCGAACTGCGGCTTGACCAGCGCGAGCACGTCATAGCCCGGGGCCATGCAGCCGAGCACCGCTCCCAGGACCTTCTCCAGTGAGATGAATGACAGGTCGATCGTCGCGAGGTCGGGCAGCGCTTCGCTTTTTGGCCCTCCGTCCCCGCCCGGCTGCTCGGCGAGCATCCTCGGGGTCAGCGTGCGCGCGTTGCAGCGCTCCAGCACGCGCACGCGGGGGTCCATGCGCAGGCCGTAGTCGAGGATCCCGTAGGCGACGTCCACCGCGATCACCTCCCGTGCCCCGCGCTGCAGCAGGCAGTCGGTGAAGCCCCCGGTTGAGGCACCCACATCGAGCGCTCGCCTGCCCTCGACCTCGAGCCCGCACGCCGCCAGCGCGTTGGCGAGCTTGATCCCGCCGCGCGAGACGAACGAGGGGCGCTCGACGACCCTCACCCGCTCCTCGACGTCGACGAGCTCGCCCGGCTTGGCCGCGCGCCGCTCGCCCACCCCCAGCCGCACCTCGCCGGCCATCACCGACGCGGCAGCCCGGCTGCGCGACGGAAACAGCCCGCGCTCGGCCAGCAGGGTGTCGAGACGCTGCTTTCCCATCGCGTCCGAACCCTTACACACAAATGCCCGCGGTGCCCGATCCCGACGACGCCCGGCGCCCGGCGGGCATTCCCGCTCGGCCTCGGTCATGCGCCCGCCGCGGACAGGCCGGGCCCGGCGGGCGGGCCGGCATCCGAGCGCCCGTCGCGGGCCGGGGAGCCGTCACGCCCTATCTCTACTCATCTGTGAGCAATGTCACACAGAAGCGCCCCCGGTAGGGCCATCATGTTCCCAGCAGAGCATCTTCTGCATCCCTCCTCCCGAAACGGCCCGCTGCCCCGGCGGGTCGTTTCTTTTAAGCGTGCGGACCCGACGCGTGCTGGATCGAAGCGCCGCGTTCGCTGGAGCTACGCGCCGACGCTTGCCGATCCGGCGCTCCGCGCGGTCGGTCCACGGTCGGAGATCGCCGCTGCGACACGCTCGGCGATCCGCTTGCCCGTGTAGCCGACCTCCTCGTGCAGCAGCGCCGGGTTGCCGTGCGTCACGTACCGGTCGGGCAGGCCCACCCTGAGGATGCGCGGGGTGGCGCCCGTCTCGTTGAGCGTCTCCCACACCGCCGAGCCGAACCCGCCGGCCAGCACCCCCTCCTCGACCGTCACGAGCAGGTCGTGCTCGGCCGCGAGCTGTGCCGTCAGGCCCGCGTCTATGGGCTTTGCAAAGCGCGCGTCTGCGACCGTCACCGCGATGTCGGCCTGCTTGAGCTCCTCGGCGGCTTCCAGGGCCTTACCGACGCCGCTTCCGTAGCCGATCAGCGCCACGCGCCTGCCGGCCGCGCCCCCGGCGCCCCCCTCGCACAGGATCTCGCCCGTGCCGATCCCGATCGGCACGGCCTCCTCGGGCAGCGCGACGCCCGTCCCTGCGCCGCGGGGGTAGCGCAGCGCGACCGGCCCGTCGTCGTAGAGGAGCGCAGTGTGCAGCATGTGGACGAGCATCGCCTCGTCGCGCGGGGCCATCAGCACGATGTTCGGCAGGCACCGCAGATAGGCGATGTCGAAGGCCCCGTGGTGGGTCGGCCCGTCGTCGCCGACGAGGCCGGCGCGGTCCATCGCGAACACCACGTTCAGCCTCTGCAGGCACACGTCGTGCACGATCTGGTCATACGCCCGCTGCAGGAACGTCGAGTAGATCGCCGCCACTGGCTTCACTCCCTGCAGAGAGAGGCCGGCGGCGAACAGGATCGCCTGCTGCTCGGCGATGCCCACGTCGAAATAGCGCTCCGGCATGGCCTTCTGCAGGATGCTCAGCCCCGTGCCGGAGTTCATCGCGGCGGTGATCCCCACGACGCGCTCGTCGCGTTCGCATTCCCGCACGAGGGCATCGCCAAAGACCTGCGTGTACTGCGGGGGCGGCGCCTTCGCGGACTTCGCAACCGCACTGACCGGCGCCGGGGCGCCGTTCCAGATCGACTTCGGCTTGGCCGCGTGCCACTTCTCCATGCCCTCGAGCCCGCCATCCTCGGCGGGCGCGAACCCCTTGCCCTTTACCGTCGCGATATGCACCACGACGGGCCGTTCGGCCGCCAAGGCCTCTCCCAGGGCTTCGCGGAGCGCGCTGACGTCGTGCCCGTCCACCACGCCCATGTAGGCCCAGCCGAGCTCCTCCCACCACAGCCCGGGGGCCCAGAACGCCTTGATCGACTCCTTCAGCTGCGGCCCGAGCCGCTCGAACGCCGCGCCGAGCGCACCGGGCAGGCGCGTCAATCCGTCCTCGACGCCCGAGCGCGCGTGCCACAGCTTCGGGTTCAGCCGGACCCTCGTGAAGTAACGCGACAAGGCCCCCACGTTCGGGGCGATCGACATGCCGTTGTCGTTCAGCACCACCACGATCGGCGTGCCCAGCCCGCCCGCCTGGCTGATCGCCTCGAAGGCCACCCCGCCGGTCATCGCGCCGTCGCCGATCACTGCGACCACCTTGCCCTGCTCGCCCTCATCGATCAGGCGCATGCCCTCCTTGATGCCGACCGCATAGCCGATCGACGTGGACGCATGCCCGGCTCCCATGATGTCGTGCGGAGACTCCTCGATCGAGCAGAAGGGGGTGAGGCCCCCGTACTGACGGATCGTGCTGAGACGGTCGCGCCGGCCGGTGAGGATCTTGTGCGGGTAGGCCTGGTGACCGACGTCCCAGAGGATCTTGTCGCGCGGAGAGTCAAGCAGCGAGTGCAGCGCCACGGCCAGCTCGCAGGTGCCGAGGTTGGCCCCGAAATGCCCGCCGATCTCGCCGACCGTGTCGATTATGTGCTTGCGCACCTCCTGGGCGAGCTCTGCCAGCTCGTCCTCTGAGAGGCGGTGCAGATCGGGCGGGCCGTCTATGTGCTCGAGGATGCTCATGACGTGCGGGTGTAGATGAAGTCGGCTATCTGCTCGAGCTCCCCAGTCGCGTGCTGGGCGATGCCCGAACGCCCGGCGCCATCGCGCGCAGAGCGCGCCCCGGGGGCAGAGCGGTCGGCAGCCTCGGCGAGCGCCTCCCGCGCCATCCGATGGGACTCGGCGGCGAGCTCCCTTGCCCGGGTGATCCCGAACTCGCTGACGTATGTTCGCTTGCCGTGACGCTCATCGCTGCCCCGCGGCTTTCCAAGTGCATCGTCGGTACCGGTCACATCAAGGATGTCGTCGACAATTTGGAACAGGACGCCCAACTCGGCGGCGAAACGGCGAAACGGGATTGTCGCAGGTCCATCTTCGATCCCTCCCAACACTAGTACGCAGAGCACCGAGGCGCCGATCAGGCGGCCGGTCTTCAGCTCGTGAAGCCGGCGCAACGCCTCGGGCCCGGATGGCGTCTGCGGGCTGACATCCGCGTATTGCCCGCCCACCATGCCGTTCACTCCGGTCGCCGCCGCCAGTTCGGCGGCCGCCACCAGCACCCGCTCCGGTGCCGAGCGCTGCCGGGTGAGCAGGTGTCTGAACGCCTCCGCATAGAGCCCGTCCCCCGCGAGAATCGCCACGTCCTCGCCGAACTTCATATGGCAGGTCGGCTGTCCGCGGCGCAGCTCGTCGTCGTCCATCGCGGGGAGGTCGTCGTGGATCAGCGAGTAGGTGTGGATCAGCTCGATGGCCCCGGCCAGGGGCAGCACCTCGCGCTGCTCGAGCCCCACCGCCCGCGCCGTGGCCAGCGCGAGCACCGGGCGGATGCGCTTGCCTCCGGCCAGCAGCGAGTAGCGCATCGCCTCCTCCAGCCCCGCCGTCAGCGCCTCCTCGGAGAAGCGCATGCCCCTCAGGTACTGCTCGACCTCCTCGCGCAGGTTCTCCGGGTAGCTCGCGTTCACGGCCCGGCGTGGACCCCTGGTGTGGTCGCGCGGGCCACTAAAGCAGGGTGTCCTGGCCGGGCGGCGGAGCGGAGACCTCGGCCCGCGTGAGCTGCTCGAGCTCCCCCGCGGCTTCGGTCGCAAGCGCCGCGCAATCCTCGACCATCGTCGCGGCGGCGTCGGGAGAGAGCTCGCCCGATCGCAGCTGCTCGGCGGCGCGCTCCAGGCGCGTGATCAGATCATCGAGATGCTCGACCTTGGTCATTGGATCTCGGCATTCTCTCGCACCTCGCGCAGCGCTGCGCCCAGAACGCCGTTCACGAAGCCCGGGGCTTCCGGGCCGCAGAACTTCTTGGCGCTCTCAACGGCCTCCTCGATCGCCCCCTCCGCCGGGATCGGCTCCTCGGAAGGCACCGCGCCGGGATAGAGCATCTCGATCAGCGCGACGCGCAGGATGCTTCGCTCGAGCGGCTGGATCCGCTGCACCGACCAGCCGTGCGCGTGGCGATCGATCACCTCGTCGAGCTCTGGCGCGCGGTCCGCCGCGGCGTGCGCCAGGGCGCGCACGAACGGCGAGTCGTTGCCGCCCAGCGTCTCGGCGACCGGGCGACCGGTCAGGTCATGCTGGTAGAGCGCGATCACGGCGGCCCTGCGCTGCTCGGAGCGCCGCATCCTAGGCGCGCGAGACGTAGTCGCCCGAGCGCGTGTCCACCCTGATGAGCTGGCCCTGCTCGACGAACAGTGGCACCTGGACGACGGCACCCGTCTCAAGGGTCGCCGGCTTGGTGCCCCCGCCCGACACCGAGTCGCCGCGCAGCCCGGGGTCGGTCCGCGTGACCTCGAGGTCCACGGCGCTCGGGAGCTGCACCTCGGAGGGCTGATCATCGATGAACAGCAACTCGACCTCGCCGCTCGGCTTGCACCAGCGCAGGGCCTCCTGCACCGCCTGCTCCGGGACGGCGAGCTGCTCGAAGGATTCCGTGTCCATGAAATGGGCGTCGCTGCCGTCCGCGTAGAGGAACTGCATCTTCCTGGACTCGGTCCGCACCGATCGGAACTTCTCGCCGGCCCGGAAGGTCCGGTCGATCACATTGCCGTCGGGCACCCTTCGCAGCTTCGTGCGCACGAACGCCCCGCCCTTGCCGGGCTTGACATGCTGGAACTCGAGGATCTTGTAGACCGTGCCCTCCACCTCGATGTGGTTTCCGTTCTTGAACTGGTTCGTGCTGACCATGGGCGAGAGGGTAGCGGGCGCGCTCGTCTCGACGGGCGAGCGCTCAGCCGACGACCTCGAGCCCCTTCGGCAGCCCGGTGAGCATCTGATGGCCGTCCTGCCCCACGACCACGAGGTCCTCGATCCGCACGCCGAGGCGGCCCGGCAGGTAGACGCCGGGCTCAACGGTGACGACGTTCCCCGCCGCGAGCGGCTCCTCCCCCGCGGTGCGCGACAGGCGCGGGGCCTCATGGATCTCGAGGCCCACGCCGTGGCCGAGGCCGTGGCCGAAGTGCTCGCCGTGGCCCGCCTCTTCGATCACCGCGCGCGCCAGCGCGTCGAGCTCACGGCCGCTCGGACCGGCCCTCACCCCGGCGAGCGCCCGTTCCTGGGCCGAGAGCACGAGCCGGTGGATATCGCGCATCTCCTCGGAGACGCCCTCGCCGGTGGCAAAGGTCCGCGTGCAGTCGGAGCAGTAGCCGTCGAGCTGGGCGCCCCAGTCGATCGTCAGCAGCACGTCTGAGGCGATCTCCTGCCCGCGCGGCGCGGCGTGGGGCAGCGCACCGTGGGTGCCCGCCGCGACGATCGCGGGGAAGCTGGGCGCCTCGGCGCCGAGCCGGCGCATGCGCAGCTCCAGGTCGATCGCCACCTCGCGCTCGGTGCGATGAACCACGCCGCTCGAGAGGACGTCCCGCAGCGCCTCGTCGGCGAGCTCGGCCGCCGTGCGGATCCGGGCCAGCTCGCCCGCATCCTTGACCGCCCGCAGCCGCTCGACCGCCCCCGCACAGGGCACGAGCGCCCAGTCTTCTCCGATCAGCTCTGACAGCCGCGCATGGCGGCTGACGGTCAGGCTGGCCTCGTCGAACCCCAGCCGTCCGCCGCCCGCTCCCAGCGAGCGCGCGAGCACCTCGAGCAAGTCGCCCACGGCGGTCTCCCGCCGGAACGCTTCTGAAACCTCCTCCGCCGACTGGGTCTCGTAGCGGAAGTCCGTGAAGAACCGATGGCCCGGATCCGGGCGCTGCGCGCCGTCGAGGACCACCAGCGCGAGCCCGTGGCTTCCGGTGAAGCCCGTCAGATACCGGAGGTTCGCCGCGCTCTCCACGAGCAGCGCGTCGATCTCGTGCTCGCGCAGCTCGCCTGCAAGGCGCTCGATCCGCTCGCCGGCAAGGTCACCCGGAGCGCCGGAGCTCACGAGCCGCTCCGCTCGGAGCCGCTGCGCTCGAGCTCCTCGCGCAGACGCTCGAGCGCCTCGCGGTAGCCGTCCGGCCCGCGCCCGGAGATCGTGGCTATGCACAGATCGCCGATCACCGAGATGCGCCGCCACGGCTCGCGCCGCTGCACGTCGGACAGGTGGATCTCGAGCGCCGGCAGCGCCGCGATCTCCAGCGCGTCGCGGATCGCCCAGGCATAGTGCGTCCAGGAGCCGGGGTTCAGGAGCACCGCGTCGGCCTGTCCCCGCAGCGCGTGCAGGCGCTCCACGAAGTCACCCTCGTGATTCGTCTGGAAGAACCGCGCCTGAAGGCCCAGCTCGCCGGCGTCGCGGGCGATCCGCTGCTCGAGCTCTGCAAGCGTGAGCGTGCCGTAGAGCAGCGGATCGCGGCGGCCCAGCTGGTCGAGGTTGACCCCGTGCATCACCTCTATGCGATAGGTCGCCGCGGTCATCTTGCGAGCTCCGCGACGGCCGCGCGCACCTCGTCGCCGGCGAGCTCGCAACCGACCCTGACGTCGCCCGGCGCCTGCACGAGCACGAACGGAACGCGCGATCCCACGCGCTTCTTGTCGCGCGCGGTCGCTTCGAGGACCGCATCCACCGAGGTGTCCCCGAGGCTCACCGGCAGCCCGTGGGCGAGGAGCAGCTCGCGCACCTGCTCGCGCAGGTCCTGTAGGCCGGACAGTCGCAGCGCGACCAGCAGTCCAAGTCCGACCGCCTCGCCGTGGCGGTAGGTTGCATAGTTCGAGGCGGTCTCGATCGCGTGGCCGACGGTGTGCCCGAGGTTGAGGACCTGGCGGCGCCCTGAATCGCGTTCGTCCTGCGCGACCACCGCGAGCTTGGTGCGGGCGCAGGCGAGGATCGTGCGCTCGTCGAGCTCACCGTCGCGGGCCACGTGCTCCCACAGCGCGCCGCCGGCGATCAGGGCGGTCTTCAGCACCTCCACCCAGCCGGAGGCGAGCTCGCCCACGGGCAGCGTCTCGAGCGTGGCGGGGTCGACGAGCACGCCGGCCGGCTGGTGGTAGGCGCCGATGTAGTTCTTCGCCTCGGGCAGGTCCACTGCCGTCTTGCCTCCGTAGGCGGAGTCGACCTGCGCGAGCAGCGTTGTCGGGATCTGCACGACGGGCATGCCGCGCTGGTAGGTGGCGGCACAGAAGCCCGCCAGGTCGCCGACGACGCCGCCGCCGAGCGCGACCACGTGATCGGCGCGCGTGATTCCCGCGGAGAGCAGGGCCCGCCACACGCGTTCAGCGACCGCAACCGTCTTGTTCGCCTCGCCGGGTGGGATCGCGATCGCGCCATGCAGCTCGCCCAGCCGTGACTCATAGAGCGCCGAGACCGTCTCGTCGGTGACGCAGAAGGGACGCGACGCCGAGCGGTCGAGCGGCCATACCTCATCCAGCGTGGTGGTGTCGCCCTCGCCCAGCAGGCCGCGGCCGATCAGCACGGGGTATTCGCCCGACGCGGCGCTCGCCCACAGCAGCCGGGTTCCCGATGGCGCGGCCGAAAGCGCCCGCAGGGCTCCGAGCGTCCGCGGCGAGGCGCCGCGGGGAAGGTCCGCCAGCACGGCGTCGGCCAGCCCCTCATAGAGCGCCCGGCGCTCCTCATAGAGCGCGAGAAACGCCTCCCGATCTCGCGCAAGGGGGCGCGCCGTGGCGTGAGGATCCGGTGCACTGACGCGTTCCCAGGCCACCGCCGGGTCGACGTCGATCAAGACGGTTAGATGGGGTGCCAGCGCGTCGCGGACGCGCTCTGACAGGACGCTGCCGCCCCCGAGCGCGATCACCTTCCCGGGAGCGGCGTCGTTCAAGAGTTCGCTGACCAACTCCTCCTCCTGGGCCCGGAACGACCGCTCCCCGCCATCGTCCGCGTGTCCGTCCGCGCCGGACTGCGAGCGGGCGAACTCCTCGGCGATCGGGTGGCCCATCCGCTGCTCCAGCAGGCTGTCGCTGTCGAGCGGCGTCTCGCCGAGCGCCTCGGCCAGCTCGGCCGCGACCGTCGACTTCCCCGCCCCCATGAAACCGATCAGGACGAATGCCATCCGATCCGCTCCTCATAGGCGCTGAGGGCTCCGAGGACGTCGTCGATGTGGTCTCCGCCGAACTTCCGGCGGTAGGCGTCGGCGACCACGAGCGCCACCATCGCCTCGGCGACCACGCCCGCGGCCGGCACCGTGCAGGAGTCGGTGCGCTCGCGCAGCGCGAGCGCCGGCTCGTGCGTCTCGGTGTCCACGGAGCGCAGAGGCTTGGTGAGCGTCGGCAGGGGCTTCATCGCACCACGCACGATCAGCGGGCACCCGGTGGACATCCCGCCCTCGAGGCCGCCGGCCCGGTTGGTCTCGCGGTAGTAGCCGCGCTCGGTCGAGAACAGGATCTCGTCGTGCGCCTCGGAGCCCGGCAGGCCCGCCACCGCGAACCCGTCGCCGATAGCCACGCCCTTGATCGCCTGGATCGAGCAGATCGACATCGCCAGGCGTCCGTCCAGTCGCTCCTCCCAGGACACGTGCGACCCGAGGCCGGGCACGAGGCCGAACGCCTGCACCTCGAACGCGCCACCCAGCGACTCGTTCGCCCGGCGCAGCTCATCGATCTCACGCACCATCGCCTTGCTCGCCTGGGCGTCAAGGCAGCGCACGGGCGAGCTGTCGACCTCCGCGAAGTCCTCCGGAGCGAGCGCTCGCTCACGGTCGGGCGCGTGGACCGACGCGATCTGGATGACGTGCGAGTGCACCGTGACCCCGACAGCCCGCAGGAACGCCTTGCACAGCGCCCCGCCCGCCACGCGGGCGGCGGTCTCGCGCGCGGAGGCGCGCTCGAGGATGTTGCGCACGTCGGTCTGCTTGTACTTCATCGTGCCCACGAGATCGGCATGCCCGGGACGCGGCAGGTGCACCTCGGCGACCTCGCCGGCGACCGGCCACGGGCTCATGCGCTCTTCCCAGTTGGCGTAGTCGCGGTTGGCCACCTGCAGGGCGACCGGACCGCCGAGCGTCCTGCCATGCCGGATCCCCCCGGTGACCTGCGCCGTGTCGCGCTCGATCTTCATCCGCCCGCCCCTGCCGTGGCCGAGCTGGCGACGCGCCATGTCCTCGTTCAGATCCTCCGGGCGGACCTCAAGGCCCGCGGGCAGGCCCTCGACGATGCACGTCAGGCCGGGGCCATGCGACTCGCCGGCCGTGATGAGACGAAGCGCCACGGCCCAAGCTTATTTGCTGGGGGCTCAGCCTCCGTCGCGCGGGGCTGCGACGACGTCCGCGTGGGCGCTGCGCGGCCGGGCCACGGCCACCAGGACGCCCTTGCTTGCCGAGTAGCTCAGTCCTGGCACCGTGAGGCGCCCCGCGCGCCGAAGCAGTTCCCGCCCGGCCTTCGACTCGCCGCTCAGGGCGATCCGAGCCGAGGCGGTGGTCGCCGTGGCGCGGGAGATCTTCACGACCTTCAGTTCGTAGATGACCGCGGGGCCGCTCGGCGGCAGGTATTCGAGCTGCTCGGCCTGCCCGGGCTTCAGATCGATCGCTTCGCACTGGGACGCGTTCGGGATGCACGCTCCGTTTCCCCTGATGATCGCTTCGCCGACGAGCGTGAAGGTCGCGCTCTTTCCGCCGGCGGTCACGCCCTGGAAGACGACGAGCGGCTGTTTGGAGTCGGGCAGCGGCGTGAGGCGCTTGAGCTTCGCGTGGCTCGTGAGCGGCGGGCCCGTCGGGGGGGTTCCGACGGGAGCCAGCCCGAACTGCACTTCGACGTTGTAGACGGGCGCCGGGGTTTTCGGTTTCGCCGGTTGGGCCGGTTTGCTCGCGGGGGCCGTAGTCGTCCCCCCCGATCCCGATGCGCTCGGGGTCGAGGCGCCGGAACTGGCGGCATTCGAGCTGCTGCTTCCCGACGAGCTGGAGGTCGTGGCGCTCGCGGATGTCTTCGATTGCGTCCCCGGCAGGGGCAGGAAGGGGTCGCGCGCAAGGCCGCCCCGCTGATGGGGCGCGCCGCTGGTGGTCTCCGCCACCGCCTGGTCGGTGCCTGCCGGCGGCTGGCTTATCACGATTCCCGCCACGTTTGGAGTCGCGGGGGCCACCGCGGCGGGGGTCGGGGCGGTGGTCGTAGAGCCGCCGCCGAGCACGGCGTAGGCGACGGCGCCGATGAAGGCAGCCCCCAGCACGACCAGGAGCGGCAGCATGCGCCTGTCAAGCAGGTCAGCCTTGACGGAGTTCAAGAAGTCGGTCATGGGTTCACCCTGGCGATCGCCGGTGCGGTCGCGGAACTCGAGCCCGAGCCGGTTGACGACGCGGGCGTCGCGGCGCCCCCGGGAGAGCTGGGCGTCGCTTCGCTGGCAGAGCTCTGGGAGGCCGGGAGCACGTACGCGGTCGCCGTGACCGTGCCGCTGAGTCGCGGCGAGGTGCTCTTCCCGCCCGCCGGTTCAGAGCCGATGACCGGAGACAGCTTGACGCTCTGAACGGTCAGCAGCCGTCCGCTCACCCGCAGGCCGCCGGAGGTGGTGCGGACGGTGAACCGGTTCAGCTGGTCGAACAGTCGATAGAGGTCCTTGTAGCTCCCATTGAAGACGAAGGTGAACGGCATCTGGGTCAAGCCCGAGGAGGCAGCGGCCGGCGTGGCCGCCGCGCTCGCAGAGGAGCTGGAGGACGTGCCCGAGCCGCCGGATCCGGAGGTGATCGAGAAGAAGTCGACCTGCTTGCGGTGAGACGCCTGGTCGAGCTGGTAGATCAACGACGGCACTTCCTGGCTGGCCGGCACGGCTTTGCCGAGCTTCACGATCGAGGCGTACGCGGCCGCGTACTGTGATTGGGCGGTGCGTGCGGTTGCCACCTGCCCTTCGGCGGTCACGAGCTGGGCGCGTGCGGCAGTCACCTGATTGCCGAGCTTGGCTGCCTTCTGACGCTCGGGGGAGACCACGAAGAGCCAGGCGGCAGCGAATACCGCCAGGACGGACACAACCATCAGAACCATGCGGTCGCGGCCGGTCACCGGGCACCTCCAGTGGACAGGGCGGCGCTGTGGGCGGCGCTCTGCGGGGTGGAAGAGCTCACTGCGGAGGTCGCCGGAAGGGGCGCGAAAGTGACAACGGCCGTGTAGGACGGATCGCCGCCGACGCACGCGGCACTCCCGGCGCCGCCACCGCCGCCGCCGCCGCCCGAGGTCGCCGTCTTGGCCGAGCTCGTAAGCGTCACTTCGCTGACGCCGTCCATCAGTCGCAGGCGATCGAGGGTCATCGCGACCTCCGCCTGGCTGGTGGAGCAACCGGTGATCGTGAACGTCGGGACAGTGCCGGGCGGGGTGGCCGATGTGGCCGTGGCGCTGGGCTTTGCAGCGGTGGTCTGGGTGGCTGAGCCGACCGTGCCGGTGAGCGAGGCGATTGATGTGCCCAGCGGCAGCACCCGCCCCAGCTCGTGCATGGCATGCGCCCAGTCGAAGCGCGAGTTGACGATCCCAAGCACCGCCTGCGTGCGCTGTTCGCGCGTCGCGATGAAGCTCGTGTAGGGCGCCAGCTGGGCTGCCCTGGCCTGGCTTCGCTGCGTCTGAAGGGCGAGCGCATTGGCCTGGGCGGTCCGGGTTGAGACCTGGTGGTTGGCGATGCCGTAGAGCAGGGCGCAGACGGCCAGCCCGCCGAGCAGCCCGAGCACGGCGTAAGCGCCTCCCTCCGAGCGCGCGGGGCCACGCGCCATGCCGCCGCGCTGCTCCGCCGGGATCAGGTTTACGGCCCTCACTGGTGCACCTCGGTCGAAGCCAGGCCCGTGGCGACAGCAAGGCGGTTCCTGGGCACGCCGTCGGGAAGGCTCTCGTCGGTCAGGCCGACCGCCTCGCTGTGCACCTCGATGCCCACTGCCGCCTGCAGGGCCTCGGCGAATCCGCGGACGTCCACGGCAGAGCCGCTCAGCACGATGCGCGAGACCTCGCCCCCATCGTCCTGGGAGCGGTGGAATTCAAGCGAGTTGCGCACCTCGCCGCCGATCACGTGGATGCCGTCCTCCAGCACCTCGCGCACGTCGGCGTCCGAAGGGAGCGGAGCGGGCGGAATCGGAGGGCCGCTGGACAGCTCTGAATAGCTCATGGAGGCTTCGAGCGCGTCGTGGTCGTCAGCTGCGACCAGCTCGGTCGCGTTCGCCTCGTCGGCGAGCGTGTCCTGGTCGGCAACCGGGTTGGTCGCGGGCTCGTGGTCGGGCTCGGACGCGAGATCCAGATCGGATGCGACATCGAGATCGGACATCAGGTTCGGATCGGAAAGGAGATCGAGGTCGGACGCGACATCCTCGGACGGGGTGAGATCCACAGAGGTGGGCGCGCCGTGTGGCGTGGCCGCGGGCTGGGTGAGGTCGACGGCGCCCAGCAGCGTCCGGGCGTCAGCCAGCGCAATGCCACGGCGCTCGGCGAGTTCGCCGGCCATCGTCTCAAGGCCTCCGCCCACGACGCGCGTGAAGCGGCAGATCGCGCCCTCGGCGATCGCAAGGTTGGTCAGCCCGTCGACGTTCAGGTAGAGCACGCGGCCCGTGTGCTCGGCGTCCGAGCGATAGAGCGACCGGATCAGCGCGAACGCCGAGAGGTCGATCCCCACCGGGTGGAGTCCCGCACCTCGGACGGCCGCCAGCAGGCGCTCGATCATGTCGCGCTGAGCTGCCACGAGCACGACACGCTGGCGAGGGCCGGCGGGAGTGTCGACGATGCCGAGGGGGTGGAAATCGAGGACCGCGCTGCCAAGCGGCATCGGAATCTGGTCCTCGGCCTGGAAGTGAACGGCGGCCGCGAGCTCCTTGCTGTCGGTCAGCGGTGGCAGCTCGAGGGTACGCATCACCGTGCGCTGGTTGGCGACCCCGACACGCACGCGCTTGCTCAGCCGGCTGCGGCCGAACAGCTCGCGCAGGGCGTCGCTGAGCGCGCCCTCGTCGACCACCTCGCCCTCGCGGACGGTGTCCGCGCCGAGCGGCTGGATGGCGGCGCTCCGGGCGAGGACCGAGCCGTTTACGCGCGAGCGCACGGCCGCCAAGAGACCGGGCTGGATGTCCAGACCGACGACGTCGGCGCCCGAGCGGCGGCCGAGGTTGAGGTTGAGAGAGAGGGGCATCTTGGTGTGTAGGGGCAAAGGCTGCGGGGCGTTGGCAGGACTGGTATCGGCGCGAGGGGCCGGGCCCTTTAGAGCCGCGTTGGCACTAGTGCACGAAGTTGTTCACGTAGGCTTCGACGAGGGCGTTCCCCGCGAACACCGCCACCAGCGCACCGAGCGCGAGGAACGGGCCGAAGGGCACGGCAGTCTTGCGTCCCTCGCGTGCCCCCTTGCGGGCGATCACGACGCCGCCGACAAGCACGCCCGCGAGCAGCGCGACCATGATCGCCGGGGCAACCGCCCGGCCCAGGAACAGTCCCATGACGGCGGCCAGCTTGACGTCGCCCATTCCCATCCCGCCCGGATAGGCGAGCGCCGCGAGCAGCAGGAAGCCACCGGCGCCCGCGGCGGCGATCAGGCGCTCGGGCTCGCCGGACGGATCCAGGGCGAGGCCGATCGTGAGCGCCAGCACGGCGCCGAGCGCGGTCAGCCGGTTGGGGATCACGCGGTACTCGAGATCGATCAGCGCGGCCGGCACCACGATCAGGATCAGCGCGACGCTCAGCGCGATCCCGGCCGCGGAGCTGTGCGCGAGCACGGCACCGACGCACAGCGCCGCGGTCAGCGCCTCGACGAGCGGGTAGCGGACCGATATGGAAGCCGAGCAGGAGCGGCAGCGACCGCGCAGCAACAGGAAGGAGAGGATCGGGATGTTGTCGTAGGGCTTCACCGGCGTGGCGCACTTGGGACAGTGCGACGCCGGCGCGACGAGGGACTCGCGGCGGGGCAGGCGATAGGTCACCACGTTCAGAAACGAGCCGGCGATCGCGCCCAGGACGCCCGCGAACGTGATTGCCTCCATGGTGTACTGATCGACGGGGGCGAGCCGGCACTTGAGCGCAGCGCCAGGGACCTACCATTCGCCGCTTTTTGGACAGCCACCGGTCCCTACGGTCGTGCAGATTCGCTTGAATTCACCGGCTTTCGTACGTTCGATCGAAAACACGTTCTTCGTAGGCACGGATTCAGACGCCACGATGTAGCCGCCTCCCGCGGGAGCTTCCGCTTTGACGAGCTTTGCGACGGCTTTTTCGTTCAGGGACGGCTCAATCGCCTGCAGGGCTTTTGCTTCCACGCCTTTGTATTCGCCGTTGTGATCGGTCGCGTAGGTCTCGGTTGCCGTCTCGGCCGTGCGCGCCTGCGACTTGGCGGATGCGTCGGTCGCCTTGCTCTGCTGTTGCACGAACGCCGGAATGGCGACCGCGGCAAGGATGCCGATGATCAGCAGGACGACCAGGATCTCCACGAGCGTGAAGGCATCCCCATCGTTCAAGCAGCTCTGCGGTCGAAGTCGCAATTTCTGAATCCTTCGGGATTCGGTTTATAGGGCGCCAGTCCCCCGGGGTCACACCTGTCGCTGATGGTGCACCCTGGACTTTCAGCGATCGACCCCCGATCGTCGCGCGAGGGACCATGGCCTGTCACTGGTTGGACAGGCAATCGGCGCGAGCGCAGACATCTTCACATCTGCAACGTGCCGTGTGGACGGATTGACATCGCCCGTATCCTGAAAGCCACAAAGAAGGGAGGCGGCCCGAGGGCCGCCTCCCTGTTTGCTGCTCTACGTCACTCGAGCGAGCTCGAGACTGCCTCTACCATTCCCCGCTCGACGGACAGGCACCCGCGCCTTTGGTCGTGCAGGTTCGTTTGATTTCACCGTTTTCGGTACGTTCGATTTTGAACACGTTTTTCGTGGGCACGGATTCCGATTCCACGGTGTAGCCGCCTTTTGCGCCTGGTTCGGCCTTCGTCAGTTTCGCGGCGGTCGTTTCATTGAGCGTCGGCTCGATTTTCTTCAGTTCGGCCGTCGTCATGCCCGTGTATTCGCCGTTGTGGTCGGTCGAGTAGGTCTCGGCGGCCGTCTCGGCGGTACGCGCCTGCACCTTGGCGGACGCGTCACTGGCCTTGCTCTTCTGGTTCAGGAACGACGGGATTGCAATCGCGGCAAGAATGCCGATGATCAGGATGACAACCAGGAGCTCGATGAGGGTAAAACCACCCTCATCCTTCGAGCGCTGGCGCAGTCGATAGAGCACTTTAATCCTCCTACGGATCTTTCACAGGGCGCCAGCCCCTCGGCCCCATCGCCCTTGACGGCGATGCGTCCCACGTGCCCCGGCCCGGAGGTCGGTTTTCGAGAGCCGCCGGCTTTGCTACACACCCTTCACGAGTGCATTGCCTTGGCACCTCGGCACTGGCATTGTTAGCCCGTGCATCGACATTCGCCGCTGCGGTCTTTAGCGCTGTTTGCGGCTTGGACGCATAACCTATGCTGGCTCGGAGCCCGTCGTGTCGTCTCCATCCAGCCACCTGACCTGGGCGTTGACCTCGGGGAGGCGCACTCCCCCGCCGCCACACCACGGACAAGGAACGCTGTTCGGCGTTCCGCCGAGGTTGGAGATCACCAGCCCACTCCCGCGGCAGGGCATACACTCCCGCGGCTCGTGGGACGCCTCCGCCTGATCGACTTCGCCGTCGCGCTCTTCGCTGCCCATGAGGCGGGGAGACTAGCGTTCCAAGCATGAGAGCACTCGCGCGACACCGTGAGTGGGCCGCGGTCGCCCTGATCACCGCCGGCGCCGCGGCTCTGCGCCTGTTCCACCTCGGGCAGGTCTCGCCCGACCCCTTCTACGACGCCGCCGTGCGGAGCATGGGGCTCTCCTGGCACAACTTCTTCTTCGGCGCGTTCGAGCCATCGGGAAGCGTCTCGATCGACAAGCCGCCGGTGGACCTGTGGCTGCAGGTCGCGAGCGTGAAGCTCTTCGGGTTCTCCTCCACCACGCTGAAGCTCCCCGAGGCGCTCGCCGGGATCGCCGCCGTCCCCCTGCTCTACGCGGCCGTCAAACGCACGTGGAGCATCGCGGCAGGGCTCGTCGCCGCGACGGCGCTCGCGGTGCTTCCGGTCGAGGTGATCACATCACGCAGCGACACGATGGACGGCGTGATGATGGCGCTGATGGTGCTCGCGCTGCTGTTGATCGTGCGCGCCTGCGAGACCGGAGGCATCGGCTGGCTGCTGGCGGGAGCGGCGGCGTTGGGGGTCGCCTTCGACGTGAAGCTGCTCGAGTCGCTGGTCGCCCTTCCGGGCCTCACGCTGCTCGCCTATCTGGGTCTGCCCGGCCCTCGCAAGAGACGCCTCCTGCGGATGCTCGCGGCCGGCGCGGTCTACATCGCGGTGGCGCTCTCCTGGCTCACGGCGACGCTGCTCGTGCCCGCGCACGACAGGCCCTTTGCGATCGGCTCCACCAACGGCAGCGCGTGGAACGCCGCGTTCGTCTTCAACGGCACCGACCGGCTGGGCAGCAAATCGCCGGAACCGCAGCAGACCGTCTATCAGCCCGGCCGCCACTACCCGCAGGCCACCCAGTCGGAGCGCGACCGGATCCCGATCGTGCCTCCCTCCCCCACCCGCCTGCTGGCGCGGATCGGGCCGCTGTCCGGTCAACGTCTGGGACTCGAGCTGCTGATCGCGCTGCTGCTCGGGATACCCGCGCTGGTCTCCGCGCTGCGCAGGGCGCAACCCCGCGGCGAGGGCGCCGGCCCCGAGGGGGCAAACCGGATCACGCTCGCCGTCTCGGTGGGGCTTTCGTTGTGGTTGTTGACGGGCATCGTGCTGTTCAGCCACATGGCCCGCCTTCACCCGCGATATGTCGAGGGTCTCGCGCCGCCGGTGGCGGCGCTGCTCGGCATCGGTGTGGCGTGGGCCGGGTCAGGGCGCGGCCGGGCCCAGCTGGTCGCGCTCTCGGTCGCGCTCGCGAGCACCGTGTACTACGTCGAGCGGCTGCTCTACGGGCGCACCGGCGTGTGGTGGATCGCGCTGGCGGCGGCGCTCGGCGCGATCACGTTCGCGGTCCTCGCGAGGCTCCCGCAGCCGCAGGGCGCACGGCAGCGCCCCGACGGGCAGGCGCGCCCGGACGTTCGCGAGTCGCTTCTCTCGGGCGCGGTGATCGCGATGAGCTCGCTGGCGGTGCTCGTTCTCATGCTGAGCGTCGACGTGACGGCGATCAAGAACCACGTCACGGACGCCGGCTACGTGGGAGCTCTGCCGAGCGAAGAGCAGCGCCTGGTGAGCGCCTACCTCAGGGCGCACCAGGGGAGCGCGCGCTACGAGGTGGCGGCCGAGTCGGCGACCGGGGTCGGCTCGCTGATCGTCAAGGACGCCCGCCCGATCGTGGTCCTCACGAGCTATGGCGCGCGAGTCTTCACGAGCGTCGCCAAGCTCGAACGCCTGATCGCTCGGGGCGAAGTGCGCTACGCCTTCCTGAACTCCGGCTGCGGGCGGCACGCCTCGTCGGTGAACGCCGGCTGCTCTGCGCCCGCACGCTGGGTGCGCGCGCATGGGACGGACGTCTCCCGGCAGGCCGGCCTTGGCCGCGGTGGAGTGCTGTGGCTGCTGCCGGGGGCGACCGCGTGAGCGCCGAGGCGGACCGCTCTCCACTGCAGAGCGTCGAGCTCGGCGCCCGCCGGGCGGGTCGGCTGGCGCTCGACACCGAGTTCATGGGCGAGGGCCGCTACCGGACGATGCTGTGCCTTGTGCAGCTCGCGATCCCCGAGCGCGCGAGCGGCTCGGAACGGATCGAGATCGTCGACCCGCTCGTGGAGAACCTCGACGCGGCGCCGCTGGCGGCCGTGCTCGCCGACCCGGCGATCCAGGTGGTCGTCCACGCCGGGCGTCAGGACGTCGCGCTGGTGCGCCGGCGCTTCGGCACGGACGTGCGCAACGTGTTCGACACGCAGGTCGCCGCCGCGTTCGTGGGCCTGGGGTCACAGTGCTCGTACGAGTCGCTTCTGACCAAGGCGCTCGGTGTGCGGGTGGCCAAGACCGCGAGCTTCACCCGCTGGGACGCGCGTCCCCTCTCGCCAGAGCAGCTGGCGTATGCGCGCGAGGACGTCGTGCACCTGCTCGAGCTGGCGGCGGAGCTGGAACGCCGCCTGACCGCCGTCGGGCGCCTTCAGTGGGCACGCGAGGAGTGTGAGCCGCTGGCCCACTCCAGCGATCAGCGCGACGAGGAGGCGATCTTCGCGCGCCTGCCGCGCGTGCGCGGCCTGAGCGCACGCGCGCGGCCGATCGCCCGCGAGCTGGTGGCGTGGCGCGAGCAGACCGCTGCCCGCGAGGACCGAACGGTGCAGAGCGTCCTGAGCGACCATGCGTTGGTGGAGATAGGCAAGGCCGCCCCATCTTCGGCTGGTCAGCTCGAGAGGATCCGCGGCGTTGGCGCGGGCAGCATGCGCCGGCGCTCAGAGGAGCTGCTCTCAGCGGTGAGCCGCGGACGCGAGCGCCCCCCGGAACCCCCGCCCGAGAAGCACCGCCCGCCCGCGCCCAATCCCTCCGACGGGGAGCTCATCGCCCTCACGGAGGCCCTACTGCGCGCGCGGGCACGCGAGGCCGGGCTCGCCTACGAGCTGCTCGCCGCACGCGCCGACCTGCAGGCGATCGTCACGGCTCGGCGCGCGGGCGACCACGAGGCGGACGTGCGCACCCTGCGGGGCTGGCGGCGCGAGCTCGTGGGAGAGGAGCTGCTCGAGCTGCTCGACGGCCACGTCTCGCTCTCGGTTCTCGGCCGCCACCTTCGGGTGATCGCCCCCGCGGATGAGTGAGCGGGCGGCGCGCTATTTGATGCTGTTGTTTCCCGACCATGCTGGCCCGTATCAGGCCTGCCGGGAAGGGTACGATTACAGGGAATTTCGGCCTCGCACGGCGTCGCAATGTCCGCGAGCGCGAGTTCGCGGTCGCGTTTGACCGGACAGGCGTGCTGCGGTTAGCTTTGCCCGGACACGGTTCTCGACAGGAAGGTGCACGATGAACACCTACGTAATCCTCCGCCGGAGCGGGTGGCGCTCGCCGGCGGACTTGCAGGCGGCTGCCGAGCGCTCCAGAAAAGTTGGCGATGAGGAGATGTCCGACGACATTCGCTGGATTCGTAGCTATGTGTTGGAGGAGGACGGTGGCTCGGTGGGAACGGTCTGCATCTATCAGGCGAGCAGCCCCGAGACGATCCATGAGCATGCCTCGCGGGCCGACTTGCCCGTTGATGAGATCATCGCGGTCGCTGACACGGTGCTGGTTCGCCCGGACCCAGAGCCCCAGCAGCAGGAGCAGGAGCAGCAGCGACGGGAGCAACGACCAACGATGTATTAGCGGGGGCCCCGCGAGCCTCGCCGGGCGACGGGTGGTGGCCCGTGCCGTGAGGCACAAGCCACCACCCGGGCTGCTGTCATGCTCGTGTCTCTAGCCTGGGCTATGTCGAAAACCCCTTGGGGGGTGGGCCCGGTGTAGGACAGACCAAGGGGTTTGTGTCTGTGAACTGCTCTAACGCGGGATGCCCCGCAGGACAGGTAGAAATCGCAGGAAAACCATACGAAAGAGAATTTACGATTATTCCGCAAAAACTGCCGTGGGCAGACGCGCTGATCGAAGAAACGGGGATCAGGAGCGCGAGCACAGGCGTCAGCATGTATCTCGCATGCGTCGCGCACGGTTCAGCGAGGGGGGTGCCTGGTTCTCCGGGCGAGAACGAACCGATAGCCCTGAACACGCCAACGCCAGCTGTCTGCGTCGCTACAGCGACAGCGAACCTGACCCCGCTGGACGAATCCGGCAAAAATACCACCATCACAAGTAAACTCGCGTTCGACAAAAACGCTGGCGCACTCAGCTGTGCCGGTGGCGAATTCAAAGGTAAGATCTCGGGCAAACTCAAATTCATGGCTTACCAGCAATCGGAAGTGATAAGCACTAAAACCCCGTAGAGACGACGCGGTGGCCTGTGCCTCATGGCACGGGCCACTAATCGGCATGCACCAGCGGGCCTAGACGAGCGGTCCTATCGGCGACGCCCTGGTGTGCGGCCAGGACTCCCTCAGCAGGGGCTTCATCGGCGGGACGCCGGCCCTGCGGTGCGCCGCCCGGGTTGCCATCAGACGAGCTGCGGTCTCATCAGGCGGGCACAGCTTGAACGTGGCCGCCGGGACCGTCCAGCGATCCTCAACGACGTGCTCTTTGATCGCCACGCGGTAGGCGGGTCGCAGAAGGGAGCGCGTGCTGTTCATGCCTCACCCCAGGGTAAGGCAACTACACCCCTAGGGTGCCTTTCCAGCGGGCTTGGTTGGAGCGAGGATGGTCGTAGAGATCAACCCAATCCCACAGGAGGCACACGAAATGCTCACCAAGACCCGCACTACCATCATCACCCTCGTCGCAGCGTGCAGCTTCGCTGGCGCAGCGATAATCCCGGCCGTGTCGCAGGCCAGCTCGAAGCAGGCCCCGAAACAGACTCACGAACAGCTGTGCGAAAGCTACGAAGCGGAATTCAACGCCCATGAGGAAACCGCGGAAAACCCGGCGAGCGGCGCCGGCCTGAAAGCGAATGCTCACAAAGCCGCCGCTAGAGCCGCCAGGAGCGCCATAAAAGCCGGATGTGACACTTCGGCCTGGCGGGAACTGCCCCCGGAAACCTCGCTGACCATCCTCGTTCCGTCCGGCACAGTGATCCAGGGCGCGCCGGAAGGTACCCCCGTCCGGGTCACGGCGACGCTGGCAATGCAGTAGCCCACGTCGCAGGACCCAATGCCACTTGGAGAGCCCCCCGTCCGCGCGGGGGCTTTCTGCCGCCTGCAGGGCGTTGTGCTCGCGTCTCTCCCCCGGCCATCATCCGCACCAGCTCGTCGGCCACCTCCACGACGCTCAGCGAGGTATGTCGCGCATCGAGTTGCTTCGAGGTCGACGGCGTGCTTGACTTGTCTCACGGGCGGCGGGGTTCGCCTGCCACCGAGACATGGAGGTTGAGGGATGGGATCGTTCAAACCCCCACGGGGTGTAGACGCGTATGTGGCGATGAACCGTGCGTCAACCGGGCTCGCCGCAGTGGGAGCGCTGCTACTCGCCATTCTTGCCGTGGCTCCTCAGGCCGACGGGCGGATCATTTGGGCCTGCGTGAAGCAGGTAGGTGGTTCTGTCCACATCGTCGGCGCTGGGAATAGATGTAACAAGGGCGAAGTGAAGTTGAACTGGATCGGGAAAACCGGACCCACCGGAACGACCGGCGTCACCGGAGCCAAGGGCAACGACGGAGTCCAGGGAGTGACCGGGGCCACCGGACCGCAGGGAGCGACAGGCCCGCCCGGAGCCAATGGCGTGACCGGAGCAACCGGGCCCGCTGGAGCGACGGGCCCCGCTGGAGCGACCGGAGCGGCAGGAGCAACCGGCGCAACCGGAACTAACGGCAGTACGGGCCCCACCGGTCCTACCGCCGTGACGCGCGTGACGGGCACTCCCCTCACGAGTGGAAGTCAGCCAACTGTGGGCACTGTCGTAGGTCCCGTGGAAGCGTCGTGTCCTCCAGGCAAGGCTCTTGTGGGCGGTGGCGCGGAACTCGTAAACGCTGGTCTCGCGAGGGGAGTGCTTATGGAGTCCTTCCCCAGCGCTGCGGGCCCCGGCGGCACCTGGACTGCGAAGGGTGTTTCGGTCGCGCCGGGTGGCGTTAGCGACAGCTTCACCATCACAACGTACGCTCTCTGCGGCGGTTAGCAGCGAACGCGAGTCACGCCGACCACGAGCGACCCCCGCCGGTCGCGTCTTGTGGCGCTCACTGGCCGCCGACGGATTCGGTGCGCCGGTGAGCTGCGGCTCGCTCGCGTTCGGCCCCGGCTTTGCGGTCACTACTCCCGAGCCCTTCGCAGCCGGTGCTCGACCCTCCGCTCCCTCGCGCTTTGCATCCACGCCCTCACGCCCCTGGGCTCGGCTTCAGTCGGTTGTAGTCGCTGATGGCGTTTGACACGTCCTTTCCGTCAACGATGGGCCAGCCGACTCCCGCCCGCCTTCTTGAAGGCCCGGGGCGGGTCCTCTTCGCCTAACGCCGGATCTGCTCCGGTCGGACCTGTCGCTCCCCGCGGCCCGGTGGCCCCAGTCACTCCCTGGACGCCGTTGGTGCCCTTGGCTCCCGTCGCCCCCGTCGTTCCCGTGGGTCCTGTCGCTCCAGCCCATTTCAACTTCACCTTGGCGGTCCCCGTTCTACACCTCGCCCCAACGCTGACGATGTGGACCGAGCCACCTACCGACTTCACGCAGGCCCAATATGATCCGCCCATCGGCCTGAGGAGCCAGAGCAAGCACGGCAAACAGCAGCGCTCCGACTGCGGCGATCCCGAGTGACGCATGGTTCATCGCCGCATGCGTGTCTACCCCCCGTGGGGGCCTGAACGGTCTCATCCCTCAACCTCCATGTCTCCGGTGACAGGCGAACTCCTTCGCCCGTAACACAGAGTCAAGCACGCCGCCAACCCGGAAGCAACTCATGCAGAAACGCAACGCGACCTCGCTGAGCGCCCTAAGAGCGCAGCAACACGCCGCTCAGGGGACTCCGCTCGACTGGCTACCGGTGGAACCACTCTGCAGCGTAGCCGCCTAGCCTGGAACAGGCCGACCCCCCAGCGAGCGTTCCGAAGTCCGCCGCTGGGGGAGGCGGGAACCGATGAGTCCCGCACCGGCCTTGTCCATCATCGGCGTGGCGCTCGTGCGCATGAGGAGCGCGACCGACGGTAGCCGAAGGGATGGGCAGCTGACCCGAGGGGACCCGGCCGGGCGCTTGATCGAGGCCGCGCCGAGTGGTGGCCCGGGCTCGTCGAGCCTATTTGATGCTGTTGTAGACCGTGAACAGGGGCAGGTACATCGAGATCACGATGAAGCCGACGATCCCCCCGATCAGGATGATCATGATCGGCTCGAGGATCGACGTGAGCGCCTTGACCGAGGCTTCAACCTGATCCTCGTAGAACTCGGCCACCCTGTCGAGCATCGAGTCGAGCGCGCCGCTCTCCTCGCCGACGCCGACCATGTGCGTGACCATCGTGGGGAAGATCGGCGCCTGAGCGAGCGGCGCGGCGATCGTGCCGCCGCGCTTGACCGACGCGATGACGCCATCCATCGCCTCTTCCACCGCGACGTTGCCGCCCGTCTTGCCCGTGATCTCGAGCGCCAGCAGCAGCGGAACGCCCGCGCTCGTGAGCGATGACAGCGTGCGCGACCACCGTGCAACCGCGACCTGCTGGACGATCGCGCCTATCTTCATCGGCACGTGCAGCCGGAAATGGTCCCACTGCGGGCGCCCCCACGAGGACTTCTTCCACTTCAGGAACGCCACGGCCAACGCCCCGGCGCTGGCGAACATGAGCCACCAGTAGCCGGTGACCGCGTGTGACATCAGGACAGAGACCTGGGTGATCTTCGGAAGTTCCCCGCCGAACTGCTTGAAGACGCCCTCGAAGACAGGAACCAGGAAGGCTACGAGCGCCATCATCACGCCGACCGCAAAGGTGATGACGAGCGTCGGGTAGATCATCGCCGAGCGGATCTGACGGCGCAGCGAGTCGTCCTTCTGCAGCTGGTCGGCCACCCGCACGAGAGCTTCCTCCAGCACACCGCCTGCCTCGCCGGCCTGTGTCATCGCGACGAACAGCGGATTGAACACCTTCGGGTGGCGTGCAAACGCGTCGCTGAGCGACAGACCGGCCTCGACATCCCGGCGCACAGCGATGATGGTTTCTTTCAGGAACTTGCTCTCGGTCTGCTCCTCCAGCACGTAGAGCGAGCGCAGGATGCTCATCCCGGCGGAGATCATCGTCGAGAGCTGGCGCGAGAAGATCGCCAGATCCCGTGCCTTGACGGTCTTCAGGAAGGAGAGCTCGATCTCGCGCGAGGCGTGCTTGTCGGCGATGTCAAGGACGATCAGCCCGCGCTGCTTGAGCTGATCGGAGACCGCCTGCTTGGAATCGGCCTCCAGCTCTCCACGGGCCTTGGTGCCCGCGAGATCCATGGCCTTGAAGACGTACGTGCTCATGATCGGCCGTCCCTACGCGGCGGCCTGCCGGCCGACTTCCAGCCGCTCGTCCCCGAGCAGGCGCCTCAGCTCCTCCGGGGTGGACGAGCGGGATTCGGCGAGCTTGCGGGTGATCGTGCCCTGGCGAACGAGCCGGGACAGCGAGGCGTCCATCGTCTGCATGCCGGTCGCCGAGCCGGTCTGCAGCACCGAGTAGATCTGGTGGGTCTTGCCCTCGCGGATCAGGTTGCGCACCGCGGGATTGGGCACCAGCACCTCGCACGCAACCACCCGGCCGGAGCCGTCGGCGGTGGGCAGCAGCTGCTGGGTCATGATTCCCTGAAGGGCCACCGAGAGCTGCACCCGCACCTGTCCCTGCTGGTGGGAGGGAAACACGTCGATCACACGGTCGATCGTCTGCGCGGTGTCCTGGGTGTGCAGCGTTGCGAACACGAGGTGCCCGGTCTCGGCGGCCGTCAGCGCCGTGGAGATCGTCTCGAGGTCGCGCATCTCGCCGACCAGGATGACGTCCGGATCCTGGCGCAGGGCCGCCTTCAGGGCGGCCGCGAAGCTCTGCGCGTCGGAGCCCAGCTCGCGTTGATTAACAAGGCACTTCTTGTGCGAGTGCAGGAACTCGATCGGATCCTCGATCGTCATGATGTGCTCCTCGCGCGTCATGTTGATCTCGTCGATCATCGCCGCCAGCGAGGTGGACTTGCCCGAGCCGGTCGGACCGGTGACGAGCACGAAGCCCCGTGGCTTGCGCGTGAAGTCGTGCACGGTGACTGGGAGCCCGAGATCGTCGATCGAGGTCAGCGCGACTGGGATCAGGCGAAAAGCGGCGCCGATCGCACCGCGCTGGTAGTAGGCGTTGACACGGAAGCGCGCATGGCCGGGGATCGAGTAGGCGAAGTCCAGCTGCCAGTCGGTCTCAAGACGCTGGCGCTGATCGCCAGAGAGGATTGAGTAGACGATCTCGCGGGTGTCCGACGAGGAGAGCTTTGGGTACTCCTCGAGCGGCGTCAGGCGCCCGCGGGCGCGGACGGTCGGATGCGCACCCGAACTGATGTGCAGGTCGGAGGCGCGCCGCGAGACGACCTCCATGAGAAGATCTGCGAAATCGATGTCCATTGACCCGCCCATCGGCCCTCCGCGCGCCCCCGCCGCGTTCGCCGGGGCACGAGTGGACAAAGGTTGGAGTCAGCTGCGAACGCCCGCACCGTTTTCCTCGCGGACGGCACGGCGCATGACCTCCACGGGGGCCGGAACGCCGGTCCACAGCTCGAAGCTGAGGGCCCCCTGAGCCACGAGGACCTCCAGACCGTCCACGGTGCGTGCGCCGTGCGCCCGCGCGGCGGCGAGCAGCTCGGTGGCTCCTGCGCCGTAGACGAGGTCCACGACGCAGGCATAATCGCCGATCCGCTCGACGCTCAGTCCGAGCTGGCCGAGCGCGTCCTTCTCGCCACCGGGCCGCTCGATCGCCGGCGCCGCAGCGGGCGGCGGCGCTCCCGCCGGGTGGCCAGGGCCTCGCTCGAGCCCGACAGACGTGCAGTTGACCAGCAGATCTGCGGGTTCGGGGAACTTGACCGTCCGCAATCCGAGCTCCTGCGCCAGCGCGGCAGCGCGCTCGGTGGTGCGGTTCCAGACGGACACCTCCGAAGCCCCCGCCTCGCGCAGCGCCCACGCAGCAGCTCGCGCGCTGCCCCCGGCGCCGAGAACGAGCGCCCGCATGCCCCGCGGCGACTGCCCGAGAGCCGAGATCAGGCCGGGGGCGTCGGTGTTCTCAGCGGCGATCGTCCCGTCGGGGGCGAACGTCAGCGTGTTCGCCGCGCCGACCGCGCGCGCGGTGTCGCTCGCCCGGTCTGAGAGCTCGAGCGCCGCCCGCTTGTGCGGGATCGTCACGTTCGCGCCGACGAAGCCGGAGCCTGGAAGCGCGGCGGTCGTCTCGGCGAACAGCGCGCTCGGAACCGGCAGTCGCTGATAGCGCCAGTCGGCCATCCCGAGCGAGGCGAACGCTGCGTTGTGGATCGCCGGCGAGCGACTGTGCGCGACGGGCCATCCGAGCACGCCCAGGCGCGGCATCACTTCGCCTTGCAAGTGGGCGGCTGTCCGCCGTTCCTGCTGACCGCAGCCCGATAGGCGGCCGCGTTGCGTTCGAACTGCGCGTAGGTCGTCGAGAACACGTGCTCGCCGCAGCCGTCGGCGGCCAGCACGTAGTAGAGGTAGGGGACGTGCGCGGGATGGGCGGCAGCTTCGATCGATGCCGCGCCCGGGTTCGAGATCGGAGTCGGCGGCAGGCCGGCGTGCACGCGCGTGTTGTAAGGCGAGCCGATGTGGAGCTGCGCTTCGGTGAGTTCCCGCGTATACGCGGCGGCTCCGCTGCGCAGCGCCAGCGCATAGTAGATCGTCGCGTCAATCCCCAGCGGAATCCCCTTGTTCAGGCGGTTGTACATGACGGCCGCGATCAGCGGACGGTCGCGCGCCGTCTTCGCCTCGCGCTCGATCATCGAGGCGACGATCAGCAGGCGGTAGGGAGTCGTGTGTAGGTGCTGCGCACGCAGGATCATGTTCGCTCCGAAGGCCCGCTTGAACGCCACGAGCTGCTCTTCCACCAGCTGGGTGACCGGCGCGCCGGGGTTCATTTCGTAGGTCGCCGGGAAGAGGAACCCTTCGAGGTCGGGCGTGCCGGCGGGCGCCCCATAGTGAGCCGGGTTCAGCAGGGGCGAGCTCTTCGAAGCGGCTCGATAGCTGCCCGTGAGCCCGTCGGCGGCTGCGATCCGCGCGATCTGCAGGCGTGTCTCCCCCTCTGGGATCACGACCCTCACCACGGCCGGCGCGCTCACCGGTCCCGCGTGCCCGGAGCCCCCCAGCGAGTCGATGAGCAGCCACACCGCCGCAATCACCACCGCCAGCGCGAGAAGCGCCCCCGCTCGGGCGACAAGCGACCGCCTGCGGGTCGGGGAACGCCGTCCGGGGCGGACAGACGCAGACGCCCTGCCTGCAGGCGCGGGCGGGGACGAGGCCTCGGGGGGCTCCCGCGCGACGGGCGGCGGCGGACCGGGATTACCGGAGGCAGACCCGGCCGCCGCGCTCCCGGCCGCCGCAAGCGGGTCGTCCCGGGGAATCTCGACAGGCGACTGTTCGATCTCCTGGCGCGCGCCCACGCCGTCCGGAAAAGGCTCAGCCGCGTGGGGCTCTGTGATCGGGAGCGCTGCGGAGGGAAGCTCAGGGGGCGGCTCGGCGGAGGATGGCTCGGCGGAGGGCGGCTCGGCGGTGGGCGGCTCGGCGGGCGGCGGCTCGGCGGTGGGCGATGGTATGTCGGGCCGACCCGGCTCGACACCGGCGGACGGTATGTCGGGCGGCCCCGAGTCCGCGCCGGCGGACGGCATCTCGGGCTGACCCGGCGCAGCGCCGGCGGATTCGATCTCGGCGTGCTCCGACTCCGCGCCGGGCGTCAGGAGCTCGGCGGGCTCCGGCACGCCCTGAGACGGCTCGCCGGCCGGCAGCTCGAACCCCCCGGTGTCCTCGCGGGGCTCGCCCGCGCGCGCGGCGCGACGGCGTGCGCGCTCCAGGCGATCGCGCTCGCGCTCCTGCTCGGTGCGTTCGTGCGACTGCTGTGATCGGTTGCCGCGAGACAAGGGTTGACCTTAACGCGATCGGGACATCAGCCAGCCCTCCAGGAGGTGCGCTGCAGCGCGCGAGTCCTCGCTCTCGGCATGGGGTCCCTGTTCGCGTTGGGCGATTCGAGTGGTGAAGCGCTCGTCGTGCATCTCCACCGGGATCCCCTCGCCGAGTCGCAGCGACAGCTGCTCGGCGAACCTGCGGGTCTCGCGGGTCTGATCGGTGTCTGTCCCGCGGAGCGAGAGCGGAAGCCCCACCACAACGCGCTCCACCTCACGCTCGTCGACGAGCTCCTGGAGCGCCTGCAGGCCGCGCCTGCTCGCGGGGCGAGGGACGGCGGCGATCGGCGTGACGATCATGCCACTGGGGTCGGTCACCGCGCAGCCGCAGCGCGCGCTTCCATAGTCCAAGGCGAGCACACGCATCAGCCGGCGAGCGCCGATGCGATCGTCGCGCGCGCCGTGTCGATCGCCTGGGGGAGCTTCTGCGGATCGCGTCCGCCCGCCTGGGCCATCGTGTCGCGCCCTCCGCCTCCTCCACCGACGACCTCGGCCGCGGCCTTCACGACGGCACCCGCCTTGACCCCCCTCTGAACCAGGGCCGGAGCCACACTGGCCACAAGATGCACCCGGCCATCAGCCACCGTGCCGAGTGCGATCGCCGCATCCCCCAGCACGCCCTTCAGCTGGTCAGCGGCCTCGAGGAGGGGCTTCGCGCCGGAGACCTCGACGACCGCGGTGAGCACGCGCGCACCCTCGATCTCCTCTGCGCGGGCGGCGAGGGCCTGCACGTCAAGGCCGCCCTCGCTTCCTCCCGCACTGTCGCGCAAGGCGAGCTCGAGCTCCTTGCGCTCGAGCTCCCGCGCGCGCAACGCCTCCGGCGCGTCCTCGGGTCGGCTGCGGAGCGTCGCGGCAAGGTCCTTCAGCAGCCTGTCATGCTCTCGCAGCAGCTGCACGGCCGCAGGTCCGGTGACGGCCTCGATGCGCCTCACATTCGCAGCGCTCGAGCTCTCGCCGAGGATGTGGAGAACGCTGATCTCGGCGGTGGAGCGCACGTGCGTGCCCCCGCACAGCTCGCGGGAGTACTCGCCCTGACCGATCTCCACCATGCGCACAACGTCTCCGTACTTCTCCCCGAACAATGCCATCGCCCCGAGACGCCGCGCCTCCGGGAGCGTGGTCGTGATCGGACGCACAGGGTCGTTGCGAGCGATCCACTCGTTCACGCGATCCTCCACGTCGCGCAGCTCCTCGGCGGTCAACGCCTGGCCGTGATTGAAATCGAAGCGCAGCTTGTCCGGCCCGACGTAGGAGCCCGCCTGCCGGACGTGGCTGCCCAGACGCTCGCGCAGCGCCGCCTGCAGCAGGTGGGTGGCGGTGTGATTGCACTCGGTGGCATGCCGCGCCGCATGGTCGACATGTGCGAGCACATGTTCGCCCGGGACCAGCGTACCCTCCTCCATGAGCACGACCAGCGCCTGGTCGTCGCCGAGCCGGAAGACGTCCTGCACTCGGGCCCGACAATCGCCGTGCTCGCATTCGATCGTGCCGACGTCCGCGACCTGGCCACCGCCGGCGGCGTAGAAGGGCGATTCCACGAGCTTGACCAGGTAGCGCTGCCCCGCGCCTGCCCGCCCGTCTGCGCCGTTCGATCGTCCGGAGCCGTTCTCGGCGATGCTCTGGACGGCTCCCACCGTCGTACGCCGCCGCTCGGCCTCGTAACCGGTGAACCGCGTTGAGAAGCCGCTCTCACCGGCGAACTCGCTTGCCGCCGCCCGCGCCGCGCCGCCGGCGCCGCCACCGCGCGCGCTGGCCCGGCCGCGGGCGCGCTGCTCGTCCATCAGCCGCTCGAAGTCTCCCTCGATCGTCAGCCCTTCCTCGCCGAGCAGCTCCTTGGTCATCTCATAGGGAAACCCGTAGGTGTCGTGCAGGCGGAACACCTCGGCCGCAGGAACGGTCGAGCGCCCCGCGTCGCGCGCTTGGTCGATGTGCAGCCGCAGCGTGGACATGCCCTGGACGAGCGTGCGTCCGAAACCCTCCTCCTCGGCCGACAGCCACTTCTCGATCGCGGCTGCCTGCTCGCCGAGCTCGGGGTAGGTAGCGCCCATCAGCTCCCTGACTCGCTCGGCGTAGCGCGTGAGGAAGCCCGGCGCGAGCTCCAGTCCGCGGCCCTGCTGGATCGCGCGGCGCATCACGCGGCGCAGCACGTACCCGCGGTCCTCGTTCGACGGCACGATGCCGTCGGCCACCAGGAAGGTCATCGCGCGGGCGTGGTCGGCGAGGATGCGCATGGCACGATCGGCGGGCGGATCCTCCCCGTAGCGCCTGCCCGAGAGCTCCTCGCCCAGCTCGATCAGGGGCCGGAACTGGTCAGTCTCGAACACCGAGGGCTTGTCCTGGAGGATCGCCGCCATCCGGTTCAGTCCAAGGCCCGTGTCGATGTTATTGGCGGGAAGCGGCCGAAGGACCGTGTCCGCGCCATCGACGGTGCGCTGCTGGTCGTACTGCATGAACACGAGGTTCCAGTACTCGAGGAAACGCTCGTTCTCCCCGCCCGGCAGGTCCGAGGCGGCGCCGCGAGCGACTCCGCGGTCGAGGTAGAGCTCCGAGCACGGCCCACACGGGCCCGTGGGTCCCCCCTGCCAGAAGTTCTCCGAGCGGGGGCATTCGACGATCCGCTCGGGCTCCACCCCGACGGCCCGCCAGATCTCGATGGCCTCGGTGTCGGGGCCCAGGCCCAGCGCCTCGTCGCCTTCGAACACCGTCACCCAAATGTCCTGCGCTGCGAATCCGAACACCTCGCGAGAGAGCTCCCATGCGAACTCGATCGCCTCGCGCTTGAAGTAGTCCCCGAACGAGAAGTTGCCGAGCATCTCAAAAAAGGTGAGATGTCGCGCGGTGTTGCCAACGTTGTCGATGTCCACCGTTCGAAACACCTTCTGGCAGTTGGTCAGGCGCGGCGCGGGCGGCGCCTCCTGGCCGAGGAAGTATGGCTTCAGCGGGTGCATGCCCGCAACCGTCAGCAGCGCCGAGGGGTCGTGTGCGGAGGGCACGAGCGACGCCGAGGGAACGCGCCGGTGCCCGCGCTCCTCGAAGAAGCTCAGGTACCGCTCGCGGATCTCATCAGAAGTCATGCAGCGGAGATGTTAGGTCGCGCTCGAGGTGTCAAGCCGCGACGGTTCCGTATCCGACCACGAGCTCGCCGGCGTACAGGCAGGCGAGCTGACCCGGAGCCGTGCGCTCGGCCGGCTGGTCCAGATCCACGCTGACCCGCTCGTGGCGACCCGCAGCGAGGCCCTCCGCCAGGCGGCAGGCGAACCGTCGGCCGTGCGATCTCAGCCGCACGCCATCCACGCAGCCGCTGTCCCGGTGGAGCGTCACCTCCCGCACGGCCACCGCGGGCGCGAGCAGCTCGCTGCGGGGACCGACCGTGACGGTGTTCGCGCGCGCATCGGTCTGGAGCACGTAGAGCGGGTCGGTGCCGCCGATGCCGAGACCGTGGCGCTGACCCACCGTGAACACCTGTGCGCCCCGGTGCTCGCCGAGCACCGCTCCCCGCGAATCGATGATCGGCCCCGACCGCGTCCCGAGGCCCGCATGACGCTCCAGAAACGCGCTCTGGCGTGTGCCCGCGAGGAAGCAGAGATCCTGCGAGTCGCGCCTTCCCGCCACCTCGAGACCCGCCTGACGGGCGAGCTCGCGCACCTGCGGCTTGCGCATCTCCCCCAACGGGAATACGAGGCGGGCGAGCGATTCGGGTGCCAGCGCGGAGAGCACGTAGCTCTGGTCCTTGCGCTCGTCGGCGGCGGTGCGCAGCAGCGGGCCTTCATGGACGCGCGCATAGTGGCCGGTCGCAAGCGTGCCTGACCCGAGCCGGTCGGCGAGCTCGAGCATCGCATCAAGACGTACGTTGCCGTTGCAGCGCACGCAGGGGTTCGGGGTCAGGCCGGCGTTCTGATCGTCGAGCCACGGATCAACGACGCCCGTGCGGAACTCCTCGCGCAGGTCTATCGAGAGGTGTGGCATCCCCAGGCCGTGCGCCAGCTCGCGCGCGCTTCGCACGGCCTGGGCCGAGCAGCAGCTGAGATCGCCGTCGTTCTCCGGGTCCGACCACAGCTCCAAGGTGACCCCCACCGCCTGCCCGCCGCCTCGCGCCACCAGCAGAGCCGCGACCGCGCTGTCCACTCCGCCGCTCATCGCCACCAGCGTGCGTCCCGCCGCAAGCGCGAGCTGCGCGCGTGAGCGCGCGGCATCGCCGAGCGCGCGGTGCAGCGCGTCGGCGGCCAGCTCGGCCGCATGGCGCTTGGCGACGCTCAGCCCGCCGAGCTCCTGCGCGATCTCGCCGGCACCGAGCCGCGCCGCGCGAAGCAGAGGCGTGCCGCGCAGCAGGCTCACCGCGGCGCTGCCTGCCGCCACGGTGGCGCCGCAGCCGCTCGCGTCGAAGCCCACGTCCTCGATCCGCCCCTCGGGGCTGTCGGGGGCGATCGCGATCGATATCCGGATCAGATCGCCGCACGCCGCGCCCCCGGCGGCCCCGGTGCTTGCGTCATCGGGGCAGCGCCCGCGCCCGCGCGGGCGTTCGAGATGGTCCTGCAGGCCCTCGGCGATCGACACCCGGTCGAGTGTACGGACCCGGACGCTATGCCTTGCGTGCTTCGTCGATCGCCTGCTCGATCGCGTAGGCGTCGGTGAGGCCGGTCAGGGTGGACGTTTCCCCGCGCTTGTTGATGATCAGGATGGTCGGCGTCCCGGCCACGTGGACCGACCTGGTGATCGAGCCGAACGACGCGACCTGGCTCGGAAGCGCCTCCTGCACGGCTATCTTGCGATTCAGTTCAAGGCCCACCGCGTTCAGCAGGCGGCTCACCTCCGGGATATTGGCGACCGCGCGGATCCTTGCGTGCACGGACTTCAAGAGCTGTAGTTCGCGGTGCACGGCGACGTCGTCGGAGCCTTTCGGGTTCCAGAAGAGCACCACGGCCACCGCGCCCTGCCTGAGCGCCTTTTCAACCAGCACCTGCCTGACGGGAACCCTGCTCGGCCCCGTAACCCGTTTGGCGGCCGGGGCGGGGGTGCGCACCGTCGTGACCGAGACCTTGGGTGCCGCTGTCGCGGGGCTGCTCGTGGTGGGGGGAGTCGACTGCTTCGAGCTCGCGGTCGCTTCCGCGGAGCCTCCCGCGACGGAGGGGGAGCTCGATGCCTGAGCTGATTTTTCCGCCAGCTGCTTTTCCTTCTGCTGGGATTCTGCGACTGCCCCGTGGGCTTTGGCAATCGCGCGCGACAATCCGGCGACGCCCGGCGCGGAGCCCCCGTACACCGGAGTCGGCGCTGCGGACTTTTCGACCGGCGTGCCACCCGAGGACGCGGGAGCCGAAGCGGTAGCGGGTGGCGAAGCGGTAGCGGGAGCGGATGCGGACGAGCCCTGGCCGCTCGTGGCGGTTGAGTGTCCGCGCAGCGCCACGAACCAGACGGCCACGAACAAGCCCATCGCCAGCAGGGCGATCTGGAAGGGACGGGAGATCTGGGACATCACTCCGTCTCTTTCGGCATCTTCGCCCTTCGAGTTGAACCCGGCAAAAACACGTTGGACGCTTGAGGACGATCCGGCGGGTCAAGGCCCCGGTGGTGGCGTCGATGCAGTAACGGTTTCGACGCGTCAGGTGCCATGGATCCGGCCCCTCACGGGGACGCCCGCCGAGGCGGTGGGCGCGACCGGTTCGGGTTGCTGCTCGCGTGCTTGGGCGTGCTCGTGGTGTACCTGTTCGCATCTCAGGACGGGATCGTCAGTCGCGCCGGTGGCGCGAGCTGTCCCGTGGCGAGCGCCTGTCCCCGGTGCCAATGCCTCGTCGAGCCGACGCAAGCGCCGGAACACCAACCGGCCCGGTGCGGGGGCGTTTCGGCCGTGCATCGTCCCTGCCCGTGTAGGCCCGCGGGCGCCGACGGGAGCGTTGGGGTCGGCGTCGAGGTGAGCATCACCCCCGGCACACAGCGAAACCTCGATACCGATCTACTTCGACGTGCTGGCGTTCACGCTCGGACCCATCGAGGTCAACCTGCAGGCGCCAAGCGCGATCCAGCCCGAGCGGGCGACGACCGAGTCGCAGCTGCCTTCCCTGCTACTTCACCGAGCCGAGGCGCACGCGCTGTAGTCCCTGAATCGTCCCTGCCCCGCGTCGCGGACAGCCGGTCTCGTCCGGTCTCGTGGGGTCTCGCACGGCGCATCACAGGTCGCGCAGCCCGCGCAGCACCGTATGCACCACGGTGTCGGTGGCGATCCGCTCCTGACCCCCGTCCTGCATGTCCTTCAAGACGGTCTCCCCCCCTTCGATGATCGCCACGTAGCGCGCGCGAAGCGCGTTCGCATGCCCGAGCTGACCCTTCAGCGACCGCTCCCCCAGCTCCATCTGGGCCGTGAGGCCGGCCGAGCGTGCGTCGACGAGAACGCCAAAGGCCGCCCGTCGCACCGGGCCGTGCGGGGCCGGCGGGCGACCCCCGGCCACGGGGCTCTTCTCCGAGGCGCACACCTGCGCCTTCAGATCCCCGCCCGGGCGCTCCTCGAATGCCACGAACAGCTCGACCGGGCTCGCCACCGCCGGCTGGCGATCCCCCGCCAGCAGGATCCGCTCGATCCCCGCGGCCCACCCGATGCCCGGGGTTGGCGGCCCGCCGAGGCTCTCGACCAGGCCGTCGTAGCGACCGCCTCCTCCGACGCCGCTCTGCGCGCCGAGCGCGTCGGAGGTGTACTCGAACACCGTGCGCGTGTAGTAGTCAAGGCCACGGACCAGCGTCGAATCGACCTCGTATGAGATGCTCGCTAAATTGAGCAGCTCTCGCACCTGCGCGAAGTGCTCGGCATCCTCCGCGCTGAGGTGCTCCAGCAGGCGGGGCGCGCTCTGCATCGCGCGTCTCGTGCCCTCGTGGTCGGAGTCGAACGCGCGCAGCGGGTTCAGATCTATCCTGCTCCTCACCTCGTCCGACAGGCTCTCTTCGTGCGCGCGCAGGTGCGCCTGCAGGCGCTCCCGGTACTCCCCCCGGCTCGCCGCGCTGCCGAGGCTCGAAAGGCGCAGCCTGACCCCGCTGACACCCATCTCGGAGAGAATGGCCGCCAGCAGCACTATCGACTCGGCGTCGAGCGCCGGATCCTCCGAGCCCAGGGCCTCCGCTCCCACCTGCCAGAACTGACGGTAGCGTCCGGCCTGGGCCCTCTCGTGGCGGAAGAAGCTCGACAGGTACCACAGCTTCACGGGCTGCCGGCGCTTGTGCATGCCGTGCTCCACGTACGCCCGGCACACGGGCGCGGTGCCCTCCGGACGCAGTGTCAACCGCCGCGCGGAGCCGTCATCCACGGCGAACATCTCCTTGCGAACGATGTCCGTGGACGCGCCCACTCCTCGAGCGAACAGCTCGGTCTCCTCGAATGCCGGTGTCTCGATCCGCTCGTAGCCGGCGCTCTCCAGGATCGACCGCGCGCGGGCCTCGAGCATTGCCCGCGCTGCAGCCTGCTCGCCGAGCACGTCGAACGTGCCGCGCGGCGCTTTGATCTTGGAAGCGCTCAACGTCCGGCGGCCGCCGCGCCCGGCGCGGGCACGGCCTGAGCTCCGTCGCGGAGCTCGGCGAGAAACGGGTTCGTTGCGCGCTCGCGCCCCAGGGTGGTGATGCCCATGTGCCCTGGATACACGACCGTCTCCGGGGGGAACCCCTCGAGCAGGGTCCCGATCGAGCGCTCGAGCGTCTGCCAATCGGCGCCGGGCAGATCGGTCCGACCCACCGATCCTTGAAAGAGCACGTCGCCGGAGAGCAGCGCCTGTCCCGGGGGCCGGTAGTTTCCCCCGGCGGCGGTGGTCGGCGACTCGCCGGAGCCGGCGCCCGTCGCGTCCCCGGCAATCGCGTACGTGACGTGCCCCGGGCTGTGGCCCGGGGTGAAGACGACCTCGATCTGAAGGCCCGCCAGGCTCAGCCGCTCTCCGCCGCCGACCGTGTGCTCGGCCTCGTGACTCTCGAAGGGACCGAACCCCGCGGGCACCCAGCGCATCACGTCAGCGAGCACCCCGCGCTCGATCGCCGGGCAATACACGGGCGCGCCGGTCGCCCGCGCCAGCGGCGCCACCGCGCCGATGTGGTCGAAGTGGCAGTGCGTGATGAGGATCGCATCGAGGCTCACGCCCAGCGACCCGGCCGCCTGCAGCAGCCGCTCGGGCTCCTCTCCGGGATCGACGATCACAGCGCGCGTCGCATCGCCGGCCGAGCGCACGATGTAGCAGTTCTCCTGAACCGGCCCGACGGTGAACACGCGCACGTCGAGGTCGCTCATCCTCCCAGCACCCTCCCCCACCGACGTGCCACGCTCATCGCGAAGTCGCTTTCCCGCCGCCCCGCTTGGCTTTGCTGCGCTGTCGACGATTGAACAGCCACTGGTCGGTGTAGTAGCTGAGCGGCACGTAGATGAGCAGCACGATCGGGAAGTAAACGATCGCCTGATTGGGCTTCTTCAGTATCAGCAGGAGAACGAGCAGCATCAGTACCGCGGCCGCCATCGCGCGATAGAAAGCTCCGCGCCACGTCGGAGGACGTTCCTGGCGCTCGAGGCGCTTATCGCGCGACCTATCGGCCGCGCCACCGGCCGCGCCCTTCTCGGCCTTGGTGGGCTTTCGCCCGGTGCGGCCACGCGACTCGACGACGCCGGCGGCGTTGCCCCGATGCTTGGTCTGACGCTTGCGCTTGGTCTGAGCCATGCCTAGCAGCCTAGTGCGTTCTCGATCACCTGGCGAGCGGGGTCGAAGCCCGGCAGCGGAACATCCTCGGGGAAGCCCTCCAGCGCCGCGCGCGGCGCCAGCCCGACCACCTCGCCGCTTGCCACCCCGGCGTGCCGCCTGACCGCCCCGACGACCTCGGCCAGCGGCAGCTCCAGCGGGCGCTCGACGTTCATCGAGACCTGCGCCACTCCTGCCCGCACGATCAACCCGATCGCACGCAGCCCGGGCAGGCCGTCCGAGCCACCCTCGCGGATCAAGGCCGCGATCCTGCGCGCGTCCTCGACGTTCGCGGGAGGTGCCAGCTGCAGGTTGAACGCGACAAGCGGCGGCCGCGCCGCGATGAGCGTCGCCCCAGCGCGGGGGTGCATGCGCGGCGGGCCGAAGTCGGGTCGCAGACCCGCCGCGATCCTCTCGGCCAGGCCGGCCACCCCGCCGCGCCGCAGCTCCGCGCGGGTGACGGGCGATCCCCCGTTCCCGCAGGTCAGCTCGCCGTAGAGGAACACCGGCAGCTCGAGCTCGTGAGAGATCCGGTCGGCGACAACAAGGGCTTCGCCGCAGGCGGCGCCCCTCGCGCGCGCGTTGAGGTACACGACCGGCACCACGTCGACCGCTCCCACGTACGGGTGCTGGCCGATGTCCGACCGGCCGCCGAGAAGACGGGCACCAAGATCGATCCGCTCGACTGCCGCCCGCACCCCCCGCAGCAATGAGTCCGCGAGCACTTCGCGCCCGGCGACAAGCGTGAACACCGAGCGATGATGATCCGCGTCGGAGTGGACGTCCAGCAGGCGCACCCCGTCCGCAGAGGGCTCCTCCTGCCCGCCGTCGAGTCGATTTGTCTCACCCGCACCCGCAAACGCCTGGCCGATCGCCGCGATCAGCCGTGGGTCCCGGCCCTCGGAGACGTTCGGCACGGCAATCAAGGTTGGGGATGTCATCTCGACGAGGCTAAACTGCGCCACCCCGCCGGAGTAGCTCAGCTGGTTAGAGCAGCGGAATCATAATCCGCGTGTCGGGGGTTCGAGTCCCTCCTCCGGCATCGCGGCGCTGGTCTATGAAGTGGCTTGTTTGCAGGCGAAAACCCGTACCAGCAGCGTGTGGGTGGGAACCGCTACGAACCGCCACTAACCGCTCCGATCCTGACAATTGTTTGCACATTGTTTGCACATTTAGGTCATCGCGCGGGCGGCCAGGTAGGCGTTGAGGCGGTCGGCGGCGCCGTCGGGTCCGGCGGGGGGCGGCAAGAGCTTCACGTAGCGCTCGGTGGCCTGCAGCGAGCTGTGGCCCATGTACTCCATGAGCTCGCGCAGCGTGTAGCCGGCGGCCATCAGGAAGCTCGCATAGGTGTGGCGGCATTCGTGGAGTCCGATCGGGTCGAGCGCGAGCTCCTCGTTCCGTGGCTTGGCGGCGGCGACGGCGGCACTCCAGGCTTTGATCGCCCTGGGCGTGAGGCGCCCGGAAGTGACCGACACCCGTCCGAGCACCCGCCCGCGCTCGGGGCGCCCCTGAAGCATGAATGCCCGCATCAGGATCGGCTTGAGCGGCGCCGCGATCGGCAGGCGCCGGCCGGTGCCGGCCACGCTCTTTGACCTCCGCACGACGAGCCACAGCCGCTCGAGGTCGATGTCGTCCCACTGCAGCCGGTCCATCTCGGAGCGGCGCAGGCCGGCGTAGAAGGCGAGCGCAAACGGCACTCGGTCCTTCGGGGAGAGCGGCTCAAGCAGCGCCTCGGCCTCCTCGGCCGTCGCGGCGCGGTCGCGCGCGACCTCATCGACGGGCGGCAGCTCGACGCCGATCGTCCGATTCTCCGCCACGAGGCGGCGAGTCGGCCGGCAGGCCCAGGCGTAGATCGCGCGCACGACCGCTAGGTGGTTTGCGATCCGCGAGCGCGACAGACCTTCGCGCGCGAGACGATCCACGAACAGCTGCCACTCGCGGGGGCTCACCTCGCCGGCGGGGCGCGCACCGAACTCCGGGAGCAGGACGTGGCGAAGCGAGCGGTCGTAGCCCTTGAGCGTGGTCTCGGCGTATGCCCGCTGGCCGCGGCGCTTTCCGATGCGACCGTGCTCGACCCCCTCCCACCACTGCTCGGCGAGCGCTCCGAACGTCGGGCCTGCGGCGGCTCGCTCCCGCAGCAACGGCTCGGCCCTCTCCCCCGCCCCCGCGAGCCACGTGAGCGCCTCGTTGACGTCTGGATAGCTGCCGCTCGAGATCACCCTCCCGGTGACCGGGTGGCGACGGGAGGCCCGGTAGGCGGGCTCACAGCGGCATCGCGCGTCTGCGCTCACGGCGCGTGGGCAGCCCTTGCGGTGGCGGACGTAGACCCCTGGATGCCTTGTGCGCTGCCAGATCATCCGCGAGGGTCGTGCCCGTCGCGTGCCAGGAGGCGGGCCCTCGTTGTCGTGTTGCAGATCATCCATGCTCGATCGCCAGCTCGTCGGTCTGAAGTTACCAGCGACCCCCGGTGCGGCA
>CAWERP010000019.1:0-332246 GCA_963811445.1 uncultured Solirubrobacterales bacterium
GGCGAGCGGACGCTCTCGGTCGACGGCATCGAGCTGACATTCGCCACCAACGTCCTCGGACCGTTCCTGTTGACGAACCTGCTGACCCCGCTGCTTGAGAAGAGCGCGCCCGCTCGCATAGTCAACGTGTCCTCAGGCGGCATGTACACCCAACGGATTCACGTCGAGGACCTGCAGAGCGCCCACGGGGAGTTCGACGGCGCCACCGCCTACGCCCGCACCAAGCGCGCCCAGGTGATCCTGACCGAGCAGTGGGCGGAGCGGCTCGAGGGCAGCGGGGTGACGGCTCACGCGATGCATCCCGGCTGGGCGGACACCCCGGGACTCGAGTCCTCGCTGCCACGCTTCTACGGCGCGACAAGGCGGCTGCTGCGCACGCCGCAGGAGGGCGCCGACACGATCGTCTGGCTGGGCGCCGCTCCCGGGCCGGGACGCTGCTCCGGCGGCTTCTGGCATGACCGCCGAGAACGCCCGACCCATCGCGTGCCGTGGACCAGGGAGAGCGCCGCGGACCGCGACCGGCTCTGGGCCGAGTGCGAGCGTCTCAGCGGCTGGCAGGACATTCCGGCCACAACCCACTCAAACAGATAAGGAGAACCCGATGGCCCGCTACAAGGCATCAGTCGACACGCCCCATCCCCCAGGCGAGGTGTTCGCCTACCTCAGCGACTTTTCGACGACCGCGGAGTGGGATCCGGGGGTCGTCGAAGCCGAGCAGCTCGGCGACGAGCCGGTCGCAGAGGGGAGCGAGTTTCGGCTCGTGGCGGACTTCCTTCGCCGCAAGACAACGCTCACCTACAGGATCGTCGAGTATGAGCCGCCGAGCGCGGTCACTTTTCGCGGCGAGAATTCGAGCGTCGTCTCGCTGGACCGGATCACCTTCGAGCCGTCGGACGGCGGCACACGAATCACCTACGACGCGGACCTCGCGCTGAAGGGTCCGTTCAAGCTCGCCGACCCGCTGCTTGCCCTCGCTTTCAAGCGGGTCGGCGATCGCGCCCTTGCGGGTATGCGCAAGACACTCGGAACCAGGCAGCCAGTCCAGTGAGCGGCAGACGTGTATACCTACTCGAGCGCAGACAGCGGCTCGAGCTGCCGATTCAGCGGGCATTCGAGTTCTACGCCCAAGCACGCAACCTCGCGGTGATCACGCCGCCCTGGATGGGTTTCGAGGTGATCACGCCGGGACCTATCGAGATGCGCCCCGGCGCACTGATCGACTACCGCCTGAAGCTGCATGGCGTGCCCGTCCGCTGGCGCACGCGCATCGTGGTGTGGGAGCCGCCCCTGCGCTTCATCGACGTCCAGGTGCGTGGCCCGTACGCGCTCTGGGAGCACACGCACACCTTTGAGCCCGACGGCGAGCAGGCGGTCCTGATCGGCGACCGCGTCCGCTACGCGATGCCGCTGGGCCTGCTCGGGCAGGCTGCTCACGCGGTGTTTGTCAAGCCCGATCTCAAGCGGGTCTTCGACTACCGCGAGCGGGCGGTGGCAGAACGACTCCGACCAGAGCCAGCCGGTACGTGAGTGCGATCGTCTGGTTCCGGCGCGACCTGCGCCTGCACGAGCACCCTGCGCTGCGGGCGGCGCTGGACGCCCACAACCTCGTCGTGCCTGTCTTCTGCCTAGATGACCGCCTGCTCCACGGCCGCCACGCGTCCGGCCCACGGACGCAGTTCCTGCTCGAATGCCTGGCCGACATCGACGGGTCGCTGCGCAGGCGCGGCAGCGGCCTCGTCGTTCGCCACGGTCCCCCTGAGCGCGAGCTCGCAGTGCTCGCAGAGGAGATCGGGGCCGAGGAGCTCCACTTCACCGCGGACATAAGCCCCTTCGCGCGCCAGCGCGGGGAGCGCGTGCGAAAGGTGCTGGATGCCGCCGGGCTCGCGCTTCATGGCCACCCCGGCCTCAGCGCGATCGACAACGTCGGCGCACCGCGAACACAGTCGGGCAAGCCCTACGCAGTCTTCTCCGCGTTCCACCGTTCGTGGGAGAGGGAGGGCCGGCGCGAAGTGCTCGGCGCGCCGCGCCGACTGCCCGCGCTTCCGTCGGGCCTCGACCGAGGCGAGATCCCATCCCTTGTATCGCTCGGGCTCGAGCAGGAGGTGGACGACCCCCCCAAGGGAGGAGAGCACGAGGGGCGCAAGCGGCTCGAGCGGTTCCTCGCACGCGGTGTTTCGGGGTACGGTGAGAGCCGGGACGCGCTCTGCGGCAGCACCACTTCACGGCTGTCGCCCTACCTGCATTTCGGCTCCATCTCCGCACGCGAGGTAGAGCACCGGCTGGGGTCCGACGGCGGGTCCGCCGCCTTCCGCCGCCAGCTCTGCTGGCGCGACTTCCACCACCACGTGCTGCTCCATTGCCCCCGAAACGCCACCTCAGAGTTCCAGCTGCGCTACCGCGGAAGGATCAAGTGGAGTCACGCCGAGCGGCGGTTCGTGGCGTGGTGTGAGGGGCGCACCGGGTACCCGCTCATCGACGCGGGCATGCGCCAGCTGCGGCGCGAAGGCTGGATGCACAACCGCGCGCGACTCGTGGTCGGGTCATTCCTGACAAAGGATCTCGGGATCGACTGGCGCTGGGGTGAGCGCCACTTCATGCGCCTGCTGGTTGACGGGGACGAGGCCAACAACAATGGGAATTGGCAGTGGATCGCCTCGGTCGGGACCGACCCCCAACCGGCCTATCGCCGGATCTACAACCCGACGCGCCAGATGGAGGCGCACGATCCTGACGGAAGCTACGTCCGCCGCTACGTTCCGGAGCTGAAAGACGTCCCCGACGACTACATCCGCGAGCCGTGGACCATGCCGGCACGTGTGCAGCGCGAGGTGGGCTGCGTGCTAGGGGCCGACTATCCGAAGCCGATCGTGGACCATGCGGACGCCAGGCGGCGGGCGCTCGAGCGCTACCGGATCGGTTAGGTCTCCTGGGCCGGGACCCGCCGAACTGAGCCGAATCACACTGATAGACCCCGCCGGGGCGGGGCTTGTCCTTAGCAGGTCGATAAGCCGGAGTGGCCGGACCCCGTTCATGGGTCCGGCCAGCGGCACCTAGGGATGATCGGCGCCGACGTGTCGGTCTTGCACGCCAAGGGGGCGAGCCCCTTGACGCGCTGGGCGTCAGCGACAAGCACATCCCAGCCTTGGGCCTCGAGCGTGTCGTGGACGAATCGCGCGCCGTTCATCGACTCAACGACCCACGCACCCGGCCCGTGTGTTTCGCTGAGACGCGATCGGTCAGCCGGCAGAGGCCGTCCTCATAGAACGGCGCGGCCAGCTCGTCGACGAGCTCGCCATAATCGGAGATCAAACAGACATCGACGCGCTTGCGACTGAGATCCAACCCAACATGCAACGTGATGTATGAGGCCTCCTTCTTGGCTCGGTCTTCGGTGACAGCCAGAGCGTGCCACCGAAGGGGGCCTCCTTCATCACATTCCAGAGCACAAGCCAGACGCGGACGTCGCCAGGCGCTCGCATCGCCACCGATGCAGTCGTCACCGGACACCTCCACGCGACCATCGTCGGTGCGGGCGCTCAGGCGCCGAGTGCTGAAGCGACCAGCGCGGTGTCCTCCGATCCGCGGTAGTAGGCCACCTTCCCGTCGCGGAAGCGCCAGTAGTGGTGGAGGTTCATCGCGATGTCCTTGCCGGTCGCGGTGACCGTGAACGCGTAGCGAAGGAAGACGTGGACGTCGCCGTCTTCGTTAGTCGCGAAGCTCAGAGGCGTGAACTCGGTGACCGAACCGGTCTTCGCTATACCCTCGAAGAAGCTGGGAAGCTCGGTCTTGCCGTGCTTGGGTCCGTACCAGGGTGCCGACTCGATCGCGGCGTCGGTTGACCAGTCGACGTCGTCGGTGACGCGCTTGAGGATGGCATCCACGTCCCCACGGCCAAACGCCTCATACATGGCCTTGACGGTCTCGATGTTCTGCTCTGCGCTCACGGTCTCTCCTCTCGCATTCGAAGGGTGCGCCGCGGAGCCTAACGAACGCGCGGACGCCGTTGGGGATTCTGCCGAACCCACGGGCGCCAACGCATCCACTCCGGCGCCTATCGTGCTCTGCCATGTCTGGGCTCCTTTTCTCAGCCTCTATGGCTCGCGGCGAGGCCGTGTTGCGCTTTCCCTACGACGAACGCGTGCGCCAACTCCTGCGCGCGATCCCGGGGCGCCGCTGGGATCCGGACCAACGCGTGTGGTGCCTCCCGCTCGAACCCGAGCAGGCGGAGGCGCTCGCGCGCCTGTTCGCGAGCCTGCCCGGCGAGCCCGAGGTGAGCGAGGCGCTCGCCCGCGCGATCGGGCGCCGGCGGGCGAGACGTCGCGCAGATGAGTGCCTACTCGATCTCGCGCGGCCCGACGACGACTGGTGGCTCAGCTTCGCCACCGACGCTGCGCCCGAGGCCGTAGCTGAGCTGCTCGAGCACCCTGAGGCACGCTGCCTCCCCGCGATCGGCCGCGCGCTCCTGCCGATGGACGATCGCGCCGCGCAGCTGGTCGGAGAGCTGCGCGCGCGAACCACGAGCCTGCGGCTCAGCGATGCCGCCAATCGCGCGCTCCTCGCGCACAGCGCCCGCGCGGGGCAGGCGAGGCACACCGCAGACCGCGGGCAGACGGCGGTCCGCATTCCTGATGAGCGCTACGACATCGAATTTCGCCGCGACCGTCGCGGCGGACATTGGATACTCGTCGCGCCCGAGCATGCGCCGCTGGCGTGTGTGCTGGCCGGTAGGGCCGGCCTGCGTGCGCTCGATGGTCCTGAAGCCACGCTCGGACTCGCGACCGACGAGAGCGACGCGACGCTGCTCCTCGAGCTGCTCGCGCAGCTCGAGGACGCGAGTGTCGACCCGCGGGTCATGGCGTGGCTCGAGCATGCCAGCACCTGGCACGGCAACATCGAGGTCGAGGGTCCCAGCGAGGAGCCCGTCTTCCTGCTGCTCGGCGATGTCGCCCGCCTGCCGCGGATGCTGCGCGAACAGGCCGCGAGCGCGCCGGGCGGAGCGACCCTCCCGCTCACGCTCGATTCATGGCGGCTCATCGACGAGCAGCTCGACGGCTGGATGAGTGGGGCTGCGAGGCGTTGCATCGCGGCGCTTACGGACGGCCGGCCGGCGCCACCGGCGGTCCTCGAGCTCTCGAACGTTCACGAGGACCCGACGTTCGTGCTCGCGCCCGGACACGATCCGTCGCTGCTCGAGGCGTTCGCCGCCCTGCGGGGAGCGCTGCCGCGCAGACCTAGACGCGCTGAGGAGCGCGAGCACGCTCGGCTCCCCGCGATCCGCGCCGACCCGTTCTGCGTGCCTGAGCTCGATCACTTCCTTTCCTCGCGCGAGGTCTGGGTCGCTCCCGAGGCGCTCGAGCTGCTGCAGGAGGTCCGTGAGCAGCACGCCCGGGCCGCCGGTCTCGTGGCACTGTCGGGCGCCACTGACGCGCAATTGGACGTTTGCGGCCTCGGCGGCGAGCTCAAGCCGTTCCAGCGCGCGGGGGTGAGCTACCTGCTTGCCCAGCGGCGAGCGTTCCTGGCGGACGAGCAGGGTCTTGGCAAGACGATCGAGGCGCTTGCCACGCTCGAGGCCGACTCTGCGTATCCGGCGGTCGTCGTCTGTCCGGCCAGCCTGAAGCTCAACTGGTTGCGCGAGCTCGAACGCTGGCTACCGGATCGCAGCGTCCAGGCACTCGCGGGTACCAGCCCCGCCGGCCCGACTGCCGGCCCCTCCTGGCTGGCCGCGGGCGCGGAGATCACCGTAGTGAACTACGACATCGTTGCCGCGCGGCTGGGAGAGCTGCGGAGCCTTGAGCCCCGGGCGCTCGTGCTTGACGAGTCCCATTACTGCAAGAACGCCGCGGCCAAGCGAACGCAGGCGGTTCAACGGCTCTCAGCTGTCATGCCGCAGGATGGCCTCGTCCTCGCCCTCACCGGCACGCCTGTCATGAACCGCCCCGCAGAGCTCATCTCCCAGCTGCGAATCCTCGGGCGGCTCGGAGACTTTGGCTCCGGTGCACAGTTCGGCAAGCGCTTCCGCGGCCCCGATGCCCACCTGCGCCTGCACTGGCATCTTCGCTCGCGCTGCTTCGTGCGTCGGCTGAAGGCCGACGTCCTGCCGCAGCTACCGGCGAAGAGGCGCGCGATCGTGCCGGTCGAGCTCGACAACGAGCCCGAGTATCGACTCGCCGAGCGCGATCTGATCGCGTGGCTTCAGAGTCAGCCGCTCGACCTGGGCGAGCTCCGGGCGAAGGTCGCGGCGGCGCTGCGCGCCGAGCGTCTCGTGCGGCTGAACGCGCTCAAGCTGCTTGCCGCTCGCGGCAAGCTCGCGGCCGCGCTCGCCTGGATCCATGACTTCTGCTCTTCGGGCGAGCGACTCGTCGTGTTCGCCCACCACATTGAGATCCAGCGCGCCCTGGTCGGACGCTTCCCTTCGGCGCTCCACATTCTGGGTGAGGACAGCCACGCCGCCCGGGATGCCGCGCTGCGCGCGTTCCAGGCACCGGATGGGCCTGAGAACCAGCTCGTCGTCTGTTCCATCGAGGTAGCGGGTCAGGGTCTCACCCTGACCCGCTCCTCGAACGTTGTCTTCCTTGAGCTCGACTGGACGCCGGCCAAGCACGACCAGGCCGAGGACCGCTGCCATCGCATCGGCCAAGAGGACTCGGTCAACGCTTCTTACATCCTCGCTGCGGGCACGATCGACGAGACCATCTCGACCCTGCTCGAGCGTAAGCGAGCGGTGATCGGGGCGGTCACCGACGGCCGCGAGGACGATGAGGAGGGCGTCGTCGACGCGCTCGTGCGCGACCTGAGGGGCGCGCCCTACCAGCACTTGCGCGCGGTCGCATGACTGGGGGCTCTCGCACGGGCCACTCCCCCTTCCACCGAAGCGGGCGTCTCGGCCGCCGAAGAGCCTTCGATTAGAGATCGCCCCGGCCTGTTGTCGTCAGGGCCCAGCGTAACGAGAATCCAGCGACTGCACACATAGAAAAACCCCGCCGGAGCGGGGCTTTTCCTTAGCAGATCGATAAGCCGGATTCTGTCGTTGAACAACCATCCATCTGAGCGGCCTACCTGGACCTTGGCGGGCTACCTGCAGGCGGTCCCGTTTGGCCTTGCATCGAGTGGGGTTTGCCCAGCCGCCGCGTCACCGCGACGCTGGTGCGCTCTTACCGCACCATTTCACCCTTGCCCGCCCGCCGTTCACGTGGGACGGCGGGCGTCGGCGGTTTGTTTCTGTGGCACTTTCCCGCGGGTTTCCCCGGGTCGATCTCTCGACCACCCTGCCCTGTGATGTCCGGACTTTCCTCGAAGGCTCTCACCCTCGCGGCTGCCTGACCTGCCCTGTCAATCTAGCGCGCGGGGAGCCCCCTGTGAAGGCTCTGGGCAGCATCCGCGCGGCGCCGGCTCGGCCGCCGGAACCCGTCAGACGCTTCTGAGCAAACCCACAACCCGACCGAGAACCTTCACCTCTTTGCTGCGAATCGGCTCCATCGCGTCGTTTTCGGGCTGCAGCCTGATGTGATCGGACTCGCGAAAGAAGCGCTTGACCGTGGCCTCCTCCCCGAGCAGCGCCACCACGACGTCGCCATCGTTGGCGGTGTTCTGGGAGCGCACGACCACGAAGTCTCCGGCGAGGATGCCGGCGTCCTTCATCGAGTCGCCCCGGATCCGCAGCAGGTACTCGCCGTCCGCGCCCCCCGCCAGCTCGGGAACGGAGACGTACTCCTCGATGTTCTCCTCGGCGAGCATCGGCTCTCCGGCGGCCACCGAGCCCAACAGAGGCAGGCCCTCGCCGCGAACGATGCCACGCACGCTCTCGACGGCGCTCCCCACCGCGCGATCGAGCAACTCGATGGCGCGCGGCTTGGACGGGTCGCGACGCAGCAGACCGATCTTCTCCAGGTTGGCCAGATGGGCGTGCACGGTCGAGGAGGAGGCCAAACCCACCGCCTTCCCGATGTCCCGCACCGTCGGCGGATACCCGTACCTGGCGGAGTACTTGCGGATGAAGTCGAATATCTCCTGCTGGCGCTTGGTCAGATCCATGTGTGCTGGCCTCCCGTTCGGGTGGATTGTGGCCTCAAACGAACATGTGTTCGCACTGTAGCGCCACTGGTGGACGGATGCAAGCGCCGAACGTCCCGAGGCGCTCGATCCGGCGAGCGCGCGGTCTGGGTGCGGTCGTACAGGGGACGCGCGAGCGAAGCCACGTGCACTGTCGCGCACGCCCGCGCCGGGATCTCGCTGCGACCCGCCTCGGTCCACGGCCGACCCGGGGCTATACTCGCCCCTCCTGCGCCTGTGGCGGAATTGGTAGACGCGCAAGGTTGAGGGCCTTGTGGAGAGAGTTCTCCGTGGAGGTTCGAGTCCTCTCGGGCGCACTAGAAAGGGCCTGCTGATACGGGCCTTTCTGGAATCTGGACACAATCTGTCCTGGTCTCCGCTAGTGTTCGGATTGTTGTCATTGACAACTCCGAACACTTTTCCGAACATTCTTGTTGCCGCTCTTCAGGGGACGAACGGGAAGACGCGATGAGCTGCAGCTACGCGAACGGCGGCTGGGAGGTGCGTTGGCGGGACTCGACCGGCCGCCAGCGCTCGCGACGCTTCCAAACCGAGGAGGCTGCCAGGGAGTTCGATGGAGCTCTGCACGAGCACAAGCGCACCGAGCGCTTCGGCCGGCAGGAGGGACATGGACGGAGCAGCGGGGTCTACCCGTACACGACCGCCTCGGGCACCAGCTGGCGCTATGTCGTCAGACGCTCGGACGGCTCGCAGACGACCAAGCGTGGCTTCGCGAGCGAGAAGACGGCGCGGGACGCCAGGCGGCGCGTCACCGAGCAGGTGGAGCGCGGCGAGTTGCGCCACACCCGCGAGTCCTTTGGGGAGTACTGGGAGCGATGGCTGGCCCGGCGCAAGCCCTACCTGGAGCCGGGCACGTGGCGCGCGTATGAGATCGACGGGCGCAAGCGGCTGCTGCCGACGTTTGAGCCGATCCCACTGGCGCACATGGGGGTCGAGCAGGTGCGAGCATGGTTCGAGGAGCAGGCCGAGACGGTGACCGCGGGGAAGGTTGCAGCCAAGACCGTCAACAACGCCCTTGGGACGCTCGTCGTGTGTCTGAACGCGGCCGTCGAGGATGGCCTGATGGCGGCCAACCCCGCCCTTCGGGTTCCGCGGCTGCCGCCGGCCCACATCGAGCGCGAGTACCTGCGCCTGCACGAGATCCCGCTCTACCTCGGTTCGTGCTCGGCGGTCTACAGGCCCCTGGCGGAGCTGCTCATCGCGAGCGGCCTAAGGATCTCCGAGGCACTGGCATTGCTCATGAGCGACCTGGATCTCGAGGAGTCTCGTGGGACGATCACCGTGTACCGCTCGCGCAAACGGGGCGAAACGGTCGGATCGACCAAGTCCGACCGCTTCCGCTCGGTAGAGATCGGGCCGGGCCTCTCGCGGGTGCTGCGCGACCACCTGGCGCGCCGCGCCGAGATGGCGTCCGACCGCAACGGCAGGACGCACGTGTTCGTGATGCCAGCGCGCGTAGGCAGACACGACAATGGCCGCTGGGAAGGTAACGGCGCGGGCGAGCCGATCGACCGAACGACCGTCTCTCGAGACTGGCACAAGGCGGCCCTCCAGGACGCAAGCCTGCGGGACATGCCGCTGCACGCGATGCGCCATACGGCCGCGGCCGCGTGGTTGGCTGCGGGCAACTCCCTGATGTACGTGCAGCGTCAGCTTGGACACGCCGACATCCGGACAACCGAGCACTACTACGGACACCTTGAGCGCCACGTCCTCGCCGCCGGTGCCGTGGCGACGGAAGAAGCCATCGCCCACGCTCAAAAGCGCCACTAGAAGAAGCTGCGCTGGCCGCTGGGAAGCGCCTGCGGGCGCCGTCGCCTCTTATCGCGTCCGCCGCGGTCGAGAGACGGGGGATCGCGCGTGACCACGGCAGGGCGACCCGGCGTCCACGCCGCGCGGGCGTCGTCGATCCAGAGCTCGAGATCCTCCGGCACGAACCGCAGCGGTCCGTCCTCTCCACCGATCCGTATCGACGGGATCCGCCCACGCTTGGCCGCGTCATAGACCCAAGCCCGCGATACGCCCAGGCGGTGGGCGACTTCGGTTGGTTTGAGCAGGCTGAGCATCGGCGGCCGTCCTTGTCGCGAGGTTCGACAACCAAATTAGCAAAGATGCGTGTGTCTTGTGCGGAGTCTTCCCCTAGGCCGGACCACCGGCTAGCATGGCCAAATGAGCAAAAGTAGGAGCGTGGCCGACCCCGATCAGCAGATACTTAGCGACTTCAAGCAGGGGATGGCGAGCTGGGCCAGCGCGGTGCAGGCGCACAAGCAGGCTCCCCCAGATGAGAACTTTGCCGCTCGCCTGACGGCGCTTTCGCAAGGCGGAAGCGAGGCGGCCCGCGTCTGCCGAGCAGCGCACGCAGCCGGTTTTGAGTGGCCGCCCGCGCGCAAGGCCGACAGCGAGCCGCCTTATGAGCTACGCCCGGGCACCGGCCGCCGTGGGCCAAAAGAGCTCTGGCAGCGCTTTGATCAGGCGACCACGCGACTGAGCACGATGGCGGCGGGCACGGACATGCTCGAGGTCGCGGGTGCCTATGAGGAGCTGGCGGCGATCGCCGGGGAGCTCGCGAAAGCTGCTCTGCGCGCGGACCGCACTGGCAGCCCTCGCGCTCGGGCGCGCCGCCCAGCTGCCTAAACCTGAATTGCGTGTCGCGAGTTAGCGCGTTCGCCTGGGCGCCGGCATGGAACCGCTCGTCCCGTCCCAGATCGACGGCTGGCGGTGGTCCTCGTGGCGGCGGTATGGCATCCCGAGAGTCTCCGGGGCCCACAGGTCGCGGTGCGTGCCGAGCGGCGCGGTTTCGCCCTGGTGCCGGCGCATCATTGCGTCGAGGTCCTCGCGCCTCACGCGGTAGACGTGGCCGATCCTCACCGCGGACAGCGCGCCGCTTCTGATCCAGTTGCGGATCGTCTGGGAGGTCAGCTGGAACTCCGAGGCGATCTGCTCCACCGTTAGGAGCTGCTGTTCGGTCATGACAAGGACGACGATACTTGGCGCTCAAGCCGCGCGATCATCTCCTGAAGCTCATCGGCGACGGCTCGAGCGTCCTCGACGGCCAGGCGGACGCCCTGCTCATCGTCCGCGGTTCGGCGCTCGCGCCGGCCCACCTCTCGTCTCACCAACTCGCCGAGGGCGACGCCCACGGGGGTGGTCCCCAGGCTGGCGCGGAAGGCGCTCCAGACCTCATCGCTGACCTGCACCCGCGCCATGCGGTCGCGTTGCGCCTGGGCCTCTGACTCGGCCCTTTCGGCACGCAGTCGTGCTGCCTTGCTCATGTATACGGGTATACCATGCATCGTTAGGTGCAACTGTGTGCTGCGAAGCGGAGCGGCAGCGATGCTGAGCGGCAGGGATGCCTTGCCGAGGCGCGGTGTCGGGCGGGGGGTCTCGTGTGGGTGTGACAGGTCGAGGGGGGCGCCGGCAGGGGGCTGGGCGGGCTTGCGTGTCGTAGGTGGAGGTCAGTCGAGCGGCCGGCGCCAGAGCTCGAGGACCTGCTCGACCTCGGCGCGAACATGGTCGCGAGCCTCAAAGCGCTCCACGCCCGCCATCAGCAACTCGTCGTAGGCGGTCTCGCCGTGACGCACGGCCGCCACCACCGCGCGGGTAATGGCTTGAGGGTCAAGCGCGCGGGCCGCGGCGGTCCTCCCCACTCGGCCGCTGCCCCGGTCACCGGTGTGTCTTGCGATCTCCTCGGCTCGCCCGGGCGGGCAGTCGGGGAATAGGCGCCTGATCTCACCAGCGATCTCGCGCTGGAACTCAAGGTCCTCGCCTGCGCGCCGCTTACGCTCGCGCTCTCGCCGTCTGGCCCTGGCATCCTCATCGGCCAGGCACTCGGCCTCCGCCTGCTCGATCGCCTGCTCCTCGACGAGCACCCCCTGGCGCTCATAGCGCTTACGCGCCCGGCTGAAGCGCACGATGACCGCCGACAGGCCGCTGTGCTTGCGCGCGCGACGCGTGAGCGCGGCATCTCCGGAGGGCAGGAAGACCAGGTGGGCGAGGTCCGCGCAGGACATGCACAGCGGGCCACGGTCCTCCATCACGAGCCAGCCCCCGTCCGTGCTTCCGCAAGCCGCACACGTCCAGTCCTTCAGCGGCGAGACGACCACAAGGTCCTTAGAGCGGTGCGAGACGCTCATAGGGTCGATCCTAACCTGACCCGGTCGCTCGGGACCTCATCGCGGACTCGAACCGCAACGAGCCGCGACCGACCGCTGCGGGCAGCTCGGCGGTGCAAATAGAGGCCCAGACGCTCGCATTCGAAAAAAGCAGGCGCGCGACCCGAGTCAAGGCAGAGTGCTGCTCATCGGGGCATGAAAATGACTCTCGAGGGCCGTTGTTCTGATTCCGGCCGGTAGGGTCGGGTGACCGGGACAGGGGCTCTCAGGGAGAACGCATGGTGGGTAGGCCGATTGCTGGACGATGGGCGTCAGAGCCCGGGCTTTTCATTGGCCGCCCCTGCGACTTGTCCGGTTGCGCTGCGAGCGCGGATCCGTTGGTGTCGTTTGCCCACGGCGTCTCCCATCCTGTCAAGTGTGTTGAAGGAGACAGTGATGAGATCAGTCGCGTTGGATGTGCATCTGGATTTCTGCGAGGTCGCGATCGTCGAGGATGGCGAGCTTCGCTCAGCCGGGCAGATCGAGACCAAGCCGGAGCAGATCGAGTTGTTCGCCTCAAGTTTGGCCCCTGATGACCGGGTGGCGCTCGAGGTGACGGGGAACGCGTGGGAGATCGCGCGGATTATCGAGCCGCACGTCGCGCAGGTGCTGGTCGTGAGCCCTTCGGATACCGGCATCCGCCAGGCCCGGGCGAAGACCGACCGCCTTGACGCGAGGACGCTCGCGAGGCTGCTGGCGGCGGGGTCGCTGGATGGGGTGTGGATGCCCGACCGGTGGACGTGGATGATGCGCCGGCGCCTGTCGCGTCGCTCACAGCTCGTGTGGGCGCGCAGCCGGGCCAAGAATCAGATTCACGCGGTGCTGATGCGCCAGCTCGTCGGCCGCCCGCCGTTCGCAGACGTGTTCGGTGTCAAGGGCCGGCAGTGGCTCTCAGGGCTTCGGTTGCCGCTCGAGGAGTCAGAGACGGTCGGCGCCGCGATGCGCCAGATCGAGTTCTTTGACTCAGAGATCTCAGAGATCGAGCGCCTGATCGCTCAGGCGGCCCTAGAGTCCAGGGAGATCAAGCGCCTGATGAGCGTGCCGGGCGTCAACGTGATCGTCGCCGCGAGCTTCATGGCCGCGATCGGCGACATCGACCGCTTCGAGAGTCCGCGCAAGCTCGCCGGCTACCTCGGGTTGGATCCGCGGGTGCGCCAGTCCGGCGTCTCACCCGCGACGCACGGGCACATCTCAAAGCGGGGCTCCACCAGGGCGCGCCACGCGCTGGTCGAGGCGTGCTGGACGACGGTGCGCCAGCCCGGTCCCCTTCACGCCTTCTATCAGCGCATCCGAGCACGCCGCGGGCACTCTGTGGCGATCGTCGCGGCCGCGCGCAAGCTCGCGTGCCTGTTCTGGTGTCTGCTCACCCGCGAAGAGGACTACGCCTACCAGCAGCCCTCGCTGACCAGGAAGAAGCTCAGGCGTCTTGAGATCACCGCCGGCGCGAAGCGCTATACGCCGGAGGCCGCCGGGATCTGGAGCGCCAATGACGCGGTCCGACAGGCCGAGCGCGAGCTCGCCCGCCAGGCCGAGGTCGCCTACGCACGCACCGTTAGCGACTGGCATGCAACCCAGACGGTGAAGGTGGGCGCGAGTGTGACACCGGGGCGCGCATCAAAGAAACCCCTAAAGGGTGAAGCTGCGCGGCAGACCACAAGCCCCTGACGTCTGCGCTTCGCTACGTCATCGGCTCGCGCCCAGAGCAACGATCTCACATAACGGTCGGTCCGGCAAGCCAGCGCCAGCCCCGCAGGCGCCGACCCCACACGAGCAAAAACGCGTGCCGATCACACCCCTCAACCCAAAACCAAGCCACAGGAGCCCGTCTGACGCCCTGCGACGAAGCTCCGCGACCGATCCGATGGCCGCGATCCTCGCAAAGAGCGGCCGAAACATCGCCCCGGCCCCTTGATTTTCATCCGTCGTCCTTTGCGAGCGTCTCGCGACTGATCGGCCACGCACTCGCTACTGGCCGGATGCGAAAGTCATGACCCGCGGCGCATGGCTGGGCTCGACCCCGCTGCGCGCGAGATCTCGGGCGGCTCGCCGGCGAGGTCACCCGCCGGGCGAGTCGCCCGCTGCGAGGTGGTGATAGGCGAGCACCTGCTGCCACCAGTCTGGGTGCGGACGGAACGGCGTGGCCGGGAGGCCGATCGCATCCGTGTCGAAGCGGTACGCGAGCCCCGCTGCGGGCTCGGCGCGACGTCGCGCCTCGCTCCAGTCCTCGGTAGCGGTCGTGACATAGAGACGGTTGAGTCCGGGGCCGGCGAACGCGCACGAGGTGCTCTGCTTCGCCGGCACGATTAACGCCTGGAGCAGCACACCGTCGGGGGAATAGCGGTGCACCCGTCCACCCCCGTAGATCGCAACCCAGAGGTCGCCGGCAGCGTCCACGGTCATGCCATCCGGCGCTCCGAGCTCCTCGGGCAACGTGGCGAGCACCCGGCCCCCGGAGATCGTGCCCCGGGCGGGGTCGAACGCGAAAGCGCGTACCACTCGCGGGCCGCTGTCGATGAGGTACATCGTCCTGCCGTCGAGGCCCCAGCCGAGGCCGTTGGGGATCGTAAGGCCATCGAGCATCAACTCGATCTGACCGTGCCCATCGAGTCGGTACAGCGCTCCGCCTCCGGCGCGGTGATCGTCGGCCATCGTGCCGGCCCAGAAACGGCCCTGCGGGTCGCATGCGCCATCGTTCATCCGAGCCCCGGTTGGGGCGACCTCGGCGAGCGTGTAGAGCGAGCCGTCCACCGTCAAATGGACAAACCCCCGTCCGGCCGCGAGTAGCCAGCCCTCGTCGCCCTCGACGGGTGTGATCGCACCAACGGTCATGGGCACCCGGTAGGTGCCCACGGGGATGAGTGCTCCGTCCTCGGCGACCCGGTCGCGGTAGACGCGTCCGGCCAGGATGTCGACCCGCAGCAGCTCGTCGCGGCGGGCATCCCACCGAGCCCCCTCACCGAGCAAGGTCTGCTCGGTAGTGCAGGCCACGGCCCGGCCGTACGCCCCCGGCTCCCCGGTCTGGTCGGTCAGGTGTGAATCCACGCGAGGACCCGTGGCTCAGGCCGGTGAGAGGATTCCCTGTGAGAGCATTGCGTGTGAGAGCATGCCTCCGGAGACCACTCTGGCGTCGAATCCATTCTGCACCAGGATCCGCGCGGCGTAGTAGGCACGTTGACCCGAGCGGCAAACGGTGAGAATCTCGCGATCGCGGGGGAGCTCATCCAGGCGTGAGCGGAGCTCACCCAGGGGGATGTTGACCGCGTCCGGCACCTGCTCCACCGCGAGCTCTACCTTCTCGCGCACATCGAGCACGAATGCGCCCCCGGCGGAGTCCCAGTGGCTGATGGGCATGTCGCCGCGAAGGATGTCGGCTGCGACCATCCCGGCGAAGTTGACCGGGTCCTTCGCGCTCCCGAACGGCGGCGCGTAGCAGAGCTCGGCCTCCTCGAGGTCGTACACGGTCGCGCCCATCTGGATCGCCAGGGCGAGCGTGCTGATGCGCTTGTCGACCCCGTCCTCGCCGATCGCCTGCGCTCCGAGCAGGCGTCCGTCGGACTTGCGGAAGAGGACCTTCATCGCGATCGGCTTGGCGCCCGGGTAGTACCCCGCGTGCGAATTCGGATAGACGTAGATCTTCTCGTAATCGTTGTCGCCGAGGCCCTCGAGCGTCTTCTCGCTGGCGCCGGTCCAGGCGGCCGTTGCGCCGAAGAGACCGATGATCGCGGTGCCCTGGGTGCCGCGGAAGCGCGAGTCGCGCCCGGCGATCACGTCGGCCGCGATGCGCGCCTGGCGGTTCGCCGGCCCTGCCAGCGCGACCAGGCTCCACTGCCCGGTGACGAAGTCCCTCACCTCGACGGCGTCACCGACCGCGAAGATGTCCGGGTCGCTCGTGCGCATCTGCTCGTCCACGCGGATCCCCCCGTGCTCGCCGATGTCGACCCCGGCCATGCTCGCCAGCGTCGTGTCCGGCCGCACGCCCAGCGCGAGGATCACGAGGTCTGCTGGATAACGCTTGCCGGACTGCGTCGAGACCTGCAGCGCGCCGCTCTCGGGCTGCTCGAACTTGGCGACCCCGTCGTTGAGCGCAACTTTCACACCTTGCCTCTCGAGGAAGGCACCGACGATCTGCCCGTACTCCCGATCGAGCGGAGCGAGGACCTGATCGGCCATCTCGACGACCGTCACGTCGAACCCGCGGTGAACGAGGTTCTCGGCCATCTCGAGGCCGATGAAGCCGGCGCCGATGATGACCGCTCGCATCGGTGGACGCGCGGTCTGGAACCCCGAGTACTTCTCCATCCCCGCGAGGAAGCTGGTGCCTCGCTCGATCCACTCACGGATCTCATGGGCGTCCGGCACGGTCCTGACCGGGAAGATGCCGGGAAGGTCGATGCCGGGAAGCGGCGGGCGGATCGAGGGCGCCCCCGGGGACAGCACGAGCTTGTCGTACGGCTCGCTTGTCACCTCGCCGGTGGCGGCGTCCCGTAGTTCCACCGTCTTGTTCTCTGGCGAGACGCCGATCGCCTCGCAGTTGATCCGGCAGTCGACGGCGAAGTGGCTGCGGAACACCTGCTCATTGGCGACCAGCAGGTCGGAGTCGTGCTCGATCACGCCACCGACGCGGTACGGCAGCCCGCAGTTCGCGAAAGAGACGTACGGCCCGCGCTCCACCATCAGGATCTCGGCCTGCTCGTCGAGCCGGCGCAGGCGTGCCGCGCACGACGCGCCGCCGGCGACACCACCGACAATGATTACCTTCATCGTGTCACCTCAGCTTCCGTTTGCGTGTTGTGTGTTCCGGGGCGGCGGCCCGCCGAGCCGTGATGCACCGGCTCATGAGATCTCCGCGAGGCGCTCGGCGAGGATGATGCGCGCGGCGGCCTCGATCAGCGCCAGGTGGGAGAAGGCCTGGGGGAAGTTCCCCAGGTGCCTGCCGGTGGCGGTGTCGAACTCCTCGGCGTAGAGACCGAGCGGCGAGGAGATCCTCAGGAGCCTTTCCATCAGGTCACGGGCGCGCTGCTCTTCGCCCACGATCGCCAGGCCGGAGACCAGCCAGAAGGAGCAGATGAGGAAGCTGCCCTCCTTGCCCGAGAGACCGTCGTCGGTCTCATCGGTGCGGTAGCGCAGGACGAAGCCGTCCTCGGTCAGGTCATCGGCGATCGCGAGAACGCTTGCGCGCAGGCGCTCGTCGTCCGCAGGCAGGAACCCGAAGATCGCGGCCAGCAGGTTGGAGGCGTCAAGAGCGTCCGTCTCGTAATGCTGGCGCAGGATCCCTCGCTCGCTTACGCCGTGGTCGAGTATGTCCGCCTTGATCTCACCGGCGGTTGCCTGCCAACCTGCCTGCAGCGCGTTATCGCCACCGAGCGAGGCGAGCTTCGCAGCGCGGTCCATCGCCACCCAGCACATCAGCTTGGAGGAGACATAGTGCTTGGGCTCACCCCGGGCCTCCCAGATGCCCTGGTCGGGCTCGCGCCACACTCTGGTGGCACACTCGGCCTGGGTCTGCACGAGCGGCCAGAGCCGTCTGGGTAGACGCTGGCTGCGGCGGGTGTGCAAGAGGATCGAGTCAAGCGCCGCACCGTAGACGTCGTTCTGGCGTTGGTCGAAGGCGCCGTTGCCGACTCGCACCGGGTGCGCTCCCACGTAGCCCGAGAGGTCATCGCGCGTCGACTCGCTCAGATCGCGCCGGCCGTCGATCCCGTACATGATCTGAAGCGCGCCGTCCTCGTTGGGCTCGAGGTCGGCGACGAACTGCATGAACTCCTCGGCCTCCCAGTCGAGGTTCAGATAATGCAGCGCCTGCAGCGTGAAGGTCGAGTCGCGCAGCCAGGTGTAGCGGTAGTCCCAGTTGCGCTCGCCGCCGGGGGTCTCGGGCAGCGAGGTCGTGAGCGCCGCGACCGTTGCGCCGGTCGGCATGTAAGTGAGTCCCTTGATCGCGAGCGCCGAGCGCTGGATGTGGAAGCGCCAACGGTGGTCGGGCATCCGGGCTCGGCCGAGCCAGCTGCGCCAGAAGCGCGTGGTCGCGGCCAGGTGCTCGTTGGCCTCGTCAATGTCCTTCGGCGCGGCGAGCTCCTCGGCCCAGGAGAGCGCGCAGTAGATCTGCTCGCCCTGTCTTAGCTCGTGGCGAGCCCTGACCCGGTCGCCCTCGACGCCGACCGCCATGTCGGTCTGCAGCCTGATCGTCAGATCCTCGCCGGTCGCGTCGGCCCTGTGGCCATCGTCGCTGACCGACCACTCCGCTGGAACCCGTCCGTAGTCGAAGACCGGCTCGCAGGTCAGCTCAATCTCGACCTCGCCCTCCACGCACAGCGCGACGCGAACGAGCAGATGGTCGGCGTCCGTATCGGTCGGGGGTCGGGTGTGGGGCGTTATACGGTCCTCGCCGTGGCGGGGACCGAGGGTCAGCGCGTCGTGCACAAGCACCCAGCCGCCCGGCGTCTGCCAGCTCGTGACCAGGATGTTCGTTCCGGGTTCATACACCCGCTGGGAGGGAACGTTGATGCCGAAGGGCGCGAAGCGGAAGGCTCCCGCCTGGCGGTCCAGAAGCGTGCCGAACACGCTCGGGGCGTCAAAGCGCGGTACGCACAGCCAGTCGACGGACCCGTCGGGAGCGATGAGCGCGCCGGTGTGGCAGTCCGACAAGAAGGCGTAGTCGGCGATCGGCGGGAAGGGCGACGGCATCGCCGCGCTCTGGGGCGCCGAGCGCGTGGGGGCGGTGCCGGCGGTGCCGCTGCGCGTCTTCGCGGCGGCGGCGGACCCAGCCCTTTTCGGCGTCGCGGCGCTCATGATCCCACCCAGGGGTCGCGCCAGCCTCCGTGGTCGGCGACTAGCGCGTCCGCTGCCTCGGGGCCCCACGTTCCCTGCCGGTAGGCGTGTACGGGAGGCGGTGCGTCGATCAGGGGCTGGAAGATCCGCCACGCCTCCTCGACCCCATCCTGACGGGTGAAGCGCGTGCTGTCGCCGAGGACCGCTGCGTGCAGCAGCACCTCGTAAGGGGTCGCACCCTCGCCGCCCATCTCCTCAAGCTCCACGTCGAATGAGAGCGGTGCAGCTAGGGCGGCGTCGGAGCGGCGGGCGTCGAGGACCATCCGTATCCCCTCCGACGGATCGAGCTTGATGACCAGTTGGTTGGGCTCAGGTCTCCGTTCGAGTGCTGCGAAGCCGAGTTCGGGCGCATGCTTGAAGACGAGACGGATCTCGGTTTGCGTGACCGGCAGGCGCTTGCCCGTGCGAATGAAGAAGGGAACGCCCGACCAGCGCCAGTTGTCGATCTCGAGGCGAAGTGCTGCGTAGGTCTCGGTGGTCGAGTCGGGAGCGACACCGTCGATGTCCAGGTAGCCGTCGTACTGGCCGCGCACGTAGTTGACGGGGTCGGCTTGCGGGATCGCGCGGAACACGGAGGCCAAGGCGTCTTTGATGGTCTTTGGGTCGCCTCCGGCGGGCGGCTCCATGGCGGCCACCCCGAGAACCTGCATGAGGTGGTTGACGACGACGTCGCGGAGCGCGCCGACGGGGTCGTAGAAGTGCCCCCGATCCTCGACACCGAAGTCCTCCGCCATCGTGATCTGGACGCACTGGACGTGGTTGTTGTTCCAGACGGGCTCCAACATCCTGTTGGCGAAGCGCAAAAAGATGATCTCCTCGAGGCCCATCTTCCCCAGGTAGTGATCGATCCGGTACAGCTGGGACTCCTCCACGTACTGGTGGAGCTCTTCGGCCAGCGCTCGGGCGGAGGCCTGATCGTGGCCGAAGGGCTTCTCGACCACTACCCGTCCGGAGTCGGTCAACCCGGCTTCGGCGAGACCCTTGACGACCGTCGCGAACAGGAACGGCGGGATCTCGAGATAGAAGACCGGCGTCGCGGCGCCCTCGATCGCCTCACCCACCCGCTTGTAGGTGGACGCGTCGGCGAAATCGCCTTGCAGGTAGGAAAGCCGCGCAGCGAACCGCTCGAAGACCTTCTGATCGAGCTCCTCGCCGGTGCCGACGATGGACTCGCGCGCACGCTCGACGAGCTCGTCGAGCGTACAGTCGTCCACGGCCACGCCGATGATCGGGAACGAGAGCAGTTCGCGTTGCTCCAGCCGGTAGAGCGACCGGAACGTCATCACCCTCGCTAGGTCCCCGGTGATCCCGAAGACCACCATGACGTCCGCAGGCTGATTGGTGTTGGTACGCGCGTGTCGCCGTGTCGCTGCGCCAGCCATCGTCATGTCCTCCTCTCATAGTCGTCAGCAGTCATCGACCACTTTGTATCTCTGGTTGGGTCACACGCATCCGGGATTACTACGGTGGAGGTTCGTTGTTTCGCGACGCAACTCTGCTCAGGCGCCGCGAGCCGTTGCCGGTCGTGCGGCCGGCACACCAGACCCCACCGCCGCTTCGCGGGACGAGCGAGAGTCCGAGCAAGGGTCGCGCTCACGCCTGGATCGGACGAGCCGCAGTCGTCCGTGCGACCGCTCAGCAGACTTCCGCTTCCCCATGGCTAAGGAGGCGTCTCCGGCGAGCCGCCCGAGACCGCTCCCCCTCGTCCTTTCCAGGAGCGCAGGGGACGTCCACCGGCGCGCTCGCATCGAGGCGGAAGCAGCTGTCCAAACGTCTGGTTGTGCACTCTCGGCCCCGAACGGCACCGCCCTCGGGCGCTAGCTACTTTGCAGGACGATGCCCGAGGAGTCCACGACGGAAAGAATAGAGATTGCTAGGCGCGGCATTGACGCCTTCAACCGTGGCGATGTCGAGGCGCTTGCGGCCGACACGACCGAGGACGTCGAGTTGTTCGCTGCGTTGGCTGGTGCTGTGGAGGGCGGAGGCTTTCACGGACGAGCTGGCATCGAGGCGTATTTCCAGATCACCGCCGAGACATGGAGTGAGTTCCGCATACTCGCCGAGGATTTCAGCAATCTCGGTGACCGGGTACTCGTAGCTGGCCGGATTGCGGGACGCGGAAAAGGCAGCCGTGTGCCGGTCGAAGCGCCAAACGCGATCGTCATGGATTTCCGGGGCGACAAGGTGTGGCGCATCCACAGCTACTTCGATCAAGCCGAAGCCCTTGAAGACGTGGCAATTGAGGCGCCGTCGCGGAAGAACGTGGAGCTCGTGCTGCGGTGGCTGCTGGCGTTTCGCACAGACCCCGGCGCCTTCAGCGCGGTCACCCATCCAGAAGTCGAGTGGATGCCCTTTGAGGAGGCACCCATCCCGAGCCATGGCCTGGAAGGCGCCCTGCGGCTCAGAGCTCAATGGCTTGGTGTGTGGGACGAGCAAAGCATCGCGATCGAAGAGATCTGGGGCCGGGGCGATGACGTGTTCCTGGAGGCGACTCTGGTCGCTCGCGGCAAGGCAAGCGGCACTGAGATCAAGATCCGCTTCTACGCGCACTGCAGGGTGCGCGATCACAAGGTCTCCTACTGCTACGAGTACTTGAACCGCGACGAGGCCCTCGAAGCCGTGGGGCTGGACGGGTAGGCGATGTCGCGGCGGATCGGGCCGCTGTGCGTCACCAACTCGAGCTGGATCGGCATGCACCCTTCGCATCGGGTGCCGGCTAAATCGACATTTTTAGCATCTCGGCGGTCGCCCTCGGCGTCCCTCCCTCACATAGAGAGACGAGTAGGAGCAGCGCATGTCAGTCTCCGGCGCACTGCTCCTTCGGCCTTGGTATTCGGCCGTCCGGGAGACGACGTCAACTCGGTGGTCTTCTCGACTGCCCGGTCTTGCTGTCTCTCCCGGGGGACGAGATTCGTTACTGTAGGCCGCCGAGGGCGGCCGCGTGTTGAGCGGCCGATACGAACGGCGAACCAAGGGGGCCCAATGCCAAGCGAAGCAGAGTTCGTCGCGCCGGGCGACGAGCAGTGGGATTCCGCGCGGGCGGCGTTCAACTTGGCGATCGATCAGCGGCCTGCGATGGTGGCACGGCCTGACAACGCAGAGGAGGTTGCTGCAGTCGTGCGTCATGCCCGCGAGAACGGCTTGCGTGTCGCCGTGCAAGCCGAAGGACACAGCGCGGGCCCGCTAGCTGGAGTGGGCAAGGACACGCTGCTGCTGAAGACGGCGCGCATGACAGGGGCCGAGATCGACGCCGAGAATCGCCGCGCACGCGTTGGTGCCGCTGCCAAGTGGCAGGACGTCAGCGCACTGGCCTCGCCGCTGGGCCTCGCCGGCCTATCCGGCTCCTCGGCCGAGGTCGGGGTCGTCGGCTACATGTTGGGTGGCGGACACAGCTGGCTTGCGCGCAAGCACGGCCTGGCGTGCAACAGCATGGTCGGGGCCGAGGTCGTCACCGCAGACGGACAGCTCTTGCGCGCCGACCGCGAGAACGAGTCCGACCTCTTCTGGGCGCTGCGCGGCGGCGGCGGGAGCTTCGGGGTGGTGACGGCGCTCGAGTTCGAGCTCTACCCCGTGCCCGAGCTCTACGCCGGGATGTTGGCTTGGCCCTGGGAGCGCACGGCTGACGTCCTGCACACGTGGCGCGAGTGGGTCCCCGGTCTGCCCAAGGAGATGAGCACGTGGGCGCGGGTCCTTCAGGTCCCGCCGCTGCCCGACATCCCGGAGCCCATTCGCGGGCGTCAGCTCGTGGTCGTCGAGGCCGCCCACCTGGGCCCTGAGGAATCCGGAGGCGAGCTCCTGCGGCCTCTGCGCGACCTCGCACCGGAGCTCGATACCTTCGCGGCCGTTCCGTCCGCGGCGCTGGGACACCTACACATGGATCCCGAGGATCCCGTGCCCTTCGCTATGAGCGGCCAGTTGCTGGACGAGCTCCCACCAGCGGCGATCGACACGATCGTAGAGGCAGTCGGCCCTGACTCCGGATCGCCGCTTCTGTCGCTCGAGCTGCGCCTGCTCGGGGGCGCGCTGACCGAGGCCCCGCCAGATGCGGGCGCCCTCGCCAGCCTCGACCAGGCGTTCCTCACCCTGGGCGTAGGCATGGTCATGGACCCCGGCATGGCGACGCCGATCAACGCACATTTGGACCTGGTCTCCAACGCACTCGAGCCGTGGGACTCGGGCGTCAAGTTCGCCAACTTCGTCGACGCCCCCATCGACACGCGCATGCTTTATCCGCCTGAGACGTTCGACCGGCTCCAAGAGGTGAAGACGCGCTACGACCGGCACGATCTCTTCCGGGCAAACCACCCGATCCCATGCTCGGCGGCCGCGGGGTAGCACCGGCAAGCGTCCACACCAGCCAGGGCCCAGCGACGCGACGCGCCAAACGCTGGCATACGAGGTCATCCCGGACGAGGTGCTCGACGCGGGCGAGAAGGTCGTGGCTCTCTTGGTGGTGCGGGGCCAGGGGACGCTCAGCGGAGCGGCGGTTGAGGTCCCGATGGCCCACGTGCTGACGCTCCGTGACGGCAAGGTGCATCGCATCGAGTACTTCGGTGACCGCGCCGAAGCCCTCAAAGCTGTGGGCCTGGAGGGGTAGCCTTCAGCTGCTGGGGTCGACTGTGAGGCCGAGGTCGGCAAACACCGGACACGAGTGCTTTCATGGCGATGCAGGCGCCTCGCCACACCTCGGCCCTTCTTCATAGAGACGAACACCGGGTCTGAGGCCCGGCGAGGCGAGCGCTTTCGCTTGGCCCGGCGTAAGCGGGCGTGTGCTGGCGAGCGCTTCTCCTTCGCTCTGGCGAAGCAGGAGTTCATCGCGTCATTCCAGGCTGGCTGCTGGCACGCGCGTCGTGCCGTGGGCGGGACGCTTCTGAGGCACTGCTCGAGGGCGGCTGGACGAAGCTGGTGATCGAGCGCTGAGGCCGCTGGCCCTGAAACGCCAGCGCCGCTGTGCACGTCCATCTGGTAGCTTCGCGGGTCGCGACGACGCCTACCGCAGCGCTCGCACCGCGTGGTTCAAGCCCGTCGCTCGACTAGCATCGACTCAAGGAGGAGGATCGAACATGCACGTGCCACTTAGTTCGCGGTCGAGTACGGTCGCTGCTGTCGCTCTCGCTGCCGCCGCTCTCGGCGGCGTGACTGCGGCGGTCGCGTCCGCCGAGGGGCCGCCGACCTCGCCAACGCTGTACGTCAACAGCTCGACCTCCGGCTACGGCGCGCCCGTCCCCGTGCCGGGCGCCTACAGGCACGTCGGCGGCAGACACCACGGGCCTAGGCATGGCGCGGGCTCGTGCTCGTCGGCCGCTTACGCCACGATCGGCGCGGCGGTCGCCGCCGCGACGACGCCGGGGACCCACATAGTCGTATGCCCCGGCATCTACCGCGAAGACGTGACCGTCGAAACGCCGGTCACCATCGAGGGCATCCAAGCGACCGTCGATGCAACGGGCAACCCCAACGGCTTCACGTTGAAGCCACCTGCTGCGGGAACGACCATCAAGGGCTTCACGATCGAAAACGCCGTGGGCGAGGGCGTCCTAGCGCTCAGCACGAGCAACGTCAGCATCCTGGACAACACGGTCCAGTACAACGACAAAGGCATCGGTAAAGCCAAAACCTACCCAGAGTGCGAACCGAGCGCGGAAAACCCATTTCCCGACTGCGGCGAGGGCGTGCACCTGATGGGTACGTCGAACTCGAAGATCGTCGACAACACGATCCGCGACAACTCCGGTGGCGTGCTGATGACCGACGAGACCGGCCCGACCGATGGCAACGTCGTCGCGCACAACCGGGTCTTGGACAACACGGAGGACTGCGGGATCACCCTAGCCGGACACAACCCCGCCGCAGCGCCCGGCGGAACGCCTAATCCCAAAGCGGCCGGCGTGTACGGCAACCTGATCAAGAACAACGTGGCGGAAGGCAACGGTGTCGCAGGGCAGGGCGCCGGAATCCTGCTGGCAGCAGGCATCCCGATCGGGGGCGGCGCGGTGTACAACAACACCGTCAGCGGCAACCTCCTGAAGGGGAACGGCCTTGCTGGTGTGACGCTTCACAACCACTTTCCGAACCAGGACCTGAACGGCAACCGGATCGTTCACAACCGGATCGGGACCAACAACGTGGACGGCGACCTGGACTTCCCGGTGCCGGACAAAGAAACGACCGGTGTGTTCGTCGGTACGGCCGGGAGCCCCCTGTCGATCACGATCAAGCACAACGTGATCTACTCGAACCACTACGGCATCTTCCTGACCGGGCCGATGAACACCGAACAGATCAAGCACAACCACTTCTTCGAAGTGACAACCGACGTGTTCGGCCCTTGAGCTGACTGTCCGCAACGTGCTCCTCGTCCGGCGGGGAGCACGTTGCGGTTCTCGGCGGGCGCTCGGACGCGGGCCACGTCGATCGATTGCCCCCGCTACTGCCGGCCCGAGCAACTGGGAGCCAGTGGCCTGAACTCATGCCCGGCCCACTCCTGCTTCGCGCCGTGGCGGAGGCCACAGGGTGACCGCGACCCACCCGCGGGCGGAGACGCGATGGGCTGCGATCAGAGGGGTCGGCCAGAGCGGTGTGTTTCAGGGCGGGCGTAGGTTTCCAGATCCGGGAGAAGTGCCCTCGCGCTCTCGCCTTCCGGCGGCGGGCGAGCGCACGGGCGGCCTCGTCGCTCGCTCCGCATTGCGCGGCGTGAGCAGGCGTCTGACCCTGCCCTCGAACGCACAGCTCCGCCCTTCCTGAGCGTCTGTAAGCGAGGCAAATCGGAGGCGCCCACCCCGGCACAGGTATCGTCTGCTCATGGCCGCACTACCGGACTCACCGAGCTGGGTGCCCGAGACCCGGTACGCGCGCAACGGTGACGTGCACATCGCCTACCAGGCATTCGGCGAGGGCGAGATCACATTCGTGGGCCTGCCGGGGATGGTCTCGAACATCGAGGTGATCTGGGAGGACCCCGAGTCTCGGCGATGGCTCACGGGCCTGGCGTCCTTCGCGCGGCTGGTCCATTACGACAAGCGCGGTCAGGGGATGTCAGATCGCGACTCGGGCGTCCCGACCCTTGACGACCGACTCGGCGATCTCACGGCGGTGCTCGACGCCGTCGGCGCGGATCGCGTCGCGCTGGGTGGCATCTCCGAGGGCGGAACGACGGCCGCGATGTTCGCCGCCACCTATCCCGAACGCGTGAGCCAGCTGTATCTCTACGGCTCGTTTGCGCACATCGAGGCGGCGCTCGGTGACGCCTTCATGCCGCGGTGGTCCGAGGGGTGGGGCACCCCGGAGACTCTCAGCATTCAAGCGATGGTGCCGAGCAAGGTCGGCGACGTGGACTTTCTGCGTTGGATGAATCGCTTCGAGCGCCAGACCACGACCCCGGGAGGGGTGCTCGCCGCCTGGCGTTGGATCCGAGAGATGGACCTTCGCCCGGTCCTCGACTCGATCCAATGCCCGACGCTCGTGATGCACCGAACTGACGACCGCCTCGTTCCCGTGTCAAACGGACGATACCTCGCCGAACACATCCCAGGGGCGCAGATGGTTGAGCTCGAGGGAGACACCCACACGCCTCAGTGGGGTGACGTCGAGACGGTGCTGTCACTCACGGAGGAGTTCCTCACCGGCCATAACGCGACCCCGAGGCAAGCAGAGAGGGTGCTCGCCACCGTTCTCTTCACCGACATCGTCGATTCGACCGCCCGCGCGGCGGCCCTGGGCGACACAGCCTGGAGGCAAGAGCTGGACCGGCACGACAAGATCTGCCACAACACGGTCGCCGACTGCGGCGGGCGCCTCGTGAAGGGGACCGGCGATGGTGTGCTCGCGACCTTCGACGCGCCGCTACGTGGGCTTCGGTGCGCCAACAGCCTGCGTTCCTCGCTGTCGGATGCCGGGATCACGATCCGGGCGGGTGTCCATACGGGCGAAGTCGAGCTCCGCGGGAACGACGTCGCAGGGATCGGGGTCCACATCGCCGCTCGTGTTGCGGCGCTCGCCCGCTCCGGCGAGCTGCTCGCCTCGCGCACCGTCAAGGACCTCGTCGCCGGCTCGGACTACGCGTTCGATAGTCGCGGAGTGCACAGCCTGAAGGGCGTTCCAGAAGACTGGGAGCTCCTCGCGGTGACCTGATGCTCGCACGAAGAACACCGGCCTGACGCGCCTCCCTTCGAGTGAAAGCGAGCGCTTGGACGACTGGGTGCGAGACTGTCGCGTGGGACGATCTGCGAGCGTCTCGAGGAGCCTCGAATGTAGGTGGTCCGACGATTGCTTGATGTAGCAAAGCGGCAGTCGGCGCCCAAGGCGCGAGCATCGCGGTCGGCACTCGCGCTCTGGGCATCCCGAGGTTCAGAGCTGAAGACCGGCCGTCGCCGACATCATCGGTGCTCGGCGGGCCCGGACCGTCGAGATGATCTCCTCGATGTCGATCCCCTGTAGATAGATGCTCGTCGTCCCGAGGTTGGTGTGCCCGAGTTGGCGCTGGATGACGTTTACCGACACCCCCTCGCGTGCGAGCTCGACGGCATGCGCATGGCGCAACTGATGAGGCGCGAAGCGGCGTCTGACGCCCGCCTGGGCGGCATGCCGACGAAACTCAGTGCGGACTGCGGCAGCTGACCAGGGACGACCCCGGGTCGGACCGTCAATCACGCAGAACAGCGGACCGGCCGGGAGCTCGAGGCGCTCTGCGAGCCAGGGCCGCAGGCTCTCCCATCCCCAGGCATCCATCCCGACCTCGCGCCGGCGACCACCCTTGCCCCTACGCACGAGCACCGACCCACGCCGCGGGTCAAGGTCCTGCTCGCTCAGCGCCAGCGCCTCCTGCACGCGAAGCCCGCCGCGCCAGAGCATCACGATCATCGCCCGTAGCCGCCAGCCATGAGAGTCCTCGCTGGCGCTGCGCATTACGCAGACGATCTCCTCAACAGTTGGAGGATCGGCTGGATAGAGCATCCCCTTATTTCGGGGCGCACGCCCGGCGTGGAATCCTGGAAGCGTCGCGGGTGAGCGACGCCGCCCAGCAGAGTCAAGCATCGACGAGTAGGTCATGGGTTCTCCTTCCATTCGCGCGGCGGATTGTTAGTGCCGCTCTACCAGCACCGCGATCTCGGCGACGCCAGGCTCAGCTTTCAGAAGGTGGAAGCCGGAGCGCCGCGTGGACGCGGGCCTGCGTGGTCATTGCGAAGCAGGCGTCTCGCCAGTACCGCACGAGACGCTCGCGGCTCGTCCGTGGCGGCAGTGAGCCGCGTCTGATGCGGACGCCTGCTTTTCGCGCACAGCAACAACACGGCGGGGACATAGACTTCGAGTCGTAGCGGAACGGCGTGCAACAGAGAGCGGGGAGATTCACGATGGCGATCGTGCAACGCAATGTCCAGGTCAAGGCCTCGCCGCAGGAGGCCATGGCGCTCTTGAGCGATGCCAGGCGCTGGCCGGAGTGGTATCCGGGCATGACGGAGATCGACATCTCCGCTCCCTTCCCCGAAGAAGGGGGCAAGGTCGCCTTCAAGGTGAAGTCCGCGGGCATGTCCATGCCGATCACCGAGACGGTTCTCGACTACCAGCCGGGCAAGCTGCAGCTTCTCCAAATGGACGGCATGTTGTCGGGGCGCGCTCGCTGGGAGCTGACCGCGGAAGGCGATGGAACACGCCTGACCACGACGTTCGACTACGCGCTGCCGGGCGGCGTGTTCGGCAAGATCGCTGATGCACTCATCGTTAAGCGCATGAATGCCAAGACTCTCGAGGAGGCTCTCCACAACTTCAAGGCGCTCGTCGAACGTCAGGAGGTTGTTACGTGACGCGCGCGGCCGCTTTCGCGTGGAAGCAGGCTCCACGACGGACCCGCCGGTTCTAACCCGGAACGACTGGACAGCCAGCGGCCGCATGGCGTCCCGAATCGGGCGGCGCGCGATCGACGTTGGCTCGAGCGGCGCGCGCCGGGAACCGGCGCGGAGAGCGGCGGGCGGATAAGGTCCCAGCGTGCTCCGGATCTACCACCGCGAATACGCTGGGCGTCCGATCCGGGCGCTGTGGACGCTCGAGGAGATCGGGGCGCCCTACCAGCTCACACTCATGAACTGGGAGGAAGGCAGCGGAGAGGAGCACCGCGCCCGCCATCCGCTCGGTCGCGTGCCCGTGCTGGAGGACGACCAGGGCTTCGTGTTCGAGTCGACGGCCATTTGTCTACACCTCGCCGATCTGCACCCGCAGGCTGGCTTGCTGCCGGCCTTGGGCACGCATGAGCGGGCGCTCGCCTACCAGTGGTCGTGCTTCGCGCCCGCCGAGCTCGAGCCGCCGGCCATCGAAGCTGCGATCTTCCGCGAAAGCGATCCCGAGCGCACCGGCAAGGCGCAGGGGCGCTTCGTCGCGGCCGCAGGCGCGGTGGCGAAAGCGCTCGCAGGCCGCGAGTACCTCGTCGGCGGGCGCTTCGGAGTAGCGGACGTCCTCGTCGCCACTGCCCTGGCCGTACCGGAAAGAGCGGGCTTTCCAGAGCAGGTCTCGCAGGACCTCAAAGCGTATGTCGCGCGGCTCAGGGAGCGTGCGGCATACCAGCGCGCAAGAGAGCGCGAAGCGGCGGCGGTGACAGCGCACTGAGGACCGCCGCCGACGCCGGGATGCACGCGGGAGCTGACGCGAAACACCCGTTTCGCCGGCTCGGATATCGCGACAAGGGATCTTGGTGAATTTGGGCGGACTGGCGCTACCCACCGGCTGAATGACTTCAGCGCGATCGCCGAAAGCAGGAGTCGGTATGAACAAGGCTGCGCTTACGGAATGGGCGACCGCCGTTCGTCCGAGGTCCGAGGTGCCAGGCGACCGCTTCGCCATGGCGAAGGAGGCATCAGCCGCGCGCGAACTGAGGCTGCCATCGTCGTCCCAAGCGACACCTTCGAGCGGCTCGGTTGAGACGGCCGCTTTGCCCCGGCGAAAGCAGAAGTCTGAGCTCGGGCGGTCCGCGCTGTCGAGCGTCGTCCGAAGCGACAGCCACGGAGGCTCGTCGCGGACGGCCGCCTTCACGCGGATCCAGCACTCTCGACTGTGACTGCGAGAGCGCTCGGCGAACTCGTCGCTCGACCCTAGGCTCCCGTCGGGATTCCCTGCGGGTCGCGTCGCTACTCGGCTAGCGTCTCGCCGGAGCCGCCCAGCTCCGCGGGGAAGTCCTTGAGCTTGGGCAGGCCATCTTTCATGGGCAGCACGGTCGACTCGTAGTTGACGTGCACTCCAGGTGCAAACGGAAACGAGGGAATCGTCGCCGCGTAGACATCGACCAAACCCCACTGGGGGTGCCGGGTGAGCAAATGGCCGCCGCAGACCTTGCACCACTGGCGATAGCTCCGATCGTTCTTGTGGTACTCGCCGATTTGGTCTTCTCCCTGCGTCACCGAGACCGCCTCGGGCTTCCAGAGCGTGAATGCGTTGACCGGGCCGGCGGACCAGCTCCTGCAGGACGCGCAGTGGCAGTAGCCGGCGCCCTCTGGATCGCCCGTGACGACAATCCTGACGGCACCGCAGTAGCACTGCCCTTCGAAGGTCTTCTCATCCTGGCTCATAGTCTCTCTCTCTCGAATGGGGCGACACCCGATGCTTCGATCGCCGCCGTGAACGTGCAGATCATCTCTCCGCCCTGAAAGTCATTCTCGATTCAGTAGGACGGCGAGCCTGTCGTGCTAACCGGGGTTCGTGGCCGCGACGATCCAGACGGACCCGCGGCCGACTATTGAGCCGTCGGGCTTCTGCCAGGCGGCGTAGTGGTCCCTCAGGGCCTCGGCGATCTCGCCCCGACGGCTCTCCCCGTACTCGCCGTTCAGGCGGATCAGCTCGGCGCCGGGTCCGATCGCGAGCAGGGAGTCGATCGCCTCGTCCATGTCCGCGCCCATGAAGTAGTCGAAGTCGCGCTGATGCAGCTCAATCTCGTCGAACCCGGCGGCCTCGAGAATCCCGCGGGTGGTCTCGGGGTTACCGAGCGAGAATGGCCCGGGCCCGCAGGTGTCCGCCACGTACTCGTCAGGACGCGAGAGGAACCGCTCAACGACCTGCTCGGTCTCCGCCCAGAACGGGCTCTCGGCCTTGCGGCGCCAGCAGACCTTGGCCAGCCTGCCGCCGGGCTTGAGCGCGCCGCGGATCACACGCATAGCCGGAACCGGTGCGGCGAAGAACTGCGTCCCCATGCGGGAGAAGGCGTAGTCGTAGATGGGATCCCACTCAGCCGTCTGCGCATCGGCGGTCTCGAACGCAACGTTCTCGACCCCCGCCTCGACGGCCTCGCCACGGGCGTCCTCGATGAACCGCGGGGAGGAATCGGTGCCGAGCGCGAAGCCTCCCGGTCCGACGAGCTCAGCCAGCCGCTGAGTCGTCTCGCCGAAGCCGCACCCGATGTCAATGCAGCACCCGCGCTCGGGCGGCGGAAAGAGCTCGAAGACCTCCTCGGTGACCTCTGCCAGCGCGCCCACGAATACCTTGCGGTTCGACTTCCACCGCTCATACAGGACCGTGTCCCATGCACGCACGGCTTCCTCGTTGGCGACCGCCACCGCACCCGCGCTCTGCTGTTGCGTCATTGGCCGATACTACATCTCAATGCTGCTCGGATCGGCCTGTATGCCCAACGTCACACGACCCGTGACGGCCGTTCTAGGGCTCGTGAGGAAGGCGAGCAGTCGGGGGCGCAAAAACCGCGCTTGGGCCGATCAGCAGGTAGATAACACCAGCCCCGCCTTGCGAGCGCGAAGCTCATCAGAGTCGGAGGGGCTCCACTCGCCGACGCAACGCACGCTCCTCACGCCGCGAGCATAACCCGATCCTTACGCGACCCCGCCACCAGTGGCCACGGCTTCGCTAGTCGCGTGGGCGCCGGAGAAGGTGCGCGTAGAGAAACTGTTGGCTGGCGCCCGACGGCGTCCGGTGGACCGCGAGACTCGACGATGCGAGTTCAAAGTCATCGCCGAGGGCGCGCTGGAGCTCATCGGCGCTGTAGCGCTCGACGGGCAGGCCGCTGCATTGGGTTGGTCCTTGCGGACCGAAGGTCGCGATGATGAGGTGGCCGCCTGGCCGCAACGTTCTGCAGAGCACGTTTAGATAGCCAGTACGGTCCGCGGGGCTGACCATGAAGTGGAACACGGCGCGATCGTGCCAGAGGTCGTAGAAACGGCCAAAGTTGTGGGTGCGAACGTCGGCCTCGATCCAGCAGACCTTCGCCGCATCTCCCGCAAGCTCCGCCTTGGCGTACGCGAGTGCGGTCGCCGAGATGTCCGCGACCGTGAGGTCCATGTATCCCATGGCGAGCAGCTGGGCCGCGAGGCCCGATGCGCCGCCACCAACATCGAGGATGCCCGCGTGGCGGCCCAGGCCGGTCGCCTGGATGAGTTCGAGCGAGCGTCGCGGGCGCGGCTCAAACCAGCTGACCTTCTCCGGCGTTTTCTTCGAGTAGGTGTTCTCCCAATGGGAGCGGTCGCCGCTCACGAGGCAACTCACGGTAGCGCCGCACGCCTACGCAGCCCCAACGGCCTTCACAGCCGCGCGGCGAGCCGTCCAGGGAGGGAGGAAATCACCGACTCCCCCTTCAACGGCGCGTGAGCCACGAGCCTCACCGACGAGCTGGCGTTCAGCACTGCCACGCTTGGACTTGGCTAACCGCTCCGCGCCGTAGAGTACGCGGGTCGGGCGGACGCCCATGTTGTCTACTAGGAGGTCGAACGATGGCGGAGGGCAAGGGGAAGGTCGTGGTCAACCTCGCAACCGGCCACGAGGACGCCGAGCGCGTGACGGTGGCGTTCCTGGTCGCCGTGGCCGCGTTGGAACAGGGGCGCCCAGTGACGATGTTCACCACCAAGGAGGCCGTGCGCCTCGGCCTGCCGGGCTATGCGCAGGCGATCGAGGCGGCCGGGTCCCCACCGGTGGCGAAGCTGTTCGACCAATTCGTGGAGGGCGGCGGCGAGCTTCTGCTGTGCCCGGTCTGTTTCAATGCGCGCGCCCTGGACGAGCAGGCGATCGTCTCAGGCGCACGCATCGGGGGGGCCACCCCTCTGTGGCAGTGGATCGGCGAGGAAGACGCCACCGTCTTCAGCTATTGAGCAGAGCAGCCTGACCCACCGGATCCACTCCTAGTGAGGTGCCGCGGGAGAAGAAACCACTAAGCGGATGACGCGTCGGGTGGCGGCCTGTGTCTGACAGCACGGCCACCACTCGGGCGCGCCACCGCTTTCCGGGCCGAGCCAGCGTCGGAGCCAGGGCCGCGCACACTCGCTCAGGACGACGACCACTCGTCCGCACTCCGACGCGCCCGACGCTCGCTTCGCCCACGGCGAAAGCAGCCGTCTCAGCTTGGCCGGTCTGCGCTGTCGAGGCTCGTCCAAATCGGGCATCGGCGCTACCCTCGGCGGGATGCCTGCTTTTCAGGGCTTGTAGGCTCGCTTCGTGGGCGCGTTTGGCTTGAAGGTTCCCGTCATGCAGGCGCCCCTGGGCCGGGCGGGCGCGGTGCGACTCGCTAGCGAGGTGTCGCAGGCCGGAGGCCTCGGGACGTTGGGCGCGTCGTGGACCGAGCCGGAGGTCTTGCGCGAGCAGATCCGCTCGATCACGCAGGTAACGCACCGCCCGTTTTGCGTGAACCTCGTGCTCGACTTCGAGCAGGACGATCGGCTCGAGGTGGCTGTTGAGGAGCGCGCACCGATCGTGTCGTTCTCTTTCGGACTTCGTCCGCAACTGGTTGCACGCGCGAGCGCCGGCGGCGCGCGAGTGTTGGTACAGGTCGGCTCGGCGGACGCCGCTCGTGCGGCCGCAGATGCGGGCGCCGATGCGCTGATCGTGCAGGGTGTCGAGGCTGGCGGCCATGTGCAGGGCGTCGTGGGTCTGCTGCCGCTGTTGGCCGAGGTGCGACAAGCCGTGTCGCTGCCATTGCTTGCCGCGGGCGGGATCGGCGATCCGGCGTCCGCACGTGCCGCGGTTGCTGCTGGCGCCAAGGCTGTTGTCATGGGCACCCGATTTCTGGCCAGCGACGAGTCCGACGCACATCCGCGCTACAAGGCGCGTCTGCTCGAAGCCGAAGCTCGCGACACCGTGCTGACCGAGCTCTTCGACATGGGCTGGGCGGGGTCGCCGCATCGCGTGCTCCGCAATAGCACCTACGAGCGCTGGGAGGCCGCTGGCAGCCCGCCCTCGGGCGAGCGTCCAGGCGAGGGTGAGGAGGTTGCCGGCGGCATGCAGCGCTACGCGTCCAACCCGCCGCTCGCGGGTATCGAGGGCGACATCGAGGCGATGGCAATGTACGCTGGCCAAGGCGTGGGAGCCGTTGCCGCGGTGGAGCCGGCGGCCGCGATCGTGGAGCGTTTCGCCGCCGCGCTTAGGAACGCATAGCCCTTCCTCGCGGTCGCTGCGCGTCCGGCGTGCCAGCGGGGCCCTGACACTTCCGCATCGCCCGCTTTGCGAGCGTCCGCCGAGCTGCGCTCCAGACGCCTGCTCGGGACGAGGCGGGGTCGTCCTGACTCGGACTTGCGAGACGCCTCCTTCGCCATAGCGGAGCAGTAGTCTCAGCGGGGTCAGCCCGGGCTATCGAGATTCGTCCTAAGCAGCGACGCCACCAGCGTCGCTGCTTACTACCGCTCGCGAGGGAAAGCAAGCGCCGCGGCCCCGCAATTGGCAAATCTCAGGTAGGGCATCGATGGCGAGCAGAGCCCCCTTTTTGCTCGCTGCGGTACTTCGACAATCGGCGATGAGAGCCGAGACCGTCGCCGCCGCTAGGGGCCGAGATCGCCGGACGACCGTCGGAAGGTGGGCCGGTCACGAGACACCAAGACCGCGGAGGAGGCGCGCTCAGGTATCGAGAGCATCGTCTCATGGCTCGCGCGAACTCGCCGCGCGACACGGCCGCGGGCCGGCGCGCTTGATAATCAGAGGCAGCGATGGGAGCGGATCTTTGACCCAGCGGCTCACAAGCACAGCGCGGCCGATGGCAGGGCTGGTCGGTTGGCTGGGTGTCCGCGACCCCGGTTACGCCGCGCTGCGCCGCGCTACGCGCGCCGCGCTGCTAATGCCCGCGATGTTCGCGCTCGGCGACAAGGTGATCGGGGAGCCTCTGCTCGCCACGTTCGCCGCCTTCGGCTCGTTCGCGATGTTGCTACTGGTCGACTTCTCGGGCTCGATCAAAGACCGCCTGCTCGACCAGACCGCGCTCGGGCTCGCCTGCGCGGTTCTGATCTGCCTCGCCACCCTCGTCTCGCGCACGACTTGGCTGGCGGCCGTCAGCATGGCCGTCCTCGCCTTCGGCGTGTTGTTCGCCGGCGTGCTGAGCTCGGTCCTCGCCGGCGCCACCACCTGTCTGCTGCTCGCCTTCATCCTGCCCGTCTCCCTCCAGGGTTCCCTATCCTCGATCCCCGAACGAGTCGAGGGCTGGGGCCTCGCCGCCGGCGTGTCGCTGCTGGCGATCTCGCTGCTGTGGCCCGCACCGACACGCAACGCGGTGCGCATGGCGGCGATCGAGACCGCGCGTTCATTGGCGGCGCAGCTGCGCAGCGACGTCGCCTACATGATGGGCGATCCCGCAAACAACGAGCGGGAGCGGACGCATGACGCTGGGATCGCCGCCGCGCAGCAGGCCGTCCAGAAGATGCAAGACCTGTTCTTCGCCACCCCGTACCGGCCGACCGCGCTGTCCGCTGACGCGCGCGCGGTCGTGCAGGTGATCGACGAGCTGCGCTGGCTGAACACGATCATGCTGCGCTCCGCGCCGAAGCGGCACTCGCCACGCGCGAGTCGCCGCGTCGGTCCGGTCAAGACCGCTGCCGCCGAAGCGCTGGCCGACGCGGCCGACCTGCTGGAGGACCCGCGGCGCACGCGCACGGCGCTGCGCCGGTCGGTCGAGCGCATGCGCGCCGCGCTCGCGGAACTCGAAGAGGCGACGACCGCGCTGCTGCCGGGCGAGCCGCCCGGCGGCGATCACGACGGCGCGCTCGCCGAGAGGGTCGTCTCCTCGCTCGACCCGAGCTTCCGCGCGGAGCAGCTGAGCTTCATCGTCGGCCAGATCGCGAGCAGCGCCGAGCTCGCGGCCGCCGCCGCACGGCGCTCGTGGGTGGACCGGCTGCTGGGCCGCCAGCCCGAGGGCGTACAGGGGCCGCTGGCCGAGGCGCACGAGCAGGCCAGTGCCTACATCGAGCGGCACTCGCTGACGTTGCAGAACAGCGTGCGCGGCGCCGTCGCGCTCGCTCTCGCCGTGCTGGTCGCCGACCTCACCACGGTGCAGCACGGCTTCTGGGTCGTGTTCGGGGCATTCGCGGTGCTCCGCTCGAATGCGCTCAGCACCGGGCAGAACGTCCTGCGCGCGCTGGCGGGGACGGCGGTCGGGTTTGCCGTCGGGGGCGCGCTCGTGTACCTGATCGGGACGGACACCACGCTGCTGTGGGCACTGCTGCCGATCGTGATCCTGTTCGCCGGCCTAGCCCCGGCCTGTATCTCCTTCGCAGGGGGTCAGGCGGCGTTCACGCTGACCCTGGTGATCCTCTTCAACCTCATCGCACCGGCCGGCTGGAAGATCGGGCTCGTGCGCGTCGAGGACGTCGCGCTCGGCTGCGCCGTCAGCCTGCTCGTCGGCTTGCTGTTCTGGCCGCGCGGCGCCGGCGCTGCGCTGCACAGCGCGCTCGCACGCGCATATCGCGACAGCGTGAGCTATCTCGCCGACGCGGTCGCCTACGGTGTCGGCTGCTGCGATTCCTCCGGCCCGCAGTTCCCGCCGCCGCAGCGCAAGGCACTCGACGCAGCCGCCGCCTCGCACCGGCTGGATGAGACCTTCCGCGGCTACCTGATCGAGCGCGGGTCAAAGCGCGCGCCGCTCGCCGACGTGGCAGGGCTCGTCACGGGCGTGACCGGCGTCCGCCTGGCGGGCGACGCCGTGCTCGACCTCTGGCACGGGGGCCAAGCCGGCGGCGGTGAGCGCTCTGCCGCCCGCCGCGAGCTGATCCTCGCCGCCGAGCATGTCGCGAGCTGGTACGAGCACTTCGCCGCCAGCCTCACCGGCGCCGAGCAGGTGCCCGATCCGCTGGCGCGCAACGAGGTCGCCGACGGGCGCCTGATCGAGGCGGTCGAGCGCGACCTCAGCGGCTCGGACGGTCGCGCCACGGCGACCGGCGTGCGCGTGATCTGGACAGGCGACCATCTCGACGGCGTGCGCCGCCTGCAGGAGCCGCTCGCCGAGCAGGCGCGCGCCGCCGTCTCCCCGTAGCCGCCGCGCTAGCTGTCGCGCAATTGGAGATCCATGCCGAGCCTGGAGGATAGGGTCGGAGTAGCTAGCATTCTCTCGCCGACACGGCTGGTCGCCGTGGAATGCGAGCACCATGCGCCCTCCGGGGTGCTTGGGCTCAGGACGATTCTCGATAGCCCGGGCCGACCGCACCCAGGCTGCTGCTTCGCTATGGCGAAGGAGGCGTCTCGAGTGAGCTGCCCGAGACTGCCCTTCATCGTCCACAGCAGCACTCTTGGGCCCGTCGACAGAGACGACCGCTTCGTCACGGAAGCAGTCATGCCAATGGGCATCTCGCGGCGTCTCGAAGTGAACGATCGTTTCAGTGCCACCGGGCGATCAGAGGCCCATCAGGCCCTAGCCTCCGCACAGCTTGCCGAGGCAGCCGCGATCCTGCACCCCACTGTGGCTCTGCGATCCATCCCTTTGCAGCTCGCGGGGAGCCCGGCGAACCGCGGCCTTGTTCTTGGCTCAGGTTGCTTGGGCACGGCTTCGATGTCCCCCTTGAGGATTCTGCTGTTGAAACCGGGCCGTCGCAAGTCCCCCGAGCTGAGGTCAGCTCGGTGGTCCGCGAAGGCTGAGGAGCTCCACGACCGATACGACGAACATCGCGCTGGCAACACCGACCAGCCCGTAGCGCGCGGCCGGCAGCGGAAGGCGGCTGCCGATGCCGACGAGGAATAGGACGGCCGCCAGGAAGACCGTGAGGCGCACGTACTTGTCTGCCGTTCCAGCGGCCGACTCACCCTTGGCAAAGTAGGCATCGGCCTTCGCGTTGAGCGCCTTCGCCTGCGCTTGCTGGGGGATTCGGTACTGCGGCATGTCGGACGGATCCGCCGGCGCGTTGGGGTTCGTGAGGGGCTTGGTTGCCCGCCATGCTTCGACCGCGGCGAGCGCGCTCGGGCGCAACCGCTTGAGCGCGACGCGGAAGAGCAGAGGATTGTGCGAGGCGTAGGCAGTGATCGCGGCATTGAAGTCCACCGAGTCCAGCGTGCGGATCTGCGTCGCTTCGATGGCGGCTTGGTTGGCCTTGGTCCGTGTCGAGGAGGCTTTCGCCAGCGAAAGCGACGAGTCCGTGCCCCACTTCGCCGCAGCGTACCCCGACCATGCGGCCATGATCGCCACGAGCGAGAGCAGCACCGCCTCGGCGATCGAAACGTAGCGGTCACGCCGGGAGTGATCCTCTGGGGCGTGGTGCTCGCGATGCTCGGCGATCTCCTTGCCGACCTCGGTCGCCGAAAGGCCCTCAGCCATCCCGACCAAGATCCCCTCTGGACGAGCGGGGCAAAGTCACGCGGCCGCGGTCGCTTGGGCTGCGGGAGCCGTTTCCACAGAGGGAGCCGGTTTTTTCGACGAGCCGGGCTGCTCGGCAGGGATCCGCCGGCTGAAGGCCAGTCCGATCAACGCGAACATGGCAAGTATCGACAGCGCCTCGCGCAGCCCGTCCAGGCGCGCCTTCTCGTTTTCTTCGACGATCGCGTCTGTGGCCCTCGGTGGCACATGGGCCTTGTTGAGCGCGTCCTTCAACTGCTTGTCGGAGATGAAGGGGACGCCACCGGCGAGCTGGGTCGAGGCCTGTGATTTGACAGGCGCGGGGACGGCCGAGTTCTGCTGCACCCCCGTCAGAAACGACGTGCTCAGCGCAGCGATGACGATCGCGCCCGTCAGCGCCGTGCCCATGGAGATGCCGAGGTTCGTGATCGTGTTCTGCAGCCCACCCACCGCGCTGCTCTGCTCATCGGGAACGGAGGAGACGGTGACGGCCCCGAGCTGGGAGGACAACGCCCCGATTCCGAGGCCGACGAGCAGCATCGGGAAGGTCGTTATCTCCGGTCCCGCGCCTTCCTGGAGCAGGGCGACCAGGATCACGAGGCCGGCAAACATCGCGATGAAGCCGAGCTGGACCACCCGGCGCGGCGATGCTTTGGGGAAGAGCTTGGGGATGCCGGCTGCCGCGAGGATCAGGGCGATCGATAGCGGCAGGAACCTCACTCCTGTCTGGATGGCGGAGAGCCCGAGTGCGACAGAGAGGAACAGTGGCACGGCGAATGCCACCCCGCTTTGCACGAAGAACTGGAAGAAGAACGAGTTCAGGCCGCCGCGCAACACGTGGACCTGCAGGATCTTGGGGTCAAGGAGCGGCTCCCCGCCATGGGCGAGCACTCGATCCTCCCACTCGATGAAAAGATAGATGACCAGCCCGCCGGCGAGCATCAGCCAGATCACCGGCGAGAGCCCGATCCATTCGGGGGCCCCCGGTTTGGGCTTGACGAATCCCCACACGCCTGAGCGCAGGACCCCGAAGACGATCAGCCCGAGGCCGAGCGCCGACAGCGCTGTGCCCACGAGGTCGAGGTGCCCGCCCTTCTCACGTGGCCCCTCGGGTATCCGGCGGGCGAGGACGAGGATCGCCAGCACGATCACGACCTCGCCCGCGAACACCCAGCGCCATGAGAGGTAGGTGGTGAACAGGCCGCCGACGATCGGGCCGACCCCGATCGCGATCGCGGTCGCCGCGGCGATGAGCCCGTAGGCGCGCGGCCGTTCGTCGGTTCCATAGTTCACCGCTACCAGCGCGACGATCGACGGCAGGATCAGCACGGCCCCGATGCCCTCCAGGCAGGACCAGCCCGAGCAGCAGCACCGCCGAGGCTCGGCGAGATCGCCGTGATGAACGAGCCGCAGCCGTAGATCACGCACCCGATCGCGAAGGCGCGCTTGCGCCCGATGATCTGGCCGATCTTCCCGCCGGTGATCATGAACGCGGCCATCACCAGCGTGTAGAGCGTGATCGCCGTCTGGATCCCGGTGACGGTCGTGCCGACGTCCTTGGCGACCGTCGCGATCGACACGTTCATCACGGAACTGTCGAGCATCATCAGGAACTGGCCCGCGCACAGGGTCAGCAGAACACCGCCAGCCGCTGTCGCGGCTGCCTTACTCGACACCGAGCTCACCGCCCTTTCGCGATCAGACGCCGGGGAGTCGTCCGGCTAGCCCGCCGCGTATTCCTTCTCGGCCTTGTCGAGTTCCTTCTTGAACTCCTTGGCGTCGACGTCGATTTCCTTCTCGATCGTCTTTTCGGCGCGCGTGAGCGCCTTGTCGAGCTGTTCTTCAAGGCGCGACTCGCCGATCACGAACAGCGTCGCTTCTCCCGCGTCGATGAGGTCGCCCAGTTCCTTGGCGGCGTCCCTGGGGATGCCCTTTTTGAAGTGTCCGCCGAGGCCGCCGATGACGCCGCCGACCAACGCCGCGGGGATGACCGCTGGCGCGGCCACGACCCCGACCGCCGCTCCGACGGCGATGCCTCCCCAGGCGCCGTGCTGGGTGGGCTTCTCGTGCTTCTCGACCTGGACCTTGCCGTCAGCGTCCTTGGTGACCAAGCGCGACGTCGTAGGTGCCCACGAGCTTCGCCGCATGCAGCTCGAGAAGGGCGTCGTAGTCCGCCTCGGCACCGGCGCGGTCGGCGTAGGTCGCGGCATAGATGAAAACTGGCCTGTCGCTCATTTGATCTCCTGTTCAGGGTTTGGAGTGTTCGGAGGGTCCGCCTGTTGGGGGACCCATTCGCGCGTCCACCGCGCACGGACAATCATTACTTTCCTGCGCCCTTCCCGCATCCCGCGACGTCCGGATTCCGCCGGCCTGGAGTCATCGTGGGACCTCGCCACGAGAGGCTCCTCCACTCCAAGCTAGGAGCATTTGAGGGATTCAAATGCCTGCTTGTAGCTCGCGGCAAGTCCGGCGACCGCGGTCTTGACCTGAGGCTCGGATTGCTTGAGCACGGCTTCGACGTTCCCCGAGGATTTTGCTGTCGAGACCACGGCCTTCGCGAGTGCTGCAAGCTCGGCCTTGAGCGCCGTCTGCGCGGATTCCACTGGAGCCTTGCTCGCCGCGGGCAGATTCGCGGTGGATTCTTTGATCTTGGCCGCTTCCTTTTCCATCACTGCGGCGGCGTCTTTGATTTCTTCCGGTGCTTTTGAGGAGATCGACAGGCTGGACAGTTTGGAGAGCTGGGCCTGAATTTCCTTGGTGGACGAACACACCTGCGCCGTCGCCTTTTCTTCAGACGATTCGCCACACGCGGCCAGCCCTATCGGGACAAGCAGAACGCCGCTACAACTGACGGTCTATTCAAGGTCTTGAACATCGAGCTCTCCTTCGGTTTCGGACAAGGCTTTCTGATGGTCAGCCTCGGCGGCCCGTACGCGGGTCCACCGCGCTCGAACAAGCATTCCCGTCATCCGCCGTCAAGGCATCCGTCCAAGCCCGCGACGCTATCAGGGCTTCCCGCAGGGAGCATAGTCAGCCGAAGACAGACCAGGCACCCTCCGGACGTCGTGCAAGGATTGCCGCATGGCATCCGGCGAAGAGCCGGCGCGCACGCGTCGATCGCTCAGCACGACGCGCATGGAAGCATTCAGTGACGGCGTTTTCTCGATCGCCGCGACGCTCCTGGTGCTCGACATCGCGATTCATCCGCCGGGCACAGCGCTCGAACAGGTGCTTGACGCCTGGCCGTTCTACCTCGCCTATGTCGTCAGCTTCCTCACGATCGGCGCAGGATGGCTCGGCCACACCCAGCTGACCGATCGGCTCGCGAGGACCGACCCGCTCTTGCTGCGGATCAACCTGCTGCTACTGCTCGTGGTGGCGTTCCTGCCGTTTCCGACCAAGCTTGTCGCGGACGCCCTGCACCACGAAAGCAGCGAGCGTGTCTTTGTGACGATGTATGGGCTCGCCCTGCTGGCAATCCGCCTCCTCGCCTTCGCCTTGGACGCCTACGCCCGGCGCGAGCGCCTCTACTCGACCCAAGACGAGGGCGACGAGCGGCTGGACGAACCGCGAGAACTCCTGCCCGTCCTCGGTGGCTATGTGATCGCGATCCTCATCGGACTCGCCGTGCCGGGAGTGGCCGTCGCGATCTACTTCGGCATCGCGCTCTACATGATCCTCTTTAGGGAGATCAGACGGAACCCCTTCCGCGCCCGCAGATGACCCGTGCTGCGCCCGCTTTCCACCGGAAGGAAGCGTCACCACGGGCAGCGACCTCGCTCCTGCAAAGGACGACGGATGAAAATCAAGGGGCCGGGGCGATGTTTCGGCCGCTCTTTGCGAGGATCGCGGCCATCGGATCTGTCGCGGAGCTTCGTCGCAGGGCGTCAGACGGGCTCCTGTGGCTTGGTTTTGGGTTGAGGGGTGTGATCGGCACGCGTTTTTGCTCGTGTGGGGTCGGCGCCTGCGGGGCTGGCGCTGGCTTGCCGGACCGACCGTTATGTGAGATCGTTGCTCTGGGCGCGAGCCGATGACGTAGCGAAGCGCAGACGTCAGGGGCTTGTGGTCTGCCGCGCAGCTTCACCCTTTAGGGGTTTCTTTGATGCGCGCCCCGGTGTCACACTCGCGCCCACCTTCACCGTCTGGGTTGCATGCCAGTCGCTAACGGTGCGTGCGTAGGCGACCTCGGCCTGGCGGGCGAGCTCGCGCTCGGCCTGTCGGACCGCGTCATTGGCGCTCCAGATCCCGGCGGCCTCCGGCGTATAGCGCTTCGCGCCGGCGGTGATCTCAAGACGCCTGAGCTTCTTCCTGGTCAGCGAGGGCTGCTGGTAGGCGTAGTCCTCTTCGCGGGTGAGCAGACACCAGAACAGGCACGCGAGCTTGCGCGCGGCCGCGACGATCGCCACAGAGTGCCCGCGGCGTGCTCGGATGCGCTGATAGAAGGCGTGAAGGGGACCGGGCTGGCGCACCGTCGTCCAGCACGCCTCGACCAGCGCGTGGCGCGCCCTGGTGGAGCCCCGCTTTGAGATGTGCCCGTGCGTCGCGGGTGAGACGCCGGACTGGCGCACCCGCGGATCCAACCCGAGGTAGCCGGCGAGCTTGCGCGGACTCTCGAAGCGGTCGATGTCGCCGATCGCGGCCATGAAGCTCGCGGCGACGATCACGTTGACGCCCGGCACGCTCATCAGGCGCTTGATCTCACCCGGATTCGAGGGCCGCCTGAGCGATCAGGCGCTCGATCTCTGAGATCTCCGAGTCAAAGAACTCGATCTGGCGCATCGCAGCGCCGACCGTCTCTGACTCCTCGGGCGGCAGCTGAAGCCCTGAGAGCCACTGCCGGCCCTTGACACCGAACACGTCTGCGAACGGCGGGCGGCCGACGAGCTGGCGCATCAGCACCGCGTGAATCTGATTCTTGGCCCGGCTGCGCGCCCACACGAGCTGTGAGCGACGCGACAGGCGCCGGCGCATCATCCACGTCCACCGGTCGGGCATCCACACCCCATCCAGCGACCCCGCCGCCAGCAGCCTCGCGAGCGTCCTCGCGTCAAGGCGGTCGGTCTTCGCCCGGGCCTGGCGGATGCCGGTATCCGAAGGGCTCACGACCAGCACCTGCGCGACGTGCGGCTCGATAATCCGCGCGATCTCCCACGCGTTCCCCGTCACCTCGAGCGCCACCCGGTCATCAGGGGCCAAACTTGAGGCGAACAACTCGATCTGCTCCGGCTTGGTCTCGATCCGGCCGGCTGAGCGAAGCTCGCCATCCTCGACGATCGCGACCTCGCAGAAATCCAGATGCACATCCAACGCGACTGATCTCATCACTGTCTCCTTCAACACACTTGACAGGATGGGAGACGCCGTGGGCAAACGACACCAACGGATCCGCGCTCGCAGCGCAACCGGACAAGTCGCAGGGGCGGCCAATGAAAAGCCCGGGCTCTGACGCCCATCGTCCAGCAATCGGCCTACCCACCATGCGTTCTCCCTGAGAGCCCCTGTCCCGGTCACCCGACCCTACCGGCCGGAATCAGAACAACGGCCCTCGAGAGTCATTTTCATGCCCCGAGGAGCAGCACGTTCCCCCGACCCGTGGCGAACTTCTGCTTCTCACAGAAGCAGAAGCCGCGGGAGTTAGCGAGGTCACCCCGTCCCCGGCGAACTGCAGGCGTGCAAAGCCGGTGGTGGTGCGCGACTGCCATTTGCCGGAAAGCGGCAGCCCACCCGGCAGCCCCAGCCCGCTCACCCACGTCGAGCTCCCTGCCCGTCGTCATCGCTCCGCCACCGCTAGCCAGTCCCCATCCGGCTCTCACCGCACGTCCGCCACGCACATGCACGCGCTCCAGCATCCCTGCACCAGATCGCCTTCCAGGCTCACCACAGAGGCATCCCTGCCGCTCAGCATCGCTACCGCTCCGCTTCGCAGCACACAGTTCCACCCAAAGGTGACACGGTATACACGTATACAACGATCGCCGGGGCTCTGCTGCCCCTTCAAATGCAGGACGACCGTCAGCCGAAGGCTCGTAAGGATGGCGTGCGAAGGGCGCGCCCCGTCAGGCGGCGACCTCAACCTGCGGCGGCGGGAGCATGCGAAGGAAGTCGGCTGGGAGCCGGCTGCTCGCCTGCCAGAACTCCAATCCGACGAGCTCGCCGGTAGCAGGATCAAGTTCGCGCAAGCCCTCATCGCTCTCCTCTGCCACGACCGTGCTTGGGTCGTACTTCTCGAAGCGAATCCAGGCGATATCAACCTCGGGGTCGTAATGCCCGTCAATCCGCACCACCACAGGCTAACGCTGCCCCCAGACCGCCACGACAGCTGCGACCAGGAAGTTGCTGCGCCGTTTCCGCCGCCGAGCCACGCACAATCGGCCGGTGCCTCGCTTGTCAACGTTCTACGGGATCGTCATCTGGATGTACCGTCCCGATCATCCTCCTCCGCACTTCCACGCCCAGTACGGCGAGGACGTCGCCCAGATCGAGCTCGCCACACTTCGCGTCCTGGGCGGCTCGCTTCCGCCGCGCGCATTGCGCCTCGTACGCCAGTGGGCGCGGTTGCATACGGACGAGCTCGCACAGAACTGGGAGCTCGCTCAGCAGCTTGAGCCGCTCGTTCCGGTCGAGCCGCTGCCCTAAAATGAAGGACATGCTCCGAGTCACCGACGTGCAGCCACTTGGCGACTACCGTCTCCGAGTGGTCTTCAACGACGGCGTTACCCGCGAGGTCGACTGCTCGTTTCTGCTGCGTGGGACGCTGGGTGAGCCACTACGCGATCCCGAGTACTTCCGCCAAGCGCGTGTCGACGAGGAGGCCCGCACGGTCGTCTGGCCGAACGGACTCGATCCCGCGCCGGAGCTTCTCTACGGTGACGGCCAAGCGTCGGTCACGGTGCAGCCGCCAGTCCACAGAGCACACGCTTAGACCCCAACACGCGCGTCGCTCGTGAGAGCGCGGGTGACCGCGGCCGCTCGCCATGCCGCCGCACCTCGATCCGTGACAACACCGTGACAACATCCACCCTGTCTGATGCGTCCAGCGCGTTCAGAAAGCCTCGCAAATTGGACGATCCGGACGCCCCTGAACCCATCTACACCCCCTCGATCGGGTTGAGGGCCTTGTGGAGAGAGTTCTCCGTGGAGGTTCGAGTCCTCTCGGGCGCATCGAAAGAGGCCCGCTGAGCGGGCCTCTTTCGGACCGCCTGCTGGGCGAGACGACGACGGAGGTCGTCACCGACAGAGTCATCGAGGCGATCCTGAACGATCGACCGGAGGTCATCGAGTCGGGCGCACCGATTAGGCCGCTGCTGGCACTCGGCCAGCTCTCCCCCCGGCTGGTCGAGCGTCTGGCACCGCGCCTTGGACTGACCGAGTACTCGCACCGCGTCGCGGTTTCGCGCAGCCGCAGCACCTGACACAGGGCGCATCCTTCACTTGCACCGTGAGCGCCACTGCCTCATCGCTCACCGCCGTCGGCGATCGGTTCCCGGCCGAGCGGTCAGGTGGCGATTGTCCGGTCTTGAGCCTGTGAGAGCCGGCTGTGCACGAACTGCACCGCCATCGCCCCCTCGCCGACCGCCGCGGCGCACCGCTTGGTCGAGCCCGAGCGCACGTCGCCGGCCGCGAAGATGCCCGGCACGCTGGTTTCGAGCAGGCTCTCGGCGCCGGCGTCCGCACCGGTGAGGACGAAGCCCTTGGCGTCGCGGGCAACGACGTCGCCGAGCCAGTCGGTGCACGGCGAGGCGCCGAGGAAGAGGAACAGGAAGGAGAACGCCACGCGCTCCCCTCCGCTCAGCGTCACGGCCTCGAGCCGGCCGTTCTCACCGTGCAGCTCGGCGACTTCGCTGAGATCGCGCACCGCCACCCCGTAGCGCTCGAGCTCGGCTACCAGATACTCGGACATCGTCTCGCGAAGATCGGCGCGGCGGTGCAGCAACGTGACGAGTGCGCCGCCACGGGCCAGCCAGACCGCGGCTTGGGCGGCCGAGTTGCCCCCGCCGATCACGCCGACGCGCGTCGCACCACACGCCTGCGCCTCGGGAGGACCGGCTGCGTAGAAGACGCTGATGCCCTCGTACTCCGCGATCCGCGGAACCGGCAGGCGCCGATACTGCGCGCCGGTCGCCAACAGCACGGCGCGCGCCGCGATCTGGTGGCCCTCCTCGAGCGCCACCACGTGACGGTCGGCGCCCGGCTCGAGCGAGAGGGCGCGATATGGGGTCGCGGTCCGCGCATGGAACTTGCGCGCCTGCGTAACCGCCCGGCTCCCGAGCTCGGCGCCGCTGATCCCCGCGGGGAACCCGAGGTAGTTCTCGATCCGCCGCGACGTGCCGGCCTGCCCGCCCAGCGCCGTGCTCTCGACAACCAGGGTCTCCAACCCCTCCGAGGCGCCGTAGACCGCAGCGCCCAGGCCCGCGGGGCCCGCGCCGACGATGAGAAGGTCGACCTCCTCCCGGGGCGCGAGCTCGAGGCCGATCCCGAGCGCCCGCGACACCTCGCCGCTCGACGGACCGTGAAGCTCGCGCCCGCCGGGCAGCCGCACGAGCGGCAGACGCTCGCCCTCCAACCCGGCGATCGCGCTCGCACGATCGGCGTCGTCTGACTGCTCCGGGTCGATCCAGGTGAAGGGGAGCCGATTGTTGCGCGCGAACTCGACAATCCGCGAGGTCTCCTGCGAGGAGCGCGGACCGACGATCTCGATGCCGACCCCGTCGTGCTGCTGCAGCGCCTCGCGCCGGGCTACGAAGGCCGACAGCAGCAGGTCGCCCAGAGGGCCGTCCTCGAACAGCAGCGGCCGTAGCGCCTCGCGGGCGACCGCGATGTACCGCATCGGCTTGGTGACCACCGCCGTCAGGAAGACCGTCTGCCCCGACAGGAGGTTCAGCTCGCCAAGGAAGCCCGAGGCACCATGCCGGACGATCTCGTTGCCCGCCCCGTCGAGGACCGCCGCCTCCCCCTCGATGATCGCGATGAACGGATACTCCCGGTCGCCGACCCGGAACAGAACGTCGCCGACCACGGCCGTCAGCTCCTCGCCGTGCCCGGCAAGCGTCGCCAGCTGCCCCGACGACAGGATTGGGCTCACGGAGCCAGCCATCGCCCGAGTCTAGCTCTGGCCGGTGGGAGGGATCGGGATCGTCCCGTTGGCGCCCCGCCCTTCAGAGGACGACCTCGAGCAGATGGTCGAGGTCGATCCGGTGGTAGACGCGGCGTTCGCGGGAGCCTCGTGATGTAGCGGTGGCATCATCACGCGAGCGTCGGTGACGCTGGCGAGCCGCGCTCGGGCGCGGCTCGCGTCTTCGTCGCCGCAGCGGCCGCCGCGGGCTCTCGTGTCGAGGTCCTCTCAGTAGAGAGCCGAGGCGAGCCGGCTGCGCGTCTGGCGGGCGAGCGGATGCTCCGGTCCGAGCGCGTCGAGCTCGCCGACGATCACGCGCCGGATGTCGTCGCGATGCCCGTCCGCTGTGGGCAGCGCGTCGAGCAGCTGCTCGAGCGCCTGCTCGAGCTCGCCCCGGTCGAGCGCAGCGAAGGCCTCAGCGAGCTGATCCTCCTTCTGAAGGCGCAGCCGGGCGGCGAGGCCGTCGGCCTGGAAGCTGCCCGTGACGGGGGCGAGGATCTCGAGCGCCTCGTCGTCTTCCCCGCGCGCGATCAGCATCCGCGCGAGGCTCAGCGCGGCATCCGCCCTGCTCGGCTCGAGCTCGAGCGCGCGTCGCAGATCATCCTCCTCTCCGCCCTCGACGAGCACGTCGGCCTCTGACGGAAGCAGCGCGTCGAAGAAGCGCTCGACAGCCTCTTTGCCTTGCACGCCGACGAATTCATCCACCACTCGCCCGTTGCTGAATGCCTTGACGGCGGGAATGCCGCGGATCTGGAAGGCCTGTGCGAGGTTGGGGTTCGCGTCGGTGTCGAGCTTGGCGAGCACCACCTTCCCCTCGCGCTCGCCGGCGGCCTGCTCGAGCAGCGGTCCGAGCGTCCGGCACGGACCGCACCACTCCGCCCAGAAGTCAACGACGACCGGAAGCTCGTTCGAGCGCTCGATCACCTCGCGCTCGAAATCCGCCTCGCTCACGTCGATCACGCTCATGGCCACAGGTTAGGACGGAACGACCGGATCGCGCGTGGCGACGGCCGGCCGGGACCGTGATCGGCCACCCGGCGCGATCGACTTTGCGCTCGGCGACGCCGGAAGCGCTTGACCCCCATCCGCACTCTCAGGCGTGTGGAACCCCTCCGACGCGATCCCCCCCGCGCTCACCATGGCGCCCACGCCACTCTTCCCCAAGCTCGGAATACAGGCCCGCGACGCCGTCGCCCCGCTCGGCGCTCCACCCGGCTGGCTGATCGAAGGGCTGCCTGATCGAAGGCTTGCCTGAGCGGGTGGATTTGCGCCGGCGAGCCGGGGGACGGCTTGACGTGATCCTGGCGTTCTTTGACCGGCGGGCCAAGCTCGAGCGGCGCCTCGCGGTCCTCGTGCGAGCGCTGCGCGCGGCCGGGAGCCTGTGGATCTCGTGGCCGCACAAGGCGGCCGGTCATGCCAGCGAGATCAGCGAGAACGGCCTGCGCAGAATCGTTCTGCCGACCGGCCTCGTGGACACCAAGGTGGCCGCGCTCGACGAGGACTGGTCCGGACTGAAGTTCGTCTGGCGCAGGGACATTGATCGACTGTCCCCCAGTGACTCGTAGCGCCGCCGACAACCGTTAGATTATGTGGTGATGCGACTACAGGACCGCGGTGGGGCCGCGGCTCAGGATCTCCCGCCCACGGGCGCCGATGACGGACCGATCGAGATCGCCGACTACGAGCCTTCCTGGCCGGCCTCCTTCGTCGCAGAGTGTCAACGGCTGACCCCCCTGCTGCCCGGCGTGCGGATTCACCACATCGGCTCCACCGCCGTCCCCGGCCTCGCGGGAAAGGCCGTGATCGACATGATCGCGCTCGTTGACAACCTCGACGCGTACGTCGACCTCGCGCGACGCGCGGGCTACAAGCTTCCGGCACGCTTCAATGCCTCCCTGGAGCATCGTCGCTTTCTGTGCTATCCGACCACCTCTCATCGCACGCATCACCTGCACCTCGTGGACTTGCGCGAGGAGAGGGACCACTGCCTGCGCTTTCGGGACAGCCTCCGACGCAATCCCGAGCTCGCAGCCGAGTACGCCAAGCTCAAGCGGGAGCTCGCGGCGCGCTACCGAGAGGACCGCGAGGCATACACCAGGGCGAAGGGCGACTTCATCAAGGGCGCGGTCGCCGGCGCGTTGCGCGAGGCGCGCGAGCCGCTCGCCCACTGACGCAAGTCGAGCACCAAGCTCCCCGCCGGGCTCCTCCCCCGGGCCCGTCGCAACCTGCGACTAGTTCCCGAGGCGCCGCGCCCTGCCCAGCACGAACGGGATCCCCAGCGCGCCCGGGCCCGAGGTGAATCGGCGGATCCGCTCAACGGTGAAACCGGCGGCAGCGATCCCCTCGACGGTGTCGCGGGCAAGGTGGCATCCGGCGGCAAGCTGGGGCCAGATCCCGGATCCGTCGAGCCCTGCTTGGAGGGTCCTGCCAAAAGCCTGCTCGGCGACGACGTGCTCGAAGAAGCGAAGCTCCCCGCCTGGTGCGAGGACTCGGTGAAGCTCGGCCAGCGCCGCCCGCTGGTCTTCCACCGAGCACAGCACGAGCGAGCAGACGACGGAGTCGCACGAGCCGTCCTCGGCGGGAAGCAGCTCGGCGGTGCCGTCGAGCACCGTCACCGGGACCGCCGCCGCGAGTGCCGCTCGGGCGGCGAGAGCTCGCAGGTAGGGCTCGGGCTCGACCGCGAGCACCGCGGACACCTCGCGCGGGTAGTGGGCGAAGTTGCGCCCATCCCCCGCCCCCACCTCGAGAACTCGCCCATCGAGCTCGGATAGCAGCTCCGCACGCTGCTTCGCGGCCACGACCCTCCCCGATATCCGGCTCCAGTAGCGCGCGAACACGGGATGCTGAGCCCGACCGTCCCGTTGCGGGCGGCCTCCGCGCGCGCTGAGCGCGCTCAGGGTCAGCTTCGACAGAGTCATCGCACCGAGCCATGGTACGGCCCCGCGCCGGTGCGTCCCTAGAGCGCCTCGCCGGCCAAGGCGAATCCCGCGGCGGGCGGCCTGCAGCGGTGAGAGTGTCACGGCGAACGCTCCGGAAACGCTCAGAGCGGGCCTTATCGAAGCCTTTCAGGCCATCTCGCCGCTCTGCGGTTCAGCACCGCGCCTGTTGGGCCGATCCGCATTGCATGCAGCATGGCGCAGACGCCGACCACCCGGAAGGAGTCCTCGACATCGCCGGACTCCTCGTGCAGCTCGTCGAGCTCGGTGGCTCGGACCTCTGCCTGAAGGTCGGCAACCGCCCGTTGATCCGGATCGACGGCAAGTTGCGCTGGCTCGACGACAAGGGGGTGGCGCTCGGCCCGAAGGACACCATGGACGTGCTCCACGCGGTGCTGCCCGACGCGCGCGTGAAGGAGTTCGAGAAGCAGCACGAGCTCGACTTCGCCTACTCGGTCCAACACCTCGCGCGCTTCCGCGTCAACGCCTACATGCAGCGAGGCTGCGTGTCGATGGTCTTCCGGGTCGTCCCCTATGCGATTCGCTCGCTCAGCGACCTCGGCATGCCCGATGTGGTCCGCGAGCTGGCAGAGGAGGAGCGCGGCATCATCCTGGTCACGGGCACGACCGGCTGCGGGAAGTCGACCACGCTCGCCGCAATCATCGAGCACATCAACGAAACCGCCTTCAAGCACATCGTCACGGTCGAGGACCCGATCGAGTATCTGCACAGCGACAGGCAGTCCGCCATCGACCAGCGGGAGGTCGGCAGCGACACCGACTCCTTCGAGACGGCCCTGCGCCGGGTGATGCGCCAGGACCCCGATGTGATCCTCATCGGCGAGATGCGCGACGAGACGACGGTCCGTACGGCGCTGGCCGCAGCCGAGACGGGTCACCTGGTTCTCTCGACCGTCCATACGCTGGACGCGCCCGAGACGATCAACCGCATCCTCGACTTCTTCCCGCCCGCTCAGCACCTGCAGGCTCGGGCGATGCTCGCCGGGACTCTGAAGGCGATCATCTCCCAGCGCCTCGTGCCGCGAGCCGACGGCAAGGGCCGCATCGCGATCGCCGAGATCCTGACGATGACCGGCCGGGTCCACGACCTGATCATCGACCCCGAGCGCACAGCCAAGTTGACCGACGTGATCCAGGAGGGTGCCTACTACGGCATGCAGACGTTCGATCAAGCGCTCTACAAGGCTCTGCAGGATGGAGACGTCTCGATGGAGGATGCGTTGCGCTACGCAACCCGACCGCACGATCTGAAGATCCTCGTGGGCGCGCAGGGACACCTGCACACCACGATGGAGGACGTCGTGCAGGTGGCGCCGGACTCCGCACCGCCGGCCGTGCGAGGCCCCAACCTTGTCGGCTAGGTCCCCGCGCTCGCCGGGTCTCTGAACGCGCCCGACGCCGAGGTGGGCGTCCCGCCCGTCGATGCCAAGCAGGACAGTCGCGAGATCGAAGACCGTTACGGGGCCATCGTCCAGATGGCAAGCGAGGGAATCTGGACATCGCGGAGGGCGTCGCGGACGCCGCAACGCCGGCGGCGCTCAGGAAGCTAGGTGTGGATTCCGCGCAGGGCTTCTACCTCGGGCGCCCGGCGCCCATGGCGCCGCATCGGGATCCAATCGCCGCACTGGAGCACCCGGCCGCCCTGCCGACACGTTGATCTCCTCTCGGAATCATCCGTCCAGGGAGGGTTGAAACCCGACGGAAACCTGCTTCTAAGCCCGAACCTGAAGTGAAGCGTGCTCCGCGCAAGAGCGACAACATCGTGCCCGACAGCCAAGCCGACCGCCCAATCCCCGATCCTCCGTCCGAGACGCCCTTGGCGCCGAACCGGCGCCCGGGACGGCCTCGCCTCTTCAAGGCGCCCGGAACGGGGCGCCTGGGCTTCTCGGCGGCGGCAGCGGCGCTGCTCGTGCTCGTCGGAACGATCGCCTCGGTGCTCGGCGCGCGCGCTCTGGCGCGCTCGGACGCTGACAAAGCACGGCTGGCCTTCCACCTGACCTCGGCCGAGGTCGCCTCCACGCTCAAGCTCGCGATCCAGCGCGAGGAAGACCTCGTCGTCAGCGCAAGCGCCTTCGTGACGGGCAACCCGAACGCGTCCCCGGTCGAATTCGACCGGTGGGCGGAATCGGTGCACGCCATGCAGCGGTTCCCCGAGCTCCAGGACATGGGTCTCGTGACGCTCGTGCCGGCATCCCAGCTTGCGGCGTTCGAGAAACGCCTGGCCGCCGATCCGGTGCGAGCGCTGGGAGCAGAGTCGGCGGGCTCGAAGGGGCCGCTCCACGTCGCCCCGAGTGGTCGCCGGCCCTATTACTGCATAGCGGTGGCCGGGCTGGCGAGGAGCGCCGCCACCTACATACCCCCGGGGCTGGACTACTGCGCCGTCGTGCCGACGATGATCACGGCTCGCGACTCCGGGCGGACCGGCTACGCGCCCGTCCTTCTCGGGACCGGGACCACGTTGGGGGTGGAGACCCCCGTGTACCGCGGCGGTACAGCGCCCTCCACGGCGGCGGCTCGCCGGCAGGCGTTCGTGGGATGGCTCGGCGAGGTGATCGAGCCGAGCGTGATACTGGAACGAGCCCTGGCAGGACATCCGAATCTGGCGGTGGTGTTCCGCTATGACTCGGGCAGCTCTCGTGTCGCCTTCAAAGCCGGAGCGGTCCCGGCCGGCGCGCAGAGCACGAACATCGCCCTCCAGGTCGGAGCTGCCGCCGGCTTGAGTCAGTCACACGAAGGGTGGACGGTGCAGAGCTTCGGAGCCGCGGCCGGCGGCGGTGTATTCGAGAACGGGAACTCGATCATGCTGCTGATCGGCGGGACCCTCTTGAGCGTTCTGCTCGGCCTGCTGGTGCTCATCCTCTCGACCGGACGCGTACGAGCGCTCTCGCTCGTACGCGAGAAGACACGCGAGCTCTCCGAGAAGAACCGTGAACTCTCCCATCTGGCGATGCACGACGCGCTCACCGGGCTTCCGAACCGCGCGCTCGTGCTCGACCGCGCCCAGCAGATGCTCGCTCGCGCCCCACGCCAGCCGGGTCAGGCGGTCGGAGCCCTGTTCGTCGACGTCGACGGCTTCAAGCACGTCAACGACAGTCTCGGGCACGCGGCCGGCGACCGGGTCCTCAGAACCGTCGGGGAGCGGCTGAAGGGCGCCGCGCGCCGGCAGGACACGGTGGGGCGTCTCGGCGGGGACGAGTTCGTCATGCTTGTCGAGTCGGTGGAGGAGGACGCGACGCTCAACCTGCTCGCCGACCGCATCTCGGACGCCCTGCGCGAGCCGGTCGAGCTCGATCACGGCCGGATGATCTCGGTCACGGTGAGCATCGGCGTCTCGTTCGGGCAGTACGCGACCCCCGATGCACTGTTGCGCGACGCGGACCTCGCTCTGTACTCGGCCAAGGCGGCGGGAAAGGACCGCTTTGCGCTCTATGAGGCGAGCATGCACGCGGGCGTGCCCGGCCCGTTGACATCCTGAAGATCGACGTGAGCTTCATCGAGGCGCTCAGCAGCGGGGGCTGGGGCCGTGCGCTGCTGAGGCGATCGGGCCCTCGAGAGGGAGGTCCGCGCGATCGTCACGCGCCGCGCTCTCTCGGCCGGCGTCCGTCGGAGCACCCGTCGACGCACCCCTCGCGGGACGAGGCGACGCAAACGCGCTGAGCCGCCCTGCCCGTTCAGGGCGCCACGACGACACCCGGGTCGACGACCATGTCCAGCTCGAGCTCGAAGGCGAGCCGGGTCGTCTGGGTGCTGAGACCGAGATCGCCGGCGATCGGATGGCTGGCGATCGGGTGAACCGTGACCTGCCATTCGTGCGGCGAGGGCCGCCAGTTGGCGCTCGTCACCTGGATCGGCGCCTCGACCACCGCGCGATAGCAGGCGCCACCCACGGCCTCGGCGTCGCGGAACTGCTTCAGGAACACCTGTCGTGCGCGCTTGTGCAGCAGGTCGCCGGCGAGGTCCTTGAAGAGCGCCATGTCCGGCTGGGCGTGCTGCGAGTCGCCGGACTCGCCGTGGCGCAGGAGGTGGCGCGCGAGATCCTCCGCGGCGTGCCAGGCGGCCTGTGCCGTCTCCTCGGCCGCCGCGACCGCGCCGCCGTTCGCGCTCGCGTGTGCGAGCTCGAGCACCGGAACCCAGGCCGCTCTGTTGCCGGGCGCGAAGTCGCCGCCGAACGTCTGGACCTGGACGAGCTCGCCGAACCCCGAGCTCGGGTCGAAGCGCGCCATCGACTTGGGGTAGCCGAGGTCCTCGCGCCCGCCGGCCATCGACATCGGGTTGTCCACGAAGATGTACGGCACGGCCATGCAAAGACGGTCGGCGACGAACTCCTCACCGTCGCGGTGTCCGGCCGCCAGGGGCACCCACAGCGAGAGCTGCGTCTCTTCCACCGACCCCAGGGCGTCGAAGCCCGGTGCCAGCGAGGCGACGTGGCCGAATGACCCGACGAGCAGGAGCACGTGATTGCTCAGCGGCCTGTACTCGACCGCGCCGGCCGCGGGCACGTTGAACATCCGCTCGCACAGCGCGTCGATTCTCTCCCGGTCGCCCTCGAGCGCCAGGCCGTGCAGGCGGCCTTCGCGGGTGACGAAGGGGGGTGGCACCGTCATCCGCGCGCCGTACTCGACGTACGCCGGCTGCGTGCCTGCGCCCGGGCGCGGCGCTCCCGGCCGCGCGGACGGACCCTCGTTCCCGGTCGCTGTAAGCCGCGCCTCGTCCGGCCGCTGCTCGGGCGCCGGCCGTTCGGGGGCCGGCTGCTCGTGGGCCGGCTGGGCCCGCGCGGGCCGGCTGTGGGCCTTCCGATCGGTCAGCCACGTGGGACTCTCCCCGGTGAAACGGCGGTCGTGGCCGATCAGCGCGCGCGCGGCCTGCAGACCCGAGGTCACCGCGGACTCCACGCAGCCCGCGTCCACGCCGTTGCGCGTCCAGTCCCCGGCGATCACGAGGTTGGCGACGCCGGTCTCCCCGGCGGCGAGCCGATCGCCAACCGACCTGGCAGGCGTCAGCGCGTATCGCTCGCTCGGCGTCGTGTTCGCGCGCCAGTACTGCGCCTCCAGGCGCTGCGGCCCGCTGCGCCCCCGCCGGTCGGCCAGCAGCATCCAGTCGATCGGGCTTGCGGGGCCCCCGGTCACCGCACGCGGCCACAGGGTGCCTATGTCACCTTCGAGGAATGCCTGCGCGCTGCGTTTGACACGGGCATCCGCCGCGGCCTGATCCTCGCCGTCGCGATCGTCGAGCACGCCGCAGAAATAGGCGATTCCGCGCACGCCGTCCGACGGCGACCAGGCCTCGCGCGCCAGCAGGTGGGTCATGTCGCACCACGTGTCGAGCGGCTCGACGTAGGAGCCCGCGATCGAGTTCGTGTCGTGCTCCCAACCGAGCTCGGGGGTCGGCTTCTCCAGCCAGAGCTGAAACGCCTGTGTGCGGACTGTCTTCGCGCTGCTCAGCATGCGGGCGAACCGCTCGTGCCCAGGCCGCTCGGCGATCCTGGCGCAGATCTGCGGCAGGGCGGCGACGGGAATGCCGAGCACGACCGAGTGAAAGTCGTTGCCACGGTGGAGTGTCACCGGCTCGCGTCCGAGCGGGTTCAGGTCGTGCTCGAAGTTCACGCCCCGCCGCTCGAGCTGCTCGCCGTCTCGCAGCTGCTCCCATCGCGGCTCGCTGGGCCAGCACTCGAGCTCCTGCGAATCGCGTCCCGCGACGGATACCAGCGGATCGTAGCCGCCGTCCTCGAGCTCGACCTGCGGCACGATCTCGATCGCGTCGATCAGGCGCCCGTCGGATGACAGGCGCATGTCGGTGACCGCATTGAAGAACTCGAACTTCACGCCGCGGCGCCTGAGCACCTCGTAGAAGGGCGTGAACACCGTGTCGCCCATCCCTGCCTGCATCTTGTAGGAGAGCGATCCCCGGTAGCTGAAGAGGAGCCTCAGGAGGTTGTTCATCGCCGTGCCGGCCGCCGCGTCGGCGTCGTCGATCACCCCCGCGGGGTAGGCGAACGCGACGTCGTAGATCGACCTCAGTATCGGCGAGCGCTGGGCCGGCGTGGCACCCAGGGTGACCTCCTTGGCGCCGTGCTCGCGCAGCCACTCGCACAGCTCGCGGTCGTTGATGGCGTCCCAGCCGTCCTGCAGGACGCCGTCCGTCACGATGCCGGCGGTGGCCGAGGCGAAGATGTCGAAGGTCGTGAAGAACAGCCGCAGATGCGGGTCCTGATGGCAGTCCTCGCGCACCACGTGCTCCCACATCCAGTCGCGAAACCGCGTGAGCAGGGCGGCCAGCAGGTGATGGCCGGGGTCGCGCCTCGGCGGCCGAGCGCTCGCCGCCCTGCGCGAGGGGCGCGGGCGCGGAGCCTCTCGCAGCGCGATGCGGGCGCGCGCCAGGTGGTGCGCGAGATAGAGCAGGTGCTCGCCGCCGCGCGCGGCATCGACGCCCACGCCCACGCCGAGCGCCGCGACGACGTCGGAGAACCATCGCGGCGTGAAGCGCCGCCGATGCCTTGCGGCGGGAAACGCCCCAGGCCGCTCGACCGTCAGAGCGTGCAGCTGTTCGGCGGCCCACCCACAGCAGATCCCCGCGACCTCCCAGAAGTCGGGCAGCTCGTGATCGCCGCCGGGGACCTCGTCGTTGCGGGGCCAGGTCAAGGAGAAGCCGCGCCAGCCGTCGCCCTGACGGTCGTAGAGCACGAGCTCGTCGCAGCCCTCGAACGCGTCCTCGAGTGTCGCGAGTGGATGGCCGGCCGGCCGGGCGAGCTCCTCGTAGGCGGCGCGCATGGCGCTGAACGCGTTGTCGTAGAAGCCGAACCAGACGTGCAGCCCGTGCTCCTCGATGCGCCCGCCCTGCTCGAGGTTGCGCCCGCTCGCGCACTTGCCCCCCAAGCGCCAGCCGAGCTGATGGACCGTCACCTCGAAGCGGTCTCGCAGCTCGGGTGTGGCCGTCAGCTCGAACGCGGCCGCGATCGCCGCAGGACCGCCCCCCAGGACGGCCACCTTTTCGCGTTCAGGCTGTGCCGGCAAGACCTGCCCCCCTCGTTGGATGCGCGAGTCTACCCGAGCCCTGATGCGCGCCGAGCCCGCGGGCCGCGCCGATCCGGCGGATGAGGGTCGGGTCGGTCATCATGGAGCGATGGCGCGCGCTTCTCCCCCGGGCGATTCGCTGCAGTGCGCCGCCTGCGGTCACGCAAACCCCGCCGGGGCACGCTTCTGCGGCGGCTGCGGCAACTCGCTGGTCGCGACCCTCGCGTGCCCGCTCTGCAATACCCCGGCCACCGAGAATCAGAGCTTCTGCACGGCTTGCGGGGCCGCCCTCGCGCCCCGGCCGGCCGGGGCGTTCGCGACCGGCAAGGAGCTCCCTGCGCATCTCGCCGAGAAGGTGCGCCGGGCGGGCCCGGCCCTGCAGGGGGAGCGCAAGCAGGTCACGGTTCTGTTCGCAGACGTGAAGGGGTCGATGGATCTGGCCGGCTCGCTCGATCCAGAGGAGTGGCGCTCGATAATGGACCGCTTTCTGAAGATCCTGTCGGCCGGCGTGCATCGCTTCGAGGGAACGGTGGACAAGTTCACCGGCGACGGGATCATGGCGCTGTTCGGCGCCCCGATCGCCCACGAGGACCATGCGGTGCGGGCCTGCTACGCGGCTCTGCACCTGCGCGGGGAGCTCGAAAGCTACTCAACCGAGCTGCTTCGCGAGCGCGGACTCGGCTTCAGCGTGCGGATCGGTCTGAACTCCGGCGAGGTGGTGCTCGGCACGCTCGGAGATGACCTCTCGCTGTCCTACACCGCGATCGGCCACACGGTCGGGCTGGCACAGCGCATGGAGGCGCTCGCGGAGCCCGGCAGGGCCTATCTCGCCGCGTCGACGGCCGCGCTCGTCGAGGGCTACTTCGAGCTCTCCGATCTCGGCGAGTTCAACGTGAGCGGCGCCGGTGGGTCGATGCGGGTCTTCGAGCTCGAGGATGTGGGCGCCCTGCGCACGCGGATGGAGGTCTCAGCGGCTCGTGGGCTCTCGCGCCTCGTCGGGCGCAGCGAGGAGATGGCAGAGCTCGAGCGCTCGTGGGAGCGGGCACTGAGCGGCCAGGGACAGGTGGTGGGGCTGGTCGCAGAGGCGGGGGCCGGCAAGAGCCGGCTGTGCCTGGAGTTCGTGCAGCGCCTGCGTGCCGCCGACGTCGAGGTGATTGAGACTCGCGCCCTCGCCCACGCCAGGACGGTCCCCTTCCTGGCGGTGCTCGAGTTGTTGCGCGGGTACTTCGGGATCACGGACTCCGACGAGGATCAGACCGTGCGCGAGAAGGTGGCCCGTCGCGTGCTGCCGATCGATCCCGGGCTGGCCGGTGCGCTGCCCCTCATCTTCGAGTTCCTGGGAGCCCCAGACGTCAAGCAGCCACCAGCCGAGCTGAGCCCCGAGGCGCGCCAGCGCAGCCTGATGGGCGCGCTCAGTCGCCTTCAGCGAGCCCAGGGCACACGGAGCCCCGGGGTGTTCCTGATCGAAGATCTCCACTGGCTTGACCAGGGAAGCGAGACCTTCCTCGAGAACCTGATCGACACCGTCCCGGGCTCGCGCTCGCTGGTGATAACGACCTTCCGCCCGGACTACCGCGCCGAGTGGATGCAGCGCTCCTACTACCGGCGCCTTGCCCTGCCACCGCTCGATGCGGACGCGACGGACGAGCTGCTCGCCTCGCTGCTCGGAGCGGACCCGTCGCTGGACGGTCTCGCCGAGGTCATCCGCGAGCGCGTCGGCGGCAATCCCTTCTTCATCGAGGAGATCGTCCGGGCGCTCGCCGAACAGGGCGCGCTGGAGGGTGACCGCGGCGCATTTCGCCTCTCCCAGGAGATCGGCCGCATAGCGATCCCGCCGACCGTCGAGTCGGTGCTCGTCGCGCGCATCGACCGACTGGCCGAACGTGAGAAGGCCATCCTTCAGACCGCTTCCGTGATCGGGCGCGAGTTCTCCGACCTGGTGCTCGCCCGGGTCTCCGGGCTCCCGGTCGCCGAGCTCGAGGAGGCGCTGCACGCGCTCGTGGCCGGCGAGTTCCTTACCCAGCAGGCGCTCTATCCGAACGCGGAGTACGTCTTCAAGCACGCGCTGACCGAGGAGGTGGCCTACGGCTCGCAGCTCGCCGCCCCGCGTGCCGAGATCCACGCAGCGGTCGCGCGCGCCGTGGAGGAGCTCGAGGGCGAGCGCCTGGACGAGCGCGCGGCGCTCATCGCGCACCACTGGGAGGTCGCGGGAGATCTGAGACAAGCCGCGAGCTGGAGTGCCCGGGCGGCCGCCTGGGCGGGCTTCACCGATCAGCTCGAGGCCGTGCGCCATTGGCGCCACGTGCGCGAGCTGACGATGAGCGCCGAGGACGGAGAGCCTGCGGCCCTCGGGCTGACCGCGCGAGCTTTGCTGCTCTCATTCGCTTGGCGCCTCGGCAGCGTCGCGGGGCTCCACGACGACATCGACGCGCTGCGCTCCGAGGGGGAGTCGCTTGCGGACAGGCTTGGAGATCGGTCTCTGAAGGCCCTCTTGCTCGGCGCCTACGCGCCGACGAAGCTGGTCGGCGGAGACCTGTTGGAGGGCCTCGAGATCGCCCGTCGCGCGATGGGGCTCGCCGAGGAGGCCGAAGACCCCGCGACGCAGCTGATGATCGTGCCGGGGGTCGCCTACCCCATGTGCCTGCTCGGCGACCTGCGCCAGTCGCTCGCGGTCACCGAGCGTGCGCTCGATCTGGCCGCCGGGGACAGGTCGCTCGGCGCAGGCCTAGGATGGACGAGGCCGTACGGCTGGGCCGAGATGTGGCAGGCGTGCGTGCTGGGCTGGATGGGGCGCCTGGCCGAGGGCCGAACGGCCGGCGAGCGCGCCCTGCGGGCCTCCCGCGAGGAAGGGGACGTCGAGAACCAGCTGTGGATCCATACGGTGCTCGCGCAGATCGCCGAGCTGGGGATGGACCGCGGGGACGGCGGGCTCTCGCATGCCCGCTCGGCGTGCGAGCTTGCCGAGAATGCAGGCGGGGTCTTCGGCCAGGTGCTGGCGCGCACCAGCCTGGGCGCCGCCTACACGCTCGGCGGCGAATGGGCGGCGGCCGTGGAGGAGATCGAGTGGGCGCTGAGGCTCGCGCGCGAGCGACACTCGGCCCTTGACGTGGAGGCGTGGAATCTGGCCAGGCTCGCGCGCGCGCGGCTCGGCAACGAGGACGTCAGGGGCGCCCTGGCCGCAGCGGGCGAGGCGCTCGGGCACGCGCTCGAGCGCGGCATCCGCTTGCACGAGATCCCCGCGCGGATCGAGCTGGCCAGGGCGCAGGTTGCGACGGCGGGCACCGGGGCGTCGGCCGAGGTACGCCGCGAGCTCGAGCGGGCGCTGGGTCTGGGCCGGGAGATCGGGACCGCCGCCTTCGAGCCGCACGTGCATCTCGCCTTCGCAGAGCTTGCTCGTGCGGCGGGCGATGAAGAGCTGGCCGAGCGCGAGGCCGTCGAGTCGCAGCGCCTGCTCGACCGCACGACCGAAGAGCGCCCGCCGTCGGCGAGAGAACGCGCCCCGGGGCGCCCCTGACGTCGCATCGGAGGCGGGCGCCTGCGGCGCGCTGGGCTTTCGCCCGCAGCGGCGCCGCGCGCTCAGGCGGCGAGGGAATTGGGCAGCAAATCCCGCACAGCTGCGCTTACGCGCCCCTTAGCGGTTGTTAACCCCCGGTTCAGCGCGGGCCACTTGACTGGACTTCCATCCCTCCCATGCAAGGATCAAAATGAAATCGCTCTCCACCAGAAAGCTGGTCATCGGCGCGACGAGCGTCGCCCTGCTCGGCGGTGCCGGCGGCGCGTTGGCCGCCGCGCAGGGCTCTGCCGGCTCCGGTCGCCAGGCCTACGTCGCCGACGTGGCCAAGCGTCTGAACGTCTCGCCCAGCGCTCTCAGCGCAGCGGTCAGGGCGGCAAGGAACGACCAGATCGAAGCGGCGCTCGCCGACGGGCGTATCACCCGGTCGGAGGCCGAAGCGCTCAAACAGCGTGCCCAGCAGGGCGGCGGCGCCCTCTTCTTCGGCCACAGATTCGGCGGCGGGCGATTTGGCGGGCACGACGTCGCGGCGCAGTACCTGGGAATTACCGCGGCCGTGCTGCGCAGTGACCTGCAGTCCGGCAAGTCCCTCGCGCAGATCGCCTCCACGACGCCCGGAAAGTCCGTTCAAGGTCTGAAGGCGGCCATCGAAGCGGCAGTGAAGGCCCGGCTCGCCAAGGCCGTCTCCGGCGGCCAGATCACGAGCGCACAGGAGCAGGAACGCCTGGGCAGTCTGTCCAGCCGCATCGATGCGCTGCTCCAGCGCACCTGGGTTGGCGGACCGAGCGGCGGCTCAGGCTTCGGTCCTCTCGGCCGGCGCTAGCGCGGTCGACATACGGTGCCTCGATCGCCGCCCCCGGGGGCGGCGATCGCAGGCGCGCGTCTGTCGCAGCCCTGAGCGGGGCCTACTGCACGCAGACGCCCAACCCCCCGTCGCCGGCGTCCGTCACTGAGAGGTGGCGCGCCGGTAGCGCATCACCGCCAGGGGCGCGAACACGGCGATGATCGCCACCGACCAGGCGACCGCGCCCCAGACGTTGTTGGCGGCCGGAACGCCGAGCCACAACGAGCGCATCGCGTCGACGGTGATCGTGAACGGATTGACTTCGGCGAACGCCCGGAGCGGTTCGGGCATGGAGGGCACGGGCACGAACGCGGAGGAGATGAAGGTCAGGGGAAACACGACGATGAACCCGACCGAGTTCGCGGCCTCGGGCGTGGAGACGAGCATCCCGAGGTACGCGAAGACCCAGGAGAACGCGTACCCGAACAGCAGCAGCAGGCCGAAGCCGGCGATCACTTCAAGCGCGCTCGTGTGGAACGAGAACCCGACGAGCAGCCCCGTGATGATCAGGATGGTCGCAGAGAGAGCGTTCGTCACCACGTCGGCGAGCGTCCGGCCCGCGAGCACGGCCGGCCGAGCCATCGGCAGCGAGCGGAAGCGGTCGATCAGTCCCTTGTGCAGATCCTCGTTGAGACCGAGCGCCGTGACGAACCCGCCGAATGCGATGTTCTGAACGATGATGCCCGGTATCAGGAAGTTGGCATAGCTGAAGCCGGGCGTCTTGATCGCTCCTCCGAACACGTAGCGGAACAGGAGCACGAACATGACGGGTTGAACGGTGAACGCGAGCAGCAGCTCCGGGGCACGCGGCAGTCGCACGAGGTTGCGTTCGGCGATCACGAGGGTGTCGCTCACGAGCCGTCTCACGCGCCAGCCTCCGGATCCCCGTCGGCCGCTTCCGCGGCGTGCCCGGTGAGCGCCAGGAACACGTCATCCAGCGTGGGGCGGCGCAGCGCGATGTCCTGTATTCCGACAGCGGCCGCGTCGAGCCTGCGCACCGCATCGACGATCGCGCCGTCGCGCCGGCGGACCCCGACGGTCACGAGCTCGCCCGCGACGTCCGGCGGCTTGTCGGTGATCGGCGCGAGCGCCCGCACCGCCGCCTCGGCGCGCGACGCATCGTCGAGCTGGATCTCGAGTCGCTCCCCGCCCACCCGATCCTTCAGTTGATCCGGCGTTCCGCCGGCGAGGACACGACCCTGATCGATCACCGTGATCTCCCTCGCCAGCCGATCCGCCTCGTCTAGGTTCTGCGTCGTCAGCAGCACGGTCGTGCCCTCGGCGACCAGCCGCTCGATCGTCTCCCAGAGCTGCAGGCGGCTGCGCGGGTCCAGGCCGGTCGTCGGCTCGTCGAGAAACAGCACAGGTGGATTCGCCACGAGCGCAGCTGCCAGGTCGAGCCGCCGCCGCATGCCCCCGGAGTAGGTCTTGGTCGTCCTGTTGGCCGCGCCGAGCAGTTCGAAGCGGTCGAGCAGCTCCTGTCCCCTCCGCCTGGCCGTCGCGCGAGGCTCGCCGTACAGGCGCCCGACCATCGTCAGGTTCTCGAGCCCTGTGAGGTTTTCATCCACGGCTGCGTACTGTCCGGCCAGCCCGATCTGCTCGCGCAGCCGAGCGGCATCCTCGACGACGTCGAGACCGGCGACCCGCGCCGTTCCGGCATCGGGCTTGAGCAGGGTCGTGAGTATGCGGATGATCGTGGTCTTGCCCGCGCCATTCGGCCCGAGCAGGCCCAGCACGGTGCCCGTAGCAACCTCGAGATCCACGCCGGCGAGCGCTCGCACGGTCCCGTAGGACTTCACCAGCCCGCTGACGCTCACGGCGACCTCTGCCGATCGCGTCGTCGACGGCGCGGACGCCCGCCGGCGCGTGGCGGGCAAGGGCGAGCTGTCGGCGTCGATCGGCACCGGCTCAATCTAGCGGCGAGCCCTGCGCTGGCCGCCGGCGCCGCCTCCTGCCGCCGGCCGGCGATTCTCAGGGCCCTCTGTCCGAGCTCGAGTCCCTGGCGCCCTGCGACGGCGTGTATCCGGCGAGGGCCAGCGCGCCGATCGCCAGCAGGCTGGCCATGGCGGCTGTCGCGAGCATGGCCGGCGTGGGGACGCTCAGCTCGAAGAAGCGCCGCATGGGCTCGAACACGAACGTGAGCACGAACGCGCCCGCCAGTCCGAGGCACATGCTCGCGACCAGCGTCGAGCGCGTGCGCGAGCCAGCGGCCTCCAGCGCCACGACGAGGTACAGCCCGACGGCGACGAGCACGATCGTGGCGATCGTTCGCGCGCGGACCACCGAGAAGTCGAGGTCGTGGAGGGCGAACAGATAGCCGGAGACGACACCGACGCCCGCGATCGTCCCGGCGGGCACGGCCCAACGGCCGACACGGCCCACGAAGCCCTCCGGCCGCCACGGCCCGGTGCTCGGGGCTAGCGCGAGGAAGAAGGTGGGAATCCCGATCGTCAGGGTTGCCGCCAGGCTGAAATGACGGGGAAGCAGCGGATAGGCGGTCGAGGTGATCCCGATCGTCAGGATCAGGAAGGCGGCGAACGCCGACTTGGTGAGGTAGAGCTTCGTCACCCGCTGCAGGTTGCGCAGCGCGCGGCGGCCTTCGGCCACGAGCGTCGGTAGGACTGCGAAATCGCCGGAGACGAGGACGAGGTCGGCCACGCTGCGTGACATCTGCGCCCCGGTTCCCTGGGCGATCGCCAGGCGGGAGGCCTTCAGCGCGAGAACGTCGTTGACGCCATCCCCCAGCATCGCCACGTAGCGCCCGTCCCGGGTGAGCGCCTCCACGACGTCGCGCTTTCCTTCGGGAGAGATGCGCCCGACGACGCTTGCCTGTAGAGCCCACGCCCGGCGGTCGGCGGGCTCGTGCGGGATCTCCGAGCCCAGGCCCACGCCGCGCACCGGAATCCCCACGTCCCGGGCGATCGCGGCGACGGTCTGGGGAGAGTCCCCGGAGAGCACCTTCACCTCCACGTCCTGCGCGATGAGGTAGGCGATCGTCTCGGCGACATTCGGACGAAGGCGCTCGGCGAGGACCACGAGCGCGAGCACCTGCGCATCGGCCGGAGGCATCTCGTCGGCGCGCTCCTTGGACAACGGCGTGCGGCTGCGGGCCAGCGCGAGCACGCGCCGGCCGCGACCCTGCTGCTCGGCCGCGAGCCTCTGCAGCCCCCCGAGCCGAAGATGTTCGGGCGCTCCGAGAACGTAGGTGCCGTCGGCCAGCTGAATCGCGCTCCAGCCTCGGCGCGAGGTGAACGGGACCTCCCCGAGTGCCGGCTCGGGGTCACCGGGGCACGCGTCGGCGATCGCCTGCAAGGTGTCGTTTCGCGACGTCGCGCTCGCCGCGAAACGGCCGAGCACGGACGCCGCCTGCGGGCTGCTCGGGCCGTCGGCCGGCAGAACCTCGGTGACGCGCAGTGCCGACTCGGTGAGCGTGCCCGTCTTGTCCACGCACAGCACGTCAACCGAGGCCAGCGACTCGATCGCATTCAGCTGCTGGGCCAGCACGCCGCGCCGCGCCATCCGTGCCGCGGCGACCGCGTAGGTCAGGCCGACGAGCACCATAAGGCCCTCGGGAATCATGCTCACGACGCCCGCGGTGGAGATGGCCACTGCCTCGTGCAACCCCGCGTGCCGGTGGTGGAGCGAGTAGCCGAGCAGCGCGCCGAGCAGGACGACCAGACCGACGAGCGAGTAGAGCAGCCTGTTGACGGCCCGTTCGAGCGGCGACCGCGGGTGCCTGAACGATCGCGCCTGGCCGACCAGTCGCTCGGCGAAGCTGTCGCGCCCGACGGCGGTCACCCTGAAGGACGCGCTTCCCTCGACCGCGAAGGCGCCCGAGCGGATGCTCTCGCCCGGCGCGCGGCGAACCGGCACCGACTCGCCGGTGAGCAGCGACTCGTCGAGGCGCAGATCCTGCTCGGCCACGACCTCGCCGTCCGCGACAACGCGATCGCCTGCACGCACGCGCACGAGGTCCCCCGGCACCACCTCGGCAGTGGCGAGCTCGCGCGCCACCCCATCGCGCACCACCGTGGCCCGGGGAGCCACGAGCGAGGCGAGGCGGTCGAGAGCCCGCTTGGCGCGCACCTCCTGCGTGATGCCGATCGTCGCGTTGGCGATGATGATCCCCAGGAACAGGGCGTCGCGTGGATCACCGAACAGCAGCGTCAACGCGCCGAAGGCAGCCAGGATCGCGTTGAACACGGTCAGCACGTTCGCGCGGACGATGCTCGTGTAGGAACGGCTGCTCGCCGGTCTCGGCGAAGGCCCGCGCGCAGCGAGGCGAGCGGCCGCCTCGGCCTCGCTCAGACCGTCGAGCGTGGACGCGTGGCGGTGGGGCTGCACCTCTTTCCTCGGCACGAGGGCATCCATGATCGTCGCCCGCCGGCCGGCCGCTCAGTCGACCGCTGGCTACGGCCGGGCGGCGCCCGGCTCGCCGTCGTGGATGCCCCGCGGGACGACCAGCACCGGGCAATGCGCCTCGCGCATCACCTGGCACGAGACGCTCCCCAGCAGGGTGTGGCGCACGGGCCCGTAGGCCCGCGAGCCGAGCACGAGGATGTCGAGCTCGGAGGATCGCTCGATCAGCACGTCCGCCGGATTCCCCCGGATCGTCTCGCGCGAGACCGGCACCTCGCCACCGAGCCCCGCGGTGGCCCGCTCGAGTGCTGCCTCGGTCTCCGCGAACATCTGGCGCTCGGCTTGCGGGAGGTCCGGGGAGCAGTGGGCATAGCTCGCGAGCTCCGGCGGGAGACCTGCACCGGCGATCGCATGGAGATGGCCGCCGGTCCGAGCTGCGAGCTCGCGCGCGATGTGGAGGGCCGCCAAAGCCTCCTCGGAGTCAGAGAAGCCGACGCCGATGTGCGCCAGCCCGCGCGGCGGAGGATCGGCGTAGCGGGTGGGAGCGACGGCCACCGCACACGGCGCGCCATGCACCATCCGCTCCATCAGGCTGAGATGAGGGTGGTCGGCCGCTCCCTCGCGCGAGCACCCGAAGACGATCAACCCCGCCTCTTCGTATCGGGCCATCTCGTGCAGCCCGTGGATCGGCCAGGAAGAGGGCGTCCAGTGGTAGGTGGGCGCGGCCGGCCACCCGAGGCCGGCGGTGAGAGCCGCCACCTCCTCGCGCACGCGCTGCTCGGCGGCATCGCCCGACTCCGAGGCGAACAGCGGGTTGTATGGGAAGACGATCGTCACAGCGCTGCGGAGCGAAACCGCCAGCCCCGCTCCCAGGACCAGCGCGTCCCGCCCGGCCTGGTCGCCCGCGTAGCCGATCACGATTCTCTCGAACACCGCACATCCCTTCGACCCGTCACTCGGACACCATCAGGGTATGCCTCCCGGCGACGGTGGGCATCGCGGCGGGCCCGGCCTCGGCCGTGCGGGGAAGCACGGAGCCCCTCTCGTCGGAAGCACGGAGCCCCTCTCGTCAAGAGGCGGGCCGCGCGTAATCGCCGATCCTGCCGGGAACCTTGCCGCTGAGCCGGAGCATCGCATGCAGGCATCTGTGGCCGGGATCCGCGGTGGCCCCGAACATGTTCGGGCAGCCGCCCGGTATGACATTGATGTCGTGCTCTCGGCAGTACGCGACCGCGACCTCAGAGCTGCTGCCGGGGCCGAGTCCGCGGTGAATCCAAACTCGCGGCACCCCGGCTGCGGCGCAGTCGGCGACCACCTCATCGGCGGCCTGCGGGGTGGTGGCGATCACCACACCGTCGACTCCGCCGGGGATGGCCGTGACCCTGGGAAAGCAGGGGTCGCCCTCGAGCGTCTCGGCATTCGGGTTGACGGCGAACACCTCCCGACCTGCGTCTCTCAGACGGCGGTAGATCAGGTTCGCCGGCTGCTTTGAGTCGCGCGAGACGCCCGCCACCGCGATCCGCGGCTGGGCGAGGAACTCCTCGGCTGCCTCACGCAGTGTGATCATCGCCGGGTCCCTCAGCGGGTTTCTCGAAGTGCCTGGTGGCGTTCTGGGCGGGTCCTGGAGGCTCCTCGGACAGAGGCCGGGTCGGCCCCTCCGGCTCGGTGGGCCCCATGTCGAGGCGAAACGGCGGGTACTCGTCGCGCATCAGCGCAGCGTAGGCGACCACGCGGAACGTCCAGCGGTTCATGCCCATGACGAAGTCGAAGATGTCCTTCGGATAGCGCTCGCGGAAGAGCAGCAGCACACCGGCGACGAGCACGAGAACGCCGATCAGGCCGGGGCCCCAGGTGCCCGAACCACCCGAGAACAGCGCGAGCACCGCGTACTGCGGGATGGCGAGCAGCCACCACTTGACGAGTACGAGTCCGCGCGACAGGCGCTCGGGGTAGTCGACCTGCAGGGTGGCCGGGTAGTCGGAAACCTCGGCCAGCGTGAACGGCGGGTAGCGGTCGGTGCCCAGGGCGCTGTAGGAGTAGAAGGCGACACGCCATGTCCAGCGCAGCACGCCCAGGTTGAAGTCGAAGATCGCGCGGGGGTAGCGCCCGGTGAACAGGATCGCGACGAGCGCGACGACGCTCAGCAGCACGAACGCGATCCACAGGAACGCCAGCACGATCACGTGGGGGATCACCAGCAGCCACTTCACGAGCCACAACCAGCGGCTGAGCGGCGGATCCATCCGGCCTTCGATGCGAACGGGAGAGTGGGATGAGAGGGACATCGCAACCACACATTGCCGGTCCGGCCGAGCGTCCGTATCGGTGGCGCTCCGTCGACCGGGCTCGGGGAACTACGGAGCCTTCGGGGGCGCGCGCGACTACATTCATCGTGATGGTTGGTCTCGCAGGCTCTTCCCGGAAGTCGGTCGGCGACTGCGTGCTGCTGGTCGAGGACGAGACATCGATCTCAGAGCCCTTCTCGCACGCCCTCGAGCGCGAGGGCTTCGTTCCCGTCGTGGCCGCGACCGTCGCCGAAGCCCGGGCGGCCTTCCGCGAGCGTGATCCGGACATCGTCCTGCTCGACCTGATGCTGCCCGATGGCGATGGCCGCGACCTGGCCCGCGAGCTGCAAGCCGAGTCGCAGGTCCCGATCATCATGCTGACGGCCAGGGGCAGCGAGATCGACCGGGTCGTGGGCCTTGAGCTGGGCGCCGACGACTACGTGGTCAAGCCGTTCGCGGCCGCGGAGGTGATCGCCAGAATACGCTCGGTCCTGCGCCGCAGCCGTCGTCGGGAGCCGGCCGGGAAGCTGACCGCAGGCGACGTGACCGTCGACGTCGCGGCCCGCCAGGCCTGGCTTTCCGGCAGGGAGCTGTCGCTCACGCGCAAGGAGTTCGACCTGCTCGTCCGCCTGGCACAGAGCGCCGGCCAGGTCGTCACGCGCGAGGATCTGATGAGCGACGTGTGGGATGAGAACTGGTTCGGTTCGACAAAGACGCTCGACGTCCACATGACCGCCCTGCGACGCAAGCTCGGCGAGGATCCGGCCGCGCCGCGCCACATCCAGACCGTGCGGGGCGTCGGCTTTCGCTTCGTGGGAGCTCGGGGGGTCGAGCCGTAAGCCTGCGCACCCGCCTACTGCTGTCGCTCGCCTATGTGCTCGTCCTCGCCGTCGTCTCACTGGGGGTGCCGCTCGCTCTCAGCCTACGCGAACGCGTCAACGCGGAGGTCCACTCCCAGGCCCTCAGCCAGGCTGACGTCGTGGCTGCCACCTCGGCCGACCTCCTGAGCCCGCCGAGCACCGTCGAGCTCGGCGCCCTCGTGCGCTCCAGCGCCGCGTCGGTGCGCGGGCGCGTGCTGATCGTGAACGCGGCCGGGCGGGTCGTCGCCGACAGCGCAGGTGCTTCTACCCTGGGAGCGAGCTACGCCAGCCGTCCGGAGATCGCCGCCGCCCTGCGCGGACGCGCCGTGCAGACCCAGCGCCCGAGCCACAGCCTCGGCGAGAACATCCTCGCCACCGCGGTCCCCGCGCTACGCCGCGGGAGCACCGTCGGCGCGGTGCGCATCACCCAGAGCGTCGCCGCCGTGCAGCGCGCCGTGCAGAGCACCATCACTAAGCTTGTGCTCGTGGCCGGCACGGTGTTGCTGCTCGGCCTGCTCGCGGGATCGGTGATCGCCCGACAGGTCGCGCTCCCGCTGAGGCGCCTGGAGGGTGCCGCCAAGCGCCTGGCCGGCGGGGACCTGTCTGCGCGGGCGGTCGTCGAGGGGAGCTCGGAGCAGCGGTCGTTGAGCATGTCCTTCAATGAGATGGCCGACCGCGTGCAGCGCCTGATAGGCGCTCAGCGTGAGTTCGTCGCCGACGCCTCACATCAGCTGCGCACCCCGCTGACCGCGCTGCGGCTGCGTCTGGAGGAGGCTCGCGCCGCGGAGACCAGCAGCGAGGTCGCCGCCGAGCTCGACGCCGGAACGGCCGAGGTCGACCGTCTCGCGGCGATGGTCGATGAGCTGCTCGTTCTGAGCCGCGCGGAGGACCGCGAGCTGCAGGGCGAGCGCGTGGACCTGCCCGACGCCGTGGTGCGTTCCGTGGAGCGCTGGCACGCCGCCGCCGAGGCGCGCGGGATCACCCTGAAGCCGGCCGGCGAGGGCGCGGGGACGGCCTGGTGCGCGCGCGCCGACCTCGACCGGGCGCTGGACGTGCTGATCGAGAACGCGCTGCACTACTCCCCGGCGGGCGGCGAGGTGACGGTCGCCGGCGGCGATGGGCGCATCGAGGTCCGTGACCGGGGTCCCGGCCTTGCGCCCGGTGAGAGCGAGCTCGTGTTTGAGCGCTTCCACCGAGGCCGCGCGGGACAGCAGGGCCCCGCGGGAAGCGGTCTGGGGCTGGCGATCGCCAGAACCCTCGCGCAGGCCTGGCACGGCGAAGCCACCCTCGGGAACCGCCCCGGGGGCGGGGCGATCGCGGTGCTCGAGTTTCCGGGGGGCGGCTCATGAACGCGCCTCGCCGAACGGTGCTGGTCGCGGTCCTGGCGGTGCTCGGCATAGCGATCGCCGCAGCCATCACATGGGGCACGAGCCAACTTGTGCGCCAGCGCATCGGGCTGGCCTCCGAACCGCTCACCGCGGGACGCCGGCTCCTGCCGCCGGCACCCACACCGACCCAGAGCGGGCCGGCCCAGGCCACTCGCTCGGCGACGGGAAGACCCGCGACGGGCGCGTCCACCGGAACCCGCTCCGCGCCCACCACGTCGACCGCCAGGTCATCCCCGCCCGCCACGACGACCGCCGCCCCGAGCAGCGCACCATCCCCACCGGTCACCTCGACCGCCGCCCCGAGCAGCGCATCCTCGCGGGCGTCAGAAGAAGCCCCCGTCGAACACCGGCCCACCGTGCGCGGCTCTCAGGACGGCGGCGGCGACCGCAGCTCGCACCGCGACGACTGACCGGCCGGGGCCCGCGGCGCCTGCGAGAGCCCGCCCCACAGGTCCCTCGAGCGTCGGGCGAGGGCCGGAGCAGCCGAGCGTCGTGGATTTGCGCGGCCGGGATTCTTTGCCGACTCCTAACTCTCGCCTGGGGCGCCGCTGGGCCTCGGCACGCGACAGTGAAGGCACCCGACCTAGGAGTGGCCATGAGACGTATCGAGATGATGACGGCTGGAGGAGTAAGCCTCGCGGGCTTCGGCGCGCTCGTCGGCCTTGCGATCGGCTCGGGCGGTGCAGGGCCGAAGGCGGTTGTGCCAGCTGCGCAGCCCGTCGAGGTGCGCACCGAGATCATCCGCAAGACGGTCAACGTCTATCGCCGTGAACATCCTCACCACGCTGCGGGCAGCAGCACTCCGGGTCGCGGCTCCTCGGGCACGCTGCCGGCCGGCGCGAGCGCGGCAGCGTCTCTCGCGACGCGGACACGCGCCAGCGGCGCCCGCGGCGTCGCGCCGACGTCATACGCGACTCCGGTCGTGAGCACCCGCAGCAGCGGATCTAAAGCCGCCTCCGGTTCCGCGCCGGCCGGCGGCTCGGGCTCCCACGTCGTGAAGACCCGCAGCAGCGGCGCAGCTTCCTCCGGCGGCGGCTCGGGCTCCTCGCGCCCCGTGAGCACCCGCGCGAGCGGGGGCGGCGACGGCCACAGCGGTGGGCACGATGACTGACCGGCCGTCGACGAGCGCCGGCGCGCGGACGCCGCCGGCGCCGCCAAGGGCCGTCACCGCCGGCGCGCCTTCCCACAGCGCGCCGGCCCACAGCGCGCCGGCGCCGGGGCGCACCCGCAAGGCGCATCCCCTGTCGGGCGCGTTCCCCCTGGCGGTCATGACGCTCGCCACCTTCCTGGTGCTCTTCGCGGTGATGATGGCGCGGCTGAAAGCCGGCGTCGATCCGGCCCTTCGGGCTGGCGCGGGCAGCTCGCTTGTGGCGAGCCGCGCCGCTGGCGGAGCCGTGAGGACCCGCACGAGCGGAGCAGGCGCATCTGCCGGGACGGCGACGCCGGTCGCGACATCTGGAGAACCCTCGGCGCCGTCGCAGGCGATCGTCACTCGTGCGAGCGGCGCATCGGGCACTCCGGGAGCCGGCGATGAGTGATCGCGCCCTCGATCGCAGTGCGCCCCGCAAGGCCCGCCGCCGCGGCGCGCTCGGCGCGATCTGGGCGGCGGCCGCCGCCTTCCTCGTCCTGCTCGCACTGCTGGCCGTGCGCGTTGGCAGCGGCCAGGATCCCGCGCTGCGTGCCCGCGCGGCCGCCGCGCCCCCGCCTGCCCGCCGGGTCCTGATCCGGCGCGTCTACGAACGGAGGGTGATCGTCCACCTGCCCCCGAGCGCCCCCGCGCAGCCGAGCCGGGCCTCCCAGGAAGTCAGCTCCGCCGGCGGCTCGGCCTCGCCCCTGCCGGTCACCCGCACCTCATGAGCCTTCCACACGACACCACCTTCCGCTCGATGGGCAGCGACGTGCGGCTGATCGTCGAGGCTCCGCTCCTCGGGGGGCTGCCCGCACCCGCGCAAGCGGCCGAGGACGGTCGACGCTACATCGAGGACTTCGCGCGCCGCCTGTCGCGATTTCGCTCCGACAGCGAGCTGTGCGCCCTCAACGCCGACCGCTCGCGCGAGGTGCCTGCGTCGGTCCTGCTGCGCACCGCCGTGGCCGCCGGGCTGTGGGCGGCCGAGCGGAGCGGAGGCCTCGTCGACCCGACGCTGGTCAGCGAGATCGAGGCGATCGGCTATGAGAGCTCCAAGGACGCCAGCACGCCCGCGCCCCTGAGCCTCGCCCTCGCGGCCGCTCCGCCCCCCCGACGGGCGCGGCCGAGCGCCCGCGCGCGCTGGCGCCAGATCGAGGTCGACGACGAGCGCGGCACGATTCGCCGGCCGCCGGGTCTGCGCATCGACACCGGCGGGACCGGGAAGGGCCTCGCGGCCGACGCCCTCGCACACCGCCTTCGCGGGTACACACGCTATGTGGTCGACTGCGGCGGAGACATCGCGGTCGGCGGTGTGGGCGTGCAGCTCGATCCGATCGCGATCGAGGTGGAGCACCCGCTCACCGGCGAGTGCGTCCACACACTGCGGATGACCCACGGTGGAGTGGCCACTTCGGGCCTGAACGTGCGGATCTGGAGGCGGCCCGACGGCTCCTTCGCCCACCATCTGCTCGACCCGGCGAGCGGCCGGCCGGTGTGGAGCGGGCTGATCGGGGCCACGGCGGTCGCGCCCAGCGCGCTGGAGGCCGAGACGCTGTCGAAGATCGCGCTGCTGAGCGGCCCCGACGGCGCCCGCAAGGCGCTTGCCGAGCACGGTGGATTGGTCGTGCACAACGACGGCGACGTGGAGCTGATCGGCCCCCTCGATGTTCGCGCCGGCCGCCCGGCCCATCCCGTTGGGAGCGCGGCGTGACCCAGGCCGCACCTGCCAACTACGTCTGGTGGCTGGCCGGTCGCTCGGCCGGATTCGTGGCGCTGGCGCTGATCACATGCTCGGTGATCCTCGGCCTGGCGATGGCCGCGCGCGCGATCCCGGCGAGCCGGCGGCGAGACGCGGTGCGCCTGCACCAGCACCTCGCGCTGATCGCGCTCGGTGCGATCGCGGCTCACGGCCTGCTCTTGGCGGCCGACCCATGGCTGAAGGCCGGCCTGAAGGGCATCGTCGTGCCGTTCGCGATCGGCTACCGCCCGCTGTGGACAGGCCTCGGGATAGTGGCCGGCTATCTGGCGGCGATCCTCGCCCTGAGCTTCTACGTGCGCCGGAAGATCGGCGTGCGGCTGTGGCGGCGGATGCACCGCTTCACGGTCGTGGTCTACGTGCTCGCCCTCGGCCATTCGCTGGGATCGGGAACGGACGCCTCGATACCGCTGGTGCGCGACGCGATGCTCGCTAGCACGCTGCCGGTGCTCTTCCTGCTCGCGCTGCGCCTGCAGCGCTCCCGTGGGCGCGCCGCCAGACCGAGAGCGCAGGCGGCGCCGGTCGTCGGGGGGCCTCGGATGGACGCGCCGAGCAGAGACGGAGCGCCGGGCGCCGCCCCCCCTGGCCCGACGGCTCCTGGCCGGCAAACGGGCGGACGGTCGCGGGCGGTGCCCCTCGGCCAGCTGGAACCCCACCCCTCGCAGGCGAACTGAACCGAAAGGAGAAATGATGAGCTACGTCCCAACGATCGACCAGGCCAGCTGCATCGCCGAGGGCGATTGCGTGGAGCTGCTGCCCGACGTGTTCGCGCTCGACGATTTCGCGGCGGTCATCGGCACGGGCCCCGACGATCTGGTCCTCACCGCCGCCAAGAACTGCCCGGTGGAAGCGATCACCGTCGTGGACTCGCAGACCGGCGAGCAGGTGTTCCCCTGAGACGCACCGCGGACGCCACGCGGACCGACCGCGCGCACTTCCGGCGCCCTTGCGGATCAGCTGCTCGCCTCCACCGCGAAGGCGAGCAGCGCGAGCGCCGCGATGTCGTCGCTCGGCTCGTTCGAGGAGGAGGCCAGGACATTGTCCTGGTAGGCCGCGCCGCGACCGGAGAACTGGGCGTACGGGTCGCCGCCGGCAGACGGGCAGCGGCGGTGGCCTTCCGTGGCGCTCAGGCCGCGCAGCTCGCCGGCCTTCACCGGGCCGGGCACGACCGCGCCGTTGAGCAGGGGCGATCGCCCGTTCAGCGAGCCGGCGAGGTTCGCGACCTGGTGGTGCGGGCACAGCGGAAAGCGGCTGCCTGCGCCCACGACGAACGACAGGCCCCAGGCGTTCTGTCCAAGCACCGCGTCGAGCTGGCGCTGGGCCAAGCCCTCATAGGTGCGGGTTCCCGAGATCTGGTCGTAGATGCGCCCCTCGATGGACAGGCCGAGCAGGTGGGAGGTCGTGTCGTCGTTGACGGACGGGTAGCCGATCCCGAACGGATCGCGCGCAGCCACCCGCTGGTCCGCCGCCAGCTGGTCGCGCAGGTCTCCGAGGACGGTGGGCTGGTTGGTTTCCATCCGGACGACCGCCTTCGCCGGCACGTACTGGCGGTCTTCCAGCAGCTCCAGATGTGCGAGCGCGGCGACGTCGTAGAGGTTCAGGGTGTCGGTGCCGTCCAGCGGGCTTTCCATGTAGGCCTGGCCCCAGTGGTCGGCCTGCTGAAACCAATAGAGCGGATCGGGATGCGGCAGGCCGGAGCGGTCCGTCGCCGTCGCCGTCGCGCGCAGCAGCTCGGCGGCGCCGAGCTCCAGGTCGTCCTGCCACTCTTGCTCGGGGTAGTAGTCGAAGGGGGTCGTGGTCACCAGCGAGCGCGGTCGGGTGTCTGCGCGGTCGAAGATCGTCTGCCCCCACAGCAGGCACTGGTGGGCGTAGGCGGGATCGCTCGCGGCGAAGACCTGCGCGCAGAGGCCGAACGCGGCAGCCATCCGCCCGGCGAGGTTGGGGCTGATCGGCGCCCCGCCGGTCCCGACCTGGAAGACCGGCCGGTAGCGCACGTAGTAGGCACCCGTGCCCGGCCGCGAGCGGATCGTTTCGTCGTGCTGGGGCAGACGCCAGCCGACGTCATGGTCGCCTTCGATACGCGCGTTTCCATCGCCGATGCCCACCTGATAGCGAAGGACCCCGGTTTCCTGATTCCACATGCGCCCCAGCCAGCTCAGGCCATAGCGCGCCTCGGCGAGGAGCTTTGGCTCCGCGCTGCCGAGCGACGCCGGATGCCGGCGGATCGTGTACAGCAGCATGTCCTCGACGAAGCTCGAGGTCTCGACGAACTTCAGGTAGTCGCCCGAGTCCGACCAGCCTCCCGAGACGTCCACCGGGCCACCCGGCAGACGAGCCAGAGCGCCGAGCAAGACGTCGTTGCGATAGGCGGGCGTGCGGTAGGCGAATGCGCTTGCGTCGGCGACGTGGGCCGGCCTGCGCGACAGGAGGCCGGGGTCCACTTCCGGCCCGTCCCGCTGCTCGCGCAGGAAGCTCACCTCGTTGGCGGCGAGCTGCGCGTAGCCGCCACCCCCCACCTGGAAGGCGGGCGAGCTGACTTCGCCCGGCTCGCGCAGCACGATCCGGTAGCGCCCGGGAACGCGCAGGGCGCTGAAGTCGAGCGGGTAGGCGTGGCGCCAGCGACTGTTCCAGGCGCCGCGGTCGCGGGCCGCGTTCCCGGCGAGCACGGTGGCGCCGGTCGAGCTCACGACGCGAAAGGCGCGCGAGCGCAAGGTCCGTTGCGCAAGGACGGTCGCGGTCTTCGGTACGCCGGCCGGGAAGCCGACCTGGTTGACGCGCACGAGGATCCCGCGTGCCGTCGCGGCCGCGTCCACTGCTCCGCGAGTGCTGCCGGTCGGCTGGGCGCTGTTGCAGGCGAACAGGCCGAACATCGCCCCGAGACCGGCGCAGATCGCGACGCTTCTGCCCAGGGAGCCCGACGACCGGCGCAGGGAACCCCGCGAGTGGCGAGAATGGCGCGCGGAGGGGCTGGGCATCAGGTCAATGCAAGCACCTCGAACCGGCCGGCGCGGCACATAGGAAGAAACTCATCGGGCCGTTAGCAGGGACTTATGGAGAGACAAATAAGATTGCGACCAATGAAGGAAGCTTGCCAGGCTGCGCGTCCGGAGCCTCCGGCCGAGTGGTTGACGAGCGGCCAGGATGCCCAGGTGTTCGTCGCCAGCAACGCGCGCAGGGCCCATGGAGTGCGCGTCGCCGGCGTCGCCGCGGCGGGCGTGTGCGCCTTCTGGCTGGTCGGCCTGGCTTTCGGCATGGCGGGCTTCTCGGGCTTTCCGACCATCGGTCTGCGCGTCCTTTCCCACGCAGCCCTCGCGCGGCAGCAGGCCCTGCGGGCCGACGCGGGAGTCGACCGATCGGCGGTCGCTTTGAGGCAGTCTGCGCCTGCGGACTCTCAGCGACGGGTCACCGACGCCGAGAGCTCGGCGCGCGTCTCGTCGTGCGCGACCCCGCGGGCGGTGCTACCGGCTCTTCGCCTGCAGGCGACCCAGCGCGGGTCTGGGATCCAGCATCCGGCGCCGTCGAGCTCAACGCAGGCTCTCAGGGTGACCGGCCGGCCCGACTGTCTTAACACCGTGGCGAGCGCCGTGCGCCGCGGATCCAACTCGCGCCTGACATGAGCGGGGTCGCCCGCGACCGGTCACAGACCGGCTCGACGGGCCCCGCGAGAACCGGGATCCGCGGTGGCCCTGTTCGTCGCGCGAGCGGTCCCCCGACGGCCACCCGCGCGCACCACGTGATAGTGGCGTTCTGCATGGCCATGGTGGTGGTCCTGCTGCTCGTGGACGGGATCACGACGAAAACGCTGGGAGCCGCCGGCACCGATACCCCTAGTGCCGACGCGCCGCTCGCGGCCTCCGGTCCGATACTGGTCTCAAACGGTCACGGCGGCCTGGTCTCGCGCGCCCCGGCGCCGGGAAAACGGATCGCGCTGACGTTCGACGACGGGCCCAGCCCGCGCTGGACGCCGCGGATCCTCACGATCCTCGAGCGGGCGCACGTTCCCGCCACGTTCTTTCAGATCGGTGGCAACGCCGTGCGTGCGCCCGGCCTCACCCGCCGCATCGTCAGGGATGGCTTCGAACTGGGAAACCACACGTTCACGCACCCCGATCTGGCGGTTATCCCCGCCTGGCAGCGGGAACTCCAGCTGGGCATGACCGAGAGCGCGTTCAGCGGGATCGTCGGCCTGCGCACGCAGCTGCTCCGGCCGCCCTACGCCTCCACCCCCGACGCGATCACGCCCAAGCAGATCGCCGCCTGGGGGCAGATCGCCGCCAAGGGATACACGATCGCCGTGACCAACTACGACACGCGCGATTGGGACCAGCCGGGGGTCGCCTCGATCGTCGCAGCGGCCACGCCCTCCGGGGGGCAGGGCGGGATCGTGATGATGCACGATGGCGGTGGCAAGCGAGCCGAGACCGTGGCGGCGCTGCCGAAGATAATCTCGGTCCTTCGCCAGCGCGGCTTTCGCTTCGTGACGGTCGCCCAGCTTCAGGGTCTGCGGGCGGGGGCGTACATGACCCGGGTGGACGCCTCGCAGCGCCTGCGCGGGCGGCTGTTCGTGGCGATGCTGGCGGTCTCGAGGGCGGTCACGGGCATCCTCATCGCGATCGTCTTCGCGGTTGCCGTCCTGGTAGTCCTGCGTATGCTGCTCGTGCTCCCGCTGGCGTCGGTGCAGGTTCGCCGCGCACGCCGGCGCGAGCGCGACACGTCCTTCACTCCACCGGTCTCGATCGTCGTGCCCGCCTTCAACGAGGCTGTCGGGATCGAGCGCTGCGTGCGCTCGCTGGCGGCCAGTCGCTACCCCAGCCCGTTCGAGGTGATCGTCGTGGACGACGGCTCGACCGACGGCACGGGTGAGCGGGTCGACGCGCTCGGGCTCGACGGCGTGCGCGTGATCCGCCAGGTCAACGCCGGCAAGCCGGTGGCGCTCAACACAGGTCTGATCGCCGCGGAGCACGACATCGTCGTGACGGTGGACGGGGACACGGTGTTCGAGCCCGACTCGATGCTCCACCTGGTGCAGCCGTTCCGCGACCCGGAGGTGGGCGCGGTGTCGGGCAACACGAAGATCGGCAACCGCTCCGGTCTGCTCGGTCGCTGGCAGCACATCGAGTACGTCATGGGCTTCAACCTCGACCGCCGCATGTACGAGATGCTCGACTGCATGCCCACCGTGCCCGGAGCCATCGGGGCCTTTCGCCGCACCGCGCTCGTGGACGTGGGAGGAGTCTCGGGGGCGACGCTCGCCGAGGACACCGACCTGACGCTCGCGATCGGGCGAAACAACTGGCGCGTCCTGTACGCCGAGGATGCGCGTGCCTGGACCGAGGCTCCCTCGACGCTGCGCGGGCTGTGGCGGCAGCGCAGCCGCTGGGCCTACGGGACGCTGCAGTCGCTGTGGAAGCACCGCGACGCGCTGTGGCACCGCAGCGAAGGCCGGATCGGGCACCGCGCGCTGCCCTACATGATCGTCTTCCAGGTTCTGCTGCCGCTCTGCGCCCCGCTGATCGACCTGTTCGCGATCTACTCGATCCTCTTCCTCGACCCCGTGCCGATCCTGCTCTTCTGGGTTGCGTTCAACCTCTGCCAGCTGGTGCTGGCGTGGGTCGCATTCGGCTGGGACGGGGAGTCGCGCCGGCCGCTGTGGTCGATGCCGGTCCAGCAGGTCGTCTATCGCCAGCTCATGTACCTGGTGGTGATCGACTCGGTGATCGTGGCGCTGATGGGGACGCGCCTGCATTGGCACAGGCTCGTGCGAACAGGTGATATCGAGGTCACCCAGCCGCCGAGCGCGTGATCCGGCACGTGGTCGGCACGTGAGCGCGCGCCAAGCGGTCCTCGGGTGCGCGCTGCTGGTCGGGGCCGCCTGCCCACTGTACGGATGTGGCGCTGCGACGAGCCACCGGGGGTCCGGCTCCGGCGCCCCGGCAGTACAGCCCCCCGGCGGCAGCGCGGTGTTCTCGCCCTATGTCGACGTGACGCTCTCCCCTCCCTCCGACCTCGCCGGAGTGGCTGCGGACGCCGGCGCGCGCGGGCTCACGCTGGCGTTCGTGACGGCCGCCGGCGCCTGTCGGCCCTCGTGGGGTGGCTCGCTGGCGATCTCCGCCCCGGCGGTGGCGGATCCCGCGAGCCGGCTGCGCACGGCGGGCGTTGCGCTGCGGGTTTCCTTCGGAGGGGCGGCGGGCGCCGAGCTCGCCGGGGGCTGCACGAGCGTCTCCAGCCTGGCCGCGGCCTACGCGTCGGTCCTCGACCGCTACCGGGCCGTGGCCGCTGACTTCGACCTCGAGGGAGCGGCGCTCGAAGACCGTCCGGCGATGGCCCGCCGGTCGCTTGCCCTCGCGCGTCTGCAGTCGCTGATCGGGCGGCCGCTCGCCGTCTCGTTGACGCTGCCCGCCTCGCGGCGAGGCCTGACCGCGTCGGGTCTTGCGGCGCTGCGAACGATGCTCGATGCCGGGGTGCGCGTGCACACCGTGAACCTGCTCGCGATGGACTACGGCGCGCCTGTCGCCCCGGGCGAGATGGGCGCCGCCGCGATTGCGGCGGCGCGCGGCGCGCACATCCAGCTCATGCGGCTCGGGGGAGGGCTTTCCAGCTGGAGAGCGCTCGGCGTGACGGTGATGGTCGGCGTCAACGACACGGCCGGAGAGGTCTTCACGCTGCGGGACGCGCGTGAGGTCGAGCGCTTCGCGGCGAGGCAGGGTATCGGGCTCGTCTCGCTCTGGTCGCTCGCGCGGGACAATCCCTGCGCGGGCAGCGCGTCGGCGGCGGACCCGACGTGTAGCGGCGTGGGCGCGCCGCCCTACGCCTTCAGCCGGGCGCTTGGCGCCCGTCCGACGCCGGGGGTGCCGCCACGGCGAGCGCTCGGGGACTGACGGGCTCCTGGCCGAACGGGGGCGGCGGTGAGCCGGCATCCGGTTGGCCGGATCGTTGGGGTGCGCGCGCGCACGCTATCCCCCCCTCATGCTCGAGCGCCTGCACGGAGACCTCGACGAAGCCGGCGTCACGCAGGGCTTCGCGCCACCACTCAGCGCTGGCCGGATGCTCCCAGCGGCCCGCGGCGATTCGCGTGGCGCTCTTCAGCAGCCGCAGCACCCCGGCCACACCATGACGGAGCACTCGCCGGATTAGCCGCACGATCACGGTCCGGTCGCGTCGCGTGAACACGCCCAGGCGGAACATCATGTCGCCGAAGACCAGGCGCCCGCCAGGTGCCAGCACGCGCCTTATCTCCGATAGGGCCTGAACCTTCTCGGAGTCTCTGAGATGGTGGAAGCAGTAGTTCGACAGAACCACATCGAACGTGCCGCTGGGCAGCGGGAGCTCGGTCGCGGTGCCGAGCAGGATCTCGCCGTTTCCGACTCCGAGCCGCTGGAAGTTGAACCTGAGGCGGTCGCACATCGCCGGCGAGACATCGAGGGCGCTGACGCTGGCGACGTGGGGTGCGGCCGCGACCGCCAGCAAGCCGGTGCCCGCGCCGATGTCCAGCAGCCGATCGCCGGGGCGCAGCCGCGCCAGCTCGAGGATGCGATCGCGGAGCGCCCGGAAGCCCGGGCCGTTGGCCAGCAGCTCCATGTTGTCGACGTGCTCGTCCCAGTTCTTCGAGCGCGACCGGCCGCGAGGCGCGGCCGCGTCGGAAAGGCATGATCTGAGTCCGCTGGAGGGCTGGATAGTGTGTAACTATCGGTCATCCGGCTCTTCTCCCGCTTAATTTCCAGTGAGAGTCTTCTAACGACAGCCGGCGAGGCTCAGTGACGAGCACACCCGAGAGCCCGCCCACTCCGAGCAGCGAGCGAGTCGCCGCCCGACGTGAGGCGTCGCGCGACCCGGATACGCGCGGGCGCGCGCTCCGGCGCCGGCGCCTGCTGGCGCTCGGGCTTCTGGCACTCGCGGTCGGTGCTATCGCATCGATCGTCGCGCTGGCGGGCGCCGGGTCCCGAAGCGCGCACAGCACGAGCGTGGCCGGAGCGCACACGCACACGGTCACGGCGCCGGCGGCGCCCACCGCGCGCCCGTCCTCCTTCGGGGTGGGCGTGCGGGTGCTGCGGCTCGTCGATAGGAGCCGCACCATCACGCTCCCGAACGGGACGACCGAGCCGCGAACGCTCACTACGATCGTCCGCTATCCCGTGCTCGGACCGTCTGGGCAGACCGACGTGAGCAACGCGCCGCCGGCGCGCGCCTACGGCCCGTTTCCGCTCGTCGTCTTCGGACACGGCTTCGCGGTCACTCCAGCGCTCTATGCGCGCCTCCTGGCGAGCTGGGCGAGGGCGGGATACGTGGTCGCTGCGCCAGTCTTCCCACTCGAGAGCGCCACCGCTCCGGGTGGCCCGGACGAGTCCGACCTGGCCAACCAGCCCACCGACATGCGGTTTGTCATCTCCCAGATACTCGCCGCGAGCAGCACGGGCTCGGGCCCCCTGGCCGGGCTCATCGACTCCACGCGCATCGCCGTGGCGGGCCAGTCCGACGGCGGTGACACCGCCCTGGCGGTCGCCTACAACCGCAGCTTCCGCGACCCGCGGGTCGGCGCGGTGATCGTCCTGTCGGGCGCCGAGATACCTGGCCTCGGCGGGTTCGAATTCCCGGCCGGAAGCCCGCCGCTGCTGGCCACGCAGGGAACCGCGGACACCATCAACCCGCCCAGCGAAACCAACGCGTTCTTCGAAGTCGCGCAACGCCCCAAGTATCTGCTCACCCTGCTCGGCGCCGAACACCTGCCGCCGTACTCGGTCCAGCAGCCCCAGCTCGCGATCGTCGAGCGCGTGACGATCGCCTTCCTGCACGGCTACCTCGAGCACATCCCGGGCACCGCGCGGCGCCTGGTCTCGCTCGGAAACGTCCCGGGCACCTCCACGCTGCTGGCCGATCCCTAGAAGCGGCGATACACCCGTCGGCGAGCCGATGGCTTCCCGCAGGACGCCCTGCAGGACAGTACGTATTTTACGTGCGGACTGAATGCAATCTAGAGCTAGGAGCAGACATGCCGACGATCGACCTTCCACACGGCACTGTGCAGTACCGCCTCGCCGGCCCTCCGGATGCCGCCCCGCCGCCCGTCGTGTTCGTGCACGGCTTCCTCGTGAGCGCCACGCTGTGGAGCGCGACTGCGGACGCGCTCGCCGCGGCGGGCGTTCGTTCATATGCGCCCGACTTGCCGCTCGGCTCGCACACCATCCCGCTGGGCGGCGCCGCGGACCAGTCTCCGCGCGGTATCGCCCGTCAGGTCATCGCCTTCATGAAGGCGCTCGAGCTCGAAGATGTGACCCTCGTCGGAAACGACACCGGCGGGGCGATCTGTCAGTTCCTGCTCGACGCCGACGACTCGCTGATCGGCCGCGTGGTGCTGACCAACTGCGACGCGTTCACCAGCTTCCCGCCGGCGCCCTTCGGCCCGCTGATCAAGGCCTGCCGCAGCCCAGCAGCGATCCGCGCACTGCTGGCGCCGATGCGCTGGACGGCCATCCGGCACTCGCCCGCCGGGTTCGGGCTGCTCGTCAACCGGCCCCTCGACGCCGGCCAGACGCGCGCCTGGGTGGAACCGTGCCTGCACAACCCTGCCATCCGCGAGGACGTCGCCCGCTTCGCGAGGCAGGTGGATCCCCAGGACCTGAACGCCGCCTCGAACGCGCTCGGCGGCTTCGACGGGCCGGCGCTCCTGGTGTGGGGAACGGGCGACCGTTTCTTCAAGCTCGACTTCGCCCGTCGGCTGGCGGGCGTCTTCGCGGACGCGAGGATCGCGGAGGTCGAGGGTGGCAGGACCTTCATCCCGCACGATGAGCCAACCCGACTGGCCGGCGAGATCGCGGGCTTCCAATCCGCCTGAGCCTCAGCGCGTCGCGATCGACATGGGCCGGAGAGCCGCAGGCGACCGAGGGCGCGGAGAAGAGGGCCCGCTGAGCCGCCGAGCGCTGCCCGGGCGGGCGCTCAGGCAGTAGCTATTTCACCACGTAGCCCAACCCGCTTCGCGTCGAGGTGGCCACCGGGACGCCGTTGCTCCAGTCGACCTCGAGGAACACGCGCGAGTTGTAGAGCGGCTGTAGGTTCGCCACGCTCTGGCGCGTGCTTGTGTCGATGACGTCCCCGGAGTCCCCGACGTACACGAAGCGCCCGTCGAGGCTGTGCTGCAGCCAGCCCTCGCGCAGGCAGTCGTAGGTGCATCCGGCCTGTGTGCCTGTCATTTCCCTGGTCAGCCTGATGTTGGCTATCTGTTTCGGCGGCGAGGATGGCAGGCCGGTTATGTCAAACACGTGGACGTAGCTGTTCGGCTGGTCCACCACCCAGACCTCCTTCTCGTCGGGCGACAAGGAGATCCCGTGGCTGGGCGTGCTCGGACCCGCCTGACCGGGGGTGTAGGGAAAGCCGCCCGAGACGGGCACCGTGTAGAGCACCTTGCCGGTGGTGATGCTCGAGACCTGGAACCCGAGGTAACCGGTGGCGGTGGTGAAGGCGAGCGTCTCCGATCCGTTGATCGTGAATGGTCGCACGCCCCCGTTGAGCAGAGGTCCGATCTGTTTGATGACGTGACCGTTCTGGGTTTCGGCCTCGGACAGGAAGCTCGCGGTGCGTCCCCCCATGTAGACGTGGTCGCCGTTGAGGCTCACGATCGTGTTGTGCGGACCCCTCCCCCCTTCGATCTTCCCGATGATGTTGCCGCTGGAGGCTTCGACGACATTCCAGTTGCCAGCGCTGGATTCCTCTCCGACCGGGAGGTAGATCGTCTTGCCGTCGGGGCTGACCGCCATGCTGTCGACGCCTTCGGTGTAGGAGTGCGTCCACACGATCTTTTCGTTGACGAGATCGTACTCGAGCATCGAGCCACCTCCACGGGAGCCGCCGTCCCCGCCGTAGCTGACGTAGAGCATGTGGGTGGCGGGACTGACGGCGGCGCCGCGGATGTCCGTCGCGGCCGGCGGCAGGCTGATCGTCTTGACGAGCTTCTGGCCGTTGTCCATGTCATACACGTCGATGGCGTTTGCCGGAAAGACGTACTCGTAGTGCTGGACGCCCGTAGCGGCGACCACGACCGCCGTCTGGGCGCTGCTCGCGGGCGAAGATGGGCCCGCCGCGTTCGTCGCTACGACCTGGACGCGCAGCGTAGCGCCGAGGTCAGCGGCCACATCCGTGTAGCTCGGGCCATTGCCTGATTCGACCGGGCTGCAGTTGGCGCCCGACCCGTCACACCGCAGCCACTGATAGCCGAAGCTCGTGGGAGCGCCCGACCATTCCCCGGGGCTGGCCGTCAGTGTCCGGCCGACCTGTGCGATGCCGCTGATCGTCGGCGCGCTCAAATTGCCCGGTGGCCGGGTGGGCCTGATGCCTTCCGACGTATAGGTCGCGTACAGCGAGGCCTGCTCACTGTCAGTGGTGGTTGCGCCGAACGGGTTGGTGGGGCCCGATGTGTAGGTGTTCGAGTTGTACTGGCGGCTGCCGGCGACGCTGTCGTAACGGAAGCCGGCCACGTTTCCGCTCGAGCCGGTGATGACGCCGATCCAGTAGTTGCCCGCGGCGAGTTTCACCGGCGAGGGAAACACGAGGTCATACCAGCCGGCGGAGTTCGTGCTGCTGAAGGTCAGCTGTTCGGATACGCCCAGAAGCGCTGCCGGCTTGCCACTCGAATCGGCGTAGATCACGCCCTTCAGCACCTGCTGCCCCGACGTCCCGGTGGGCGCCAGGTAGATGCTCAGCTTGGTGACTGACCCGGCGACGGGCAGCGAGTAGGAGCTCACCCGCTTGCGGTCCTGCGCAAAGGCGTCCGAAGAGGCGCCGACGCCCGTCTTGCCGAAGGTCGCAGAGCCCTGCTGCACCACCGCGGTCTGCGCGGAGACCGCCGGCGAGGAGGTGCCGGCGGAGTTCGACGCGGTCACCGCGACGCGCAGCGTCGAGCCCACGTCCGCCGAAACTGTGGTGTAGGTCTGGCCGCCGGCAAGGGAGATCGGCAGGCAATTGGCTCCCGTGGAGTCGCAGCGCAGCCATTCATAGGTGTAGGAGAGAGGAGGCGTCCCGGCCCACGTGCCGGCTGCGGCGCTCAGCGTCTGTTCGACCTGAGCCGCTCCGGAGATCGCCGGCGTCACGGTGTTCGACGGAGCGAGCGGTTCCACGACGGGCGTCTGGGCGGAGAGGGTCGGCGCGGAGGAGCCGCCGGCGTTCGTGGCGCTCACCGCGACGCGCACGGTCGAGCCCACATCGCCGTGTCCGAGCAGATAGCTCGGGCCCGTCGCGGCGGGGATCGCTGCGCAGTTTGCTCCCGTCGAGTCACAACGCTCCCACTGGTACCCGAAGGCTGTGGGGTTTTCGCTCCAGGTTCCCGTGCCGGCCGAGAGCGTCTGACCGTCCCTGGGTGTTCCGGTGATCGCCGGAGGTTCGCTGTTCACAGGTGGCGGTGGCGGCGCGCTCCCCGTATAGGTGGCGTACAGCGAGGCCTGCTCACTGTCGGTGGTGGTCGCGCCGAACGGGTTGGTGGGGCCCGATGTGTAGGTGTTCGAGTTGTACTGCCGGCTACCCGAGACGCTGTCGTAGCGGAAGCCGGCGACGTTGGCGCCGGCGCCGGTGATCACGCCCATCCAGTACGTGCCGGCGGGAAGGTTGAGTGCAGCCGCGAAGGTGAGGTCATACCAACCGGCGGCGTTCGTGCTCATGAAGGTCAGCGGACTCGAGACGCCGAGCAGCGCGCCGGGCTTGCCCGACGAGTCGGCGTACAACACGCCCTCGAGCACCTGTTTCCCGGAGGCCCCGCCCGGCGCCAGATAGATGCTCAGCTTGGTGACCGACCCCGCGACGGGTAGCGCGTAGGCGCTGACGCGCTTGCGGTTCGGCGCAAAGCTGTCCGATGAGCCGCCGACGCTCGTCTTGCCGAAGGTCCCCACCACCGCTGAAGAGCTCGTCACAGGTGGGCCACTCCCCAGCGCGCTCGAAGTCAGAGCGAGCATGACGAGGAGCAGCGGCAATCCGACACAGAGCGATGCGCGGCCGGAGGTCAGGTTGCGTGTCGGTGCGTCGCCACCGATCGCGGTGCACGTGCCCCCCGATCGTGAGCGTCTCATCAAGCGCATGTCACACCTCCGGCGACTAAGACTACCAGCGCTCTAAATCTGTGCGGCTATGACGAGCGGCGCGTCTTGCAGGAGACGCTCTCGCTCTGATCACGGCCGTTCCGTCAGCCACCCCCCTCTCCGACCCCCCGGCGCAGCCGTTGGACGAGGCGGAGCTCCTGCACGGCCTCATCGACTCGCGAGAGCGCGCCACCGGCCACGTCACCCTCGAGCAGCTCGGGCTCGAGCCTGTGGCGCACCAGCTCGCCGGCGATCGCATCGACGCGCTGGGCACCCGCCCCCGGACGCGAGCTGACGATGCGGGTCAGCTGCAGCCCGCGGAACAGCAGCCCGACGCCGTCGTCGACCGCCCATCCTCCGGGCAACCCGCCGTCGCGCACGGCCGCCAGCCAGACGGGCAGACGCTCGGGCTCGCCGTCCGCGTGGACCGTCATCGAGCCTTCCAGCAGGCCCAGGCCTTCGATGGGCTCCGGGGGCCCGCTCGAACGGGTCACCCCACCCTGAAACCAGCACATCGCACCGGCGCTCAGCCCTGCGAGCACCGTGCCCGCACGCCATGCCTGCAGCAACAGCGCATCGAGCCCGTGCGCCTGCCAGATCGCGAGCAGGTTGCGCATCGAACCACCTCCGACGTAGATGATGTCTGCCCCCAGCACGATCTCCTCGAGAGGACGGCGCGCGTCGCTGAGGCGAAACAGGGAGAGGTGCTCCGGAACACACGGGCCGTCGGCGAACCGCGCCTGGAACGCGTTGATCTGTGCGGTGGTGTCCCCCGAGGCCGTCGGCAGGAACAGGACGCGAGGCTCCCTCGCCCTCGTCAGACCGAGCACGAAGTCGTCGAGCAGCGGATTCGTCGGCTCCATCGTGAAGCCCCCACCGCCCATCGCGAAGATCAGCCGGTCCACGTCTCCGGTGATCTCCGGGCTCATCCCGGCACCGGCTCCGAGGCGAGGCGCCGGTGGGCCTTGCGCGCGGCGGGCCTGCGAGCCGCAGGCGCGCACGGCTCGGGATGGCCAGCGCTCACCTCGCCGGTAGCCTTTGCCGAGTCGGGCGTGGCGGGCGCTGCGCCCAGGCGGGTCACGGCCAGGGGCGTCTCGACCACCGCGTCGCCGAGCGGCTCCACCCGGTAGGCACTTCCGTCCGGACGGGAGCTCACGACCCGCTTCAGGCGGGTGCGTCGGAAATGCAGGGCCACGCCGTCCTCCACGGCGAACCCGGAACGCATCCCGTCGCCCACGAAGCGGTGATACTCCGTGCGCCGGGCGGGCTCGGCGTCGTAGTGCACGCAGTTGGAGAAGGGCAGCAGGCCGAGCCCCCGTACGCCGCGAGGCGGGCCGTGAAATGCGCTGAGCGCCTCCTCGAACCAGCAAAGGGACCCTGCAGATGGACCGCACAGCACCACGCCCTTGCGCCAGGCCCGGCGCAGCACGTCATCGAGCCCATGCGCACGCCACGCGCCGAGCATGCTCACGACGTTGCCGCCTCCGACGTAGATCAGATCCTGCGCGAGCAGGTGCGTGTCGAAGTCCTCCTCAACTCCGCCCGTTCCCTGGTCGCGACGAAACAACGACAGGTGAGTCGCCTCACAGGAAGCTGAGAAACGGCGGTAGAAGCGCACCACGTAGTGGTCGGCATCCCCCGATGCCGTCGGCAGGAAGCAGACGCGCGGTCGCGTCACGCCGGTCAGCGACAGGACGTAGTCGTCCAGCAGCGAGCTGTCCCTCTCCATGGAGAAGCCTCCACCTCCGAGGGCGACGATCTGTGGGGTTCTTGGACGCATGGCTGGCTTCGCTTGCCGTGGATGGCGCAGGATCAGCCTCTGGAGATTGATCGAGCGCGCCATCCTGCGGTATGGACCCGCGTCGGAGATTCCGTGCTCCTCGATCGACAACCGACCAGTGCCCCACGGCGTCACACCACCTCAGTTCGCTAGGCGGCGAGGAATCGCCGAAGTGCGCGACGAGCCCCCGGCAGCCGGCGTCCGGCCTCGAGCTCGCGGATCGCGACCTCGGACGTCATGGCGGCGAGCAGCTGCGCGGCTGCGCCGGCGTCGGGCCAGCCCATTGCCTTGAAGCTCGGTACGGCAGTCGCGACGGAGCGCTCGTGGCGAGCCGACATCGACGGGGAGAGCGTTGCTTCGGCGCGCGCCTCGAGGGCGAGCGCCTTGATCGCCCGGTCGGCGAGACACACGTCGAGGTACGCCTCGACCCCCCGCAGAATGCGCTCCGCTCCGGCGGGAGTGCCGGCGGTCGCGGCAGCGACGGCCTCCTGCACGCGGTCGTGGAAGCGCGCGTGAAGCGCGTCGATGAACGCCTCCCGATCGTCGAAGTGCACGTAGAAGGTGCCCTTGGCGACGCCGGCCTCGGCGACCACCCTGTTGACACTCAGCCCTGAGAGCCCGCCGCGCTCGGCAACGGCGACCCCGGCAGTGAGCAGCGCCTCGCGTGTCCGATGCCCGCCCGGGATGGCTGTCTCGGTGGGGAGGCGTGTCTTAACGGACATTGGTCCCATCAAGCCTACATGACCGGTCGGTCACCAAGATGACCGACCGGTCAGTCATGTGATATGTTGGCCGCGCGATGCCGATTCTCGAGACCTCACAGGGGTCGCTGGCCTATGACGAACGCGGCGCCGGTCATCCGCTGGTGCTGCTTCCGAGCGGAGCCCACGACCGGCACGACTTCGACGAGCTGCGTGCGCTGCTCCCGGAGCGCTTCCGCTCGATCTCGCTCGACTGGCCGGGCCACGGCGAGTCGCCCCTCGATTCCCTGGTCGCGAGCGCGATGACCTTCGCCGACCTCGCCGAGGGACTCGTCGCGCGCCTCGCGCCGCAGGGCGCTGTCGTCGTCGGCAACTCGGTGGGGGGTTTCTCGGCGGCCCGCCTGGCGATCCGCAGGCCGGACCTCGTGAAGGGGCTCGTGCTCGTCGACAGCGGTGGCTTTGCCGGACGGCCACCGCATGTGCGCGCGTTCTGCGCGCTGATGGCCCGTCCCTGGTTCCTGCGGCGCATCTATCCCTGGTTTGCGACCCGATACATGCGCCCCCGGACTGCAGCGGACATCCGGGCGAGAGATGTCGGCGTGGAGACGACCAGACGGGATCCCGGCCTGCGGGCCGTGAGCGATCTGTGGCGGAGCTTCGCCTCGCCCGAGCACGACCTGCGCCGGCAGGCCGCGTCGATCACTGCCCCGACGCTGCTGATCTGGGGCCGGCAGGACCCGGTGATCCCTTTGAAGATCGGCCGACGGCTCGCCGGCGCGATCCCCGATGCGGAGCTCGTCGTGCTTGACACGGGGCACGTGCCGCACACGACAGAGCCGGCAGAGTTCGCCGCCCACCTGATTCCGTTCGCCGACCGTGCAGTCGACCTCTCCCATGCACGAGCGGTGTCGGAATGACGGGAGCTCACCGCTGGCGCTCGGAGCGTCAAGCCGCGCCGGACCGCTTGCCGGGCGCGCCGGACCGTTCGATCGGGCCGTCGACCGCTCGATCGGCGCGTCGGACCGCTCGATCGGGCCGGTCGTCGTCGCCGGGCTTTCGTGAGCACCGGCTGAAGGCGGAGCGTGAGGGTATTGTGGGCTGCACCATGACCTCCGGCCCGCAGCCGCTGTCTCCGGTGGCCGAGCGGATCACCGGCGCCACCACGTTGGGGCGCATGGTCCTCTCCGCGCAGGAGCGCGGAGAGGACGTTGCCCTGCGGTTCCCTACCCCTCAGGGGGAGAATATGCTCACCTACCGGGAGCTGGGCGAGAGCAGCCGTGAGCTGGCCCGCGGCCTGATCGCGCTCGGGCTCCAGGCGGGCGAGGTGGTGTCGATCCTGAGCTCGACGAGGGCGGAGTGGACACTGTGCGAGATGGGAGCCGTGTGCGCCGGCGCGGTGGTGGCGCCGATCTATCACACGAACTCGCCCGAGGAGTGCAGGCACGTGCTCGCAGACTCCGGCGCGAGGCTGGTGTTCTGCGAGAACGCCGAGCAGGTGGCAAAGATCTTGGCGGTGAAGCGCGAGCTGCCCGGTCTGGAGCACGTATTGGTGATCGACGGCTCCGCCGAGGGGGCGCTCCCGATCAGCGCGGCGAGGGCGCGCGCCGGGGAGGTCGACCCGCAGGCCGTGGACGAGCGCGTGCGGGCGGTCGCTCCCGAGGACGTGGCCACGCTGGTCTACACCTCGGGAACGACCGGTCCCCCCAAGGGCTGCATGCTCACACACGCCAACTTCCTCTCCGCGACCGCGATGTACAGGGACCAGCTCGAGCTGGACGAGGTACAGCCGGTCATCTACATGTTCCTGCCGCTCGCGCACGTGCTGGCGCGCCTGGCGCAGACCGTGGTGCTCGATGTGGGGGGCGTGCTCGCGTACTGGTCAGGCGACTCCACGAAGATCCTCGAGGAGGTGAAGGCGAGCGCGCCCACCCACTTCGTGGCTGTGCCCCGCATCTACGAGAAGATGCACACCGGCGTGGTGAGCGCCGTCGAGAGCTCCGGCCGGCACGTCCGGCTGCCGTTCGCGTGGGCGCTCGAGGTGGGTCGCAGGGCACGCCGGGCCGAGCACGCCGGCAAGTCGCGCGGGTACCTGGCCCGCACGCGGCTACGGGTGGCCGACCGCGTGGCACTGGCCAAGGTGCGGGCGCTGTTCGGCGAGCGCCTGCAGATGGCGCTCGTCGGCGCCGCGCCGATCGACCGCGATCTGCTCGAGTTCTTCGACGCCTGCGGCGTGAGCGTGCTGGAGGGCTACGGCATGACCGAGAGCTGCGCCGCAGCGACGCTCAACCCCCCCAAAGCTCCTCGCTTCGGGACCGTCGGCAAGGCGCTGCCCGGCAGCGAGGTAAGGGTGACGGAGGACGGCGAGATCCTGATCCGCGGCCCCCAGGTGTTCGCCGGCTACCGCGGCGACCCCGAGGCCACACGTGCGACGCTGATCGACGGTTGGCTGCAAAGCGGCGACCTCGGACGGCTTTCCAGCGACGGCTACCTCGCCGTGACAGGACGCAGGAAGGACCTGATCATCACCTCCAGCGGCAAGAACGTAACACCGGTGAACATCGAGAATGCCCTACGCGAGACGCGCTGGATCTCCGAGGCCGTGGTGTACGGCGATCGCAGGCCGTACCTCGTGTGCGTGTTGACACTGGACCCCGATGAGGCGCCGAAGCTGGCGCAGCAACTGGGAGTGAGCTCCGAGATGAGCTCGATGGCGAAAGACGCGAGCGTGCGCGGGTTGATCCAGACCGCGATTGACGATGCCAACACGCGTTTTGCGCGCATCGAGCAGGTCAAGCGCTTTCACATCCTCGACCACGACCTCACTCAGGCGGCTGGCGAGCTCACGCCGACGTTCAAGCTGAAGCGCGCGTTCGTGTACAAGCGGTACGCCGATGTGTTCGACGCACTCTACGAGGACGGAGCCGGCTCATCGTGACGAGAGGCCGCCGCGACCCGATGCACGCAGCAGTTTCTCAGACGGACGCTCATGACAGATAGCCCCGGCGCGCACGTGGGCTCGCCAGGCCGCCAGGACCTACCCGCCCGTAGGGACGCCGGCCCGCCCGCGCGAGACCGCTGTCACGCTACGCGATGGCTCGCAGGTCGCGGTGCGCCCGATAGGTCCCCAGGACGCCGGGCCACTGCTCGCGGGCTTTGAACGCCTCTCGGAGGCATCACGCTACCGGCGGTTCCTCTCGCCGATGCAGGAGCTCAGCGAGCCGATGCTGCGCTATCTGACAGAGGTAGACCACCACGATCACGAGGCGCTCGTGGCCTTCGGAGCAGACGGGACCCTCGTGGGCGTGGCTCGATCGGTGCGTTCGCCCAGCGATCCGCAGGCTGCCGAGGCCGCGGTCACCGTCGCCGATGACTGGCAGGGGCGTGGCTTGGGCACAGCGCTGCTCGGGCTTCTGGCCGACCGCGCGCGCGCCGAGGGGATCAGCCGCTTCACAGCGCTGATGCTGGCTGACAATCGAGACATGCTCGACCTGTTCGAGAACCTGGGACCCGTTCAGATCTTGGAGCGCACCTCGGGGACGATCGAACTGGAGATCACCCTGCCCAGCCGCGGCGCCGGGCCACACCTCAGCGAGCTGCTGCGCGGCTCGGCCAGTGGTCGTTACAACGTGATCGCGAAACCCCACGAGAGCATGCCGCCCGGATGACCGGCCCCGGCGCGGGGCTCGATCGGCGTGCGAGGGCGACCCCGGTGAGTCAGAGCGCCGTGGGGTAGGTCTCCGGCGGCTCCCCGAGCTCCCACGTGCTCGTCCGCTCGAGCGGCTCCACCGCACGCGTGACGTCGATGTGCACGAGCGCGTCGAATTGCTGGGAGACGCACGCCGCGAACCAGTGGCTTGTGCGTTCGCTCTCCGGCCGGTAGATCACGCCGATGGCGCGCTGCAACCGCGGCTCGCGAAGCGCGCGACCGCTGCGGCTCTCCCCCAGCGGGCACAAGAGGAAGGACGGGATGCCGGCGTCGTGCAGCAACGCCTCGTAGCTGTCGGGCAGCGCCGGTCGCACACGCTTGCGCTCGGCCTGCCCGCCCCAGTCCGAGGCGGCCGTGACGGTGCCGCTATAGGTCGTGAAGCCGACGAGAACCGCGTCACGGGCGTGGCGCTCACGCATCAGCTGGCCGAGATTCAGCTCGCCCCGCTGGGCCATCTCGGTCGATCGGGCATCGCCGACGTGAGAGTTGTGCTCCCAAACCACGACCTTGCCGGCACCCCCGTGGCGAGCGAGGTGGACCTGGAGTTGGTCCAGCGTGTCGGCCATGTGCCGATCGCGCAGGTTCCACGAGGGCGCTGGACCGCCGAACATCGTGCGGTAGTACTCCTCGGCATCGGCGACCACCGTCGCGTTCTGCTCGGCGAGGAAATACTGGTCCTCGGCGCGCGAACCGTCCATGCGCAGGTAGTCGCCCGCTCGCTGGCGCAGCTCGACGAGCTGCTCGAGCACGCGCCTGCGGCATGGCTCGCTGACGCCCAGCAGGACCGCCTGCCCGTAGCCGCTGCTGTCCTGGGCAAAAGGATGAAGGCACTCGTAGCGAACACGCGCGCGGGCTGCCGCTGCGGGGTCCACTTCCTCGAGGTAGGCCACCACCGCTTCCATCGAGGCGTTCAGGCTGTACAGGTCCAATCCATAGAACCCCACGCTCGCCCCAGGCGCGGCGCGTGCTTCGTTGTGGCTGCGCAGCCACCCGACGAAGTCCATGACCTCCGCGTTCCGCCACATCCAGGTGGGGAAGCGGCGAAAGCCGCGAAGGGCCTCCTCGGCGTCGCTGTCCTCGCCGCGGCCCTGCACATAGCGGCTTACGCGGTGAGCGTCGGGCCAGTCGCCCTCGACCGCCACCGCCGCGAACCCAAGCTCCTCGATCAGCCGCTTGGTGATCCGCGCGCGCTCTGAGTAGAACTCGTGCGTTCCGTGACTGGCCTCGCCGAGCAGCACGAGCCGCGCGTCGCCCACCCGCTCAATGAGAGCGTCGTAGTCGGCTCGGCCTCCCTCCAGAGGCTGCGCGTCGAACCGCACCGCGTCGAGGGCCGCGCTCTCGCCGAGGGGAAGCGCCAGCGGCGAGGGCATGCCGCTCACCGCGCCCCCGCAAGCGCGCCGTTGGGCTTTCCGATCAGATAGCGCTTGAGCCAATCGATCGCGAGCTCGGACACCCGCTCGAGCGTTCCGGGCTCTTCGAACAGGTGCGTAGCCCCGTCGACCACCATCAGCTCGTGCGGGCAGCGCAACAGCTCTGCGGCGCGCCGGTTGAGCTCCAGCACGTCCGTATCCCGTGCGCCGACGATCAACAAGGTGGGCGAGACGACCCTCCTCAGACTTTCTCCCGCCAGATCCGGGCGTCCACCGCGAGAGACGACGGCCGCCACCGTGTCACCGAGCCCGGCTGCCGCTCCGAGCGCCGCCGCTGCGCCGGTCGAGGCGCCGAAGTACCCGATCGGCAACGACTGCAGCCGGGACTGGGACACCGCCCAGCGCGTGAGCGCCTCGAGGCGGCCGGCAAGCAGGGGGATGTCGAACACGAGCTCGCGCCGCTGGGCCTCGCGTTCGTCCAGCAGGTCGAAAAGCAGCGTCGCGAAGCCCGCGCCGTGCAGGGCCTCGGCGACGGCACGGTTGCGCGGGCTCATGCGGCTGCTGCCGCTGCCATGGGCGAACAGCACGAGGCCACGGGGGGAATGAGGCAGCCCGAGGGTCCCTCCCAACCGGACGTCGTCGAGATCGAACGAGAGCTCCTCGCTGATCGTCTCGCCTTTCACAGCAGTCACGGCGTCCGGGCTCGCCGTCGGCGCCCCAGAGGATTCGTCGGCCGCCTCGGCAAGCAGAGCCAGCACTTGCTCATCAGAGACGGGTGCGAAGTCGCGGTACCACATGCCCACTCCGAGCAGGCGCTCGGGGACCGTGACACAGATAACGCGGTCGGCCTCCTCGGCGAGCGTGGACACCGCCTCCTTGGAACCCACGGGGGCGGCTACGACGATCTTGACGGCGCCGCGCTTGCGCACGGCGCGAACGGCGGCCAGGTCGGTGAGGCCTGTTGCCAGCCCGTCGTCGACGACGATTACGGTTCGTCCAGCCACGGGGATCACCGGCCGGCCATCGCGGTAGCGCTCCACGCGGCGGAGCAGCTCGCGTGACTCCCGGGCGAGCGTGTCATCGAGCATCGCCTGGGTCATTCCCAGCATGCCGGCGGACCGCGGGTCAAGGACTCCGGTGCCATCCTCGGCCACCGCCCCGACGCCGAGCTCCGGATTGCCCGGGGCGCCGAGCTTGCGCACCGCCAGAATCTCAAGCGGCGCGCCGAGCGCGCGAGCCACCTCTATGCCCACCGGTACGCCGCCCCGCGGCAGGGCGATGATCACCGGCCGCTCATCGGCAAGCGGGATGAGCTCGGCAGCCAACCGGCGGCCGGCGTCGCGACGATCCGTGAACTGTGCCCGCATACGCCGATGATCCCGCGATGCCGGGTCTGTTTCGTCCGGTAAATGTCCGGAGAGCCGCGTGGTGGACTACTCAGGCCGTGGCGAACCCGTCAGGCCGTGGTGGGCGCTCCGAACGGCGAACCAGCGTCGGCGCGTGCCACCGCATCCCCCCGCCCGGTTGCGGCGAACTGCGGATGCACTCCCGTGCGGGCAGCGGATGCCCAGGAGCTCGACCTGGTCGAGCATGATGTCCGTGATGACCGATCCGCTCTCCCGAACAGTGCGCGATTCGGCGCCCGCTCTGGCTGAGAGCGACGCCAATGAGCTGCTGCTAAGCGCCGGCGCGGCCGTCGACGGCGCCGCACGCATGCTGGTCGACGGACGCTCGCACCTCGGCGGCCTGATCGCCAAGGGCGACCGCGACTACGCCAGCCGGGTCGACTTCCAGATCGAGGACTCCATCCGGGACGCACTGGGACGGGTGGGGCACGACATACCCTTCCTTGGCGAGGAGCGGGGCGGTCACCTGCACGCCCCGTTGCTGTGGGTTCTCGATCCCGTCGACGGCACGACCAACTTCATCAAGGGCAGCCCGCTGTGCGCCATCTCGCTGGCGTTGCTGAGCGAGGGTCAGCCGATCTTCGGGATCATCGAGCTTCCGCTGCTCGGCGAGCGCTACGTCGCGCGCGCGGGCGCCGGCGCCTACCTGAACGGCTCGCCGCTGCACGTACCCGATGCTCATCGGCTTGACGATATCGTGGTCGGCATCACCGACTTCGCCGTCGCGGACGACCGCTCCACGGAGAACCCGATACACATCGCGCTCCTGGCGCAGGTCGCACCCAGGGCGCTCGGCGTGCGAGCTCACGGTTCGGCCGCGTTGGACCTCGCGTGGCTGGCGGCGGGCCGCCTCGGCGCGTCGGTGATGCTCTCCAACCGGGCCTGGGACGTGAGCGCAGGAGTGCTGCTGGCGCGCGAGGCCGGGGCTCTCACCTACGACTGGGACGGGTCGGAGCACAGCGTGGACTCCCGCTTTACGATTGCCTCCGCGCCGGGCTTGAAGAGCGGTCTGCTCGAGATGCTTGCGGCGGCCTCATGAGCAACCCGTCGCTCGTAGTCTTCGCCCCCTCGCCACTGCTCACGATCACGGTCGAGGCGGCCGACACGCCACGCCAGGAGATCCACCTGCACGCGGGCGGGCAGGGGTTCTGGGTGGCACGGCTCGCGGCGCTCCTGGGCGCCAAGGTCTGCCTGTGCTGTGCCCTGGGAGGCGAGTCGGGCGCTGTGCTGCGCGGACTGATACCGAGGGAGAACGTCGAACTGCGCGGCGTCGAGTGCGCGGCCTCGAATGGCGTCTACATCCATGCCCGCCGGGGAAGCGTGCGCGAGCAGCTCGCCCGCACCGACTGCAAGGGACTGTCCCGCCACGAGGCGGACGAGCTCTACGGAGTGATGCTCAGCGCCGCCCTGGACGCGGGTCTGGCGATGCTCACCGGGGTCGATCCGCCAACCGTTCTTGAAAGCGACATCTACCGCCGGCTCGCGGGCGATCTGAGGAGCAACGGTGTGCAGGTCATCGCGGACCTCGCCGGCTCCCCCCTGAAGGCGGCGCTCACTGGAGGCGTGGACCTCTTGAAGATCAGCGAGGAGGAGATCCTTCGCGAGGAGCTTGCCGGCAGTTCGGGCGTGGAGGACCTGCTGAATGCGTCCGATGAGCTGCACAAGGCGGGTGCCCGGACGGTGCTCATCTCCCGCGCCGAGGAGCCGGCCTTGGTCCTCGACGGCTCCAGCGGGCGCTATCTGGAGCTCACCGGCCCTCAGGTCGAGGCGCTCGAGCCACGGGGCACGGGCGACTCGATGTTCGCGGCGCTCGGCGCCACACTGGCGGACGGTCAGAGTCTGGACTCCGCCTTGCGGCTGGCGATGGCGGCCGGCTGCCTGAACGCCACCAGGCACGGACTCGGCACGGGAACGAGGGAGCAGATCCAGCAGCTCAGCCGTCACATCCAGATCAAGCAGACGGACAGGCCTGTCGGCACAAGGAGTTGAGGATCAGGAACGTCGCGCGCTTGGCCGCGCCGATGCTTGCCGGCCACGATCGATGCTCATGGTTCTCGTCGCAGTGTGGTCGACGCTCGCTCCCGTGGAGGGCACATCTGAGCAGTCGCAGGTCCGCTAGTCCTCGGGCCCGCCGACGGCACCAGCCGCGGCCGGCTCTGCCCCTCCCGACGGCCCGCGATCCCTGGCCTTGAAGAACTCTGCCCCCTCGATGCTGATGTGCGGCAACAGGCGCTCGAGCCAGCCCGGCATGTACCAGTTGACCTTGCCCATCAGCAGCATCAGCGACGGCACGAGCAGGCAGCGCACGACGCTCGCGTCGAGGATTACAGCCACCGCCAGGCCGACCCCGAACTGCTTGATGGTGGGGTTGCCGTTCAACACGAAGCTACCGAACACGAACGCCATGATGAGGGCCGCGGCGGTGATCACACGTGCGCTCGTCACCAGTCCGGCGATCACCGAGCCGCGGTTGTCCTCGCCCTCGTGCACGTGCTCCTCGATCTGGCTCACGAGGAACACCTCGTAGTCCATCGAGAGTCCGAACAGGACCGCGAACATGAACAGCGGGACGTAGGAGACGATCGGTACCGGTCCGTCCAGGCCGATCAGGCTGCCGAGCCAGCCGTACTGGAAGACCGCCACCAGCACGCCGTAGGAGGCGCCGATCGAGAGCAGGTTCATGATCGCCGCCTGCGCCGGGATCACGATCGAGCGGAACGCGAAGATCAACAGCACGAAGCTGAGCGAGATCACGACGAGGATCTGCAGCGGGAGCTTGGCGGAGATGCGCGAGGCGAGGTCGGCGAAGCCTGCCGTGCTCCCGCCAACGTGGGCGGCCATCTTCGTTCCGCTCTCCGCGTTCGGTATCGCACTCGAGCGCACGTGTTCGACGAGTGACGCCGTCGCTTCCTCCGCCGGCCCGGTCTTCGGGATCGCGTTGAAGTACGCAGTGGTCCCAGCCTTGTCGACCTGAGCCGGCGTGGTAGCCGCGACGCCCGAGGTCGCGGCGACGTTCTGCTCGAGCGCCTTCAGCGCCGTCGAGGCTTCGGCCGATGAGGCCAGCGAAGCGGTGACGAGCAATGGGCCGTTCACACCTGCGCCGAAGTTCTCGCTCAGCAGGTCGTACGCCCGCCGAGCGGTGGTCGAGCTGGAAAGCGCCGCCGTGTCCTGCTGTCCAAGGTTCATCGACAGCAGGGGTATCGTCAACACCAGCAGGATCGCGAGCGCCGCAAGCCCCGCGAGCGCAGGCCGCTTGGCGACGCCGTTGGCCCATCTCGCCCACGCTCCGTCTTTGGCGGCAGCCGCCGACGGGGGCCGGCGAACGCGCAGCGAGTTGATCTGGCCCCCGGTGATCGCGAGGCCTGCGGGCAACAGTGTGAGCGCTGCCAGCACGGCGACTACGACGGCGATGCCGGCCATCAAGCCCATGGTCGTCACGAGCGGAATTCCCGCGACCGCGAGGGAGACGAGCGCGATCGTGACGGTGCAGCCGGCGAAGAACACCGCGCCGCCCGATGTCGCCGCGGCGCGGGCGATCGACTCATCGAGATCGAGTCCGTCGGCGAGGCCGCGGAAGTGGCGCGTGACGATGAAGAGCGCGTAGTCGATGCCAACGCCCAGGCCGATCATCGTCGCGAGCGTGGGCGCGACCGAGGGCACGGTCGTCAGATGGCCGACTATGCGGATGATCGCCAGGGACAGCAACAGGGCAACGATCGCGTTGAGGATCGGCAGCAGCATCGAGACGACGGTCCCGAAGGTGATCGTGAGGATCACCATCGCGGCGATGATCCCGATCAACTCGCTCGTCTCCGTCGCCGGCTTGGACACCTTCTGGCCCAGCTGCCCCCCGGTCTCGACCTGCAGGCCCGCCGCCTTGGCGGGATCGGCTGCGTCGATGATCTTCTGCGCTTCGTCGACCGACAGTTCGCCGGGGCTGACCGCGAGCGTCACGGATAGGTACCCCGTCTGCTGATCCTTGCTGAGCGCCGTCGCGCCCTGCGGCGTGAGCGGGTTGACGACCGCGGCGACCTTTGGCGACTTGGCAACCTCGGCTGAAGCCTGGTTGACGGCTTCCGCGTATTTGGGTTCGGTCAGCTTCCCGCTCTTCGCATGCAGCACGATCGGGCTGCTGCCGTTGGCCTGATCGGGAAATGACCTCGCAAGTGCGTCCGTCGCGTGCTGGCTGTCGGTTCCCGGCAGCGACAGGTCTTCGCTCGTCCGTTCGCCGAGCCTGTGCGAAATCCCGACGAGCGCAACTGTCGCGACCAGCCAGGCGCCCAGCACGAGGAAGCGATGTCGGACACAGAACTGGGCGAGTCTGTAAAGCACCCCGGTCATATCCAGTGCACCCCCGTCATGTCCAGGCTAACGCGTGTCGGACCGGCAATCGCCGGGGGCTGCATCCTAGCCACGCCGCCCGGGATCGGCACACGCCCGTTCGCTCCGGGAGGCGGGAGGACTGCTCTGTTCGGTGCGACCCGGTTGCGAGCTGGTTAGATACAGGCAAGCACCCCACCTCGCCCAAAGGAGCGCAAATGGCCACGCACTCGAGCACGTCCGCGGGCATCCTCGGTGACGAGCACCGCGCGCAGCGCGCAGAGATCGTCGCGATGCTCACGAAGGCTTACTGGATGGAGATCGAGACCGTGATGAGCTACATCGCCAACTCGGTCAACCCCGACGGCGTCCGCGCCCAGGAGATCGTTCAGTCATTGCGGCAGGACATTCAGGAGGAGCTGGGCCACGCACAGCAGCTTGCGACGCGCATCAAGGAGCTCTACGGCGTGGTGCCCGGCTCGATGGAGTTCTCCGCCGAGCAGACCTACCTGCAGCCACCCGAGCACCAGACCGACATCGCGTACATCGTCAAGGGCGTGATCGAGGCCGAGACCGGCGCGATCGAGTACTACAACCGGATCATCCAGGCGACAGAGGGCGTCGACCCGGTGACCAACGACATGGTGATCACGATCCTGCGCGACGAGGAGGGTCACCGCCGGCTGTTCGAGGGCTTTCTGCGCGAGTACCAGGCGGACGGCCTGGCGTAGGCGCGCGAGCCGGCCGCGCTTGCCGTTCAAGGCAAGCGCCCACGTCGGCTCGCCTTTTTCAATGTTCCGGAGGATCCGTCAATGCAGTGCGAGCGGAGCGGCCTCGTAGTGGCGTGCAAGCCGGTGGAAGAGCCCCCCGTCGGTCTGTGCGCTGGTTGTCCCCGGGGCACCTCCGCCGAAGAGCAGACCGATCACCCCCGCGTCGCGGGTGGCCTGCAGGTGCTGGCCGGTGGGATCGTCGAACCACCATTGCAGGCGGTTGTCGCGGTAGTGACCGAACGTATCGTTGAGGGTGGTGTTGCCGAGCGGCAACTGCCACAGCACCACAGGCGTATGGGTCCGGCGCGTGAAGCCACCGATGTAGGCGTCATGGCGACGAAAGTCCGCCGGTTCCCACGCGGTGTTCGGGTTGCCCTCGACGGCCCGGTAGAAGCCGGCGTCGCGGTTGGTGATGTCATTGAACACGAGATCGAAATGCGCGTGCAGCGATTCGTAGAACGCCGCCGAGGTGGCGGCCAACGCATCCATGTGCGCGAGTGAGGGCTTGGAGAAGGTCGGGTCCTCGTCTGTCCCCCAGACACTGAGATGCCAGCCGAGCAGCACACGCGGCGCGAGCCGATTGCGCAACGCGATCAGGTGCCGGGCGAACGAGCTCGCGAGCGCGGTTGCGTGCGCTTGCTCCAAGAAGCCCCACAAGTCCGGCTCGATCTGGATTACGGCGAGGTGGCGCCCGGCGGCTGGTGCCACCCGGCGTAGGAGCAGGCTGTAGTCGGCCCAGTAGGCGCGCATCGTGGCCCGGTTGCGGAGATTGGAGACGTCCCGTTCGAGCTCGGATTTGCCCTGGGACGGTCTTGAATGAAGCATCTGGTAGTAGGTCAGCACCGGGATCATGTGCTGCGCGATCGACTCGCGCACATACAGCGAGGCGAAGCTCCCGTTCGGGTTCCAGGTCGCCCATCCCCTCCTGGTGTTCACCCCGCCGGCGAGGTACTGATAGCGCGAATCGAGCGAATCGCGCGCTCGTAGATGCGCTGCGTCGCCAGGCGGGTCGGTGAGCCCGAGCACGAGATGATGCGGCCAGCCGACCGGCAATGCGAGCAGTGAGATCAGCATCAGTGCACGGCGCATCTGTCCCTTCATTCTGACCGAACAGCGTCTCGCCGGCGCAACCTGGGCGCCGCCGAGGTCCTGGCATGAGCGCCCGATGCGCTCTCAGAGCGCCAAATCAGCTCGAACGTGATGACCGGATCGGTGAATCCCTTCAGCTGGAGGGCGCCCAGTGCGGCGAACCGGTACTCACCCCGGCTGCCCACAAGCGACCGCACGACGTCGGACAGGAGGGCCTGTCCGGCACCTGCCCGATCGCACAAGCGCTTGGCCACGACAACCGGCGTTCCGAAGTAATCGTCCTCGGCACTGATCACCTCGCCCGCGTTCAAGCCGATCCGCAGGCCCATCGCTTCGTCGCCTGCCTCGTCCTTGAAAACGGCTATCCGCCGCTGCATCGTCGCGGCGCACGCTACGGCGCCGAGCGCGCTCGGAAACGCCAGCATCAATCCGTCGCCGAGGCTCTTGACCTCCTGGCCGCCGTGCTCGCTGGCTGCTTCGCGCAGAATCACGAAGTGCTCACGCCGCAGGCGATCACCGGCATCATCGCCCAGCCGATCCATCAGCTCAGTCGAACCCACCAGGTCGGTGAACAACAACGTGACCGTTCCGGTCGCGCTGGGCACATCGGTGAGCGTCGTGGCGCCGCTCCGTTCGGCGCTCGCATCGTTGAATGCCAGCGTGGTTCGTCCAACGCGCACGACGTCGCCATTGCGCAGGCGCCGGCGTCCGGTGAGCCGCTCGCCGTTGATGTAGGTGCCGTTGCGCGACACGCCGTCGTCGCTGATCAGCCAGTGCGCCCCTATGGAAACGGCCTCCGCATGCACCAGGGAGACGCTCGGGTCCCACCACAAGTGCACATCGGCACCCTCCCCTCGCCCGATCGTGATGGCGCGGTTGGCCTCGAGCAGATAGACGCGCTGGGCGCCCGACTCATTGCGGTAGACCAGGGCCGGCACTCCCTTACTGCTCTCGATCAGGTCGTTGACCACGCGCCCGCTCGTCCGGCGCGACTTCTCACCACCGCGGGGATTCAGTGGACCAACCTGCTCGTCGCTCGGGTCTGACATCTGCGATCTAGTTCCAAGTGTGGCGCATCTGCCACTTCGGAACATAGCTCCGTGACGCGATACGGCCACGCCGTGTCGAGGGGGTCGCCGGACCGCCAGGGCCAGACGGCCGAGCCGCCCGCTGCGGTGTCATCTGCCTGTGCGATCGCCGTGCTCGCCAACCCTCAGCCTCACCTCCATCGAGCCGACACGAGTATCTCGCCACCTCGCGCACGGCGTCAATCCGGGTGACCAGCACGACAGCTTTGCCGAGGAAGTCGTCCCGGGCGATGTGCGGAGCGCCCGCTGAGTACGGCGGCTGAATCGGGCGAGCGTCGCTGACTGCTCAGAGACTCGAGATGCCTTTCAGTGCGGCGACCATGCCCAGGGCTACGATCAGCAGGCCGGCGAGTGCGATTGCCCATGCAAGCGACTCGGGCCGGCGGGCCCGGGCTCCCTCCCGCACCGGTGCTCGAGGCGCAGCGTCGAGCACCTCCGCAGCCTGCTCGTCGTTCAGGGGAGCCGCCTCGCCAGTGGCGACGGCGGACCAGGGACTCGCCCGCCGTGCTCCACCGGCGGCTAGGAGCGCCGCCTGCCCAAGATCACCAGCCGACGAATAACGCTCGCTTGGATCCTTCGCCATCGCGCGGCGCACCACGTCGTCGAACTCGCGAGGCAGGTCGGGGCGCAGATCGAGGGGCGACGGCGGCGGGGCGTCGACGTGGGCCAGCGCTGCCGGACCCTCCCGCCACCGGGCGTACGGCGCCTCCCCGGTGAGGGCCTCGAACAGCAGGCACCCCAGCGCGTAGATGTCAGCGCGCGCGTCGACCCGCTGGTTCAGGACCTGCTCGGGCGCCACGTACTCGGCGCGAGCGACGATCGACCCCTGCCGCGTCAGGCCGCCGGCGGCGGCGGCATGCTTGGCGAGGCCGAAGTCGCTGAGGTAAACGTGGTCTCTGCGAGCGAGCAGGACATTGGAGGGCTTGACGTCGCGGTGCAGCATCCCGCGAGCGTGGGCCGCGTCGAGCGCCGCGCCGACCTGGCGGACGATGCGCGCGGCCCGGAGCGGCTCGACTCGCCCCTCCGCAGCGATCACCGCTCGCAAGTCCGTGCCCTCGACAAGGCGCATCATGATGAAGGGCACGCCGTCCTCTTCGCCCGCATCGAAGATGGGAATGACGTTTGGGTGGTCGATCGCGGCCGCGATCTTCGACTCGCGCCGAAAGCGCTCCCGGAAGCGTTCCTCCAGGGAGTACTCGGGGAGGATGAGCTTGAGGGCAACCGGGCGCTGGAGCGCGAGCTCCTCGGCCCGGTAGACGACCCCCATGTCTCCGTGGCCGATCACCTCCTCGACGCGGCATCCCGCGAAGACGGACCCCAGCGGGAGCTCGGGGGTCAGCTCCTCACGGGCCGCATCGAAGACCGCAGGGGCGGGCTCCGCCGGGGCGGGCTGCCTGTTCGCGGGGGCCGGCTGTGCCGGGGCGGGCTCCGCCGGGGCGGGCTGCCTGTTCGCGGGGGCCGGCTGTGCCGGGGCGGGCTCCGCCGGGGCGGGCTGCCTGTTCGCGGGGGCGGGGGCCGGGGTTGGAACGGCTGGGGAAGCAGGTGCCCGCCCGACATCGGTCAACTCGCAGCGTCGTCGATCCAACCCGCACCGAGTCGCCCACCTTCAGTACCCGGAGGCCGCGCACTCGCTCGCCGTTGACGAATGTCCCGTTCGCCGACCCGAGATCCTCGATGCTGAGCTCGCCCCTTGCGTCGCGGGCAATGCGGGCGTGGCGGCGGGAGAGCTCGACATCGTCGCTCAGCTCTCCCTCTCCGCTCACCATCCGCCCGATGACGATCTCGTCGCCGAGGGTGAGCCGGCGACCCAGCGCCGTCCCGGCCGTGACCACCAGCACCTCATCCGGTTCGGCGATCACTGGAGCGGGCTTCCCCGCACCGGCTCCCGTCGGCACCCGCGTCTTCGCGGCCATCGCGCCGGAGGGGTCGCTCACCTCAAGGACCGTCTGGCCCACCTTCACGACATCGCCTGGGTCGAGTGTCCGCGGTGCGTCGATGCGCTCGCCGTTGACGAACGTCCCATTCGCCGACCCGAGATCATCGATCGTGAGCTGACCGTCAGTCCCGCGTGAGATGTATGCGTGGCGGCGTGAGAGCTCGGGATCCTCGCCGAGCCTTCCTTCCTGCTTGGGGGCCATGCGGCCGATCAGCAGGTCGGAGGCCACGCTCAGGCGCGTCCCGCGTTCCTTGCCTTCGGTCACCAGCAGCTGCTCGCCGGCCATCAACTTCAAGACTACGCGTCTGTTGCGGCATGCGTCAGAGCGCCGCCATAATGTGGGCGTGTCCGCGACCGCCGACGCCCAGTCCGTCTCCGAGGAGAACGCCCGCGTCGAGGCCGAGCGCGCGGGCCGGCCGTTCCTCCTCTTCAGGGACAGCGATGAGCGCCAACAGCTCTTCTTCTTCGCGCCCGAGGCGACTCATGCCTCGGTCGGCCGCCGGCCGCCGGCGGATCTCCTGCTCGACTGGGACGAGCAGGTCTCGCGCCTTCACGCCCGCTTCGAGCGCGTAGGGGATGGTTGGGAGCTCATCGACGATGGCCTCTCGCGCAACGGTACGTTTCTCAACGGGGAGCGCCTTAGCGGCAGGCGCCGCCTGAAGGACGGCGACACCCTGCGCTTCGGGACCACGACGATCACCTTCCGCTCGCCCCGGCCAGGGCAACCCCGTAGCACGGCCGCAGCCGAGGCCCCGGCCGCGGTGGGCCTATCGAGCACCCAGCGCCGCGTCCTCTTGGCACTGTGCCGCCCGTACGCGGCGGGGGACCGGTTCGCCAGCCCGGCCACCGACCGGGAGATCGCGGACGAGCTGGTCCTGTCCATCGGTGAGGTGAAGACCCATCTCAGCGTGCTGTGCGCGAAGCTCGCCGTCGAGCAGCTGCCCCCAGACGAGATGCGTACACGCCTGGTGGAGCGGGCCTTCTCCGCCGGCCTGATCTCCGAGGGCGATCACTAGAGGGTGCTCTCTCCCGGCTCCACCTTTGGCGGATACGAGGTCGAGAGCGTCGTCGGCGCGGGCGGGATCGGGATCCTCTACCGGGCCCGCCAGCTACGGCTCGACCGGCCCGTAGCGCTCAAGCTGGTCGGGCCCGAGGTCGCGGGCGACCCCATCGTTCGGGAGCGGCTGCGCCGCGAGGCCCGCATGGTGGCCGCCCTGGACCACCCCAACGTCGTCCCGCTGTACGAGGCGGGCGAGGAGGGCGGAACGGTCTACATCGTCACGCGCTGGGTCGAGGGCACCGAGCTGGGCACTCTGATCCTGAGCGAGGGTCCCCTGGAGCCCGGGCGGGCGGCACGCACCGCCGCTCAGATCGCGGCGGCGCTCGAGGTGGCCCACGAGCAGGGGCTCATTCACCGCGACGTGAAGCCCTCCAACGTGATCCTGACCCACGAGGATCACGTCTACCTGACGGACTTCGGACTCGCCAAGCGAGCTGCGACAGCCCCGGGCCTGACAGCCGTGGACCAGATGCTGGGCACGGTCGACTACGTGGCGCCCGAGCTGATCGAGGGCAGCGAGCCGGACGCGCGAAGCGACGTGTACAGCCTCGGTTGCGTGCTCTTCGAGATGCTCACGGGCGAGGCCCCGTTCGCCGACCAGAAGGGCGGGATGGGCAAGATGTGGGCCCAGGTCAACGCCGAGCCGCCCCCGCTGGGCGAGCGCCGACGCGACGTGCCGCGGGCGCTCGAGGAAGTGATGAGGAAAGCGATGGCAAAGGCGCCCGGGGCCCGACCCACCGCGGCCGCCTTCCGGGCGGCGGTGCTCGACGCCGCCGGGCAGCCGCTGTGAGTGCGGCCGGCGGCTATGAGCAGGCGTCGAGGAGCTTCGTGGTGAGCATGAGCCGGCCGAGCGCCACCCAGGCGGCGCCGTAGTAGGTCGGCGAGCGCCGATCGAGGGCCTCGGCCTGGTCGAGCAGTCCGTCCCGGGCAGCCGGCTGTCCGGCGGCGTCGGCCGCCCCGGCCGCGGCCACGAGCACGACGGGATGCAGGAGGTCGCCGATCGGCTGTCCGGAGAGCTTGTGCTGCACGGGCAGCTTTGTGGGGTCCTGTCCCGCGAAGACGGGCCATGCCCTGGCGGCGATGCGCCGCCCGGCCGGGTTCGGATCCTCGGCCATCCGTACAAGCGTGCGCACGGCATCGAAGCTGAATTCCGGCCGCTTCTGCGGTTCGCTCGGTTCACCGATCGGCACCGGCCCGCCACCTTCGAGCCTCGCCCAGTCCGGCGGCAGCCGCGACGAGCCCGACATCAGTGCGCTCGTGATCGAGCGTGAGCTCGCCGCCAGGCTGGCCCAGCGGGCGTCGCCGGACGCGGCGCCCAGCGCCGCGTCCGTGGCCGGCGAGAAGTAGCTGGGGTTCACCGTGATCGGCGCGGTGACCGCCCAGGGACCGGCCGTCAGCACGGGGGCGCCCTGGAAGGAAGCGACCTCCACCTGTTTGATGGCGTTGCCCAGGTGGATTGCCTGCTGTCGCAGGGCCGGGCGGTTGAAGCGGCAGGCGGCGATGAGCAGCGCTCGGCTGGCGTCGAGGTCGGCGTCGGACGCGGCCTGTGGATCCACCACGTGCCCGTCGCGCCACAGGAACTCGAGCAGCCCGTCGGGGCGCTGAAGATTGTTCTGCGTCCACGCCCAGATGGTGTTGAAGCGATGCGAGTCGCCGATGGCGGCCGCCAGCAGCATGCCGTATGCCTGTCCCTCGCCGACGGTGTCGCCCCCCTGATCGATCCGCACGACGCGCCCATCGGGGGTGACGTAGCGGTCCAGGAAGTGTTCGGCGGCGGTGACAGCCCGCTTCTGAGACGGGGCCTCGGAGGCGGACGGGGTGGTCGAACTCTGCGTGGAGCCGCTCCCGGCGCTGCTGCCGCAGCCGCTGAGGAGCCACACCGCGGTTCCGCCCAGCGCCACCGCGACGGCGATTACGGCCACATCTCGCACGGGCCGGCTCAAGCGACAGCCTCGGCGGGCTCGAGCGCCTCCGCGGCTGGAGCCCGCGGCTTCTGAAGCGCCGCCCAGCATCCGGTCATCAGGATCGAGATGTGGACGAGGGCGAACGAAACGTTGTTGATCGTGGCGGCGTCAGGATTGTGGACCAGACCGTAGATACAGGCCGCGAACAAGATCCCGACGGCCACCAGCGCGGGCATCACCGCCCCCGGCTGTCGGGCCTCGGCGCCCTTCTTCGGGGTCACGACGAACGAGCCCTTTTTGCGCAGCACGGTGTAGATCGTGGAGAGAATGTGGATCCAGAAGTTTGCCGCCGACAGCGCAAAGGCGGCGAAGGTGTAGGAGCCCGCGCCGGCAATCGCCGCCATCGTCAGCGCGACAGCGTAGTAGGGGACGAAGTGCAGCAGGAATTCTGGCGCGTTGATGCCGCCGATCGGCTGGCCACCACCGAGCAGACGAACCACGGGGAAGCACATGTATATGAGGACTGTCCACCCCGACAGGAAGTACAGCCCCGAGAGCAGATACTGCGCCTTCAGCGGCAGGGGGAGCCGTGCTTTGAGCGCGCGCGGGATGCCCGATAGGCAGCCCCTGGCCCAGCGCTGCTGCTGGGAGACGTAGGCGGCCATGTCTTCCGGGCCCAGGCCACGGGCCAGCACGTCCGGCACGTACGCCGATCCCCACCCCCTCTCGTGCAGGTGGATCGAGAGCTCGAAGTCCTCGGTGAGCGAGTTCGTGGGGAACCCGCCAACGCTCTCGAACGCCTCCCGGCGGAACAACACGTTGGTGCCGCAGCAGAAGACCGCGTCGAGCCCATCCTTGCCGCGAGCGATGGCCCCGAAGAACAACGCCTGCTGGGCCCAGGACGCCGAGGCGATGCGATTGCCCTCGGTGTTGGCGTAGTACTGCGGCGTCTGCACGAACGCGATCTTGGGGTCGTCCATCCACCCGAGCGTGGCCTCGAGGAAGCCCGGGTCCGCCACATGGTCGGAGTCGAACACGGCGATGAACTCGGCCGAGGTCTTGGTCAGGGCATGGTTGATGTTTCCCGCCTTCGCCCCGGTGTGCTGCGGCCGGCGGATGTACCCGACGCCGTAACGCGCGGCGAGATCGCGCATCGCGTCGTCGTTGCCGTCGTCCAGCACGTGGACCCTGACCTCCGCGCCCCGCAGCCCGACGGCGGCGGCCACCGTCAGGTCGACGATGTCAGGCGGCTCCTTGTAGACCGGGATGAAGACGTCCACGGCCACCCGGCGGCTGGGTCCTCGCTTCTCCCGAACCCGCTCGTTGGAGACGGTCCACCAGAAGCCGAGCGCCTGCGTCAGGTTGAAGAGCTCGGCGGCGATCAGGATGCCGTAGAGGTAGGGCGTGCCAACACGGTCCGGGTTGAGCAGCCAGCCGAAGTACCACACGGCGGCGGGCACCCCGAGCAGGATCAGCATTCGTACCCGCCGGCGCACGCTCCAGGTCCCCGGCACGGGTTCCCAGGTGACCCGCCGCAGGCGGACGTCCCAGGGCCGGCTGCTCATTGGAACTCCCAGACGAGCGTCTGTGGTGTCTTGAAGCGGTGAACGAGTGTTCGGAAGAAGGTGAGCTGTCCGACGGTCCTGTTCGTTGCATCGAAGAACGCCTTGTTGCCCTGGAACGACGAGAGAACGAACACGGGGCTCCCCTCCCTCGCCGCGGTTATGGGTGCCGAGAGGGGCTGCCCGCGCAGGTCGGGTGCGTAGTATTCAAGTACGTAGCGCATGTCGTTCGGCTCGAACAGGACGAGACTGTTCGGCCCCCCGTTCGCCTTGATGTCTTCGATTGCGCCGCGGAAGTCGAACAGCCGGGGATTGGACTTGTTCAGCTGCTGATCGGCCAGGCCGATGAGCAGTGTCAGGGCGACCCCGCCGGCGACGAGAAATTGTGCCCGCGGTTGGCGTATCCAGCCGGTGACGAGGCGCGCGATCAAAAGCAGAACCAGCGGCACGAGGATCAGGAAGTTGCGCACCTCGAAATATGAGCGGTCAAACGCTGAGACGGCAATCAGGAGCACGACGAGGGCGATCGCGGCGGCGGCGAGGCCCATCGTCTGGCGCGATCCGCCGCGGCCCAGCAGGACCAGCGAGGCGAGCAGGAACAACGGCCACATCGCCGCCAGCAGTACGGTCGCCGCATCGGGCTGGTAGCCCCAGAGCGACCAGGCCAGGTTTGAGAGCACGGAGTAGAACGACAGGTAGTCATAGGTTCCGCTCGGCGAGCCGGCCGCGCCGGACGTGACTTCGTACTGGTGGTGGGCGAACGTCACGAGCACGACCAGCTGCATCACGAGCACGGCGAGCGAATAGGCAAAGCCCAGTGCCAGCGGCCTTACGGGTTCCCCGCTCCGTTTTCGGTGGACGAGGACGGCGACGAACACGAGCTGCTGCACGCCAATCAGAAGCAGGCCGAAGTAGTGCGACCAGAGCAGCGCGGCGGTGGCGAGGATGTAGGCCGCCCAGTTGAGCATCGTCCCGTTGCGGATCGCTCGCAGCTGCGTCAACACGGCGAGCAGCCCGAACAGGGCCGCGAACTCGTACATCCGAACCTCCTGCGAGTACCAGATGAGCAGCGGGGAGACGGCGGCGAACGCGGCTGCGATGAGGCCGGTGCGACGATCGTACAGTTCTCGTCCCAGTGCGTAGAGCGCAGGGATCACGAGCGTCCCGGCGATCAGCGAGGGCAGCCGGACGGCAAATTCGCTGTGGCCGAACGCCTTGATCGTCAACCACAGCGTCAGGTGGTAGAGGGGCGGCTGGCGGTCGCCGTAGTACAGGTTGGCGAACAGGTCGTGCAGCGAGAGGCGCGCCTGGTGGATGCTGATCGCCTCGTCGAGCCAGATCCCGCGCGGCACGGCCAGGCGCAGGGCCAGTCCTCCGAGGATGAGCCCGGCGAGGACGAGATGGACGGTACCGCGACTCGTGTCCGGCTCACCTCGTCGCGGGAGGCGGCCGCGCGGGCCGAACAGCTCAGCCTCCTGAGCACCGCGGAGGCGCTGAAAAGCCGTTCCCAATGAGCTCCTCTCCAGCGGCTTGACCGTTTGCACAGGACACGTGCCTCTCGAAGCGACTGAGTGCTCGGGCCACTCTAACCGAGGCCGGGCGATCTTGGCGGGCTGTTATCCGGGGTGGCCGGCTCGCTTGCTCGCCTGTTCGCGGTCAGCCTTGGCGATGAGCGCCCTCACAGGCTGGTGCCGGGCCGGTCCAGCTCGGGCTCACGTGCGCGGGCGCGAAGCTCGAGCTGGTGCTCGGCGGTGATGATGTGTACCACTGCGTTGATCAGCGCCAGATGCGTGAAGGCTTGTGGGAAGTTGCCGAGGTGACGGCCGGAGATCGGGTCGAGCTGCTCGGCGTAAAGCCCCAACGAGCTTGCATGCGAGAGCAGCTTCTCGCACAGTTCGCGTGCGCGCGCCAGCTCCCCGGTCTCGGCCAGTGCCGACACCAGCCAGAACGAGCAGATCGTGAACGTGCCCTCCTCGCCGGCGAAGCCATCGTCTGTCTCATCGACGCGATACCGCAACACGAGGCCGTTCTCGGTCAGCTCGTCGGCGATCGCCAGCACGCTGGCCCGGATGCGTGGATCGTCCGGCGGCAGGAACCGCACCAAGGGCATCAGCAGCAACGAGGCATCCAACGCGTCGGTCTCGTAGTGCTGCACGAACACGCCGCGGTCGTTGAGCCCGCGCGCGCAGATATCGGCGTGGATCTCCTCGGCTGCGGCTTCCCAGCGGTCAGCCACCGTGTTGTCGTGGCGGATCCGTGCAAGGCGTGCTCCGCGGTCGGCGGCGACCCAGCACATCAGCTTGGAGGAAGTGAAGTGCTTCGGCTCGCCTCGCACCTCCCATATGCCACGGTCGGGCTCCTGCCAGTGGGCAAGTGCGGCCTCGACCTGGCGCTTGATGATCGGCCACAGGCGGTCGGACAGTTGATCGCGGGATCTGGTGTGCAGGTAGATCGAATCGAGCACCGCCCCCCATACGTCGTGCTGGTCCTGGTCGTAGGCGCCGTTGCCGATGCGCACCGGACGCGAGCGCTCGTACCCGGACAGATGCTCGAGCTCCTGCTCTTCGAGCTTGCTCTCCCCTCCGATCCCGTACATGATCTGCAGCTGCCCCTCCTCGGCCTCCGCGATGTCTGCGACGAAGTAGAAGAAGTCGTTCGCCTCCTCGTCGAAGCCGAGCGTGTACAGCGCCCACAGCATGAATGTCGAGTCGCGAATCCAGCTGTAGCGATAGTCCCAGTTTCGGTCTCCACCCGGCGTCTCGGGCAACGACGTCGTCGGGGCGGCAACCATGGCTCCGGATGGCCCGTAGGTGAGGCCCTTGAGCGTCAGAGCGCTGCGCTGCAGGAAGGAGCGCCACGGGTGATCCGGGAACGTGCCGTGCTTGAGCCACTCTTGCCAGAAGCGACGCGTGGCCGCCATCCGGCCCTGAGCCTCCTCATAGGTTGAAGGCATCGAATTCTTCGACCAGCCGAGCGCGACGAACGAGACCTCGCCCTCGTGCAGCGTCGTCCGCGCCCGTGCCCGTGGGCCCTCGAAGCCGAGGCGCAGATCGGTCAGGAGCCGCAACTCGAGGTCCATGCCCTCCGAGCGTGCCACGGCCTCGTTGTAGCCGGAGCCGGTGTAAGACCAGTCGGCGGCCAGCCCACCGTAGTCGAAGGCCGGCTCGCAATCGAGCTTGATCTCCGCCGAGCCCTGCACGCACTTGATCAAGCGAAGCATCATGTGGTCGGCATCGTGGTCGGTCGGCGAGCGCCGGTGGCTGCGTGACCGTTCTTTCTCATGGCGCCAGGGCCCGATGGTGAGAGCGTCGCGCACGATCACCCAGCCCATCCGTGTCTCCCAGCTCGTCTCCAGCACCATTGTCCCGGGGATGTAACGCCTCGCCGCTGGAACTCGTACGTCGGCGGGACCGATGCGAAAACCGCCCGCGTCACGGTCGAGAATCGAGCCAAACACGCTGGGGGAATCCATGCGCGGCAGGCACAGCCACTCGACGTTGCCACTGGGCGCGATCAGCGCCGTCGTCTCGCAGTCGGACAGAAACGCGTAGTCGCCGATTGGCGGAAAAGGGCTGATCGGGACTTCCGGCTCGGAGCGCCCGTCAAGCGCTTCCTCAGAGTCCCCCTTCATTACCCCGCGATTGTGCTGGCGCGCATCGATCCTGTCAAGGTATGATCCACAGCACGCGGTGATCTACCGACTCGACGTGGAACCTCAGATTCAGCCCACCTCGATCGACGTCATCGCCTCGGCGCTCGAGCCAGTGATACCGGATCTCGGTCGCGTCAGTTCGCCCGACGGAGCCATCACGCTGATGCTCAGCGACATCGCTGACGCGAGCATCACGGCGGACCGTCTTGGTCCCGAGAGCTGGGAGCAGCTGCTGCGCGACCACCACGTGCTCGTCGAGCATGTGATCGCACATCACGACGGGGAGCTGGTCAAGTTTGAGCGCGACGGCTTCTTTGCCTCCTTCAGCAGCGCCCACGCGGGCCTCCACGCCGCCGTCGAGCTGCAACGCACGTTCGCAGCGTCCGCCGCCGACAACGATCGCGCGGTGGCCCTGCGCATAGGCCTGCACTCAGGATTCGTGATCGCCAGCCCTGACCAGCCGCTCGGCCGCAACGTTGTGCTCGCAAGCCGTATCGCAGCCCAGGCGAAGGGCGAAGAGATCCTGGTCTCCTCGACGTTGAAGCAGTACACCGAGCAGGATCCGAGCTTCCGCTTCGAGCCCCGCGGCGAGTACCACTTCAAGGGGGTCCTGGGCGAGCACGCCCTCTACGCGGTCCGCTCGCACTAGAGCCTACCCGTCGCGGCCGGGCCCTGTCATCCGGCGCGCACTTGGCTCGAGGGTCAGGTGCCCGCTGCTGCGGCGAGCATGCGCACGTACTCACCGGCGCTCGCAGGCCGCCTGTCGGGATCCTTCTGCAGCGCGAGCATCAGTGTGCGTCCAAATTGCGCCGACATGTCGCTGCGAAGGCGGCGCGGGTCGGGCGGCTCGTCCTGCAGATGCGCCCAGAGGACCCGCATGCCCTGAACCCCGGCGAACGGCGGTCGGCCGCACAGGCACTCGTACATGACGCAACCAAGGGCGTAGATGTCGGTAGCCGCGGTGACGGAGTCGCCGCGGATCTGCTCGGGGGCCATGTAATCCATGGATCCAAGTGCTTGACCGGGGCGCGTCAGCAGGCTTCCCTGGGTGTCCTTGGAAAGGCCGAAGTCGGTTATGTACGCTTGGCCGCGCTCGTCGAGCAGGATGTTGGCGGGCTTGACGTCGCGGTGAACCATTCCGGCGGCCCACAACGCCTCCAGCCCGGCGGCGACATCCGCACCGATGCGGACCGCGCTTGCCGTGTCGAGTGGGCCGTCCCGCTCCAGCCTTTCATCAAGGGCGATGCCGTCGATGAATCGCTGCGCCATGTAGGGACGGCCCTCGTGCTCCCCGGTGGCGATCACGGGCACTACATTCGGATGCCTGACAGTCTGGGCGATCCGCGCCTCGCGCTGGAAACGGCGCCTGAGCGTCTCGTCGCGTGCCAGGTCGCTCTTCACGAGCTTGAGCGCCACTCGAGTGCCATCGCGAGCTGTCGCCTCGTAGACCTGCCCCATGCCACCCTCGCCCAGTAGACGGTCGATGGCGTAATCGCCGATGCGGGTTTGATTGAGAGGGTCGTCGGAGAACTGGTCGCTCATGAGCTCTGAGGCCGAGAGCGAGTATCGGGCAGCGGATCGCCGTCCTCGGAAGGTTGGATGGGCGTCATGCCTCGAGCCAGAAACCGGTCCCGAAGTGCGATGGGGATCAAATTGGGCTTGGCGCCTTCGCCTAAGCCGTCGCGTTCGCGCTCGTCCGCCGCCGGGTCTCCCCCGCCACCGGGGTTGCTTCGGGGGCGTGGCAAAGGAGCAGTTCACCAGGCGTCTCGCTCAGCGCTGTGTTTACCTTCAGGGTTGCGGTGAAGACGAGCGCATGCCGGCGCGAGCGCGAGCTCACCGCGGCGGCCTGGGGCACACTGACGAGCGCACCGCAGAGCGCCGGAGCGGTCTCCGTTGCAGGCAGCCTCTTGTTGAGTTCGCTTCGTTCCAGCACGCCCGTGTAGCCTCCGCTGTTGTCGTAGTCAATCCCGTGCACGACGACGACGGCATTGTTCTCGCGGACGGAGGCGGCGACAGATGGGGGGAAAGTGATCACGCGTTTGTAGTTGATCGCGCCCCCGGTCGGGAAACGCCTAAGCGCCAGGATGCTGGACGAGCTGGTATCGCCGCGCGTTGTCAGGGCTTGGACCGCGTCGCCGTAGTAGAGGAGCCCGTCGGTGGTGCTGATCGTCACATGACCGTTGTGCGGGCGCGCCGCCGACGCCGGGGGGCACTGACCTTTTCCGCCCGCGTGGATGTGCATCGCATGCACCACTTCATCGCCGTAGTCCAGCCCCTGTGTGGTCACGGTGACCGTCGCCACGTTCCCGTTGAGCTGTACGGTCGCTTTGCCGGAGCCCGTGACATGGTTCGTCGGCACCTGCGCGAGCGCCGACGACGCGAGCTGGCCCGCGGGCTTGGCGGTCCGCTTGCTGGAGGATGAGGTCACGAGCACGACCGCGATCGCCCCGCCGACCAGCGCCACGAGCAGAGCTGGGTACCACCGGCGCCTGCCCCCTTTTGCTCCGTTGCCGGGACTGTCGGATCCCCCCGGGGGGCCACCAGGCTGGGGTCTGGCGGGCGGAGGCGAGTCGGCACCGTGTGCGACCACAGGTTCGCGGTCTGGCCCGGTGACCCCGGACGACCGCCCACGGTCGTCCTCGAGTGGGGTCGGTGGGACCCCATGCGACCCGCCGTCCCCCGCCGTGGACGAGGTCGTATCAGCGGCCGGGGGGCGGGCCGGCGTCGGTTCCTGGGTGGGTCGGCCCGACAAGACGGTCGGTGGACCAGCGGCGATGTCCACGTCTGACGCCGGCGAGCCTGAGGTCTGCGGGACCGCCTCCAGGGCCGCGCGCGCCGCGGCGACGAACTCGCGGCAGGTCGAATAGCGGTCGTTGGGATCCTTGGCCAGTGCGCGCATGATCACCTCGTCGATGCCGCGCGGAAGCTCAGCCCGGATGGCGCTCGGCGGCGTCGGCGGCTCCTCGACGTGAGCCCAGATGACCGCGGCATCCATGTCCTTCACGAATGGAACCCGGCCGGTGAGACACTCGTAGAGCACACAGCCCAACGAATAGATGTCCGCCCGGCCGTCCACGGGCTTGCCCTGGATCTGCTCCGGGGCAATGTAATCGATGGTCCCCACCAACTGGCCGGTCGCCGTGAGCCCGCTGCGCGACAGGGTGTGCTTGGTGATGCCGAAGTCGGCGATGTAGACGTGGTCGGGATCGCCGTCGCCTCCGCGTTCTATGAGGATGTTGGCGGGCTTGACGTCGCGGTGAACGAGTCCGAGGCGGTGCGCGGCGTCGAGCGCCCGGCCCACCTGCCCGATCAGCAGCAGCGCCTGACCCGGCGAGACGCGCTCCTGGGTGTTGAGCACGGTGCGCAGGTCGGAGCCGGCGACGTAGCGCATCGCGATGTACAGCAGTTCCTCGCACGGACCCGTGTCGTAGATCGGGATCACGTTCGGGTGGTTCAGCGAGGCGGCGAGGCGTGACTCCTTGAGGAACCGCGCGCGGAAAACGTCGTCCGTCGAGAGCTCAGGTGCGAGCACCTTGAGCGCAACCGTGTTGCCAAGGCGCACGTTCTCAGCCTCGTAAACGACGCTCATCCCACCGCGGCCAAGGACTGCTCGCAGTCGGTAGCCCGCGAAGTCCTGCCCCACCAAGGGCAGCGAGGGCGTCACAACCCTCCGCAGGCGGTGGTCACCGCTGCGACCGCGATTACTTCTCCTCCTCGCGTCCTTGTTGATCGTCGCATATGACCGTCTTGCCTCGCAAGTGCGGCCATCATATAGCGCGCGGCTTGATTGCGCACTCCGCCCGGGTCGTTCGGGGCCGGGGTGCTCCTGAGGCCGTCGGCGGGGAGGCGAGCGTCGCGCGCCCCCTACGGGAGGGTGCCGGGACGCGAGGTCATCGGGCCACCTGCTGGGCGCAAGCCGGGTAGGTTGAGGCATGACCGTGACCGTCTGTCAGGACAAGGATGGTACGGACGAGTCCTCCCGGCGAGCAGCAGAGTGGGTCGAGGAGAACGTCAGCACGACGGGCAACCCGCCCACGATCACCGAGGGGAGCACGGTCCTTCACTTGCAGTTTCAGATCAACGTGGGTGTCGCGGTCTCGATCAGCGCGTCCCGGTAGCTCGCAAGGTTGGCCTGACCTCGCGTTCGTTGAGGGCTGCCGCAAGCGTTTGATCTGCAAAGATCGGCCGATGCGTCGAGCGAACGTCCTCAGCGTGGATTGCGACTATGACGCAAGCGATCCCAAGGGCTACAGCTCGGGTCTAGCGAACGTCAGCCAGGCCGTGGGGGGCGAGGCGCTTGCGGTCAAGGTCTACGAGCTTCCGGCAGGCGAGAGCGTATGCCCGTACCACTACGAGTACGAGGAGGAGTGGCTCCTCGTACTCGGTGGCACCGTCGTCGTTCGCACGCCCGAGGACGAGGAGGAGCTCGCTCACGGTGAAATGGTGCGCTTCCCTCCGGGCCCTGCCGGCGCACACAAGGCGACCAACCGCGGCGAGGCGGTAGCGAGGATCGTGATGTTCTCGAGTGCGCGTGAGCCGGCCGTCGCCGTCTACCCCGACAGCGACAAGATCGGAGTCTGGCCGGGTAATCCCGACGACGAGGTGATGCTCCGGCGTGCCGATGGAAACGTCGCCTACTGGGAAGGCGAGCGCTAGCTGGCGAGCCGCGGCGACCCCGAGATCGAGTACGCGATCGCCGACGGGCCATTGCCCGGCAACCGGCCGGCTCACGGAGGTCGTGGACTCCTCGGGCATCACCCCGAGTCAAGAGCCGGAGGTTGCACCTCCGATGAGTTCCAGCAGCGCGTCGCGCGTCGGCACCCGCGTTGCCTCTCGCAAGTGCTCACGCTCGGCAGCGAGTGCCCGCGCCCGCTGGAGTACGCACTGTTCTCGACCAGCGCGCCGACGGAGTCGAGCTGCAGATCCCTCGGCGACTACTCCGGCTGAAACAGGGCGAGCGTGTTGCCGTCGGGATCCCTGAACCAAGCTGACTTCCCGATGCCGGGAGTTGTCGCAACATGATCGACCGTTTTCAGGGCCGGGAAGTCGTAGTCCTCGAACACCACGCCCCTCGCGGCCAGCTCCCGAACATCTGCCTCCACATCGCTTGACCAGAAGCGAACCTGCGTGTGATCGGCCTGGTTTGGCGTGGGCCTTCCGTAGACCAGCAGCGTTGTGCCATCCCCGCAGTCGAAGAGCAGGTGATTCTTGATCGTCTCCGGCGAGAGCTTCAAGCCGACCATCTGTTCGTAGAACTCCTGGCTCCTCGCCAGATCGGCCGAACAGAGCACCGCCGAGACCTTCCTGTCTGCCACCACGGCAAGCCCCCTTCCAGTAGATGACCTCAAGTATCCCGCGCGCAGCGGACTGTCGCCGCGAGGCCAGCCTTGACCCGTCGCCCAGGCCCGCCGCTCGGAATGTTTCGACGTGATACATCACGGATACTCGGTCGATGGCATCCAGCGAGAACGTCGAGATCATCCGTCGCGTCTATGCGGCCACCGAAGCAGGCGGCATAGAGGCCCCATGGCCGCTGCCTTCGGAACCAACGCCTTTCGCGGCCACGATGGACCACGCGAGATCGTCGCCGCCGCCGAAGAGGGCTTTGAGAGCTACCGGGTGGTCCATGAAGAGACCAGGATCACAAGCGAGGGTGCGCTCCTCACGCGCGGCCACATTGACGTTCAATCACGCGCTCTGTGCGGGCATGCTGGCTTTTGGGGGGTCGTCCCGCTCGAGAGTTCCCGGCTCGACGGCCCCGACCCGATTCACGGCGCGGTTTGGTCTGTAGTAGGCAGGGTCGACGATTGTTCGTTGGCCGCACCGTCTTTCAGCGTTGCGTTCACGGTCGCTTCAACGATCTCGCGGGTCGCGTACTTGACGCTAGCCGCCGTTTGTTCTGCCTGCGTGCCAGAGAAGCGGCCGTCCGTCTTCGCCTTCACGGCCGCCACACCAACGTAGGCGAGGAACGATTTCGCTGGCTCTGCGATTTCCGTGACCATCAGGATTCGCGAACAGATCGGCCCCGAGTGTCCCATCGCTTTGCAGATTGCGTCAAAGTCAACTTTCAGCTTTTCGGGGTACACGACGTCGGACTGGGGCACGCCGCTCGATGCCGCTTGGCCGCTTGATGTCGTAGAGGACTTTGCGGAGCCGCCGCAGCCAGGCAGCAGAGCCGCGACAAGCACCACACCGAAAACCACATAGCAGCGCATCGGAACCCCAGGGTTCACGCGGGGACCCTACCGCGGGCGGGCATCTCCACGTTCTGCTCAGAAATACGCCGTCACCTCGCCCATTTCATCCGTTGCGGGTGACCACCAGTTGGTCGTCATGGCCTCTCCTGCGACATCGCCTACCCGGTTATTCAATCGGTAGAGCGCACGAGTTTGCCTATGAGTTTGCCGACGATCCGAAAAGGCGCCGAGACAACTCTAAGGACCGGCCATTGGCGTTCCTGATTGGCCAGGGTGTTGCAGCGGTCACACCGGGGCCGACCACCAGGGCCGGAGACGCGATGCTCTTGTTTGATCGCTTTGCCGTGGTCGCACAGGGAGTTGTCGTGATACACATTCCGGTGGGTGGGCGGGTACTCGAGGCTGTCCGTGTGAAACGGCGATTCGTGCGGCATTGTGTGGCTCCTCTCTTGCCTCCGAGGCCGCTCGCGACGACGAGCGGCGCAGCGGCGCGAGTTGCCCACACGCGCACGGCTCGGTCGCTCGGGAGCGGTGCTCGGGGGAGCTCTCTGGTGGGACCAGTACCGGCAGTCGCGACCAGACGCTCCTGCTGCTCATCGCCCAGGCTGGCATGAACCCGCCTGCGGAAGTGGTCGGCGACCTCGCTCATCAGTTTGGGAAGTATCGCGTAGCGTCGGTGGTCGATGCCACCATTCCACTGCGGAGGCCAACGCCGGTCATTTCGCCCGCGAGCGTTGGCGTGCCATCGACGTGCCCTGGCGCAATCCGCGAGTTGGGCCGGACATGACAAGAGCCCAGCGTTAGCAGGGCTTTCTTGAGGGTGAGCGATGGGGCTCGAACCCACGACCGCCTGGACCACAACCACGATATGAGCGTCACACAGGGCAAGCACGCCGATGCTCGCTGCTCCAGGTGCTCTCAGGTTCTCTGAGATTCGCTCAGTGACGTGCCTCCTGACGTGCCGCGAGGCTCGATGCCTCGTTCAGTAGCGGCCGCTAGCGTGGTCGGCACCGCTGTGGTCGGACCGACCGTGATCGCACCGCGACCATTCGACGGAAGGCGGTGCGCCCGCCGGACTGACCGAGCCGCCCGAGTCGCCAAAACACCCAGCCGCGATACTCCGTCGATGCCCTCGGCGAACCTGGAGCTCGTGCGCTCGATCTACGCGGCGCACGAACGCGGCGACTTCAACTCGACGGACTGGGCAAGCTCCGAAATTGAGTTCGTGTTCACGGACGGACCCGAGCCGGGCAGCTACAAGGGGCAGGGCGCGATGGCAAAGGCCATGCGCGACTTTCTTGGTGCCTGGGAGGGCTACCGTACCGAGCCCGAGGAATACCGCGAAATCGACGGCGAGCATGTCTATGTGCCGCTCCACATAAGCGGGCGCGGAAAAACAAGTGGCCTGGAGATGGAGCACAGCGCGGCGAGTCTGTTCACGCTCCGATCGGGCAAGGTGACGAGGCTCGTCATCTACTGGGACCGCGACCGGGCCCTCGCCGACCTCGGCCTCACACCGGAAGCCGGCACCTGACCGCTACTCCGCCAGCCCCACGGCTTCGACGGCCTCGCGCTCAGAGCCAAAGATTTGGATGTGGACAATCCTGTCCTGGCTGAGCGTGTACACGAATGTGGACTCGTAATCCATCGGGACGCCGCTGATCTTGCCCCGCCCCGACTCCCGAGTGCCGACGAACACAAAGTCCTCTGCGTCCCAGACCCGCGCAGCCTCGAAGGTCTGCTCGTCCCATGCCTCAAGCCATTCCGCCGACGCTCGCAACATGCCGTCGTAGCCGTGGTGCTCGCGCACGTCCGGCTGGTCGGGCCTCGTAGAGATGACGATGTCAGGGGCGACAAGCTTGCGGACCGTTGCCTCGTCGTTGCCCATGTACGCCGCCATCGCCCGCTGCACGATCTCCACGTTCTCCTGCGACATCGCCTACTCCTCCAGCCCTGCGGCTTTGAGGGCTTCGGCGCGGCTGGTGTAGTACTCGACGCGCCCGAGCTTTCCATTGCGGATTGTCCAGATATCGCCGTGGGTGAGCTTGACCTCAGCTGTGCTGGCCTCTGAGCGTCCGAAAGCGTAGGAGCGCACAAGAACCCGCTCTCCCAGATCGATGTACTCCTCGGCCCCCACTCGGTACGACGCCCACGGAGCCAGCCAACCCAGCCACAAAGCCCTCTCTCCGTCAACACCGACATAGGTCTTATCGCCGTCGGGCAAGCCTTTGAGTACGCTCTCGTAGTCCGCGTGGGCGAACGGGGACCGCGCGTCAACTAACGCCGGCCACATCTCGTCGTCGCGGACGAGCGGAACGATGTTCACGTCCGGGGCCGGGAGAAACCCCTTGACGATCTCCACGTTCTCCTGAGACATCGCCTACCCCTCTAGCCCAACTGCCTTGAAGGCGTCGGCGCGGTCGTTGTAGAGGTCGAGCCGGATCGCTTTGCCATCTCGGAGGGTCCAGACGTGTGCCGTTCGCTTCGACTGCACTTCGGCTCCGCTGCCTCTGCCACGCCCGCTCTCGACCGCCAGCGTGACCACCTTGTCCCCTGCATCGATGAGCCTCTCGACCTCGGGGTGATAGTCCTCGACGGCCTCTTCAACGGTGCGGATGTAGTCACGGACGCCCTCGGGACCCCGGTAGACGGCGTTGAGGCCGACCCACTCGTTTTGGGGGTCGGGGTGTAGCTCGATGTCGGGGTCGAGCGTGTTCATCTCGGACGGGACTCTCCGAAACCACGCCTCGTAGTAGCGCCGCATGATCTCGACGTTTTCCTGAGACACCGCCTACCCCTGTTCCTGCGCGAGGCGTTCGGCGGCAGCACGAGCCGCGTCGATGTCGGTGTACAACGTGTGCCGCACGAGCACGCCGTCCGCGAACACGGCGACACTTGCGAAGCGCATCTGGACGTGAGCGCTACTCCCAACGAGGCGGCCTTGCTGGACGATCACGCCAAACACGACGCCGTTGCCCAGGTCGAGAATCTCCTCTGGCTCGACCCCGTACTCCTCATAAGCGCTTGTGAAGTCCTCAAAGAAGCCACGGATCGCCGCCACTCCCTCGAAGCTGGTACCCATCCCCATCGACTCCAAGACTGCGTCGGGCGCGTAGATGCTCATAAACACATCAAAGTCGCGACGATCCGCAGCCTCAAACGCTTCGCGCGCAAGCTCGACCAGGTCGGGGGTCGTGGACTCCTCAGCCATCGCCTGCTCGGCCAGCCTCTTCGAGGGCGTCTTGCCAGGAGAGAAACGCCTTGACGCGAATGAGCCTGCCGTCTCTCACCAAGCTGTTGAGCGCGAACTCCTGGTCTAGTTCGACGTGGCTGCTACCGCCGCGCATCTTGACGTGACCCAGCCAGAGGACCGAATCTCCCAGATCACGCATCTCGCGTTCCACGAACTCGAAGACCTCCCAGGTGCCCCACACCGCCGCCAATCCGCGCGCAGCATCGTCATAGCCGCAGTAGACGGCCTGCTCCACCGCTGCCGGACCTGCAGGAATCCACTCGATCTCAGGTGAGGCATAGGTCAGCCACAGGTCAGCATCGCGCTGGTTCCACGCTTCGATCCCCTTGCGCGCCAGGTCCACGTTCTCCTGCGACATCGCCTACTCCGCCAGGCCGAGGTCGGCGAACGCGCGCTCGCGGTCCCAATACAGCGCCAGGCGGCGCACCGAGCCGCCTTCGATGTCGAACACGGCTGCGTTCCTTGTCGACATGTTGCCAATCTCCAAGCCGCTCACTCTGCCCCGCCCGCTGAACCGAACGAGTACGAGGACCCGTCCCTCATCAAGCTCCCGGTACTCGTGCGCTTCGACGGAGAACTCGTTGTATGCGCTTATGACATCGCGCCACACCCGTGCCATCCCCGCGAGCCCGGTCCCCCGGCCTGGCGTCGGCCCGTCAACCATCACGCACTCGATCTCGGGGTGCGCCCACTCAGCGTGCGCGAAGAAATCGCCACGTTCCCAATGATCGCGATGCAGCGAGCGCACAAGGTCCAGGTTCTCCGACATCGCCTACCCTCGTTCCTCTGCGAGGCGTTCGGCGGCAGCACGGGCCTCGTCGATGTCGGTGCTGCCGATCACCCGCACGATCATCCCAGGGTACGCCGATCATTTCGCGCGAGGGTTGACGTGCCACCGACGTGCCCTGGCGCAATCCGCGAGTTGCCTCCCGCATGAGTTGCTCCCCTGCTCGTAGCCCCGCCGCCTACTCGGAGGGTCCGACCGTCCTTGGCGGTGACCCAGCCGGGATACTTGCTCGATGTCCTCGGCGAACCTGGACCTCGTGCGCTCGATCTATGCGGCGTGGGCGCGCGGCGACTTCGGTTCGGCGGAGTGGGCGGACCCGGAGATGGAGTACGAGTACGCCGATGGTCCCTCGCCCGGCGCGTGGAAGGGCATCGGAGGGATGGCTGAGGGCTTTCGCGATTTCTTGGGTGCCTGGGAGGACTGGCGGGTCGTGGCGGACGACTGCCTCGAACTGGACGGTGAGCGCGTCCTCGTGAGCTTCCATTTCAGCGGCCGCGGCAAAGCCAGCGGAGTCGATATGGCGAAGCTGCAAACGAACGGGGCAACCCTGTTTGAAGTCGGCGACGGCAAGATCACGAGGGTCGTTCAATACTTCGACCGCGACCATGCGCTCGCCGACCTCGGCCTCACACCGGACACCGGCACCTGACCCGCCGCCTACTCCGCCAGCCCCACGGCTTCGAGGGCCTGCTCCTCAGACGAGAACATCTGCCACCGAGCTATCAAGTCGTCGCGCACGGTGAACACAAATGTGGCCTCAGCGTCGATCGGTGCGCCGCTTGTTACTCCTCGGCCTCGCTGACGCGCGGTGGCCAGCACCAGGTCACCAAGTTCTCTCGCACCCAAGATCTCGATCGACCAGTCGTCCCAGATCCCAATCCACTCGGTCATGACCTGCCGAAACCCTTCGTGCCCGTGATAGTCGCGCACGTCAACCTGCTCGGGAAATTGCGTGATCACGACGTCCGCCGCAACCAGCTCCAGCAATGCTGGCTCGTCCCCGCGAAAGTATGCATCGAAGGCCGACTGCACCAGCTCCACGTTCTGCTTAGAAATACGCGCTCATCTCCTGCGGGTCAACGGCCAAATCGCATCCATTTCATCCGTCGAGGGTGACGCCCACGGCGTCATGAGCTCTCCTGCGACATCGCCTACCCCTTGAGGCCGAGGTCGGCGAGCGCGAGGTCGCGGTGCCAGTAGATGACGAGCCTTGTGACCTTGCCGTCGTGGACCTCGAAGAGGTTCGCCCCTTCCGTCGCCAGTTGCCCGAGGTCCAGCCCGCTTGTCTTGCCACGCCCGACTCCCCGACAGAACACGAGGATGCGCTCACCATCGAGTTCGCGGTAGTCGGTCGCTTCGATGCGCCACTCATTCCAAGCATGTAGCCAGTCGCGCATGGGCGCTGCCATCCCGGCCATCCCGGTCCCCCCGCCGGGTTCAGGTCCGCCGACGTATGCCCACGCGATATCGGGATGCAACCCGGCTGTGCACCCGAAGTCACCGCGCTCCCAGGCCGCGTAGATCGAGCGCACGAGGTCCAGGTTCGTCGACATGGCCTACTCCGACAGACCGAGGTCCGCGAGGGCACGGTCGCCGTCCCAGTAGACGACGAGCTTGCGAACCTTGCCCTCGCGAACAGTGAAGATGGTCGCTGCCCTGCTCCCCGTCTGCGCGACCTCCAGTCCGCTCGCCTTGCCACGCCCGCTCAAGCGGACCATCACGAGGATGCGCTCATCGTCGAGCTGGCGATAGTCCTCCGCCTTCATGCCGTAGTCCTCCCACGCCCCTTGGAATTCGCGCCAGTTGCCCTCCAACGCATCGACGCCCCACAGGGTCCCGGGGTTCAGGCCGTCCATAACGACGAACTCGATCTCGGGGTGCGCCCACTCGACCGATCTGTAGTAGTCGCCGCGCTCCCAAGCCGCGTAGATCGAGCGCACGAGGTCCAGGTTCTCCGACATCGCCTACCCCCGTTCCTCGGCGAGGCGTTCGGCGGCGGCCCGGGCCTCGTCGATGTCGGGGTATCCCGTTATCCGCACGATCTCGCCCTGTACCCACTCGAACACCTGTAGATGCCTGGCTTGTACACGGGCATTGCTGCCTCTCGGGCAACCGTCTTCCCGGATGGCCACAGACAGCACTCCGTGGCCGAAATCAAGAATCTCCTCGATCTCGTGATGGTGGTCCTCCCAGGTCGCCCAGTAGCCAACGAGGAAGTCACCGATCGCCGCTATGCCCTCGTAGATCCCAAGATGCGACTCGGACAGGTCCCACACCGCGTCGGGCGCGAAGAAGCCCGCGAGCGCATCGAAGTCCCAGTCGCGGTCCATCGCCTCGTAAAAGGTGTGCGTCAGCTCGACCGGGTCGGATATCGCGGACTGCTCAGACATGCCCTCGTTCCTCTGCGAGGCGTTCGGCGGCAGCACGGGCCTCGTCGATGTCGGTGCTGCCGATCACCCGCACGATCATCCCTGCCGCCCAGGCGACCGTGAAGCCCCATCGTTCCTGTACCCGGCCCGCGCTGTCAGCTGGGCGAGCGTCCAGCGAAAGCACCACAAACGACACGTCGTTGCCGAGGTCCTGGACCTCAAGCTCGTTCTCATACTCCTCATAGGAACCGATCCAGTCTTCGTGGAAGCTACGGATCGCCGCCGTACCCTCGAACCTGCCGATCCCCGCAGACGAGAGGTCCCAGACGGCATCGGGCGCGAAGAAGCTCATCATCCCGTCAAAGTCGCGGCACACGAAAGCCTCATTCGTCTCCCGCCAACGCTCCACCAGGTCGGGGGTCGTGGGGTCCTCAGGCATCGTGCGGCGAAGTATCCCGCGCGAGCATGTGATGAGCCGTGCTGACCACTGCGTCGCCAGCGGTGATGCCGCCGCTAGGGGTTGAGCAAGCGCCCACTGCCCTCGACACTCGGCTCGGCACCTTCGCCTTCGCCTTCGCCTTCGCGCGGCGGAATATCTGATCCATCTCTACCGCGTCGCAGAATCTCACGACCGCGCTCGCCGGATTGATCTGCACGGTCGCCTCACACTGGTCGCAGACGACCTCGGCCCTGAGCGGCCTGAGCCTGAGCACGCCCGTTGCTTTGCCGTCGTGATCGCAGACGCTCACGCTGTTAGCTTGCGCCCGCTGACCTCGCCCCTCTCCTGGCGGGCGAGTCTCCGGCCTCAGTGCGCGTCGAGCGCCTGCTCTTGGGCGTGCCGAACTCGCCGAGCACGTAGTTCTGGCGCACGCGGATGCGCGCGGCGGTCCAGTCCACGTCGCGCGCCGGGTTACGACACATCCCACCTCTCGTCGTCTTGCCCTCGCAAAGCCGCTCAGCCGGGTTGTCTTGAGGTTGCATCACGCCTCCAGCCGCCAGGCGACCGGTACGGCAGTCCGCACCAGCGCATCGCCTTTAGATCATCGGGCCGCCGTTTCACGGTGCGGAGGGTACGCCGATCATTTCGCGCGAGGGTTGACGTGCCACCGACGTGCCCTGGCGCAATCCGCGAGTTGCCTCCCGCATGACAAAGCCCCGCGTTAGCAGGGCTTTCTTGAGGGTGAGCGAGGGGACTCGAACCCCCGACCGCCTGGACCACAACCAGGAGCTCTACCAACTGAGCTACGCCCACCACGGGGAAGAAGCGTGAGTTTAGCTGCTCGTTCCCTCAGGCTGGCCCAGTCGCGCCGTCGCGGACCGGGGTCACACCCGGCGCATCCTCACGGGAGCCGTCTCCTCTTCTCCGACCCAGCTCTCGACCGCCCGAAGGATCTCCTCGAGCTCATCCCCGGGCACCTCTCTCACGCCCTCGCCGTCTCCCCCGCTTCCCGCTGCGTTCCGATCGACGCGCACGAGGACGATCAGACGGGACCGCAGGAGCGATCTGACCGCCTGCTCGGCCAACGCCAGGCACTCGCTGGCGGCGCGGTCGGGGCAGCGTGCGCCGGCGAGCGTCCACGCCCGCGAAAGCGCTGCCGGGCGCTCATCGAGCAGCGCGACGAGCTCAAGGCCGAGCGAGTCTGCGAGGAGCCCGGCTGGGGCCAGCGCGTCATGCGCGGGAGTCCGGGTGGCTGTGCTCCCCAGCGCTCTGGCCTCCGCCAGCATGGGCTCGGTCACCTCCGCCCCGCTGCGCTGAGCTTGGCGCCAGCCGCGACCCATCGTGAGCTGCTCGGGAGGTATCCGAGGCCCCTCGACGATCGTCATTTTTGCCTGGTGCGGACTCCATCTGCGCTCCCCGAGTTCCACCCACCGGTCGTTGGCCCACGGCTCGACGACCGCGAGGAGCTCCTCTCTGGTCATGTTGAAGCGGCACATGTTGTGCGGGAATTGGCGCATCTCCAGGTGATACATCCCGCCTAAGGCTGCCATGTCGCCGCTCGTGTCGCCCGCGGGCTGACATATTGCGGGAGTGAGCGTGCCCGCCGAGCCACACGCAAGGGCCGCCGCGCTGCCCCTGCCCGGCGGACGCATGAGCGGCGACCAGACGGTTGCCGCTCAGCTTCGCGATCTCCGGATCGATTCCTTGGCCGCTTGGGAAGAGCTCGACGAGCTCTACTGAGGCGACCGCCCGCCCCGTGCGTTGAGCCGGTGCATCCGAGCGAGGAGCTCGCTCGCGCAGGCCACGAGGCTGGGCTAGGAGCTCTGCAGGCGCGCGCGCATGACGCGGACCGCCTGCGGATTGCAGTCGATCAGCACGTAGCGGCGACCGAGCTTCGCGGCCACCGCCCCGAGCGTGCCACTCCCCGCGAAGAAATCCAGACACCAGTCGCCCGGCTGCGTGGAGGCCTGGACCATGCGTCGGACGATGCCCTCGGGCTTCTGGGTCGGATACCCGGTCTTCTCGTGTCCGTTCGTCGGCACGATCGTGTGCCACCAGACGTCCGTCGGCAGCTTGCCCTTCGCCGCCTTCTCCGGCGTCAACAGTCCGGGTGCCATATAGGGCTCGCGGTCGACGTGTTCGGAGTCGAAGAAGTACGCCGACGGATCCTTGACGTACACGAGGATCGTGTCGTGCTTGGAGGGCCACCGTCTCTTAGAGCGCGCACCGTAGTCGTAGGCCCACACGATCTCGTTGAGAAAACACTCCCGCCCGAACAGCTCGTCGAGCAGCAGCTTGCAGTGGTGGGACTCGCGGTAGTCGATGTGGAAGTACAGCGTGCCCTCCCGCGCAAGGAGCCGGTGCGCCTCTTCCAGGCGGGGAGCGAGAAACCCCAGGTAGTCCTCGAAGACGTCGCGGAAGGAGGACTCGGCCAGCAGCTTCGTCCGATAGCGACGCCCCTGAAAACCCGTGCGGTCGCCGGTCTGGTCGGCAACGGCCTCGAGCGTCCTGCGTGTTTGCGCCTTGCCGGTGTTGAACGGCGGATCGATGTACACGAGCTGAAAGGACTCATCGCCGAACCTCGGCAACAGCTCGAGGTTGTCGCCCAGCAGGATCTGGTCGGACGTCGGTAACTCATGCGCATCGCCCACCGCGCAAGCCTACGTCCACCTCCCGACGTAGGACACCGGGCGCGGGACGGCGAGACCCACGCACAACTCCGCCGGCGGTCGCGGCGGACGTCAGCTGCCGACGACCTCGATCCAGTCGAACGCATGGCCGCACAACGAGCGCCAGCGAGCGGCTGGGACTGTGCGGACGGTCTCCCCGGAGCCGGCCCCTGCGGGCGTCAGGAAGATGCGATACAGAAATGCCCATCCGCCGTCGCCCGGTGCGAGGCCGGCCGGGCCGCGCGTGATGGACAAGCGATGACGCCCGGCGGCGAGCTGCAAGGCGAGCGGAGCCATGGTGTCCGGGTTGAGCGAGTTCCCGCCGAGTTGCCCGCCGACCGAGCCCACGAGATGCCCGTCAACGCTCACGCGCAGCGGGCGCATGATCTCCCCCTGCAACCACAGCTCCCATGCGCCCCCATGGGGCACGGCGAACGCGGTCTGAAGGCGTCCCGCGCCCTTCATCACCAACCCCACACTCGCGGCGGTCCAGTGGACGGGGTGGCGGGCGCTCGTGACAGAGATGCGCACGAGGTCGGGCGGGCTCGCCGCGAGCAGCTGCGCACCGTGGGACTGGGCGATCAGCGCCAGGTCTCGCACCCGCGAGCACTTGACGGGGGTCGCGCCCGACAGCCCGACATGGACGATCGCCGCTGGAGCTTCGGCACGACGACGCCAAACCTCGTAATAGGTTCCCTGCCAGACCAGGCCGTAGGCGGCGGGCGGGCGACCGGCCGTCGGGTCGCGCCGGGTGACGATCAGCGGGTAGGCGCGCAGGTCGGCAGGCGACGCCCTATCGAGGTGGATTGCGGCGCCGTGGCCGGCCGCGAGCCCGGTCAACCCGGGGGGCGGGTAGATGAAGTCCGGTCCGCCGACGTCGAGGTCGCGCAGCTCGTACATCGCGTATTCGTCGAAGTCGGTGAACAGCGTGGGCCCCATCCCGGAAAAGCGCGCATTCAGCGATGCCAGCTCGTCGTAGCGAGCGGTGGGCGCGAGGTTGGAGCTGTGGTACTGCATCGCATCGGAGGCGAACACGCCGCCGGCGAGCACCAGCGCGAGAACCGCCGCCACCGGGGCAAGCGCCCGCCGGCTCGCCGAGGCTCGCAGTAGGGCCGCCACTCCTCCCCAAGCGGTCAGCACCACAATGGGCGAGGTGAGCATGAGGGCCTTGGCATCGACCCAGGTGGTGCCGTACGCGGTCAAACCCGCCCAAACCGCCAGCATCAACGCGAGCCACCCGGCGAGCGCATACGCCCTGATGCGCACGACGTGCCGGGCACCCAGCAGGGCGGCGATCAACGCGACGGCGATCAGCACGTAGCTGAGCTCGAGGGCCCGGCCCGTGGGCACGAGTTTGTAGCTGGCCCACAGCCATGCGCCGAACACCTGCTCGGTTCGCAGCGGTGCCCGCAGGTTGCCCGGGTTGGCCGTGGAGGCGATGTTCTGGGCGACGTTCAGCGACCCCGACAGGTCAACCCATGTCGGAAGGGCGGATATCAGCACGATGAGCACGCCGGCTCCCGTCAGCAGCAGCAGGCGACGCACGCTCTGGCGCGCCGCCAGAACGTCGTCGACCGCGAGCACCGCGAGGATGACCACCGCCCCGAGCACCCATGCACCGAACCCGATCCCCAGCGCCGACACCCCGGCGGCGGCCACGAGCGCGAACGGAAGAGCGCCGGACGGCCGCCCCCGGAGCCAGCGCGCGTGGATCACGACCAGAACGCCCAGCGAAAGGATCATCGGCAGCGCGGTTATCTCCTTGACCGAACCGACCAGCTCGTAGCCGTACACGAGCGCGGACACGGTCGCACACAGCGCGGCCAACGCGGCCCAGCCGCCGTCGAGCCCCATCCGCCGCACGAGCAGCCAGGCCGGGCCGGCCGCCGTGGCGAGCATGAACGCGTTGAACGGCTGGAAGGCCCAGATCAGGGGCAGTCCGAGCAGGAATGCGCTCCCCCCGAACAGCGTGTCGGCGCCGGAAGGGTAGCTCGTGTTGTAGTAGTCGTTGATGAACTGGCCGTAGGAGTTGTGCAGGTCGAGCTGCGAGTAGTCCTGACCGTGGCGGATCAGGAAGTCCGCCCCGATCATGTGGACGGCGGAGTCCGACAGGGCGATGTAGGACGTGAACGTGGGTCGGCCGGCGAACAGCACAGGAGCGAGGCCGACGACGTAGGCGAGCACGGGCACAGCCAACTGCCACCGGCACTCGTGCGATCGGCGCAGCAACATCCGGACCCTGTCGCGCCCGATCGCGAACCCCGCCACGGCGAGGGCAGCCATTAGGTAGGGGGTCGCGGGCGCGACGGGCGAAGCGTACGTCGCCAGCTGGGACAGCGCGATGAGCGCGGCGGCCCCGACAGCCGGCAGCAGCAGACCGGGAAGGAACCCCCCGCTACAGCGATCGACGGCCAGCCCGGCGCCGACGCAGAGCACCGCGAGGACGCACGGATATACCAACGCGGTGAGGGCAAACATCAACGCCCGCGGCAGGATTCGAACCTGCGACCCTCCGATCAGAAGAACTGCGCGGCCGTCGTGTGGAGTGACTTGGCCGCCACCGCCCGGCTCTCTACGGTGGCATTCGCCCCTCCCGGGTCACCCGTTGTGGCGTGGGCTGGTGCGGGGCATGTTCGCACGTCTGTTTGCACCGTGGGGAGCTTTGGCCGCCTCCGGCGGGCTGCCTGGCCTCCGGCGTGTAGCGTCCGGCCATGGTCGCGACTGCCGGCCGTGACTTCCTTGACCGCTTCTCCCTCGAACACCCGCTGATACAAGCCGGGATGGCCGATCGGGCCGTCGACAGCACCGCCCGCTACGCAGGCGAGACGGGTCGGCCGCTTGCACGAGATGATCGGAGCCGCACAGGCGGTGCATGAGCTCACCCGGGTGCAGGCGTAGATCTCGGGCCGCAGCCGCGCGATCGAGAGGTGCTCGTATGGGCGCCGGACCGCGGAAGCCGCCGAGGTGCAACACTGGCCCTTCCAATGGACCTCTGGGATCTGAAGCAACGCGATTGGAGACCGCATCGTCCGGAGATCCTGTCCTCAGCGCGGGAGGGACGTGCCATCACGCTGGACCTTCCCGCGGGCGAGATGCTCCAAGACCATCAGGTCCACGAGGGCGCCTGGATCACGGTGATCCACGGAGGGGTGACCATCACGAGCGAAACCGGCCAGGCCGTCGAGGCCGAGGCGGGGATCCTCCTTCACCTCGCGCCACAGGAGCGCCACGAGGTCAAGGCCAAAACGGACACCCGTCTTCTCTTGCTTCTCACACCCTGGCCCGGTCCTGGCCATCCGGGACCGATGACGCTGCAGGAAAAGACCGACGTGCGCAGCCGTGCAGCCGAGCGGGCCGGCTGAGCGAGCTCGAGCGGCTCCGCGCAGCTGATCGCGGCGACCCCGACCATGCCTGCAGGCTGCCAGAGAACCGGCGAGCAGCGGATGGGCGCCGCGGGGAGAAGCGAGGCCTTCGGCAAGCCTCGCGTGACGGCGTAAAAGCGACCGCGCGGACGCAAGAGTAACCTCACCCTCATGGCCGCGGGAACGAAGTACGGGACTTGCCATCGCTGCGGCCAGATCCGTCCCGGGCCGATCCCCGTCGTCAAGGCCGGGGTACCCGAGCCGTTCCTGTGTGCCGGCTGCCTGGTGATGACCCGTCCTCAACGGTCCGCCAGGCAGACGAAGTCGAAGGGCTCCACCCAATCGCAGAAGGCGCAGAGCCCCGGGAGCCGGCCGAAAGCCAAGCGCGCCAGGTAGCGAGCGCTTCAGCTCACCGGCACCGGCCTCTCGGCCGCGGGTAGTGTGTGGCCCAGTGGAGGCGCCGGAGACCCGTTACGCACGCAGCGGTGATCTTCAGATCGCCTACCAGGTGGTCGGTGTGGGGCCGCCCGACGTCGTGTTCGTTCCAGCATACGTGTCGAACATCGAGATGTACTGGGAGCTGCCCACCCTTGCGCGCTTCTTCGAGCGGGTCTCGTCATTCTCTCGCCTGATCCTGTTCGAGCGGCGCGGGAGCGGGATGTCCGACGGGGTGGCCGGGGTGACGCCACTGGAGGAGCAGGTGGATGACGTCCGTGCCGTGATCGACTCGGCCGGTGCTGCGCAGCCGGTGCTGTGCTCGTACCTCGAGGGCTGCGGCTTGACCGCGATGTTTGCGGCCTCCCATCCAGAGCTGGTGCGGGCGCTCGTGCTGATCTCGCCGCAGCCCCGCCTGGTGACGGGGCCGGGCTACGAGTGGGCGCCGACTGCCGAGGAGCGAGCAGTGATCGTTCGGGACATCGTCAAGTCCTGGGGCACGGACTCGCCGGCAAACCCTTTGGCCGTCCTTGTCGGCGGCCAGGACGAGCGGCTGCGACGTCTGATGGCGCGCTTGCAGCGTCTGGCGATGAGCCCTGCTGCCGCCGCGGCGTCGTTGGCGTGGATCGGCGAGACCGACGTGCGCGACGTGCTTCCCAGCGTGCAATGTCCGACGCTCGTTATGCGCCCCGAGCACGAGACCTACCTTGACCCGCGTCACTCCCGCTACGTCGCTGAGCACATCCCGCACGCCCGGTACGTCGAGGTTCCGGGCGACGGGCGGCCCTTCTTCGGCGAGGCGGAGGACTTCGCCGATGAGATCCAGCATTTCCTGACCGGCGTGCGGCGACCCGTCGTGAGCGACCGCGTGCTCGCGACCGTGCTGTTCACCGACATCGTCGGGTCGACGGAGCGTGCCGCAGAGCTCGGCGACGCCGCCTGGCGGTCGCTGCTGCAACGCCACGACAGCCTGGTGCGCGAGGAGGTGCAGCGCCACCGCGGCCGGTTCGTGAAGTCGCTCGGCGACGGAGCGCTCGCCGTGTTCGATGGTCCGAGCCGCGCGATCAGCAGCGCGACCGCTATTCGTGACGGCGTCGAGGACCTCAGCGTGCAGATCCGCGCCGGCCTGCACACCGGCGAGTGCGAGCTGCTCGACGACGGAGACGTCGGAGGGCTCGCGGTTCACATCGGCGCGCGCGTCGGCAGCCTCGCCGGGCCCGGAGAGGTGCTTGTGAGCAGCACCGTCCGCGACCTCATCGTCGGCTCAGGCCAGACGCTTACCGACCGCGGCGACCACGACCTCAAGGGCATCCCTGGGCCGTGGCGGATATTCGCGGTCGAGGCGTCGGCGTAGGCCATGGGCAAGTCGCCCCGGCGGCCGAGACACCCGCCGAGCACCCACCAACCAGGCGCTCGACCATCGTTCCACGGGACGTGTCGGCGGCGCGGGCAGAATGTCGTTCGATGAACGACTACGGCAAGCCGTTGCGCGAGGAGGGCGTCGACCCCGACCCTCTGCGCCAGTTCGCCATCTGGTTCAGGGAGGCGGGGGCTGCCGGCATCCGGCTGCCGGAGGCTGTGGCCCTCGCGACGGCGACGGCGGATGGCGCCCCGTCGGTGCGCATGGTGCTGGCCAAGGCGTTCGACGAGCGTGGCTTCGTCTTCTACTCGAACTACGTGAGCCGCAAGGGTCAGGAGCTCAACGCCAACCCGCGTGGCGCGCTCTTGTTCTACTGGGATCCGCTGGGCCGACAGGTCCGGATCGAGGGACCGGTCGAGCGTACGAGCGCCGGCGAGTCGGCCGCCTATGCCCGCAGCCGTCCGCGGGGCAGCCAGCTAAGCGCGCTGGCCTCGCCGCAGAGCCGAGCGATCGACAGCCGCCAAGCGCTCGTGCAGCGCATCTCTGAGCTGGAGGAGAAGCATGGCACGGGCGAGCTGCCGTTGTCGGCAAGCTGGGGCGGCTACCGGCTCGCCGCGGAGAGCTTCGAGTTCTGGCAGCAGCGTCACGATCGCCTGCACGACCGGCTGCGCTACCACCGCGGGGACGACGCCGAGTGGGTGATCCAGCGCCTGGCGCCGTAGCTGGACTGCCCGCGTGTGGTCCGGGCGCCGGCGAGTTGCGGAGGCCGTGCGATAGTGCGGCCATGAGCTTCTCCAGCGCGGTCATTGCCCGGCGCATGCACCTGCCGCGGGCTCAGACCCACGATGTCGTCTGCGAGCGCGACCTGCGCGTCACGATGGACGACGGCGCGGTGCTGCTGGCAGACCGCCACGTCGCAGCCTCGACCCGCGATCAGGCGCAGCCGACGGTCTTGGTGCGCTCGCCCTACGGGCGCCGTCAGGCCGTCGGCCTGCTGTTCGGAAGGCTACTGGCCGAGCGCGGCCTGCAGGTCGTCGTCCAGAGCGTGCGCGGCACGTTCGGCTCGCAGGGGACCTTCAGCCCGTTCGACGAGCGCGCCGACGGCCTGGCCACGCTGCGCTGGATCCGGGCACAGCCCTGGCACGCCGAGCGAATCGGCATGATCGGCCCCAGCTACCTCGGCTTGGTGCAGTGGGCGGTCGCACCCGAAGCAGGAGACGACCTGGCTGCGCTCGCGATCCAGGTCAGCGCCTCACAGTTTCACGGCCAGGCCTACTCGGGCGGCAGCCTCGCGCTGGAGTCCGCCGCCTCGTGGCTGGTGCTCGTCGCCGCTCAGGAGCGCAGGCTCGCCCCTTTGGCGATGGTCCGGGACCTTCGCCGTCTGCCTAGCCTCTTTGCGCAGCTGCCGATCGCCGACCTCGACGCCCGCGCCACCGGCGCGGAGGTCGCATGGTTCCGCGAGGCGCTTGCCAGTCCCGGCCGTGAGGATGCCTACTGGGTCGCGCGCGACTTCGCTGCGGGCGTCGGAAAGGTGACCGCGCCGGTTCAGCTCATCGGCGGCTGGCACGACATCTTCCTGCCCTGGCTGTTGGAGGATTTCGCCGCGCTGCAGGCCGCCGGGCGCGCGCCGCAGCTCGTCATCGGCCCATGGACGCACACGGCGCCCGGTCTCATGAGAGCCGGGCTGCGCGACGGCCTCGGCTGGCTGCGAGCCCATCTGCTTCAGGACGATCGCCTGCTGCGGTCCTCCGGTGTGCGGGTGTTCATCACCGGCGAGCGCACGGAGGGCGGCTGGCGCGACCTGCAGAGCTGGCCGCCGCCCGGCACCGGCGAGCGCCCGCTGTGGCTCGCGGCCGGTGGCCGCCTGCAGGACGTCACGCCGGCCGACGACCCCGAGAGCGGGGACCGCTACCGCTATGACCCCACCGACCCCACCCCCTCGCTCGGTGGACCCGTGCTGCTCGCGCGCGAGCCGGTGGTGGACAACCGCGCGCTCGAGTCGCGCCCGGACGTCCTCACGTACACCACTACACCGCTGCCCGACACCCTGGAGGCGATCGGCCCGGTGCGCGTCGAGCTCTGGGCGTCGGCGAGCTCGCCGTACTTCGACCTCTTCGCGCGCGTGTGTGACGTGGACGCCGAGGGCGCGTCGTGGAACGTCTGCGACGCGCTGATACGCGTTGCGCCCGAGCGCTTCGAACTGGACGCGGACGGCGCGATGCGCGTCGCCTTCGATCTGTGGCCGATCGGCCACCGCTTCGCAGCGGGCCACGCGATCCGCCTGCAGGTCTCCTCCGGCGCCCACCCCCGCTACGCGCGCAACTCGGGAACCGGCGATGACCTGGCGAGCGCATCCGCGCTGAGCCCAGTTGATGTCGAATTGCTTCACGACGCCCAGCATCCCTCCGTCCTGGTGCTGCCTGCCGCCGAGACATCGCACCCTGCATGAGCGAAGTAGAGGCTCCGTCCGGTCTCGAGCACGGGATGCGAGCGCTGGGCATCTCGCCGCCCCGTCACATGCAGATGCCGGGACCCGTGCGAATGGCGCACCACACTATGCCGCGCCAGGCCGGGCGGCGGCACGCTTAGCAGTGCCCGCGCCCTGGCCGGTGGAGTAGGCTCGCTGAACGACGCCGGGAAGCCACGAACAGAGAGGACACGCCGTGAACACCACAAGCCGGGATCAGGTGCCGCTCGACCACGTGCGTGTCGCTGACCGTGTCAACTTCCTGGACGGGCCGCCGCACGAGCTGTTCCGGCGACTGCGCACAGACTGCCCGGTCCACTGGACCGACGCGATCAGCGAGTATCCGGAGGAAGATGGCTTCTGGTCGGTGACGACGGCCGACGACGTGTTCGAGGTCAGCCGCGACTGGCAGACCTTCTCCTCCGAAGTCGGCGGGTTCACGGCGTTGAAGAACGCGATCCTGGCGCTCGAGTTGCAGCAGGCCATGTTCATCGGGATGGACCCCCCCAAGCACGACCGCATCAAGGCGCTTTTCCAGCGCGGCTTCACGCCGAAGCGGATCGCCGAGCACGAGGACGCGATCCGCGCGATCACCACCGACGTGCTCGACCGGCTCGAGGGCCGGGAACGCTGTGACCTCGTCACCGACGTCGCGCAGCCGGCTGTGGCGCGGGTGATCGGGAGCTTCATGGGCCTGCCGCCCGAGGATGACGAGGTGTGGGCGAACCTGATGAACGCGATCGTCGGTGCGGGCGACCCGGACGCGACGCCGGAGGGCGCCCAGGTCGTGATGGAACGCGAGGTGCCGGAGGTCTTCGAGCGCTGCGGCCGGCTCATCGCCGAACGCCGCAAGACCCCCACCGATGATCTGACGAGCGTGCTCGTGCACGCGGAGATCGACGGCGAGCGGCTCGAGGACCACGAGATCGTCATGGGGTTCTTCCTGCTCATGGCGGCCGGCAACGACAGCACCAAGGCGACCTACTGCAGCGGCATGCGGGCGCTCATGGAGCACCCCGAGGAGCGACGCAAGGTGCTTCAGGACCCGTCGCTGGTGCCGGGCGTCGTCGAGGAGTCGCTGCGCATGTTCCCCGCCTTCGCCCACTTCGCGCGCACCGCCACCCACGACGCCGCGCTGCACGGGCAGGCCATCCGCGAGGGCGAGAAGGTGGTGCTGTGGTACCCGTCCTCCAACCGAGACGAGACGCGCTACGAGGATTCCGACCGCTTCGACGTCACGCGCAACCCGGAGCACCAGGCGTTCGGTGCGGGTGGCCGGCACTTCTGCCTGGGCACGGCGCTCGCGCGCCTTGAGCTGCGGATCCTGATCGAAGAGACCCTGGCGCGCTTTCCGGACATGGAGATAGCGGGAACCCCGAGGTACGTCGAGTCGCCGTTCGCCAACCAGCTGAAGACGCTGCCGGTTCGGTTGCGGCCTTAGGCTCTGCGCGTCAGGGGGCCGCTCGAGCTGCGGGGTTCGTTCCCAGCGCCGAGCCCAACGCCAACGCCAAACCAGCAGCCATCGCCCCGATTCTCGCGGATCAGATGGCCGCGCCCGACGCACGGCTGGTTGATCCCTTGTCGCGATCGCGAAGGTAGCCGTGCCGCTGCAGCTCGCGGATGACCTCCTGCTGGTGGGCGGTCAGCGCCTCGAGCTTGTCGCTCAGTGTGCGCAATTCGGCGGCGGCGGCGCGTCCCCGTCGCCGGACGGCCATCAGCTGACGGTTGTCGATGTCGCGCAGCCGCGCGGCTCGGATGTCGGCACTCACCTCTGCGCCGGCATCGAGCGAGTGCCCCTCGCTGCAGCCGAGCGCAACCGGTATGCGGATGACCAACCCTTCGCGGTGGATCGGCAGCGCGTAGTGCACCGATGGATCCCACGCGGCGATCCGCTGGGCCAGCATCCGGCCCACGGCCCGCCCCGGTGGCCACCACAGACAGCGGGTGGAAGGCTCGTGCGTCCCGATCGGGTTCTCGGCGAGCCATTGGGAGCGTTGCCCGGTGAGGAGCACGCCGGTGAGCTCGGGCGCGCCAGAGGACACCGCCGAGCCCACCCCGGTTGCGGCCGCGATCGCCGCGATCGCGGCATCGGCCTGGCGGGCCGCGAGCGCACTGTGCTCGAGCGCGGCGGCGATGCATCCGCCCGCAGCCCACACGCGCTCGCTGCCGCAGACCTTGAGTTCCTCATCGACCTCGACGAAGCCAACGGCATCCGTCTCCACTCCGGCGATGAACGGGCCGGCGGCGGTGGGTAGCGAGATCAGCCGGTCGAACTCGGCCGTTGAACCGGCATCCAGGCGCACACGGGCCGGATCGCTCGGCCGGCCGATCAGCGCGTCGGACTCATCCGCCGGCTCCTCGGGCAGCAGGATGACGTCCGCGAGCTCCCTCGGCTCGGGAGCGGGCGGGGACGCGGGACCGTTCCGAGGCTCGGGACCGTTCGGAGGCTCGGGACCGTGCGGCGGCTCGTCGAATACCTCGACCCCGGTGATCGCCTCCACTCCGGCGGCGGCAAGCTCCCGAGTGACTGCGTCCGTTGCCTCACGTCCGAGCGCGCCCAACGGTCGCTCCTCGGCGGTGATCAGCACGACCCGAGCGTCGGTCCCAGTCGCGGTCCATGCCAGGATCAGGGCGAGCTCGTACGCGGGTATGGGCCAGCGCGTGCCGCGGGGAACAGCCACGGCGACGCTTCGAACCTCGCCTGAGACGATGTCGAGGAGGATCTGGTCGAGGAAGCTGGGATCGCCACCGCGCTCCCACACGTGGCCTTGGCGGAGCGCCCGCTTGGACCGGTTCCCTGCGGCGAGCAGCAGGAAGTCGAAGCCCACCGTGTCGCCGTCGCGCGTCAGCACGTTGCGCTCCGCCTCGTCAACGAGGTCTGCGCGGTCCGCCAGCCACGTGACGCCGGCCTGCGCGACGAGGTCAGCGATCGCGAGGCCGCGCTCCCGGGCGGGATTGAACAGCGAGTCAGGGCTCATCGGCCGGTAGCGGAACTCCCGCTCTGGAGCGATCAAACGCAGCTCGGCGTTCGCCCCAAACTCATCGCGCGCGGCGAGGAGTCCCTCAAGCCCCGCGGTCCCGGCCCCTACGACACATATGACTGGTCGAGCCACCTGAGCATCTTCCCACCAGCCGTCGCGAGAGGCTTCGGCCTGCAGCTGTTCGCTTTAGCCATAGTCTGCAGGAGATCGATTCGAAAAAAGGAGTCGCCGGATGCCTCAGCCAATCATCGTCGGTTCTGACGGATCCGAGCATGCGCGCGACACGCTCGCGCTTGGTCGGGCGCTCGCGGAGACGCTCGAGACGCGGCTCATCGTCGTGATCGCCTACACGCCGGAGCAGTGGTTGTGGGCTCCCGGAACGGCCGAGCCGATGGACAGCAGCGAACAGCAGTTACAGGTCTCTCAGGCGGAAGCCGCTCTGTCAGGCCTTGCTGGGGTCGAGGTTCGCACGGTTGCCTCGCCGTCGGCGGCCGGCGCGCTTCATTCCGAGGCCGAACGCGAGCGGGCGCAGATCATCGTCGTCGGATCGACTCACCGCGGAACGATCGGTCGCGTGCTGCTTGGAACCGTGACCACGGAGGTCCTGGACGCCGCTCCCTGCGCCGTGGCGGTGGCGCCGGCGGGCTTGGCCACTCAGCCGATTCGCTTCTCGACGCTCGGCGTTGGCTTCGACGACACTCCCCCAGCTCACGACGCGCTCAACGTCGCCCGCCTGCTAGCCGTTCGTGTCGGGGCCGAGCTACGCCTCATCTGGGCCGCGCATCTTGAGACGCGCGCCCTGCCGCGCGCGTTCACGAGCTACCTTCAACCCAACTACTTCCAGGAGATACGCGCCGAAGTAGAGGATCGCCTCGAGCGAGCGGCAGCCCCGATTCGCGATGAGGTCCACGTGGCAAGCAAGATCGTGAGCGGTCCGACAGCGAACGCGCTCGTGAAGCAGAGCGCGCATCTGGACCTGCTGGTCCTTGGGTCGCGCGGCTACGGACCCCTCGACCGCGTCCTTCTCGGGAGCATCTCGCGACGCGTAATGAACGACGCGCGCTGTCCAGTCCTCGTCGTACCTCGTGGGACACGGACGCTGGAAGACGCGAAACAGGCGGGCCTAGGCTAGGTTAGGCCTCGATCAGCACCCGGAACTCGTCCGGCAGCACCGCCAAGACGTGGTCGATCTCGCCGGGAGAGACATGCGCCCGCAGAACCCGCGCGACGGCGGTCACCGCCACCGAAGCCTCGGTCTCTCCGGCCATACCGTCCTCGGCGAGGACATGATCGAGAAACGCCTCGACGTTGTGGAGGGGGAGTGGGGTGCGGCTCGGATCCCAGTCCTCGTAGTAGATGCCGCGGATCAGGGTCGGCAGCTGAGCAGCGAGCTTGGCGGCCACGTCGACGGTCAGCCGGTCGCGCAAGGTGTGCAGCACCGCTCGCAGGGCGCGATAGGCGTACTGGCGATCATCCACTCCCAGCTCCTCGGCGATCTCCTTCAGCCATATGTGTGCCTTTTCGACGCTGTGCTCGATGATGCTCGGCTCGTTGATCATCTTGGCCTCCACGTGATCGTCGACAGGAATCTGATCAGCGTCGCGCATCCTTCTGCCCGCGCGCGTCCGTAGGTGTCACGCGAGAGGCTCAGTGCAAGTCCGCACAGAAGGTCGGCTTCTGCGGTGAGGCGAGCTTGATCGGACCGCGGGCAACGGCGGCCGCTCTCGGCGATCTCTCCGTCGTCAGGTCGTCTTTACGAGGCCGCCGTCGATGACCCGATTCGCCCCCGTGTCGTTGGCCATGTGAGGCGAGGCCGGCTCACCCGGGGGAGCTCGTGACTGCGCGCGCGTGCCTGATGGGCTTCCCGAGCTTTTGGGCCTTCGCCGTGAAGACATGCCGGGCGAGCTCGATGGCTTGGCGTTGGCTCTGGCGGCGGCGACGGGCGATCAGAGCGTGCAGCAGGGCCGCTTCGCGCTCGTCGATGAGGCGTTCGGACCGTTGATCGGCCTGCTGGGAGAGGACGGCGAGGTCGTGGTCGTCGCCGACCAGGTCGGAGAGCCGGTGGGCCCGGTCGGCGAGCCTCTTCATCGTCCTCGGCGCGGTGGGTCCGAGGATCTGGGCGGAATGCCACAAGTCCTTGGAGCGCTTGCGCAGCTCATGCATGTTCTCGTCGGTGGGGTCCTTGCGGGCGGCGAGAAACGCGCGACGGCCTCGCCGGTATACGCGCTCGAAGCCGGGTGCCAGCCCGGACACGTTGTCGTGTTGGAAGCGCCAGGCGGCGACCCGCGTGCGGGCGGCGCGTAGCTCGGCGATGATGGGCCCTGCGGCGGTGGGGTTCTCACGCAGATTCCGCTCGGCCTCTAGATAGTCGTCTGCCAGTGCCGCGCGTAAGCCGACAAACGCCCCGGACGGGACTCCGGAGGCGTAGCGCGCGCAGAGACCATCGAGGGTTTGCACCATCACCTGGCTGTCCCGTGGGCCCGAGAGACGTCGGCCGAGGTCGCGGAACGCGGCGTTCTCCCGCCGGTAGTCGTCGGCGCCGAGCTCGTCGCGCACCAGCCGCATGGTCGCGCGCACTCGCTTGAAGCGCTTGCGGCACGAGTGGACCGCCTCGCCGGGGTCCTTCAGCGCCCCCACGCCAAGGTCATCGATCGCCGCGTCGATCTGCCCGCAGACGATTCGGCGAATCCCCTCGGTCGTCGCCTCTCCCCGATCCAGCCGGAAGGGCTCCGGTGCGGGGCGGGGCGGCGCAGGCGCACCGTCGCAGGCCAGCCGCGCGTTGCGATAGCGCGGATCGTCGGTCACCTCCGGCCCAAACCATTGCGGTGCTTCGAACGCCTCCGCGCGAGCCTCCGAGTCGAACTCCACCTCGGCCGTGGCGAGCCCGTCGAGCTCCTCCAGGTAGCTGTCGAGCTCGATCGTGAGGCCGTCGTCGGTGGGGATCAGATGGCGGACCTTCTCTACACGACGGCCCTCGGTCAGTGGCCAGAGGCGCTCGAGCTGTTCGGGTGGGAGCGCGATCTCCTCCTCGCGGCGCGTGCGCCCGAGCCCCTTCTTGACGGTCAACGTGGTGTTCTCGCCGCGCCGTCGCAGGCGCACCTCGAGCCCATCCTCGCCGATCGCGACGTAGCCCTGCGAGATGCGCTCGGAAGAAAAGCGGTCGAGCTCCTGCGGTTGCTCGTTGACGAGGAACTTGCGCTCGACCTCGACCCCCGAGCGCGAGTCGATCATGTCCTTGAATGCGTCTGCTGCGTTGCGCGCGTGGTGGCGCGGCGACGTGGCCGCCCCGCGGTCCACGCGGGGGCTGGTGCCCGCCGACGACGCGGTCGACGCAGACGTGTCTGCCGTCGCCGGCCGGTCGCCGGCCATTCTTCGCAGTTCTTCCACGTCGCTGCGCAGGGAAACGGTCAACTCGGTCAGCTGCTGGCGCACTGCGGCCATCATCTGGTCGATTTCGGTTACGGCGTGGGGCGCGTCATCGTCCGTGTCGCGCATAAGCTCAGGGAGCCGTAGCTCCTTCACTCCCACTGCCTTGATGATGCTCTGCTCGGACATCGCTCTCCACGCCGTCGGACCGTGACCGCAACTAATCCTAGTCCTGTCGCACCGCCAGGCTCTCCCGCCCCAGCCGCAGCCCCTCAGGTGACCCGCAGCCGTCTCTGGCTCGCGGGGCGCACGATCACGGCGGAAGCGCGAGCTTCGGCGCCCTCGCTCGAACTTCGTCGGCGCCCTCGCTCGAACTTTGCTCGCCGGACGGGTTTCTACTCCTGCCGGAGGTCCACCGTTCGCGCTCCGGTGACGCGGAGGATGTCGGTGGGATCGAGGAGAAGCGAGTGCTCGTGGTTGCCCGCCGGGCACAGCACATGCCCGTAGTCGAGCAGACGCGGATCGATCAGCTCAACGGGCGTGTCCGGGCCGAGCGGCGGGATCGCCCCCACCTCGTATCCGGGGAAGTCGGCCTCCATGTCGGCCTCGCTCGCAAAGCGCAGCTCGTGCCGGCTCACCTCGAGCGCATCGGCCGCCTTGTGCAGGTCAAGTCGATCCGAGGCCGGGATCACCGCGAACCGGTAGCCGCCGGCGGTGCGCAGCACAACCGTCTTCGCGGTCTGCTCCGCCGGGAGGTGCGCCGCACGCGCCTCGGCCACAGCGGACTCGCTGTGCGGATGCTCGATCACTTTGAAGCTCACGCCGTGACCGCGGAGGTAGGCCTCGAGTTGCTCGCCCATGCCGGCCGACATACAAGTCAGACTACTCGCCCCGGTTCACCCGCAGGCCTGCCGGGTGGCCAGGCGCGTAGTTCCCCGCAGCAACTGGCCGGCAACCGCCCGATGGAACTTGGCTGGGCCGTCGCTACGCTTGACGGTGTGATGGGTAGTGGCTACTCAGCATCCAGCAACGGTTGAGTATCGAGGCCATGAGCGCCATAGGTCTGGCATTGATCGTGGTGGCCGTGGTGCTGTTGCTGGCTGAGGCGCACCTGTCAAGCGGCGGACTGATTGGTGCCTGCGCGAGCGCGGCGGCCGTCGCCGGCGTGGCGCTGCTGTTGCTCGCAGCCGGCGCCGGCGCCGCGGTTGTCCTCCTCGTCGGGCTCTGTGTCGCGGCCGCGGCAACATCACTGCTTGTGGTTGCCCGCCACCGGATCATGCGCCGTCAGCAAGCGCGCCCACGGACGGGCAGCGAGGCGCTGGTCGGCCATATCGGCGTCGTTCGATCGAACGGAAGCCCACAGCCGCAGGTCTTTCTCGACGGGTCGCTCTGGCGCGCCGAGCCAAGTCCGATTCAAGAAACCGAGCTGCACGACGGCGAACGGGTCGTCGTCGAACGGGTCAACGGCTTGACCTTGCGCGTGCGCAGGGCCGAGGAATGGGAGCTGAATCCATGATCGTCACAGTCGTCCTCGTCGTCATAGCGGTGCTTCTGGTGGTGGGGCTGGTCCTTGTCGCAGCATCCGTGCGCATCCTGCGCGAGTACGAGCGCGGCGTCATATTCAGGCTGGGACGCCTGCTCGATCAGAAGGGGCCCGGCGTTGTGCTGCTGATCCCGTTCATCGATCGGATGGTGCGCGTGAGCCTACGGACCGTGACCCAGCAGATCCCACCCCAGGAGGTGATCACCCGCGACAACGTGCCGGCCCGCGTCACCGCCGTCACCTACTTCCATGTCGTCGATCCCAACAGGTCCGTCGTCGAGGTCCAAGACGTTCTCGCCGCGACATCGCAGATCGCACAGACGACGCTGCGCTCGGTCCTCGGCAAGGCCGAGCTCGACACGCTGCTCGCAGAGCGCGAGCGGCTCAATGAGGACCTGCAGAAGGTGATCGACGACCAGACCGAGCCCTGGGGGATCAAGGTCACCGCGGTGGAGATCAAGGACGTGGAGATCCCCGAGGACATGCGGCACGCGATCGCTCGGCAGGCCGAGGCCGAGCGCGAGCGCCGGGCCAAGATCATCAACGCCGAGGGCGAGGCCCAGGCCGCCGCCAAGCTCGGCGAGGCGGCCGACGTGATCAGTCGCAATCCCGTGACCATCCAGTTGCGCTATCTGCAGACGCTGCTGGAGATCGGCAACGAGCAGAACTCGACGATCGTCTTCCCGCTGCCGATCGACCTGCTCGGACCGCTGATGCATGCAATCAACGGCAACGGCGCCGACGCCACTGCCCCGACGACGCCCAAGGCGAGGGTCGCCGATTCGGCAAACGGTCCTCCGGCAGGCGCCATGCCGGCGTGACCGCGGCGAGGCGAGTGAGGCCTCGCGGCCCGCACCGACTGCCAGGGTCGTCTGAGTTTGCGGCTCGTTGGGAGCTCTGCCTTGGCGCCGTCCGCGTTGAGGCGTCGGGTTCGGCGGAACCGGCGGATGGTCCGGGACCCGTAGTTTCCGCCGACCCCCTCGGGGTGCACCACCGACGCGCTCGGCGTCGGGCTCTCCTACCGTGGGAGGGGTGGTAGGCCGCAGCTTTCGCATCGCGCGCATAGCCGGCATCCCCGTGGGCGTGAGCCCGTGGTGGCTGGTGATCGTCGTGCTGATCACCTGGTCGCTCGGCGCCGGTTACTTCCCCGAAGAGATCCACGGGATCGCTCCCGCCGCCTCATACGCCCTGGGGCTTCTCAGCGCCCTGCTGCTGTTCGCGAGCATCCTCGCCCACGAGTTCGGTCATGCCATCGTTGCGCGACGTCGCGGCATCGAAGTGCAGGAGATAGACCTGTGGCTGCTCGGCGGCGTCTCGCGCATGCGCGGCGAGGCCCAGGACCCCGGCGACGAGTTGCGCTACGCGCTCGCGGGGCCCGCCGTGACAGCCGTGCTTGCCGCCTGCTTCGGCGTGGCGGCGCTTGTGCTGCCCTCCTCGACGCCGGCGGTAGTCCGCGCGCTGGTCGAATACCAGGCGCTGATCAACTGCCTGCTGCTCGTCTTCAACCTGATGCCCGCATTCCCGCTCGACGGCGGGCGGGTGCTGCGCTCTCTGTTGTGGCGGCGCACCGGAGACATCGTCCGCTCCACCGAGACGGCCGCGAGCGTCGGTCGTGGCTTCGGCTACCTGCTCATCTTCCTTGGCGGCCTGGAGTTCCTGAACGGAGCACCGGAAGGGTTGTGGCTCGCGCTGATCGGCTTCTTCATCGTGACGGCTGCGGGCGCGCAGGCGATGGGCGCCCAACTGCAAGCTGCCCTGTCCGGCGTGCATGCCCGGGAGCTGATGTCAAAGCCCGTGGTGAGCATCCCCGCGCACACTTCCGCGGGACGTGCGGTGCGGGGCTACTTCCTGGCCCATCGCTACACATCCTTTCCCGTCGTGGACGAGCGAGGCAGGGCGCTGGGGCTCGTGAGCCTTGCCCAGATCGGGGCGCTCACGCCAGAGCAGCGCGAGCAGCGACCGGTCGGCGAACTCGCCGAGCGCGATCCCGACTTGATGGTGGCCGAAGGAGATGACGTGGCCGGCCTGCTGGAGCGGGAGGCCTTTGCGCGCGTGGGCCGCGCCGTGGTCGTGGACGGGATCGGCCGACCGGTGGGGCTGCTCTCGATCACCGACGTGCAGCGGGCGCTGCGCGCCTCCCGGCTGGCCGACGCGGCCGGTTCAGGCCCGCCCGCGGCGCACCGCAACAGACACACCGCCGCTGGCTGAGAGCGGCACTGCGCCTCCCGAGCCGAGCGGGGGCAAACGTGGTCGGCCGTAGAATCGGCGATCGATGAGCACGGAATCACCGGCGCGGCCGATGTTGACTGTTGACGTGGTCGTGCTGACAGGCGCTCCGGCTCCCAGCGTGCTTCTCGTTGAACGCGCGCACCCGCCGTTCGCGGGCGAGTGGGCCCTCCCGGGCGGCTTCGTGGAGGCGGGCGAGCCGATTGCCGATGCCGCACCGCGGGAGCTGGCCGAGGAGACCGGTCTCAACGCGGGCCCCTTACGGTTGCTCGGCGTCTACGACACGCCGGGGCGAGATCCGCGAGGGTGGACGGTATCGATCGCCTTCCTCGCCCGGGTGGCGACAGAGGTGGCTGTCAGCGGCGCCGATGATGCGCGCGATGCGCGCTGGTTTCAAATCGAGACCCTGCCTAAGCTCGCCTTCGACCACGCGGCGATCATCCGCGACGCGCTCGAGCGCGAGCCGCCCGGCGACCCGGTGTGACGCGCGCCCTCCCGGGGCCGGGCGGGCGTCCGGCCGGCCGGGCCGGCAACCCTCCCCCTGGGCAGCGTGTGTAGCGGCGGGTCGAACGCCTTTTCGCGTCCATCAAGGCGGGGGCGGGATCTGCCGGTCGGGATTCTTCGCCACAAAGCGATTTTCGCGGGAGTGCCGCTGGAACATCGTCGCGGCGACGGCATGACGGTGCGGCTGCCGCCCGTGGTCGGTTTCGCCAAGGCGATGGAGCTCGTGATCACGGTGCGCGGGATCGGAGTGCAAGAGGCGGAGCGGATCGGCCTGGTCAACGAGATCGAGCCGCGCGGGGTTGCGCTCGAGCGTGCGCATGCGCAGCAACTCGCCCGCGAGATCGCCGCGCTGCCTCAGGAGCAATCCGCAGCGACAAGGAGAGCATCATGCGGGGGGTCGGCCGCACGCTCGAGGAACGCCTGCGCATCGAGGCCGAGATGGTGATCTCGATGTTCATGCGGCGCGATCCCCACGCGATAGGAGCGGCGGCGTTCAAGGCGGGGAACCTGACGCCCGAGTGGCCACATCACGGGCTCTGACGGTGCGCCACCCGCAACCCTCGGCCGTGGCCTTCGTGATCGGCTTGCCCTCGATCGCCGTTGCTCTGAGCGCCAACGGTCTAAGCGGGCTCGCCCAGGTAGCCCGACTCCAGCACGAGATCCTTGAGGAGCGACTGGTACTCGACGTGCGTGTCGTGCTCGATCGTGCGCCATGTGCTGCCCTCGGCCGCCTGCAGGTAGGCTCGGTACTTCGGCGCCCCGGGGACCCTGACGTTGTCGGCGACGACCACCGACCCTGGATGCAGCCAGCGCTCCTGCAGGATGCGCTCGAGGTCGGGTAGGTAGGCGCTCTTGTCGTGGTCGATGAAGACGAAATCGACCGCGCCGTCGGTGAAGCCAAACTCGCTCCGCAGGCGCTCGATCGTCGCTCCGCCGTCGCCAAGCGTTCCCACGACGACCGTCAGCCGGTCGTCGACGCCCGCGTGAGTCCAGATGCGGCGGGCGATTTCAGCGTTGGCCGGGCTGAACTCGATTGAGCACAGCCGGGCATGCGACGGCATCGCCCTCGCCATCCGCAGCCCGCTGTAGCCGCAGTAGGCCCCCAGCTCGAGCAGCAGTCGCGGCGAGGCGCGCTGGACCGCCCGGTCGAGGATCTCACCCTTCTCGTCTCCGACATTCATCATCACGCTGCGGGTAGCGCAGAAGTCGTCGATGACCCGGATAGCGTCGTCGAGGTCGCCCGCGCGCGCGTGAGCGAGCACGTGGGCGGCCAGCGCCTCCTCGCGCCCGTCACCAACCTGCCAGTTCCGGTTCAGGTTGCGCATGCCGAGGAGCATGCGCACCACCGACCACCGCAGGAACGGAGCGCGCCTGCCACCGATCTCCAGGATGCCTCTCAACGCCTCGCCGATCTCTCCAGTGTCGCCACGATCTTGACAGACCGCTCTGATCGGGACAGTCCTGGATGGGGACCTCGCGCGATGAGCGCCATCGAAACGCTTCTCCTCGGTGATGAGCGTCACGCGCTCGGCGAAATCCAACCCCCGAAGACGCGCTCGAGCTCCATCGCGACGGCGATCGAGACGTGGTCGCGCCCCGGAGCCGCCGCGACCTGCACGCCGAGCGGCAGGCCGCGGGGGCCGAGTCCGAGGGGCACCTGCGTCACCGGAACGGCCGCGAGATTGAAGACGGCCATCGGCTGGGTTGCATGGAGGCGTCCGTATGTGTGCCCGTGGCGCGGTGCGAGGCTTGCGAAGGGCGGGTGAAGGAGAACGCCGTCGCCGATCGTCTCTGCCATCTCGCGTGCGAAAGCGCGACCCCAGGCGATCGCCCTTCCGGCCCGTCTCGGCGAGGAGAGGCGGTTCGCCTGCTCAAGCAGCGCAAGCACCTTAGTCGGCGTGGTGTGAGGGCCGCCGCGGCGCAGGGCCCTTCTGATCGTCAGGCGCTCTGCTCCCCCCTCGCGCAGGACCTCCGCCAATGAATCGCCGTCGCTGAGCGTCGCCAAGTAGGCCTCGCCGGCATGGCGCATGCCCGGTAGGCGGACGCGCTCGAGCCGTGCCCCGGCCGCCGCCAGCGCGCCAGCGGCGCGCTCGCGCGCGGCGAGCAGCTCGCGCTTGATCGGCTGCACGAAGGCCGACTCGCTGATCAGGACCCGGAGCCCCTCGAGCGAGACTTCTGCGGGGTCGCCGAGCTGTGGATCGTCGGTCACGAGCGGGTCGGCGCCGTCCGGTCCGGAGAGGATCCGCAGGACGGGCATCAGGTCCTCGCCGCGGCGGGCCAGCGGGCCGAAGCCGAGAAGCCGCCTCGCCTCGCCGTGCGGAACCGGATAGGACCCCGTGTGTGGCACGAGCCCATTCGAAGGCTTGTGCCCAAACACACCGCAGAAGAAGGCCGGGGCGCGGATCGAGCCGGCGATGTCCGAACCGAGCCCGAACGGAGACCCCCCACTGCCGACCGCTGCCCCCTCTCCCCCGGACGAGCCGCCCGCCGTCCGCGAGGGGTCATACGGAGTGCTGGAGCGCCCGTACACGCGGTTCTCGGACTCGATCCACAGCGTCAGCTCGGAGACGTTCGTCAGGCCGAGCGGGATCGCGCCGGCGTCGATCAACCGCCGCACGGTTGGCGCCGTCGTCAGGGCACGGTGATCGCGTCGCGCGACGAGCCCCGCGGAGTTCGGCATGCCCTTGATCTGAAAGGACTCCTTGATCGTGCAGGGCACCCCGAGCAGCGGCGGGAGCTGGTCGTGACCGGCCCTCGCGACGCGAGCGTCGGCGGCATCGGCCTCGCGTCGCGCGGCGTCGAAACGCTCGACCGCGATGGCACCGGTGCGCGGCTGGTAATGCTGGCACGCCTCGATGTGCGCCTCCACCACCTCACGCGAGGAGACCTCGCCTTCGCGGATCGCGCGAGCGAGTGCTGTTGCCGAACGCTGGGTGAGTGGCGAGTCGCTCAGGATTCGACCGTACAGGAGCCTGTAGGCGACCGCAGCGGGCGCTCTACTTTCCTCGCTAGCTCGACCGACTGCTGCTGGTCAGTAGTTCCGAGCGCCTGGTCCACGGCATAGCCCCGATGCACACCCGGGCGCGAGGTCCTATACGTATGCAATGCAGTCGACTGCGAGAGATGATCTTCCGGCAGGGGTGGGCTCCTTGGCGCCGGGCGCGGCCGGCGGGTTCCCGGTGGCGCTGAGGCAGCGTGACCCGGATTACATTCGCCGTACGCTCCCGTTGACCTGGCCCCTAATCGCCGCCTGGTTCCGTCCGGACATCCGCGGGCTGGGTCGGATCCCCGCGCGGGGCCCTGTCCTGTTGGTGGGCAACCACTCGGGCGGTAACGTGGCTCCCGACACGCTCGCATTCACGCTCGGCTTCTACCGACACTTCGGTGTCGAGCGAGAATTCTTCCAGCTCGCCCACCATCTCGTGATGAGAGCGCCATGGCTGGCGGTGCTGCGCAGGTACGGGATGATCGAGGCAACCTGGGAGAACGCCAGGGCCGCAGTGGACCGAGAAGCCGCCGTCCTCGTCTATCCAGGAGGAGACTGGGAGGCCCACCGGCCGTCCTGGCACGGCCACCGCGTCGAGTTCGCCGGGCGCGAGGGATTCGTGCGACTGGCGCTGGACGCGAACGTGCCGATCGTTCCGGTCGTCTCCATTGGGGGTCAGGAGACGGCGCTGTTCCTGTCGCGGGGGGAGCGCGTCGCCCAAGCGCTGGGGCTCGACCGGCGGTTTCGCCTCAAGGTCCTCCCCATTTCCCTGGCACTCCCCTGGGGCGTCGACCTGGGTGACTTCTTTGGCCACATCGCGCTGCCTGCGAAGATCACCATCCAGGTGCTCGAGCCGATCGACCTGCAAGAGCGTTTCGGCTCCAACCCGAACGTCCACACGGTCTATAGGACGATCACCGGCATGATGCAACGAACACTTGACGAGCTGGCCGCCGAGCGGCGCTGGCCGGTGATCGGATAGGCGAACCACCCACTCCGCCCCAGGAACGATCACGTCGCGAGGAGACCAAATGACAACTGCCCGGGCGAAGTCGCGCAAGTCCCGTTCAACGAGCCCCACCACCACGCCCGCGTCCGCGGTCGAGCAGACGCTGACCCTGCTCGAGCCTTCACGCCGCCCGGCGGTGGCGCACCTCGAGGACGGCTACCTCGATCTGCTCGGCGAGGAGGATCCCACCGGAGCGCATCCCGGGCAACGGCTGATGCTGAGCAGCGCATTGGCACTGATCTACGAGCGTCTGTGGCGCCCTCTTGGGGGACGCCTGTTGATGGGAGCGAGCGGTCCGCGGATGCGAGACGAGTACAGCGTCGCCTTGGACATGTTGGAACTTTCGCCCACCGACCGAGTGCTGGACGTCGGCTGTGGCCCGGGCAACTTCACGCGCAACTTCGCCCGCGCCGCGGGCGACGGCATTGTCGTCGGTCTTGACGCGTCGAGGACGATGCTGGCACGCGCGGTGCAGGAGACCGACGGCGACAACGTCGCTTACCTGCGGGGAGATGCCTCCGCGTTGCCCTTCAGCGACGCCAGCTTCGATGCGATCTGCTGCTTCGCTGCGCTCTACCTGATCGAGCGCCCGATGCGAGCCGTGGATGAGATCGCGCGGGTGCTCGCTCCGGGCGGCCGCGTCGCGCTGCTTTCGAGCTGCGACCGAGGGCCCCTGCCCACGCCCATCACCAGCTCGTTCGTAAGGAGCCTCACCGGGGTGCGCATTTTCGGCCGCGACGAGCTCACCCGCGCGCTGAGCGCTCGCGGCCTCACCGACGTCCACCAGCGCGTGTCCGGCCTGGCGCAGTTCGTCGCCGCGCGCAAGCCGGTGCACTGACGCACGGCTGGCTCGGAACCCCTGATATGGCGACGTGTTTGTCAAGTGGGCGAATTCGCCGGGGCAAATGCGCGCTGCCATTGCCGTGGTAGAAGCCGGCACATGACCGACCGAACCCTCGCACAGGGGAAGGCGTCGGTGGCGGTCGAGCACGTGGTGGATCGGGGGTAGGGACGCGTGTCGGTCAACGCGTCTCTCGGCGAGCTGCAGACCGTCGAGACAGTGGCTGGGACGATCGCCTATCGGGAGCGCGGCAGCGGCCCGGCGATCGTCTTCGTGCACGGAGTCGGGGTCAACGGCGACCTCTGGCGCCGCGTTGTCCCCGAGCTCGCCGACGAGTACCGCTGCATCGCGCCGGACCTGCCGTTCGGAGCACATTCGCATCCGCTTCACGCGGGCATCGACATGTCGCTGCCCGGCCTTGCTCGGATCGTCGCCGACTTCCTGCAGGCGCTCGGCCTCGAACGCCCGGCGATCGTCGCCAACGACACCGGCGGCCTCGTCGCGCAATGGCTGGCCGGCCGCTACGGCGAGCGGATCAGCGCCCTCGTTCTAACCTCGTGCGACGCGTTCGAGAAGTTCCCGCCGACTCCACAGCGCTACCTCGAGATCGTCGCGCGCGTGCCGGCTCTGATGTGGCTCACCGCGTGGTCGGTGCAGTTCAAGCTCGTGCAGCGGCTGCCCACGGCCTACGGCTGGACCACCTATGCGCCGATCGAGCCCGCGATCATGCGCTCCTACACCGAGCCGGTGCGCAAGATCGCCGGCGTGCGCCGCGATCTCGCGCGTCTGCTGCGCGCAGTCGAGCGCCGTCACTCCTTCGAGGCGGCGGAGGGCCTACCCCGCTTCGGCGGGCGGGCGCTTGTGATCTGGGCCGCCGGCGACAAGCTGTTCCCGCTCGACCACGGCATGCGCCTGGCTGAGCTCCTGCCCCGCGGGCGCTTCGAGACGATGCCGGCCAGCCGCACCTTCATCCCCGAGGAGCAGCCGGTACGGCTCGCCGCGATGGTGCACGCCTTCCTCGCCGGCTGATATGCGGGGCCCGCGTCAAGGCGCCGGCTGAGGGCGCTGCCCAGATGCTGATGCGACCGGGTCGCAGACGAGTCCGGCTTCATGCGTGCGGCCGACCACGCGCGTCGGGCGTCCAGCGGGCGTATTCGGCTCGATCCATCGCGAGCTTCGTCGCGGAGAGGCGCGGATTTCGGAGACCGTTGCCCCGGTGGTATACGGTCGACCCCTACTCGCGCGCCGGGTCGCTCCCGTATCACCATGCCCAGGTACACCTCGCAAGACGACGCGCGCCTCGACAATCCTGCGTATGCGGCTCTGTCGGGGGCGCACTCCCGGTTTGCGCAGCGCAGTGGCCGCGCGCTTCGATATGCCGCCGATGTCGCACCTTTCCTCGCACTGCCGTCCGAGGCCTCGAGGACTGACTGGCAGGATGCGATCGAGTTGGTGCCGCCCGGAACGTTGGCCGCAACCATTCACGATGGCTCTCCGTTACCTGAGTCATTGACGGTGACCCACACTTTCGAGCTCGTGCAGATGATCGGAGAGCACGCCGGCGGGGCCCACGATCCAGAAGCGGTCACTCTGGGTTCGGCTGATGTGCCAGAGATGCTGGAGCTCGTTCGGCTGACCGAGCCGGGACCGTTCTTTGAGAGATCAATCGAACTTGGCAAGTACGTCGGGATCCGACGCGACGGTGCGCTTGTTGCGATGGCCGGCGAGCGTCTGCACTTCGACTGCTGGACGGAGATCAGCGCCGTGTGCACCGCACCTGAGTATCGCGGTCACGGACTGGCCTCACGACTCGTGTCCACACTCGTTGCTGATATCCAGCATCGCTCCGAGCGCGTTTTTCTTCATGTTCTGACCGCCAACACCAACGCGATCCGACTGTACGAAGAGCTCGGGTTTCGCGCTCGCCGAAGTCGTACGATCTCTGTGCTGACGTGCGCGACCTAGGACTGAGACGCTGCTTTCACCCACGCGGGCTCCTACCGCAACGTCCGGTCCGGCGGTGTAGGCTGCGCGGCAGGGTGGGAGCCTCGGGAGAACCTATGGCGCTGAGACGGGCGGGCTCGATGCTCTTCCTGGCGGTTTGGGTCGGATTGATCGCCATGGCCGCGCTCGCGGGCTCTGCGGCAGCCGACACGACCCTGGGCAGCACACTGGCAGACGCGCAAGAAGGCAACACGTTCTCGAGCGGATTGAACTCCACCGTCTACCAGGAAAATGCGCCCGGCGAGACCCTGACCGCACCAGCCGACGGGACGATCACTTCCTGGAGTGTCCGCTCGGAAAACATCAACGCTCAATATGAGTTGCGCGTGATTCGTCCTGGCGCAGGCGTGTTTACTGCCGCCGGGACGAGCGCGCCGCAGACGGTCACTGATCCCGAAGACACGGCACGGGGTCCGTTTGCGACAAACTTGCAGGTCAAAGCCGGCGACCGGATCGCGCTGCGGGTGATCCTAGGCCCGGGTGCTCCGATCCACGTTGGCACCCTGCCGAACGACGAACTGAACTACTTCAACGGCCCCTTTGCGGACGGCGCGACGGAAAAACCAGTTCTTTCGCAACCTCTGAGCCCAAACCAGGAGCTTCTCCTACAAGCCAACTTTCACCCTAGCGCCCCAACTCCGCCGCCCACGAGCACAACCACAGCCACCGCTGCACCGCCGCCCTCGCCCCCCACTCCGCACCTGGCCATCACTGCGCCCCGCCCAGGCGCGCCACTCCAGCTTGACGCCTCGGGCACGAGCGCCAACGGCTCGCGAATCACCGGGTATCGCTTCCAGCTGAGTTCCGACGCCAGCCAGGTCATCGAATGCGGCGCCAACGCGCCCGTCGCACGCGCGAACTTCGCGGGGCCGGCCCGGGGGACAGCGACGCTGACGGTGCAGACGGCCTCCGGCGCGTCCGTCGCCACGTCCGCGCCGTACACCTCCAGTGGACCGACCCTGCTCAAGCGCGCGCGGGTCGGGACCTCGACCACGCTGCTGACCCACCAGGCGCTGGTCTCGGTGCAGTGTCAGCCCGCTCCCGGCTCCTCGCCGACGCAGCTCGTGGTCGGCGGGCAGCCGATCAACGCTGCGTGCGAAGTGCACGCCGGCCTCGTCGTCGCCGTCGGCTGCGGGCTGCACCCGGTCGGGCTCTGCACAGGTGTGCCGGCGCCCGAGCGAGCGCTGTTGGCCCCCCGCGCATTCGCGGGCTGCACACTGCGTACCAAAGCCTACGTGTTCACCGCCCGCGCAGGCCCGTCGGGTAGGCGAGCCTCCCTCGTTCCGCGGCTGAAAGCCGAACTGCTCCCGGCCGTCGACGCCTATTACCTCTCGACCGAACCTGTCCGTATCAACGGCCTGGACGTCGTGCCAAAGAGCGGAGCGGCGGTGGTCATCGCCGTTGGTGGCCGCTATTCCACCTCGTTCTTCAGCCACAGCGCCGCGTACGTGGTCAGCTCCAGCGCCGACGTCGACCTCGGTCCGCTGCCGCTGCGACTGGGCCAGCAGCTCAACCTCGACGTCAACGCGCAGACCCACACCTCAGTGCACATCGCCGACTTCAACCTCAAGCACCCGCTGCCGTTCCTGCCCGAATTCTCCGATCTGCCGCTCACCGGCACCCTGTCGGCCAACCTCGTTCCCCACGGGGCAACGCAGCTGGCCGCGCACGTCGAGCTGCCCGGAGTGTTCACCGATCAGGACGGCAAAGGGCTGACGACCAACGTCACGCTCAAGACCAACAACACCGAAGGTCTCGTCCTCGATTCCTTCAACGTCTCGATCCCCAACGCCGACCTCGGCTTCGCCGAAGTCCAGGAAGTGAAGCTCGCCTACAGCCGCGCGCAGGGGACGTTCGACGGCAGTGCCGGGGTCACCCTGCCCTCCGGGAACACCGCCAAGGCCACGATCGGCTTCCTGCACGGCAACTTCAACGAGTTCAGCTTCGATTACGCCTTCGGTCCGGGGGAAGGCATCGAGGTCTTCGACGGCATCTACCTAACCGAGCTGTTCGGCGGCCTGAAGCTCAACCCGACCGAGTTCGACAACGGCGGGCGCATTTCGCTCGGACCCTCAGTGACCGACGAAGGCTGCGGGAGCGTGGACATACGAGGCGCCCTGAACATCCACTTCGGGCCGCTGCCGTTCGCGATCGACTCGACCGGGGCCACCGAGATCCTCTGCCAGAACGTGGGCGAGCGCTACTTCCATGTGGACTCCGACGGGCATGTGATCATGGGCGAGGCGATCAACTTCAACATCCCGAAACCCGATAGCGGCGATAACCCATCCCTGGCCCGTCTCTCGGGCAACATCGACGGACAGGCCTACGTCAACCTCAGGGACCGACGCTTCCACTTCCAATTCGACGGTGAAATCAAGGCGACGCTCGGCGTGTTCGGAATCTCAACCGAAGTCGAAGCCGAGGCCGTCATATCCGACGCGGGCTTCGGACTTTGCGCCAACATTGAAGGGCTTTTCGGATCGCGCTGGCATCCCGGCATCGGCGAGAACTTCTCAAAGGTCGGCCAGGCGGTGGTGCGCGGCCCGGTGCCGCAGGCGCTCGGCGCGCTGATCCGCAACGTCGACGTGCAGGGCGACAGCTGTAACATCGCCCAGTACCGCTCGCTGCCCAAGGGTGCGGCCCCCGCCTCGGCCGCCCGTCGCGGCGCCGACACCCGCGCCGCAGCAGCCGGCGCCTACACCTTCAAGGTGCCCGCCAACGAGAAGACCGCCATCGTCGCCCTGCACGGGAGCGGCGGCGCGCCACGCGTCATCCTCCACGGCCCCGGCGGACGCACAATCGACGCCACCGGAGTGGCGCCCGTGATCGACGCAACCGAGATGGTGCTGCACGCACCCACCGAGGACTTCGCCGAGGTTCAGATCCGGGGCGCCAACGCCGGCAACTGGACGATCGAAGCGGCCCCCGGATCACCCTCGATCAGCCAGGTCGCGGTCTCCCACGAACTGCCCGCGCCCCGGATCACCGGGCACGTCAGCGGCCGCGGAGTCCGTCGCGTGCTGCGCTACTCCGCGCGCGTGCCCGCAGGTACGAAGATCACATTCCTCGAGCGCGGCAACGGCGGTTCGACGGTGATCGGTACAACGGCGGGTCGTAGCGGACGGATCGCGTTCACGCCTTCAAGCGCCAAGACGGGTACGCGAACGATCATCGCGGCGCTGCAGGGTCCCGATGGGACCCCTAAAGGCAGCATCGTCGTCACCCACTACGCGGCCTCCCCGCCGCGGCCGGGCTCCGCGACCCAGATCACGGTCCATCGCGCGCGCGGCGGCCTGCTGATCGGCTTCCGCCCCGCTCCGCTCGCCGGCGCGCAATTCGTAGACGTGAGCCTCGGCGACGGCCGCAGACTGCTGTTCAAGCTCAAGGGCTCCCACCACACAGTGAGCGTACCGGCCGTGCCCGCCGGCGACGCGGTGCTCGCCGTCGAGGTGCGCGGTCTCGGCTTCGGCGCGCTCGGCCCGCCTGCCCGGGCGCAGAAGCGGCTGCTGGCGTCACTCAACGCGACCGGGCGCCGCGGCCGCGGCGGCTGACGCGCGACCTCACTGCTCCGCCGAATGAGCGCGCGGCCCGCGGACCAGTGTCACGCCCTGGGCTGGCAGGGCTCACAGTGCCCGACCGGCGGCCGTCCGGCGCGGTGGACCGGTCGAACACGGGCGGCTCAGCCGCGGAAGTCGATCACCTGCTCGGGAGGCGTGAAGCCCTCCGCGAGGTCCATGCCGTGGGTGTCCTTGATGTGCTCGCGGAACCAACGATCGAACGGGTCCTCCGAGGTAGCAAGACTTCCCATCGCCGCCGGGATGTCCGCCGCCTCGATAAGGACGACCGCAACGTCACCGCCAGGGGTGCTTTGGATCCAGACCGACTCGCGCTCGATGCCGGCGCGCCTGCGTGACGCCTGGTGCTCGGCCTGACGATCCCCGTGTGCACAGGATTCCATGGCCTCGCGATCGGCTTGCGTCTTGCTCGGGAGAATGGGCGCGGCAAAGGCGATTGTCTGCATGGAAGCTCTCCCTTGTTCGGTTCGACGTTGTCTCGCGCTGATCAAAGGGCGCCAGCACAGATCTGCGGGCGCTGATCGAGATCGACTCGCCCCGAGCGCGAACTGCAGGCGTTGGGACCCCCTCCCTAGCTGCGCACCAGCACCGTTGCCGCCGCTGCACCGCTGACAGCCAAACCGAGTCGAATGCGCTGGCAGCCAGGGTCGAGGTCGACGCTCAGCGCATCGCCGTCGCGGCGTCCCGGCAACTCTCCACTGATACCGAGATGCATCAGGGTGCTTGCACGTGCGGCCGGCGTGGGCGCCCGGCACACACCGAGCGAGGCGTGTGCTGGGTGGCTGATGTCTAGAGGAGCGTCCCGAGAATGTGGATCGCCGCGCCCCCCAGCACTACGTCGAGAGTGATGCCGGCGGCCCCAACGGCCAGCGCGACGACGACGATCAGGAAGTCCTCGAGCAGTACTCCGAGCGAAAGCAGCACCACGCCGAGCGCCGGCAGCGTGTCGAGTCCGGTGAACGGAGGGGCCAGAAAGGCACCCACGGACCCCGCGATCACCAACAGCCCAAATGCGATGTTGCTCGCACGATGACCGAACGCGCGGCGCAGGCGAGGGCGGGAGAGATGCTCGAGCCGCCGCATGGCTTTCATGAGGGTCGTGATGAATCGCTGTTGCTTCTCCCCAGCGAGCTCCAGCCTGCACCAGCGCTCCGGCAGCCAGATGTCCTCGCGGCCGGCGATCAGCTCAAGCGCCAGCAGCACCGCAATGATCTCGAAGACGTGCGTTGCGCCGCCGGTGGGCAGCGGCAGCGCAGGGACGCCGAGAAGCAGGATGAAGAGGATCGCAAAGCTCCTCTCCCCGAAGAGCTCAATGAGGCTTCCTAGGGTCTTCTCGCCATCGCCCCCGAGCCAGCGCTGAAGTTCGTCGCTGGCCTTCTTCGGCTGTCGCGCGGCCTCACCGCAAGCGAGGGCCACGTCGTGCCGCGGTTGCTGGGAGGGTTCGGGCAGATGGACGCCGGCGGTGGGTGGCGGGGAGCCGGGTTTGCGAGCAGCCAGGTGCTGATCCGGCGTTTGCATCACTCAAGCCGCGCGCCCGCCTGATGCTGGGTGCCAACCGACATCAGGTCACGCCTCGACGAGGCCGTTGCGGATTGCGTAGCGAGTTAGCTCGACGCGGTCACGCATGCCGAGCTTCTCGAGGATGTTCGCGCGGTGGCGGTCAACCGTCTTCTCGCTGATGACGAGGGCCTCTGCGATTTGCCGGTTGGTGTAACCCTCTGCCACGAGCTTGATTACTTCGGTCTCCCGTGGGGTCAGCGGGTCGCGCGGCTCCTCGCCGTTGTGCGCGCGCTGCAGGTAGTCGTTGACCAAGGCGGTGACCGCACCGGGGTAGAGAAACGGCTCGCCTCGCACAGTGGCGCGGCAGGCCTCCACGAGGTCGCGGTCGGCGGCCCTCTTGACGACGTACCCAGACGCCCCCGCCCTGAGTGCCTCGTACAGGTACTGCTCGCTCTCGTGCATCGAGAGGATGAGGATCCGCAGCTCAGGGCGGCGCTGCTGAAGCTCTCGCGCTGCCTGCAGCCCGGTCATTCGCGGCATCGAAATGTCAAGTATCGCCAGTTCGACATCGGTGCTCAAAGCGAGCTTGACGGCCTCGGCACCGTTGTCGGCTTCGGCAATCACTTCCAGGTCGGGCTGCGCGTCGAGGATGAGGCGCAGTCCACGTCGCACGAGAGCGTGGTCGTCGGCGAGCAGGATCCTTGTCTTCAGGCGCGGCACGGCGCACCGTTCAGCGGCAGCTCGAGACGCAACTCGGTGCCGGGCCCGTCGGTTGGGGCTTCGATTCTTAGGTCGGCACCGATCAGGTCCGCTCGTTCCTGCATCCCGCGAACCCCGCTGCCGTCACTTGCGTGGCCGTTCGGCAGACCACGACCGTGGTCTCGAACGGTGAGAGTGAGCCGGTCAGCGTCGCTTTCGAGGGTCAGCTGCACGCTGTCGGAGTCGGCGTGGCGCGCCACGTTCGTCAACGCCTCTTGAGCGACTCGATAAACGACAAGCTCCTCTTCGCTGCTCAGATGCGGCGTTGGTGTATGGATGTGCCGATCCACACGCAACCCGACACGCCGTCCGAATACATCGCCGAGCGTTGCCAGTGCGCTGGCAAGCCCCAGGTCCTTGAGCGCCTCCGGTCGTAGGTCGGTTGCGATGCGCCTGACGTCCTCGAGGCTCGCCCGCGCCGCGTCCTGTGCTTCGCCCAGTTCCGCGCTCAGGTCCCCGGGCAGGCGCTCCTCAACTCGGCCGAGCTGAAGCAGCACCGCGGTCAATGTCTGCCCAACCTCGTCATGCAGTTCCTGGGCGATGCGCAGCCGTTCGGACTCGTGTGCGGCGAGGACCCTGCGGGTTGCCTCTCGCCGCTCAAGCTCCAGCCGGTCGAGCATCTCGTTGAACGTCACCGCGAGCTCGCCGGCCTCCGACGTGGGCCGCGCATCTGCGATTCTCTGTCCGGGTTTGCCCAAGTCGACCTGCCGAGCGAGCGCGGTCAACGCCTGCAGCGGTGCAAGGAAGCGGTGAACCACAACCACGTTGATCAGCGTCACCAATCCGAGCGCGACCGCGATGATGATCGCCTCATCCACCGCGAGAGACGATGATTTACCTGGCGCCAGTACCACGATCGTAACGACGCAGGCCGCGATGAGCAGCAGGGCGTTGGTCACAACGAGCCGTTGACGCAGCGAGCGGTAATGCGTCCGCCCAGATTGGCCGCGGGCATGATCCTCGGCGGATGTGGTCATGACACCATTCTTGCGCGGAACGACTTCCTGCCTCAACAGGGTTCCAAGCGAAGGTAGGACTGCGCCGCCCAGACGAGGTTCGTCGCGACCAACCGGCCGTTCGGCTGCACGCACACCAGCCGGCCGTCGGGGCGCTTGACGACGGGCGATCCTTCCCTCTCCCCGACGACCGTATGGTCGTCGGGGAGCTTCGCCAGACGCGCAAATTGGGGTTGGGTTAGTTCGCCCATGGTCTCGAGACCTCCTGCGCATCAAGGACGGCCCAGCCCACGCGCTCGATGATCTGCTGCGAGGCGTGCTCGTCGGCGAGGTGGTCGGGCTTGACCTCCTCGTCCATCAGCACGGGCGCGTCGATGTTGGCCCGTCGGGGCGTGTCAGCTATCACGATGATTCTTGCCATGGTCAACTCCTTGGCTTTGATGGTGGGCACTTGGTCAGCGTCGAGCCGCGACCGACGGGAACACCGGCGGGTTTAGTCGTTCCACGTCGGTTCGGCTTTGGCGGCGAGTCGGGCTGGAAGGCTCGCCGGGCAGTGCCTCGAGCCTTCGCAGCATTGCTCCTTCACGGGAAAACAGCTCACGTGCGGACATCCCCAACATCCGCCCCATCTCAGTCCGCGGGATGCCCGCCATGAGCATCCCGAAGATCGGCTGCTCCGTGTCGTCCAGTCTGCGACGCAGCATGTCGGCCATTGGCTGGGACGCCCTCGGCAGCAAGCGTCGGCCACGTGCGACCGATCTGACCGCGTCGCAGAGCTCTGAGCCGAGCGCTCCCTTGTTGAGGATGCCCTCCGCGCCCGCAACGACGCAGCACGCCGCGAGATGGTCGTTGGCGAACGCCGAGAAGATGATCACACGAGGCGGCTGGGCCAGCTGCTTAAGCCGCCGGCAAGCCCACAGGCCATTTCGCCCACCAAGGTGATAGTCCACGATCGCGACGTCGACGCCAGTCAGCTCCGCCTGGGCCACGGCGCACTCCGCATCGATACAGACCACCTCGACGCTGAAGTCACGCTGCCCCTCCAGCAGTTGCACCAAACCCAGCCGAACTGCCGGATGGTCATCCACGACCATCAGACGGAGCTGGCGGAGGCGCGAATCGGGCACCTCGTGGCGGTCGACAGCCTCAGGTTCAGCTGTTCGGGTTACGGAAATCATCATTCCTCCTTGGTCGTGGTTCATGCTCAGCACGCTGGCATACGCCACACACCCTCGGAATGGGTTGGGCACCCCATCTTTGTGCGGAAGCCCCACAAGCGGCACGGGGTCCAATGCCTTCCCGTGTCAGGCCGAGATCGCGGGCGATCTCGCGTTGTGAGGTGCGCAGGAGACCGCGAACTCACTCGAGGACCCTCTTGAAGCCTCGCGAGCGTACCCGCACCGGCGGGGCCGTCCAGCCGTCCGAGGTACCGACGCCCTCGTCTATCGTCTATTCGTGAGGCAGCGCGATGACGTGCCCCGCAGTGCAAGCGGTACGGTCCGGGCGGCGATCGAGACACACGGGCCCCTGCACGCCACCTCGCCCGATGAGGTCGCCTCGGCACTCGGCTCCGACCCGACGCGGGGGCTGACCACCATCGAGGCGGAGCGAAGGCTCCACCTCTACGGCCCGAACCGCGGAAGCGGCCGTCCAGGACCTGGGTACGCGGCGTTACTCGCCCGCCAATTTACCGACCCGCTCGTGGCCCTCCTAGTCGGAGCGGCGATCGTGTCGGCAGCGATCGGCGACGGGCTGGAGGCTCTCGTGATAGGCGCGATCGTCGTCCTGAACGCTGCCCTCGGTTTCGGCCAGGAGGTCGCCGCCGAGCGGGCGATGGGAGCGTTGCGCGCGATGTTCACCCAACCGGCGGACGTCGTCCGCGAAGGCGTCGAGATCCGGGTTCCGGCCGAGGAGGTCGTGCCGGGCGACGTTCTCGCGCTGCGCGAAGGCGGACGGATCACCGCCGACGGTCGGGTCATTGCGTCGGCGAGCCTGGCGGCCGACGAGTCGGCACTCACCGGGGAGTCGGTGCCCGTCGAGAAGGGGCTCGAAGAGGCTCCCGCGGCAGCTGCGCTTGGCGATCGCAGCTCGATGGTGTACGCCGCGACGTCCATTACGCGCGGCCGCGGCCGAGCGGTGGTCACGGCAACAGGGGATGCGACCGAGGTGGGGCGGATCGCACTACTCGCCGAGCGGGCTGAGCCACCGACGACGCCGCTTCAACGCCGCCTCGGCGGCCTTGCCCGCGCAATGGTCGGCGCCGGCATCGTCCTGACAGTCGCGTTGACAGCAGGATCGGTCCTACAAGGCTCCTCACTTCACCATTCGTTCCTGATCGGCGTCGCGGTCGCCGTCGCCGCCGTCCCAGAGGGGCTCGCAGCGACGGTGACGGTGGCGCTCGCGCTCGGAGCCAGGGCAATGGCTGCACGGGGAGCGATTGTCCGCCGCTTGTCGGCGATCGAGACGATCGGCCAGACCACGACGATCTGTGCGGACAAGACCGGAACGCTCACGGAGAACCGGCTTCGACTGGAGGGGATGCACGCCGCCGAAGGCGTCGACGAGCTCACGCTGCTGGGCGGAGCCGTGCTCGCGTCGAGCGCCGAACTGCTCCGGTCAGACGATGGGGCAACCCACTTCGTCGGCGACCCGATTGAGGGCGCACTGCTACTCGCGGCGCTTGACCGCGGCCTGTCCCGCGAGGAACTTCTGGCCGGGCGTAAGCACGTGCACGAGCTGCCGTTCGACGCGACGCGCAAGCGGATGACGATCATCTATGCCGAGTCCGGAGACGTCCTGCGGGCATTCAGCAAGGGAGCGCCCGAGACCGTGCTCGAACGCGCGACCATCGATGCGGACGAGCGCCGGCGGTTCGAGCACCAGGCACACGAGTGGGCGAACGAGGGCTTGCGCGTGCTCGCCGTCTGCGACCGAGCCGTCCCAGACGACGTGGGATTCGGCGACGATGTCGAGAAGGACCTGCGCCCCCTCGGCCTCGTGGCCTTGCACGATCCGCTGCGCCCGGCAGCCCCGACGGCGGTGAGTGAGGCGCGGGCGGCCGGCGTAACCGTCCGGATTCTGACCGGAGACCATCCACGAACGGCTGCCGCGATCGGACGGGCGCTTGACCTCCCGCCGGAGGCGGTGTCCGCACGAGTGACCCCAGAAGACAAGCTCCGTCTCGTCGAGCAGCTCCAGGGCAGCGGCGAGGTGGTCGCCGTGACCGGCGACGGCGTCAACGACGCGCCGGCCCTCCGCCAGGCGGACGTTGGGATCGCGATGGGACGCTCCGGCACGGAGGCGGCTCGCGAGGCTTCTGCAATCGTTCTGACCGACGACAACTTCGCGACGATCGTCGCCGCAATCAGCGAGGGGCGGCGGATCGCCGACAACATTCGCAAGGTCGTCGCCTTCCTCCTGTCAGCGAACCTCGGCGAGGTGGTGCTGTTCGCAATCGCGATCCTGGCCGGCGTTGGCGCGCCGATGACCGTCGTCCAGGTGCTGACGGTGAACATTCTCACCGACGGCTTACCGGCGATCGCGCTGGCCCGGGACCCGGCCTCCGCCGAGACGATGTCGCTCGGACCCCGGCCGCAGGCCGCGCTGATCCCCCGGCCGCTTGTCGTCGCACTAGGCGGAATCGGCCTGCTGGTCGGCCTCGCTGGGCTCGCTGCCTACCTAATCGGCCGGGCGACCGATCCGGCCACGGCGCAAACGATGGCCTATGTCGCCGTCGCGCTGTCCGAGCTGGCCCTTGTCTTCTCATGTCGGTCGGTCGGCGTCTCGGCTTGGCGCCTGCCGGCGAACCGGTATCTCGCCGGCGGCGTGATCACTTCGCTTGCCTTGCTCGTCGCGACTGTCTACATCGGGGCACTGCACACCCCGTTTGGCACGGTCTCGCTCGGCCCCAGCGAGCTGGCGATCACAGTCGGGCTTGCCGTCGTGCCCTTTGTCACCCTGGAGGCCGCAAAGGCGCTCCGGCGGAAATCGCCGCACTGGGAGGTTCGCGGTAACGGCGCCGCTAATGGTTAGGTAAGCAGGACTGCTTCCGCAGGAGGCTGTTTCGCAAAGGTCCGCGCGTCCTCCAGCGCGGGCGTTCGTGGTGGGTTTCGCGCTGTGAGGGGCGTGGTGGTCTTGGCGGCGGTGAGACGGATGGGCCCGACCGGGCGTTCACGGGCCCCCTCAGGCCCCTGCGGTCGCTATCTGGCGGCTGTGGAGCTTCAGCAGATTGTGGGTGGCGGTGATTAACCGCCATTCAGCTCGAGCTGCGGGTCTTCCTCGGCGTTGGAAGCGATCGATGCGGCGGTTGAACTTCGTATGTCCGAACACCGGTTCGATCATCGCCTGGCGTCTTCGGTAGAGCGCGCGACCGAGGTCGGTCTGGAGCACTCGTCGCAGGTGCGCGTAGGCGCCACCATTCCATCCCGGCCGAGTGCCCTTGCGCTTGCCCGCGTCGGGCGGTATCAACACCTGGATCCCGCGGTCGATGATGTTCTCCATCTGCTCCTTGTGCCAGTAGCCGGCGTCGGCGAGTAGCACCGCCGGCGTGTCACTGACTCCGGCCTGCTCGAGCTCTCTTTGGGCGGCATCGACGATCGGCTCGAGATGCCCGAAGTCCCCTGGGTCGACCGTGACCTCGGCGGCGATCACGATCTGCTCCTCGTTGACGGCGACTTGGGCGTTATAGCCCTGGAGGTAGCCGCGCGAGGCCTTCAACAGCCGCGAGTCGCGATCGGGTCAGGTTCATCGATCACAATCGATGAAGTTCTGAGCTATGCCATTCCGCAAGCCCGGGCGACTTCTTCGGCGATGTGCAAGCTCCCGCTGCGAATGATCCCGCCGCAGCCCTACACGCAAAGACGACTGTCGAGCCGTCGGCATTCGTGCGGAGCTAGGTGCCGGGTTTCTCGTCGAGCAGCACCTCGTACATCTCCACCGAGGTTCGGGCGCCGCGCCCGCCGGCCGGCGTCACTTCGTTCAGCGCAGCATCGACCCGCCGCAGGTCGTCCTCTGTCTCACAGAGGACCAGGTTCGCTCCGCGATTGCCCTCGCGATCGACCAGCAGCATCATCCGCGCGACGGCATCACTCGCTTTCTCAAACGGAGTGCCCTGCCCGCCGCTGCGAATGGTGTCGCGAACGCCCGCGGCGAACTCGTCCCAGTTGCGGTCGCCACCCTCGAACCGCGCGATCCGTACGTACATGCTGCGGTCTCCTTTCCCAGCCGGTCGGCTCAGTCGCGCCACACTATCGGACGCGGTCCTCGGTGGATCTTGCCAACCCCGAAGCACCCGGTCCCAAAGCCGCTCGCCACCTGCCATGCGAACCGGCCACAGCACTGGCGCGCCGGCTCGAGGGTAACCCGCCACCCGCCTTCAGGTGGCTGCGCTGCCGCCGGCGCTCGCCAGAGCCGACGATCGCATCCACCGTCCGCGAGGGCTTCCCGCCTGCGACCCCTTCGGCGACGAAGCGCTCACCCGGATCCGGTCGGACCTGCGCCGCACCGGACGATCGCAACCGCCCAAATATGAGCGCCCGAGTGCCGATCGGCCAGATGCCGGCACGGGACGATCTCCGAGCGCGTCGGCTGAGGGTCGGCACACGCTGCTTTCACGATGCAGTGCGCAAGTCTCCGCGTCGCTGTGCGTCTCTGCGCGTCGTCGTCCAACGCGAGAGCCCGTGTGAAGCTGCCGGCGGCGCCTCCCTTCGCGATGCGCGCAAGCCGGGACGCTTGCCGCAGGCCACATTCGATCTCGCGCATACGAGGTGCCTACTCATGCGTGTGCCGCGCGCCTGGGGGTGTGATGAGAAAATCATGGCCATGACCAGCCGCATCGGCGAACTCGCGGCGCACCTGCTGCTGGCGACGTTGCTGGCGTGCTTTGCACTGGCCCCGACAGCGCGCGCGAGCCGGGCGGCGCTGCCCTTCAATGTCGGCCTGCGTGTGAGCGCGGACGCGAAAGCGGGTCCCGTCGACGTGCTCACGGTGGCCGTGTCAGCTCCGGCGACGACCAGATGCACGCTGCAGATCAGCGCCGCGCGCTTCGAGAAGACGCTGCCGAGCCGCCGTCTGGGAAGCGCGGTGTGGCGCTGGACGGCTCCCGTGCACCCGCCGAAGGGCGTGTGGAAGTTCACGGCCATCTGCCGCGAAGGCGCGCGATGGGCGAGCTCCTGGTACAAAGGCGAAATGGGCTTCGCGCGGCGCTCAGGAGCCCTCCTTGGGGCCTCTGCCGTGGCCAAGCCGGCCCCGCCTGGCGAGTCCTGTGACAGCCAGGGTGTCTGCTTCGCCAACGACCCGTTCCCCACCGGAGAGTGCACCTGGTATGCCGGCGGGCGCCGACCCGACCTCGTGGGCGTCGTCCACGGCGCCGCCCGGGAGTGGCTGGCTGCGGCCAGCGGCCGAGTCCCTGAGGGCTCGCGGCCCGCGCTCGGGGCGATCGCCGTCTATGTGCCCGACACTCCTGGATCGCCGGGTCACGTCGCCTATGTAGCCGCGATCTCAGGTTCTCGAGTCCTGCTCGATGATTCCAACTGGCGCTCCACGCCTTGGAGTCCATTGCTGCAGGTTCACGAACACTGGGAAGCGGCGCGCACAGCGAGCGGCTACATCTACGGCGGGCCGGCGGGCACGGGGCCGCGCGCTACCGCGCCGCTACGATGACTGCTCATGCGAGTACTAAAGCCGCTCGCATGCAAGCACCGACGTAGCTCAGTTGGTAGAGCACGCATCTGTACCAAGCCGCGCGTAGTGAGACCAGGCGCGTACCTGAATCAGGGACGCAGTCATCCGGTAAGGAGTGCAAGTACAGAGGACGCGTGTGGACGGCTCACGATCGGAAACCTGGCCTTCGGCCGCGGGGCTTGTTGTGCCATCGCTGCACCGGGGCTCTCCCGCGAGAAACTTCGGGGATCGGCCCGACCGCGACGACGAGTTGGGAGAGCTCCAAGCGCCGCTGAAGCAACGTTACCGTGACGAGCCGCGGCGCCTCGGTCCAACTATCCGCTTGAGGATCATTGCACCCGCTCTTGTTCGCGACACGAGCGTCTGCTAACCGTCGCCGCCGCGACCGGTTTGGACGACGTTGAGCAGCAACGGATGGGTTCGGCGAGACGCCGGCTTCGCGCCGGCGAAATCGAGCGTGTGCGGAGCCTCAGGCCGGGCGATCGAGCCTCGTCCGAGGCGAGCGTGAGCGCGGTCCTTGCTCGAACGCTCGCTCATCTGTGAAACCGGCTGGGCTTGGTCTGTCAAGAAAGGGCCGGATTCTCTTTGCGCTGGCTGACGTGGGGTCTCGGCAGGAGCGCCTCGCGTGCCTGCCATCCGTCGTCCAGGGCAGCGGTCGCCACGACACGGCTATGGTCGCATCGCAGATGAGACGCGGCTCTAACATCCGCTGGGTGGAGGTGCGAGAGGAACGGCCTACCGATGTGCAGGCGGTGCGGAACGTGCACCGGCAGGCGTTCGGTGACGACGGCCGTGTCGTAGGCGCCCTGGTCAACGACCTACGGGCCACGGTCACAGCTGGCGATGGCTTGTCGCTGGTCGCCGAACGCGACGGGCGTGTTGTGGGTCATGTGATGTTTAGCGTCAGCCTGCTAGACGCTCCGTCCCGCCTCGTCGCAGTACAAGTGCTCAGCCCCTTAGGCGTGGCGCCCAGTCATCAGCGCCAGGGGGTGGGCGCCGCCCTCGTCAGCCGGGGTCTGGTCGTGATGGCCGACCGTGGCGCGCCAGCCGTGTTTTTGGAGGGCAGCCCCGACTACTACTCCCGCTTTGGCTTCATGCCGGCAGTGCAGCGCGGGTTCCGCAAGCCGTCATTGCGGATTCCCGACGCCGCATTTCAGGTCTTTACACTCCCAGCTTACGAGCCGTGGATGACGGGCACGTTGGTGTACGCAGAGACGTTTTGGCGTCACGATGTCGTCGGCATCCGCGACTCCGGTTGAATCCGACCGACAATTTCGTGCTCCAACAGTGCAGGTGAATCGCTCCGGGCGTTTAGTCTCCGGGGAACTGGCAGTCGGCTGTTGCGCGTCGTTAGTGTGCCGTGAACCCCATGATCGACGGCGCCGTCTCGAGCGGGATATCGAGCTTGGGGCAGTGGCCGACGCCTTCGAGCTCGACGGACTCGGCGTGGGTGAGCCAGCCCTGCGGCAACGCAGTGTGGCAGATGGCCAGCCGAGGAGCTTGTCCGTACCCAAGGGAGGGTGTTACCCGTCCGGCAATCGATGCCGCGCTCGCCATTTGCGCCGCGCTGCCGCCACGCGGTTGCTTTCGCGTGAAGGCAGTCGCGCGCGCCAATGCCGAGTAGACGACCGCGCAGGACGACGCTCGGGCGTCGTCCATCGCAGGTGCGAGCGCAACCGTGGCTCGGACGCCCGCTCGGCCACGAGAGCAGTCGCGCGAGTCGAGACTCGGCGTCCACCCGGAAGCGCTCGCATCCCGCGCGAAGCGCAAGTAGGAGGTTTCAGCAGGAACGCGCTTGGACGGGCTGGAGCTGTACCCCTGCTACGCCCAGGCCAGGCAAGCCTGGCAGCGCGTGATAGTCGGCCTGCCCTTGCGGGGCAGACTCGTCGCCTCCCGCGACTTAGCCGCGGAAGGCGTCGAACGTCCTACTAGAGCGCCTGGACGACCGTGCCGTTGTGCAGTGTCACGATCGTCGCCTTGGCGAACCACGCCGGCGCGGCGGAGGACATCTCCGGCCAGTTCTCCGTCGTGTCCTGCCAATGCCTAGTGATGCCGGCTGGTGACTCGTAGTACTCATCGATTACGAAGGTCGTGTTGCCGGTCGGCTCAGAGTTCGCGTCCATCGGGTTGGACAGCTCTGGGCCCTTGGAGACGCTGTAGTCCAGCAGCGCCACGTCGCCCTCGCGGGGATGCCCCTTCATGAACTCGCCGTGGCTCGCGAAGATGCGATCTCCCTCGGCCACGTCATCAGGCCCCACCGTAAACATGATGACGAGGTGCGACTTTCCCGTCTGCGACATGCTGACTCCCCTCGCTAGAGCGTGCGTTATCGCGCGCCCGGCGATCATAAGCCTTGGCGCAGGATTCGCAGCTCCGGGAAATTCGCAACAATCTCTCGCGCAACGGCGTCGTCGCTCTGTGCGCCAATCACCTGCCGGGCTCGCGCCGGCGGGCTACGACCAGAACTCGTCCCACCGACCGTCGAGGAGATCGTCTGCGGGATGCGCCACGCAAGCGAGGGCGTTCACGGCTCCAGGCTGCGAGGGATGGATCGTGATGCTCTGGCGCGACGGACTCCGCGTCCAGGAGGCCCACGGATTGAGCGAGCACGACCTTGACCAACAGCGCGGGTCCGTGCTCGTGCGTCGAGGCAAGGGCGGACGGCGGTGTGAGGTCGGCATTTACGAATGGGGCTGGGAGAACCTGAAGCCCAGGCTCTGAGAGCGCCTCGAGCTCCCCGCGGGCCCTCTGTTCTGCGTGATCGACGGCCCCACCCGCGGTCGACCCTGGTCAGCCGCCGCAGTGCGCACCGAGTTCCGCCGCCATACCTCAGAGGCGGGCGTAAGGAGACGTTTCGCTCCCCACCAGCTACGTCATGCGCACGCCGTCGAGCTCGCCCGCGAGGGGGGGTGTCGCTCAACGTCATCCAGCGCCAGCTCGGCCATGTGAATCTCGGCACCACGAGCATCTACCAGCAGGTCCTCGACATCGAGGAGATCATCTCGACCGTCCACGCCCGTCGTGCGCCCATGACGTCCGCGACAGCCGACCTTCGGCTCTGAACAAGCCGGACGCCCACAGCGCGAGCGCCGACCTCGGTGCGCTCGCGCCTGGGGCACGGACTGCTGCTTTGCTGCGCGCGTGCGGTCGTCTGACAGCCCGTGTCCGGGACTTCCCAAAGCACTCACAGGTCGTCCCATGCAGGAGCGCAAGCGCCGCTCGTCGACGCGCTTGCATCCAGCACGAAAGCAGAAGTCTGCGAGATGGGTGTGCACTCGTGTAAGCCGATAGGTACGCCGCCCCCAATGTCAGGCGCTGGCGCCTGAGCGTAAGCTCCTTGAGCGAAATGGTCTGTCCAACGTGTGGCGATGAGAATCCAGACGGCGCGCTTTTCTGTGGGGGCTGCGGCGCATCGCTCGCCGCGGTGGTGGATTGTCCTGAGTGTGGCGCCGAGAACCCTGCGGGCAAGAAGTTCTGCAATGCCTGCGGGCGCCCGCTGAGCGGCAAGGGTTCTTCGGCTGGAGAGGGGGAGGGAACACGAGGCGGCTCGGGGCACGCGAGCGAGCACGAGCCACGGACCCGCACGCCTGAGCACCTGGCCGAAAAGATCCGTGATGCGAGGGCCAATCTAGACGGTGAGCGCAAGCAGGTAACGGTGCTGTTCGCGGACGTGATCGGCTCGATGGACCTAGCCGAGCGGACCGACCCCGAGCTCTGGCGCTCGATCATGGATCGCTTCTTCACGATCCTCTGCGACGGCGTTCACCGCTTCGAGGGCACCGTGGACAAGTTCACGGGCGACGGGATCATGGCCCTGTTTGGCGCCCCGGTCGCGCACGAGGACCACGCGCAACGCGCATGCTGGGCGGCGCTGACGCTGCAGCGTGAACTTGCTGCCCACGCGATTGAGGTACGCCGGGCAGAGGGGCTGAGTTTCTCGGTGCGGATGGGGATCAATTCGGGCGAGGTAGTTGTGGGACAGATCGGCGAGGACCTGCGCATCGAATACACAGCTGTCGGCCACACGGTCGGTCTGGCCCAGCGGATGGAGTCGCTCGCCGAGCCGGGCAAGGCTTATCTAACTGACCACACAGCCAAACTCGTGGCTGGCTATCTAGACCTCGAAGACCTCGGCGAGTTCGACGTCAAAGGTGTAAGCGAGCCAGTTAGGGTGCATGTGCTGGCCGGTGCCGGGGGCGCGCACTCGCGCCTTGACATCTCCCGGGCGCGGGGCTTCACGCGGTTCGTGGGGCGTGGGGATGAGCTGGGGACGCTGGAAGCGGCGCTCGAGCAGTCCCAGAACGGCAGCGGCGCAGTGGTTGGGGTCGTCGGCGAGGCGGGTGTAGGCAAGAGCCGTCTCTGCCACGAGTTCGTCGAGCGCGCCCGCAGGCAGGGCATCCCCGTCTATGAGGCTCAAGGCCAGGCGCATGGCAGGGAGATCCCCTTCCTACCCGTGTTGCAGATGATGCGCAGCTACTTCGCGATCGCTGAGTCCGACTCCGACCAGCAGGCACGCGAGAAGATCGCCGGGCGAATGCTCCTGCTCGATGATGCCTTCGCCGAGAGCCTGCCGCTGCTGTTCGACTTTCTCGCCGTGCCTGATCCGCACCGCCCGGCTCCGCGCATGGATCCCGACGCGCGGCAGCGGGCGTTGCTCGAGATGGTCAAGCGTCTGGTTCACGCCAGCGGCCAGAGCAACCCCGGGATCAACCTGCTCGAGGACGCGCACTGGTTCGACCCGGGGACAGAGATCTTCGTAACCCAGTTCGTCGAGGCGATCCAGGGCTCGCACACACTCGCGATCTTGAACTTTCGCCCGGAGTACAGCGCTCCATGGATGCGCAAGTCCTACTACCGTCAGATCTCGCTCGCGCCGCTGGGCGCCGAGGCGATCAAGGCCCTACTCGCCGACTTGCTCGGCGAGCATCCCTCGCTGAACGGCCTCCCGGACCTCATTCAGGAGCGCACCGCCGGCAACCCGTTCTTCATCGAGGAGGTCGTGCACGCGCTGGCGGAATCCGGCAACCTGGAGGGCAAGCGCGGTGACTACCGGTTGGTGCGCCCGGTAGACGAAGCGGCGGTCCCGCCAACGGTCAACACGATCCTCGCCGCCCGGATCGACCGGCTCTCAGAGCGCGAGAAGGGTCTTCTTCAGAGCGCGGCGGTGATCGGGAGGGAGTTCTCCGAGCCAGTGCTGGCGCGAGCGGCGGCGCTCGCCGACGGTGAGCTCGAGCCCTCGCTGCGGGCGCTGGTCGCGGCGGAGTTCCTGTATGAGCAGGAGCTCTACCCCGAGGCGATCTACGCGTTCAAGCACCCGCTGACCCAGGAGGTCGCCTACCGCTCCCAGCTCGGTGAGCGTCGCGCCGGGGTGCACCGCCGCGTCGCCGAAGCTCTCGAGGAGCTGTATCCGGACAAGCTGGACGAGCGAGCCGCGCTACTGGCCCAGCATTGGGAGGCTGCTGGCGACCCCCTCACGGCCGCCCGCTGGAGCGCGCGCGCCGCTGCATGGGCGGGGCTCACCGACATCGGCGAGGCGGTTCGTCACTGGCGTAAGGTGAGTGAGCTCGTCGAAGCTTTGCCCGACTCGGACGAGAAGAGTGCGCTGGCCCTGGCCGCTCGGCTCGCGCGGCTTGAATATGGCTGGCGGCTCGGGATCTCAGAGCAGGAGGCGACCGCTCACTACGAGGCGGGCAGGGAGTTGGCCGAGCGAAGCGGGGACCGCCTGAATCTGCTCATGATCACGGGCGCCTACGCCACCGTGAGAGGCGTTGGAGGCAGTATCGAGGAGTACGGCGCTCTCGCCGGGGAGGTTGATCGCCTGGGAATCGAGATCGGTGACCCCGCGCTTCGCATGGCCTCGTTGTCGGTCCCCGCGTATGCGCACTGGGTGCTAGGGCGCTCGGCCCAGTCGCTGTCAATTGTCGAAGAGGGGGTCGCGCTCGGCGCCGATGATCCCGCCGTGGGCGGAGGGCTCGGCCTGGTCTGCCCGTATGCGTGGTGCCTGATGATGCGAGGGGTAATCCTGTCGAGCATGGGTTATCCGGACGAGGCGGATTCGTCATTCGAACGCGCCCTGGCGGCGGCGCGCGATCACGGGGATGTCGAGACCGAGGGCTGGCTGCACATGACCTCCGTGTGGCTGGCACGCACGACCGGGGAGACAGAGCTTGCGCTCACCCACGCGACACAGGGATACGAGATCGCCGAGCGCCTAGGCGGTGCGTTCTCCCGGGTCTGGGCTCTCTACTACCTCGGGTATGCCCGCCACATGGTCGGACAGTCGAGCGAGGCGGTCACCGCGATCGAGCGTTCGATCGAGCTTGGTCGTGAAGCGCGCACCGGGCTCGAATTCGAGTCCCAGCGGCTAGCAGCCCTCTCCGAGGCCCGGCTGGGCGCCGGCGATTCCGGCGGGGCACTGGAGGCGGCGGAGGAGTCGGTGGCGCTCGCGCACGATCGCTGCAACGAGGCGATGCTTCCGTTCTGCTACCGCGCTCTAGCTGAGGCGCTGCTCGCAAGTGGGGAGCCCGGCAAGGTTGCTGCAGCTAAGGAGGCTCTCGAGAAGGCAACGGCAGCAGCGGAAGCGACGGGCCTGCGCGCCGAGCTGCCGTTGATTGAGCACACCCGAGAGAAGCTTGTCCCTGTGAGCTGAACCCACGGCTTCTTCAGCGCCCAGCGACAGTTGCAGACTTTCGCTCTGGTGGAAAAGGCGGGCGTGTCGGTCGCCGCGAGCGGAAGTGTCGGACCAGACGAAGCTCAGGCGTCTGGGATGGCCGACCGCAGACTGCCGCATCGCCGGGGCCAAGCAGCAGTGTGGCCGACGAGGTCGCGTGCGGGAGCGTACGCCCGGTGGGCCTCGCCCGCCCGTAGCGCGACGGCGTGCGCTGGGCGCCCGCGCTGGGTTAGCGTTGCGTTGCCGATGCTGTTCGAGGTCACCGATCTGGAGGAGGGGGAGCTGGCGCTGCAGCGCGAGGTCCGCGAGTTCCTCACGGTCGAGCTGCCGCGCGGCACGTTCCCACCCGGGCTCGGGATGGGCGCGCCACGCGACCGCGCGTTCTCGGCGAAGCTCGCCTCGCGGGGTTGGATCGGCATGGCGCTCCCCGGGCGCTACGGCGGTCACGATCGCAGCGCGGTCGAGCGGTTTGTCGTCACCGAGGAGCTGCTGCGCTGGGGCGCGCCTGTGGGCCACCACTGGGTCGCCGACCGTCAGACCGGCCCGGTGATCGACCGGTTCGGGACCGAGGAGCAAAAGAAGCGGTTCCTGCCAGCGATCTGCCGCGGCGAGCTGTCATTCGCGATCGGGATGAGCGAGCCCGAGGCAGGGAGCGATCTTGCGGCCGTGCGCACGAGGGCGACGCGAGTTGATGATGGCTGGACCGTCACGGGCACCAAGGTGTGGACCAGCGGAGCGCACGCGAGCGACTGGTTCATCGTGCTGTGCCGGACCGGGGACGATGAGGATCGGCACAAGGGCCTGAGCCAGCTGATCGTCGACCTGCGCTCCGACGGCCTGACGATCCGGCCCATCCCGTTCCTGGATGGGTACTCCGAGTTCAACGAGGTCTCACTCGAGGAAGTGTTCGTCCCGGACGAGCTCGTGCTCGGCGCGATCGGCCAAGGGTGGGAGCAGAACACCTCGGAGCTCGCGTATGAGCGCGGCGGGCCGGAGCGGTGGCTGTCGACATACCTACTGGTGGAGGAGCTGGTGCGCGATCGCGGTGATGCGTTCGACGATCGGGGCCTCCTGCTCCTCGGTGACGCCGTCGCGCGCTGGTGGGGCTTGCGCCGGCTCTCGCTGTCGGTGGCGCGGACGATCGATCGCGGCGAGGCGCCGGCCGTCCAGTCTGCGCTCGTCAAGGAGATGGGGACTCGTTTCGAGCAGGACTTGCTGACGGCGCTCCAAGAGCTAGTGGACGTCGAGCCCGTCGTGGACGCGGACTCGCTGTTCGAGCGGCTGCTCGTCGCTGCGGTGCTCACCGGTCCGTCCTTCACGATCCGCGGCGGGACGAACGAGATCCTCCGGTCGGTCGCGGCGAAGCGACTGGGCGCGCTGTGAGTGACTGGCTGCTGGTCGACGGCGCGCGGCGTCTGCTCGCGGACACGTGCACGCACGAGGCGGTCCAGGCGGCCGAGGTCGAGGGCTGGTCGGCTGTGATCTGGGACGCCCTTGCCGCCAGCGGCTACGCGGACCTGGCCGGACTCGGGTTGGCCGACGCGCTCGCAGTGCTAACCGTCGCCGGCGAACACGCCGCGCCGGTCCCGCTGGCGGAGGCGGCGCTCGCGGGCTGGCTGCTGGGCAGGGGCGTCGAGGGGTCGGTGAGCGTGGTTGCGCCGGGCGGCTCAGGTACGTTGTCTCTTCATGACGGCCTTCTCAGCGGGACCGCTCGGCGCGTGCCGTGGGGGAGGGCGGTTGAGCGTGTCGTCGCGGTCGTCGACCGCCAGGCCGTGGTGATCCGCACCGCGGTCGCGACACGCGTCGAGCGACGGACCAACCTCGCCGGTGAGCCGCGCGACACAGTGGTCTTCGACCGCGCGCGCGTCGAGGAGGTACGGCCGGCGGCCTGTGACCTGAACGAGCGTGGCGCGCTCACGCGGGCGGCGCTGATGGCCGGTGCGCTCGGCGCGATGGCGCGGCTCACCATCCACTACGCCGGCGAGCGGCGCCAGTTCGGCCGGCCGATCGCCGCGTTCCAGGCCGTGCAGCAGCATCTGGTGTCCCTCGCCCAGGACGCGTCCCTGGTCGCGCTGGCAGCGGAGCACGCGTCGCGTGCCCCCGCGCCGTTCGAGATCGCGGCGGCGAAGCAGCTAGCCTCGCACGCTGCGCTGACGGCCACGCGCGCTGCCCATCAGGTCCACGGCGCGATGGGAATGACGCAGGAGTACCGTCTGCATCACTTCAGTCGACGGCTGTGGGCGTGGCGGTCCGAGTACGGCGACGAGCAGCACTGGGCGCGCTGGCTCGGGGCCGCGGTGGTCAGGGCTGGCGCCGATAACCTCTACCCCGCCATCACCGGCGGCTCGGCGGTGCTCTGATGCCCTACCTCGCTCACGACGGCGTCCGCCTCCACTACGACCTTCACGGCGACCCGGGCGACCGGCCGCCGCTGCTGCTCAGCCACGGCTTCCGCGCGAGCGGTCGGATGTGGGACCGGAACGTGGCCGCGCTCGCCCGCGATCGCGAGGTGCTCACGTGGGATCTGCGCGGGCACGCGCGCAGCGATGCGCCCGACGATCCGGCGGCGTACGGCGTGGAGCAGAGCGTCGGGGACATGGTTGCCCTCCTGGACGTCCTCGGCGCGACGCACGTCGTGCTCGGGGGCATGTCGCTCGGCGGCTACCTGTCGCTCGCCTTCCACGCACGGCACCCTGACCATGTCGCGGCGCTCGTCCTGGTCGACACGGGCCCGGGCTTCCGGCGCGACACGTCGCGCGAGCAGTGGAACGGGTTCGCCGAGCGGACGGCGCAGGCGCTGGAGCGCGACGGCTTTGCGGCGCTGCCGGCCAGCCCCGAGGTCGACGAGCACCCCGCTTCCCACGGGCTCGCACACACCGCACGGCGGGTCATGGCGCAGAGGGACACCCGCGTGATCGATTCGCTCGAGCGCATCGTCGCCCCGACCCTCGTGATCGTTGGGGCCGAGGACTCGAGCTTCCTCGGCGCAGCGGACTACATGGCCGCCAAGATCCCGGGCGCGCGCAAGGTCGTCCTCGACGGCGCCGGCCACGCAGCCAACATCGACGCCGCCAACGCGTTCAACGCGGCCGTCGGCGAGTTCCTGGGCGACGCATGAGGGACGTGACGGTTTCGGTCGACGACGCACATGTCGCGCTCGTCGAGATCCACCGCCCGCCCGCGAACTATTTTGACGCGGCGCTGATCCGCGCCATCGCCGACGCCTACGCGACGCTGGACGCCGACCAAGCGTGCCGCGCGGTCGTCCTCTGCTCGGAGGGTAAGCACTTCTGCGCAGGCGCCAACTTCGGTGCCGCCGCCGGCGGCAACGCGGCCGAGGAGCCGCGATCGCTGTACGAGCAGGCGCTGCGGTTGTTCGGGTCCCATACGCCGGTCGTCGCCGCGGTCCAGGGCGCGGCGGTCGGCGGCGGCCTGGGTCTCGCGCTGAGCGCGGACTTCCGCGTCGCGACGCCGGAGTCCCGCTTCAGCGCGAACTTCTCGCGGCTGGGATTCCACCACGGCTTCGGCCTTACCGTGACGCTTCCGGCGCTCGCGGGGCAGCAGACGGCGCGCGACCTCCTCTACACGGGCCGCCGGGTCCCCGGCGAGGAAGCGTTGCGACTCGGCCTCTGCGACCGACTTGCGGCGCCGGACGAGCTACGCGCCACCGCCCGCGCGCTCGCCACCGAGATTGCGGCGTCCGGTCCCCTGGCGGTCCGGTCGATCCGCGCGACGCTCTTCGGTGACCTCGCCGATCGGGTCGCGGCGGCCTTCGAGCGCGAGGCCGCCGAGCAGGACCGCCTGCGCGAGACTGAGGACTTCCGCGAGGGCGTCCGTGCGAGCCTTGAGCGACGCGAGCCGCGGTTCGAGGGGCGGTGAACCCGTAGCCTGGTCGCAGGACGCCGAGAGGACGAGCCAGGGCGCCACACACCTGCGTACCGAAACCTTGCGAGCGCCCGGCCCCAGCGGCGCCACGCTTGCGCTCTGGACGAGCTCCGATCATGAGCGACCCCGCCGACGGCGCTCCTGCTGGCCCTGGCGATGCGGAAGCCCCCCGGCGCGGCGTGTTAGTCGCGCCGGAGGGCGTTCCGCCCTTCGAGCTCCTGCCGATGGCTGGCCCGAGATCCCGTATGCGAATAGACCCTGGCTTTCGTTTTTCATCCCGCCAGCACCACCCCCTGCCCGCCGCGCAGCGTCACCGATTCGACGCTGCCCAGACTCGGGCTGTGCATCGGCCTGGCGAGTTTGATCGTCTGCGTCGCGGCTCCCGGCTCGACTACATAGACGGCCCCTCCGCTGAAGTGCCGCGACCAGACGCCCGAGCTTGAGCGTGCACGCTGACTCGTCGCGCTTCCGAGGTTGACGTTGAAGCCTTCCCACCAGCTTGCCGGCGTCTGAAGGTGACCGTTGATGAAGTCCCCACCGTTGCCGAGCATGAAGTACGTGGCCTCGTTGTATTCCATCGTTTCCGGGGTGGCCGAGTGGCGGTCGCCGGTCAGAACGACGTGGACACCCTTGGCGTGCAGCGTGTCCATGTAGGTGGCGAATTCACCGTAGTTGCTGATCCCGGCCGTTGGCCCCACGCCGAACTCCTTCGTGACCACGTTCACCCTCGCGAGCGCGCGCGCCACGTCGGGGTCGCCCGACTTCATCAGCGGCCAGATGTCGTGGTACTGCGCGTTGACCTCGATGATCCCCGAGGGGATCGCGGCTCGGACTTCTTCGATGAGGTCGGCGAGCGCCCAGCGCGGGCCAGGGATGTTGCCGCCCGCGAAGTTGACATCGTCCATGAACGTCCCGGCGTAGCCCACCGAGGCGTCACGCTTGACTTTGGCAACGTAGGCTTCCCGGCCGGCCTTCGTTTCGATCGCGCAATGTTCGGTATAGCAGTCGTGGTAGCCGAGGATGGGGATGCCGGTTTTCACGTAGCGATCACCGAAGCTGGGGTAGGCGAGGATGCGCTGGACATGCCCCGTCAGCCACGCCGTATCGCCAGCGAAGGGGTCGAAGTACCCTGCCGCGTCGAGCCTGAATTTGACCTTGCCGATGTCTTCTTCCGGCGGTGGCGGTTTGCCGGTTTCCGGCGGTGGCGGTTTGCCGGTTTCCGGCGGTGGCGGTTTGCCGGTTTCCGGCGGTGGCGGTTTGCCGGTTGCCGGCGGTGGCGGGTAGGAGATCCTGACCTCGTTCGACCATTTGCTGTCGTTGAAAGCGGCTCTGACCCGGTAGCGCACGGTGGTTCCGGGCACCGCCCGTGGCGTATAGCTCCTCGCGCCATCGACGGTCGCGATCGTCAGCCGAGTCGGGGCTTTGGCCATTACGCGGTAGATGCCTCTCCTGCCGACAGCGTTCCAGCTCAGCCTGTTGCCCTTTGCCGACAGGGTTGGCCCTCGCGCGATAGTCCTGGCCGATGCCGCGTTCGCGGAGGCGCCGAGGGCGATGCCCGCAATGAGCAGGGTTGATAGCAACTCGAGCAGGATGAGTCCCGCCCGAATAGTCTTGCCGCCGGTCCGAATGACGGTCCTGCGGCTTACAGTCAGAGAGTCACTGAGTGACCCATGCGTCGGGACGCAGGTCTTCATGAGCGTCTCCTCACTGCGGCGTCCAGTGCCGCGATAGAAGGGATGGCTCTCCGGTCGCTTCGAACCGTTGTCAACGACAGCTCGCTGCGCTCGGCTTTAGTCGACGGTGGGCGGCTCGACGTTTGTTGGGGGCCGTTACGGGGCGGCCCTCGGGGTGCGCTCAGGCCGGACCCCCGGTTGGCAGCAGCCAATTCCCGCCGTCCAATCCAGCCGGATCACGCCTAGCCGACCGACCCGCAACCGTGGCGGAAACCAAGACCCGCTGGCCCCTCAGCGCGGGATCCCAGCTCCGGCCAATTCACGACGATTAGTCGCTTTGCCCAGGGCTGGCAGGGGCTCGAGACACTCAGCCGGGATACTTCGTCGAAGGACAACCATTCGAGTCACTACACGTTATGTAAAGGAGCAGCATGAGTTACCCCCTAGATCGGAAGCTCGCGGTCGAGTTCATCGGGATGTTCCTGTTCGTGTTCACGGTGGGCATGGCCACCGAGTCGGCGAACAAATCAGGCGCCATCCTCGCGCCGCTGGCGATCGGCTCGTTGCTGATGGTGATCGTGTTCGCCGGCGGCCACGTCTCCGGCGGCCACTACAACCCCGCCGTGAGCACGGCGGTCTGGCTCAGGGGCAAGATCAAGGCCAACGAATACGTTGCTTACATGGCCACGCAGTTCGTCGCCGCCGCGCTCGCGGGCCTGCTCGTGAACGCCATCGGTGGCAAACAGACGCCGGGCGCGACCGCTGCCAGCGGCAAGATGCTCGTCGTCGAGTTCCTGTTCACGTTTGCGCTCGCGTACGTAGTGCTGAACGTCGCGACGGCCAAGGGAACCGAGGGGAACTCGTTCTACGGGCTCGCGATCGGGTTCGTCGTCGTCGTTGGCGCGATCTCCGTAGGCTGGATCTCTGGCGCCGCGTTCAACCCGGCGATTGCTCTCGGGGCGTCGGTTCTCGGGGCGTTCGATTGGTCGAACATCTGGATCTACCTGCTCGCCGACTTCCTCGGCGGGGCAGCCGCCGCCGGGGCGTTCCTCTACATACAGGCCGAGCACGCGAAAGCGGACTAGGCGCAGCCGCGAGCGGTGGGTCGGCGGCGTCGACAGCTGGGCGGTGTCCTCTAGCTTGCTACCGCGAACAGCTCCCATTCACCGGGCACGCCCTTCAGCTCATGCGCGCCGCGATCCTCGAACTCGATGCCCGAACCCACAACGAGGTCCTTGACGGTGCGCGAGACGAGCACCTCTCCGCCTTGCGCCAGTCCGCCGACGCGAGCGCCGATGTTCACCGCCATCCCCCCGACGTCATCGCCGATCAGCTCGCACTCCCCCGTGTGCAGGCCGGCGCGCACCTGCAAACCGAGAGTCTGGACGTCCTCGGCTATCGAGCGGGCGCAGCGGATTCCGCGCGCTGGTCCGTCGAACGTCACGAGGAAGCCGTCGCCCATTGTCTTGATCTCGAGACCCCTGTAACTGGTCAGCCGCTCGCGCACGATCTCATCGTGCGACTCGACCAGGGTGCGCCAGCGCCGGTCTCCGAGCTCGGAGGCCTGGCGAGTCGAGTCGACGATGTCGGTGAACATCACGGTGGCGAGCACACGGTCGACTTCGGCCGCGCGCCGTGCGCCGGTCAGGAACTCCTCGATCGCGTCGAGCATCGGCTCCGCGTCGCCGACCCACGGAATGTGGTCATTGCCCGGGAACTCGATATAGCGAGCATCCGGGATCGCGTGTGCCATCGTCTGCGCGAGCTCGCGCGGAGCGGCACGATCTTCCGTCCGCTGCAGCACGAGCGCAGGCGTGCTCAGGGTCTCGAGCACGGGCGTCACGTCGATGCCCGTGACCATCTCGAAGCGCGCCCGCACCATCGCCGGGCTCCCGACGGCGCGTTCGAAGGCGCCGAACCTACGGGCATTACCTTCGTCCGCGAGGCTCGGCGCGAACATCTCAAGGCCGCGCCCCTGGCCCCAGTGGTCGAGCATCTCGGTGACGAGAGCGAGCCTATCGGAGGCCCCCGCGGCCTCCATGACGCCCCGGCCTGAAGCGAACGTGCCGCACAGGATCAGCGCGCTCACGCGACCGGGGTGTGTCGCCGCACAGAGCGCGCTCATCGGCCCCCCTTCGGAGTAGCCCAACAGTGCGGCGCGATCGGAGCCGGCGGCGTCTAGCACCGCCAGCAGGTCTTCCATGTCCTGCTCCAGCGTCAGCACACCCTCAAGAGGATCGGACACCCCCTGTCCCCGCTTGTCGTAGAGGATTACGCGCGCGAAGGACGCCAGCCGCTCGAAGAAGCGCGCTGGGGCTGGCAGCGACCAGATGAGGTCGATCTGGGAGAGCAGGCCGGGAACGAAGACCAGGTCCAGCGGGCCGTCGCCGATCACCTGATAGCCGATATTCAGACCACCGCTGTCCGTGTATCTGGTCTCAGGAGGTTCCCGCACGAGCAGTCGAGGGTACCCCCTACGGCGCTTCCGGGAGCGGTCGTCGCAGCGCTGTTCGAGAGACACGGCGTGTCGCTGTTGGGACCGCCGCCGAGCGTCGACTGATCTATGCGCGCCGCACGCTCGCTCGATCAGTGGTCATCGGGCTACACCTCGCCTCATGCAGGTGTTCGACCAGCGGGGGGCGCCGATCGACCCGATGACCAGCAAGCAAGGCTAAAGGTATGGACTAAATACCAAATAAGGGCGTGCTGGGCTTACCGCCTTGCCTGCCCAAGCGCACGTGGGTAGTTGCGTCACCACCCCGCCCGCTTCCGCTGCCTTCGACCGGCCCGACACGACGAAACCCCCGCGTCAGCGGGGGTTTCGTCACGCCCCCGGCAGGATTCGAACCTGCGACCCTCGGATTAGAAGTCCGACGCTCTATCCGGCTGAGCTACGGGGGCAAGACAACGCCTCGAAGGCCGTGGCCGCAACGGCCGAGCCTCCGCGACCCTTTTCATCGTGGCATGTACTTAGGCAGGGTTGAGAAGAAACCTGTAAAAGTAGCTTCCATGAGCACAGTGGAGGGCGACGAGGAGGAGCTGACTCGCAAGCAGAAGCGCGAGCAGGCGAGGGCACAGCGCAAGGAGCTCGAGCAGGCGGCAGCAGCCGACACGCTGCGCCGTAAGCGACTGACGCAACTCGGCATCGCAAGTGCGGTCGTGGTCGTGATCATCCTCGTAATCGTGGTTGCGACGAGCGGCGGCTCGAAAACGACCGTCCCCAAGGCGTCCAGCAAACAGGCAAGCCAAACGGCCGCCGAAGTGAACTCCCTGCTGGCGGGCATCCCGCAGAGCGGCAACACCCTGGGCTCACCGAACGCGCCCGTGACGCTTCAGTACTTCGGCGACCTCGAGTGCCCGATCTGCAAGCAGTTCTCGCTCGCCGCGCTGCCAACGCTCATCCGCAACTACGTGGCCACGGGCAAGCTGAAGATCGAGTTCCACTCGATGCAGACAGCCACGAAGGAACCGTCAACGTTCAACAACCAGCAGATCGCGGCGCTGGCGGCCGGCAAGCAGAACAAGATGTGGCCCTACATCGAGCTCTTCTACCACGAGCAGGGCGAAGAGAACACCGGCTACGTGACCGAAAGCTACCTCCAGGGACTCGCGCAGCAGGTGCCCGGTCTGAACCTGCCCGCCTGGACGGCCGCGCGCAGCAACCCGGAATACGCCAACGCGATCACCGCCGACGCCCAGACCGCCAACTCGCAGGGCTTCACCGGCACTCCGTCCTTCTTGCTCGGCAAGACCGGAGCCACCTTGCAGAAATTCGAACCAGGGACCTACAGCGAATCGGCACCGTACACGGCGGCCGTTGAAAAACTGCTGAAGTAGGCAGGCGATGAGCACGCGAGCCCTCAGGACGACGATGCTTCTGCTCACCCTCCTGGGCCTCGGCGTGGCGGGGTATCTGACCTACCTGCACTACTCGGGCAGCGAGATCCCCTGCATCAAGGGCGGTGGCTGCGAGACCGTCCAGCACTCCATCTACTCCAAACTGGCCGGTATCCCCGTGGCTCTGATCGGCCTGCTCGGATACATCGCGATCCTCGCCTCGCTGCTCGCCCCGAAGGGCGAGACGACGCGGCTGGCCACGATGGTCTTCACGTTGGTGGGCTTCGGCTTCTCCGCATATCTGACCTCGCGCGAGCTGTTCTCGATTCACGCCATCTGCGTGTGGTGCGCGGGCAGCGCCCTGATCATGACGCTCCTCTTCGGCCTGGCCGTGTGGCAGTTTCTGCGGGGCGAGGACGGGGTGCCGAGCGCCCCGCCTGCGCCGAGCGCGGACGAGGCGCAGCCACCGGCGCCCCTCGGGGCCGTCCGCTCCTGAAGCGCTGCTGCCGCGCCCCGGCGCGCTGGAAACTTCGCATCGGCTAGAAAATCCGTCCAGCGCCGCGCAGCCTGTCCGAGCAACGCCGTCCGAGGGCCGAAGAGTGGGCGAGAAGCGAAGAAATGCGCCCCAACCCGACCGCCACCGACTCTGCGACCGGCGACGACCGTGCGAGCGGCGGCGCCTCCTCGAACAGCGCTGCCCACACCGGCCGGGCCGCCCCCACGGGCACCGGGGGTCCTTCGTCGGGCAGTGAAGCCCCCGTCGGCGGGGATGCGCGAATCGGGCGGCTGTTCGAGATGACCAGCGACCTGCTGGCGACGATCACGCTCGACGGTCGGTTCACCCTGCTGAACCCCGCGTGGGAGCAGGCGCTCGGCCGGAGCCGGGAGGAGCTTCAGGCGACGCCGATGCGGGACCTCCTGCACCCCGACGACGTCGGGCAGACGCTGACGCTCCTGCTGGCCGGGAGCCACCACCCCGCTCACCTCGAGAACTTCACCAATCGCTACCGCCATCGCGACGGCTCGTGGCGCTCGCTTTCCTGGAGCGCACGGTGCGACGGCGACACCTGGTTCGCGGCCGCACGCGACGTCACCGACCGCATCTCGCTCGAGCGCCAGGCGCTGCGCGACCCGCTGACGCGGCTGCCCAACCGCCTGCTGCTGATGGACCGCACGCGGCAAGCGCTTTCACGCCTTCACCGCAGTCAGGACGTCGTGGCGCTGCTGTTCATCGACCTCGACCGATTCAAGGCGGTCAACGACAACCTCGGACACGAGGTGGGCGACAACCTCCTGATCTCGGTGTCCGAGCGACTGGCCGAGATGATGCGCGACTCGGACACCGTGGCGCGTCTCGGGGGTGACGAGTTCGTGATCCTGGCTGAGGAAATCGAGAGCAGCGTGGAAGCTCTCGCCCTCGCCGAGCGTGTGCTCGACACGCTCGAACGCCCCTTCCTGGTGGGTTCGGCCGAGGTCTCGGTGCTGGCCAGCGTGGGCGTGTCGGTCTCCAACGACCCCGAGGCGGACCCCGAGACCATGCTGCGAGAGTCCGACGTGGCCATGTACCGGGCCAAGGGCGCCGGAGGCCGCCGTTTCGAGCTGTTCGACGAGAGTCTGCGGCGAGAGCTCAACTCGCACCTGGAGATCCAGGGCCGCCTGCGCCATGCCCTGCCTCGGCGCGAGCTGGTGCTCGCATATCAGCCGATACTCCCGCTGACCGGCGGACGGGCGGTTGGCTGTGAGGCGCTCGTGCGCTGGCAGCCGCGCGGGGCCGACCGCCGCAAGCTCACCGAACTGCAACCACTCGAGTTCCTCCCACGCGCGGAAGAGAGCGAGCTGATCGGGGAGATCGGCGACTGGGTGCTTCGCTCGGCTCTCGAACAGGCGGTCGCCTGGCGGCGGGCGGGCCTCGAGATCCCGGTCTCGGTCAACGTCTCGGCCCGCGAGCTCACCGAGCTCGACCTCGCCGACCGGGTGCGCGAGCAGCTCGCCTATTGCCGGCTTCCAGGACGTGCGCTCTGTCTCGAGGTCAGCGAGGCGGTCGTGATGCGCGATCCCGAGCGGGTCAAGGAGGCCTTGCGAGTCGTGAAGCGGCTCGGCGTCGCGATCGCATTGGACAACTTCGGCGCAGGCGGCTCGTCGCTCAGCCTGCCGAGCAACCTTCCGCTGGACATCCTCAAGATCGACCGCACCGTGGTGCAGGGCTTCGAGAACGATCGAGCGAAACGCGGGATGTTCGCGGGGATCATCGCGCTGGCACAGGAAGCGCGGCTGAGAGCGGTCGCGGTGGGGCTCGATACGAATCGCCAGATGGCGCTGGCACGAGAGCTCGACTGCGCCGTTGGTCAGGGCTTCATGCTTCATCGTCCCGAGTCGCCGGAGCGTCTGCGCCTCAGCGACGTGGCTCGGACGGTAACGTCCGCGCCATGGCGCCCCGTCGTGCGATTGAGCGGAAGCGCGACCCGCCCCTGAATAGGCCGGACGAGGTCGTGCGCCGCAAGCGCGCCGCCGCGTCCGTCGCAGCTGACATGGTGAAGGACGGCATGCGCCTCGGGCTTGGAAGCGGCTCGACGGTCGCTCAGCTCTTGGAGGTGCTGTCCCAGCGCGAGCTCGCGGGCGTGATCTGTGCGGCGACATCACCCGCGACCGAGCGGGCCGCGCTCTCGCTTGGCATGACCGTGCACGATCTTGACCGGATCGGCGAGCTCGATCTCGCGATCGACGGGGCGGACCAGATCGACCCGAGCGGGTGGCTCGTGAAGGGCGGAGGGGGCGCGCACACCCGCGAGAAGATCGTCGCGGCGGCGGCGAGCTGCTTCGTGGTCATCGCCTCGGCGGAGAAGGCGGTCGAACGGCTCGGGCCACCGGTGCCGTTGGAGGTGATGCGTTTCGGCGCCGAGACCACCCTGCGCGGGCTTCAACCGGCGAAGCTGCGCGGCGATGCGGAGAGCCCGGATGGCGGCCTGATCGCCGACTACTTCGGCCCCGTCGAGGACCCTCGCGTGCTGTCGGCTCGGCTGAGCGCAACTCCGGGCGTGGTCGGGCACGGGCTGTTCCCGCCGGAGATGGTGGACATCGTCCTGATCGGCGAAGAGCGCGGCGTGCAGCGGCGCCCGGGCGGCAGGGGTGCGGCCGGCTGACGCCCGTGCCCGCGGTGACGCACCCGCTCGCGCTCAGACCGGCGCGAGGCTGTTCATGTCGTAGTCGAAACCCGCGCCCCGCAGCTGAAGCAACAGCTTGGACCGCCAGGTGCCGGCGAGATCGAGCCGGATGTAGGCGATGCCTTCCAGGTCGCACGGCAGTTCCACGCCGTCCTCGTAGAGCACGCACACGCAGCGCGGGCTGAGCGCAGCCACCAGAAAGCCCATCTCGAATATGACGCCCTGGCGCGCCCGCGGCGAGTAGTAGGGCTCCCGCTCGGAATCGAGCCGAGGCGCACCGACATCGTCTGCGGTGAGCAGGACGATTGCATATCGCGTCCCGGCCGGCTCGTGCTCGAATTGCTCGACGAGCATCTTTCGGTGGTTCGGCCGCTCGTTCAGGATGGTGACCTCGTGCTGACCGGCCCGCCCGAGCAGGTGGCCGACGGCTTGGCGGACATGCTCATTCCTCCCGTGCACGAGGAAGACCTGCCTTGAGTGATCCACCTTGCGCCCGGCCGGGGTCGTTCTGGGCACCGGCGCCGACCCGTTGGCGCTCGGTGCAACGAGCTCATTGCCTCCGGCGGGCTCCTCGGCGCCCGCCTCTTCGAAGGCGGGCACCGGCGCGGGTTCCGGGTGAGCCGATGGGGCGGGGGCGAGCTCAGAGGCATCGACAGGCTCCTGCCCAAGCTCCGCGCGGGCCAGGTCCTCCTCCCCGGTCTGGGACTTCCGGTGCCGCGACTGCTCACGCTGCGCCTCCTCCTCGGCGACCCGCGAACGGACCGAATCCTCCTGATAAGCCTCCGGGGCGACGGACCGCTCCTGAGGAGCCTCATCGTCGGCGGACCGCTCCTCACCGGCCTCCGGAGCGCCCGCCTGCTCCCGATCGGCCAGCGAGCCGGCTGATCGCTCGGAGCCGATCCCGGCGTCGGGGGACTGCTCATGCGCGATCGGCACCTTGCCGGCGGGATCGTCCTGCGGCTTGACGCCATCGCGCAGCGTGGCCAGGATGTCGACCGCTTCCCGCGCGCACTCGAGGTCGCGCGTGTAGTCCATCTGCCAGCGGCCTCCGCCGGTCGTCGAGGCAGCGCTCCTGAACCGCTCGGCCTCTTCGGACCCGGGGAAGATCTGATCGAGGGCCTCCGCGGTCCGCGCGATCCAGTCGTTGCGAGCGCCCTTCCAGCTTTCGTAGTCCCTCAGATCGCCGACGAACCCGGCCCGCTCGACGAGCGCCTGCCCCTGCTCGAGGTGCCCGGTGAGCAGCTCGTAGGCCATCTGGGCGGAGACGCCGAGCATCGCAGTGGCCTACCTCGGGGTCCCCGAAACCAAGCGACTGCTGCCGGCTCGCGCGATCATGGAGTCGGCCAGCTCCCCCCGCTGACCACGCGGTGCCGGTCGGGCACGGGGTGCCATTTGAGTTGTGCCCACCACATCGCTTTTGTCACCGCTTGGTATCGACACGCCCCGCCCTGCGGCTTCGCTGCTGCGCCGGCCTTAGACGAGCGTATGAGACATCCGGCCACAAACGATCCGAGCACGCCCAACGGCGAGCCTGGCGCCGCTGTGCGGTCTGGGCCCCCTGCCGAGCCTGCCGGGCCCGTGGCACCGCTCAGGCCCCGGCGCCCGGCGGGGGCCCCCGAGGCCCGCGGCTCCGACGCTTCGGCGGTTCCCGAGGCCCCGAATTCTTCGCGCAGTCGCTTCAGCACGTCTGGGGCGATCTGGCCGGTGCTGCTGATCCATCCGAGCAGGCGCGAGCGCCGCCCGTTCCTATCCATAGCCGTCTGGTTGGGTATGCTGCCGTGCCATGACGACGGCCGTGCCCGTGATAAGCGAGCGACACCGCCGGCCCCGGGGCCGGCGCGTTCCGACTGTCGAACCCGACCTGTCGGGCGAGCAGGCCCTGCGCCTGGCGGTCCTCACGAAGGCCCTCGCCGATCCCACGCGGCTGCGGATCGTCGATGCAGTGCGGAAGGCCACGCCCGAGGCAGTCTGCCAGTGCGAGCTGCTGCCGCTCTTCGACATGTCCCAACCGGCGCTCGCCAAGCATCTGGGGGTTCTCGTCGCCGCCGGGGTCCTGAACGCCGAGCGTCGTGGCCTCTGGGTCTACTACTACCTCCTTCCCGGCTCGTTGGAGGACCTGCGCGCATGGCTGAGCTGAAGCCGTTGTGAGCGACCACCAGATGCATCTGCACGATCCGCAGACGCTCTACCGCCAGTGGGAGGAGAGCCAGTGGAGCCCGTGGGACATCGATCTCTCCACGGACCGCGAGCAGTGGGCGACGATGGGCGACCGCGCGCTCGTCTCGTTCGTGCTCGGCTCGCTGATGGTGGCCGAGGAGCGGATCACGACGAAGTTCTCCGGGCTCGTGGGTGCGGAGGGGCCCGAGGAGGAGGTCACCTTCCTGGCGACCCAGCAGGTCGACGAGGCCAGGCACATGCAGTTCTACGCGCGCTTCCAGGACGAGGTGGCATCGAGGTCGGCGCTCATCGCCGCACATGTCGAGCGCTCCCGCGATCAGATCTCGCCCGCCTTCAGGACGATCTTCGATGAGAAGCTCGTCGCGGCGCACGAGCGTCTGGTCGCCAATCCCGGCGTCCCGGCCGCAAAGGTCGCCTTCGTGACGATCTACCACCTGCTACTGGAGGCGACGCTCGGTCTCACGACCTTCGAGTTCTCGACGCGCTTCATGAACCGCGCCGGCCTGCTGCCCGGGTTTGTCGCGGGCTACACCAAGATCCACCACGACGAGCACCGCCACATCGGCTATGGCATCTGGTTCCTGCGCCGCGCCGTCGCCGAGGACGGCGCGATGGGCGACGTCGTGCGCAAAACGCTGCGCGAGTTGCTCCCCGCCGTCGCGGAGTCCTTGACGCCGCCCGAGGGCGCTGACACGTCGGTCCTCGGAGCGTCGGCCGATGAGCTTCGCGCGTTCGCACTGGGCGGCCTCACCCGCAGGCTGAACATCGTGGGCGTCCCACTCGAGACCTTGTGAGCGCGGTGCCCACTCTCGCGCGTCGCGCAACCGCCGAGGCCCTGGGCACCTTTGCGCTCGTGTTCGCGGGCTGCGGGGCGATCATCACCAACACCGAGCGCGCGGGCTCGCTCGGCGAGGTTGGGGTCAGCCTCGTCTTCGGGCTTGTGATCCTGGCGGGGATCGCAGCGTTCGGCCATCTTTCCGGCGCCCACTTCAACCCTGCCGTGACGAGCAGCTTCTTTCTGACGCGCCACCTCCCCGGCCGCGACGCGATCACCTACATGGTGGCGCAGCTCGCCGGGGCCACCGCCGCCGCCCTGCTGCTCTGGCTGGTGTGGCCGGGACGGCCCGCGAATCTCGGCGCGACGGTCCCCACGATCGCCGTCGGCCGGGCCGTGCTCGTCGAGTTGGTGATGACCGCCATGCTGATGGCAGTCATCCTCAGCGTGGCCACGGACACCAGAGCTGCCGGCGCCCCGGCCGCCATTGCGATCGGCGCGACGATCGCCCTCGACGCCCTGTTCGGCGGTCCGCTGACAGGGGCCTCGATGAACCCGGCGCGCTCGTTCGCGCCCGCCCTGGTCTCCGGGCAGTGGCAGGACTTCTGGGTGTACCTCGTCGGGCCGCTCCTGGGTGCGCCGCTCGGCGCGTTCGCCTACCAGTTCGTACGCGGGGAGCATCCCGGGGTCGCAACCTCCCCCGCAGAAGCGGAGAGCTGATGGCGGCGGTCCTGTTTGTCTGCCTGCACAACGCGGGGCGCTCGCAGATGAGCGCGGCGCTCTTCGAGCGCGAGGCCGCCGGGCGCCACCGGTCCCTGTCCGCCGGCACGGAACCCGGCGAGCAGGTTCACCCGGTGGTGGTCGATGCCATGCGCGAGCTGGGTCTAGACCTGTCGGAACGCCAGCCCAGGCTGCTGACCCGCGAGCTCGCCGAGCAGGCGGACGTGGTGGTCACCATGGGCTGTGGCGACGCCTGTCCATACATCCCCGGCAAGCGGTATGTCGACTGGGAGCTGCCCGATCCGCAGGGCCGATCCCTGGACGAGGTGCGGACGATTCGCGACGACATCGCCCGGCGCGTCACCGCGCTGCTGGGCGCGCTCGGCGAGGACGAGCCGCCTATGCGGACGCGGGCGGGGTAGCCTTGGTGGCGCCTGATGGGCGCCGACGAGCAGAATCTGACGCGCAAGCAGCAACGTGAGCGGGCGCGCGCGCAGCGCACGGGGTCGGGCAAGGCCGCGGCCCACGAGCCGGCGGGGTCGATGCGGCGCAGGCGGCTGAACCAGCTCGGGGGAACGCTCGTCGCCGCGATCGTGATCGTCGGAGTGCTCCTCGCCCTGATGAGCAACGGATCGAGCACGGGCATCCCGAAGAGCAGCGCACAGGTGAAGGCGACGGTCGCAGCGGTCACGGGGCTGCTCGAGGGCATACCGCAGAGCGGGAGCACCCTCGGGAACACGAACGCACCGGTCACGCTGCAGTACTTCGGCGACCTGCAGTGCCCGACGTGCAGGGAATTCACGCTGGGGGCGCTTCCCGCGCTGATCCGAACCTACGTGCGGGCGGGGAAGCTGAAGATCGAGTACCGCTCGCTGCAGACGGCCACGGGAGACTCGGAAACCTTCAAGAAACAGCAGGTCGCGGCGCTCGCCGCGGGCAGGCAGAGCCGGATGTGGAGCTTCCTCGAGCTCTTCTACCGCGAGCAGGGCGAAGAGGGCACCGGGTACGTCAGCGACCGCTACCTGCACGAGCTTGCCGGTCAGGTTCCGGGACTCGACGTGGCCGGCTGGACCGCCTCACGGAGCGATCCGGAGCTCGCGAGCATCGTCGCTGCCGACGCACGGGCGGCCCGCTCCGCCGGGCTCAGGAGCACGCCGTCCTTCCTTCTCGGCAAGACCGACGGCCCGACCCATGGGCTCGAATATGGCTCCCCAGCCGACCCGTCGTCCTTCCTCGCCGCGATCGAGCAGCAGCTCAAGCGGTAGTCGAGCGAGCGGGGAGCAACGTGACGAAGCTCGTCCTCTGAACGAGCCGCGACAGGGCGTTCGCCGATCTGGGCCTCCTCCGGGAGAGGGCGACTCGCCGCACGCATGGCTCGGCTCGTACATCGGTCCGTTCCGCTTGAACCTCTGCCGGTCAGGACAATGCTGTCTAGCGGCGGCGCAGGAGCTCACAGGGATGTGCGTCCCCCTATCCGAGCACTGTTGGGCTTCCGGCACTGGCATTGTTGGACTTCTGACATTGTTGGGCTTCTGCGCCCCCACTTCCGCCAGGGAGCTCGTCCATGCCAGGGGCGGCTCGCGTGCCCGGCTTCGCGCGGGGCGGGGGATTTCGCGCCTCATGCCAAGCGGGGAACCGAGGAGTCGAACCTCGCGTTGCGGTCTTGGAAACCGCCGTGAATGGCCAACGGGGCGTTGGCGCAAGCGCCGGTCCGCTCGAGTTAGCCGACCGCGGGGTCCAGCACGTTGACCTGCCTGATCACCCGACCACCCTCCAACTCGGTGGTCTGAAGAATCACGTAGTCAAGTGACTCACCGGTCGTACTGGAGCGATGACGCAATCGCGCACGGCGCACGATGTGGCCGGGCGCGGCTTCCTCAACGGAGAGGTTCTCGATCGCACTTTCGTCGTAGCGGGCCAGCACGCCGCGCCAGAATTCCAGTACGGCTGCGCGGCCCTGGAGCGGTTCATCCTCGTGCAGGGGCGGAGGAGGACCGTACTCCACGTCGGACGCGAATAGCGCGAACACGGCCTCGAGGTCCCCGCGGTTGAACGCATCGCGGGCACGGTCGAAAGCAGACTGCAGGATGCGTCGCCGGAGGGGTCCAGGCAGGCGGCCGACAGCCTGCGCTCCGAGGGCCGCCAAGCGCGGCGCCCCTAACTCGAGGCGATCCGCAAGTGGGCGGCGATCCGCCATCGATCCGATCCCTATTTGAGCGCTCGCTTCCGCGTCGCGCGAGAAGGGTCGTCCCGCTTGACACTGGGCGGATGTCCGCTCTGGACGTCCTCGGAGCGCGTCGGCTGAGGGTCGGCAGACGAGCGAGCTGCAAAGTCGAGCGCGACGCAGGGCTCGTCACCCACGACCCATGCATCATGCCCGGGCGGCGCCTCGAAGGCGTCACCAGGCCCGAGTTCGACCTGCGCGCCATCGGGCCCACGTACGACCATCCGGCCCGAGATGACGTAGCCGACGTGCGCTTCTGACTCGTGGCCAGTCATGGGTCGCACGTGCGCGGACCACCTCCAACCTGGCCGATACACGCCGTGACCGACAACCACCGTCGCGAGGGTGGTCCGGCCTCGTCGGCTGTCGTCGAGGAAGACATCTGATCCGTCAGGTGCCTGAAGGCTCTTCGCGACGAGGTCGGTCATGCCGAGCCCAATCTTATGGCCCGCATTGCCTTCAACCTGAGCCGCACACGGTCGCACGACAGCGCGCTGTGGAACCGCCTCCCCCTTTTTGCTTGCTTGCGCATTGCGAGAGCCGTGATCACGCCCCATTCGGGCCTGATCACGGCCGTCGTGTCCCCGCACCCGCCCGCCGAACCTACGGGGCGAGGCGGAACGGCGGGTAGCGATCGGTCACAAGCACGTGGGCGTACGCGATCACCCGGTTGGTCCAGCGGCCGACGCCGACGAGGAAGTCGAACATCCCGCGCGGGAAGCGACCGGTGAACAGGATCACGAACCAGGCGGCGATCACGACGAAGAACGCGGCGACGTAGAGGAAGAACAGCACCACGTAGTGCGGGATGACCAGCAGCCACTTGACCAGCGGCAGCCAGCGGTTGAGGTCATTGCGCGCGTCCGGATAGGGAAACTCGAGATGCACCGCCTGATGCTCGTCCGTGGAGGGATAGCGGTCCTCCATCAGTGCCAGGTAGACGCCGACCCGGGCGGAGAACCGCATCAGCTCGAGGTTCCAGTCAAACCACCAGCGCGGGTACTTCTGCCGGAACAGGATCAACAGCAGCGTGGGCAGCACGACCAGGCCGGCAGCGCCCACAGCCCCGGCGGTTCTCCCGCCACCGTAGGCGTAGCCGCCGCCCTCGATGAGGGCGAGCACGATCGTGATCGGGATGACCATGAACAGGCGGAAGAAAGTGGTCAGGCGGTTGAGCGGCCGGTCCGGGTAGTCGACCGAGTACTGGACGGGATACGGCGCGTCGGGGTTCATGAGATGCCTTTCTGTGAGGTGTACGGCGTACACTCGTCTGCGGAACTATAGGTGTACGGTGTACACTTGTCAAGGCCAATGACAAAACGGAAGATCGCGACCCGGAAACCGCTGAGCAGAGCTCATGTGCTGCAGGCCGCCGTCGCGCTCGGCGACGAGGCCGGGCTCGAAGGGTTCAGCATGCGCGGGCTCGCACAGGAGCTCGGCGTCGTGCCGATGGCGCTCTACAAGCACGTCGCGAACAAGGATGAGCTCCTCGATGGCATGGTCGACATCGTCTTCAGCGAGATCGAGCTTCCTTCCGGGGACCTCGACTGGAGGTCTGCCATGCGGCGCCGGGCGATCTCCACGCGCGAGGCGCTGAGGCGACACAGCTGGGCGATAGGGATGATGGAGTCGCGACACCCGGGGCCGGCGAACCTGCGAAACCACAACGCGGTGATGGGCTGCCTGCGGAAGGCGGGCTTCCCGTTTGAGATGGCGGTCCACGCCTATTCGGTCCAGGACGCCTACATCTACGGGTTCGCCTTGCAGGAAAAGGATCTAGCGCTCGAGACCCCCGACAGTGCCGGAGAAGCCGCGCAGAGGAGGGCGGAGACGATCGGCGCGCTTGACGACTACCCGTATCTCGTCGAGATCGCTACGAAGCTCCCCGAGTCCGGGTACGACAACGCCGTCGAGTTCGCGTGGGGGCTCGATCTCATCCTCGACGGCCTCGAGCAGCTTCGTCACGCCGGAGCCGCGCCGGCATGAGCGGCCGCTGCCCTCTCGTGGTCCCTCCCTGGGCTGTCGACGTCGTGGCTGCTGCTCTTTCGCCCGTAGCAGGCGTGGCGCTGGGGACAGGCGAGACGCTCGGATGCCTCGCGGAGCAGCAGCGACGTTGGCGTTGGCCGACACGTTCAATCTTCCTGCGCAGACCCCGCGGGACGAGGCTGTTGAGTAGCCTTGCGCCTCGAATCCCGAGATCAAGGAGAGGCGATGTCAGTCGAGAACGTCGAGGTGGTCCGCGCAGCGTATGAAGCCTTCAGGAGCGGCGACTTGGAGGGAGTCGGGAAGCAATTCGCGGACAACGTTGAGTGGGAATCGCCCGACACGCTGCCGAACGGCGGCGTCACCCGTGGCCGCGACGCGGTCCTCGAGAACTTCGCCGAAATCCCGAAGTACTGGAGCAAGTTCAGCGCGGACCCGGATGAGTACATCGACGCCGGCGACCACGTGGTGGTCCGCGGCGTTCAAAGCGCCACCGGCCCAGGCGGATCAACGGAGTCGCGCTATCTGCACCTCTTCACGCTGAGTAACGGCAAGGTCGTTCGCGGTGAGTACATCGCCGACACCGTGAAGGGCCAGGAAGCACTCGGCAGCTGAGTCTGCCCGGGACCTGGATGGCCATCAGCCGGGGTGAAGGCACACGTCGCCGTCGCCCGGGCCGCTCGTTCGTCGCGGAGCGCTGCGACGCGGAGCGGCGGGGATGCCTTGGCCGGGAGAGCCGGGAAGGGGTGGCCGGTGCCGTCGTGATGGAGCGCCGTTGGGCGTGTCGTGAGACTTGCGGCGAGCGCCTGATGGGCTCGTGTGAAGCTCGGGCGGCGTGGAGGGATGGCGGCAGCGGGGAGATCGACGCGCGCGACCAGGGTCCGCTCGGAGAGCAGACGCGCGAGCAGCCTTGCCCAAGGGCTACGAGGGCCAGTGGCCGTCGTCGGCGCTCGGAAGCCCTCGAGGGGCCCTCGTCAGTCACTCCAAACGGCCCGACGCCACACTCCGCCAGGGGACCGCTGTAGAGACCGAAACCTGTAAATGAAAGCGGATTCGAGCGGATCCATGCGGATCTGGCCCAACCAGACATGCGGACAAAATTCCGCTCTGCAAAGCCAGATTCCCCGCGCTTACGGGGAATCTGCCAAGCGGGGAACCGAGGAGTCGAACCTCGCGTTGCGGTTTTGGAGACCGCCGTGTTACCGATACACCAGTCCCCCGAGAGTCCGGGATTCTAGGCGCTCGCGAAACCGCGACCGCCCTCACTGCGGGCACGGCCCTCTCCGGGTTCATTGCGCCGCCGGGACGCTCATGCTCGCGGGCGCCGCCGGAGCGGGTTGCGAGCACGTCGGCGGGCCGAGATTGTATGGTCATATCCGAGATGTCCTCCACCGCAGGCTGGCAGGTGCCGGAGGGACCACCGGCCGGCACGATCGTCACGCACCCCAACCGCCACAAGCCCGTGGTGCGCTCGACGCGCGCGGCCGTGATCCTGTTGCTGCTCGCGAGCGCCGCGCTCGTTCTGATCATCACCGTCGGCGGCTGGAAAGTGCTCGAGGGAGCCTGGATCATCCAGATCGGCTACATCGTCGTCTACCTCCTGCTCGCGTACTTCGCCGGCCGCTGGAACCGGGGTGTGCTGCCGGTCGCGGCGGTGCTCGCCGTGCTGCTGGCAGCCTTCGCGCTTGTCGCCGCGCCGAGCTGGGTGGCCCGCGACAAAGCCGGCTACGCCCAGCCGACCCTGAACGCCGGCCTGCTCGGGCTGCTCACGTTCATCCTCGTGCCCCTGCAGATCCTGCTGATCGTGTTCGCCATGCGCGGCTTCTCCCAGGGGTGGAACGTCGAGCTCGAGCGCGCCGATCCCGCAGCTGGTGGTGCCGCCTACCCCGAGGCGCCACCGCACCCGGCCTGAGCCGGCGGAGCGCGGGTCGGAGCGACCGGCCGCGGCTGTGCGCCGCCCGGCTCGCATACACTGGACCGTCGCCTGCGGCGGTGGCGGAACGGTAGACGCGGGGCCCTCAAAAGGCCTTGTCCGAAAGGGTGTGCGGGTTCGAATCCCGCCCGCCGCATCTAACCCCGATCGCGGCCGTTACGGCCCCCCGACAAGCTCGAGCAGCGGCTGCGCCAGCGCGGGCGGCGCCACGAGGATCCCCCACGGCAGGTGCTCGTGCACCGGAAGCTCCAGCACCTGCAGCCCGGCGCGTTCGCAGATCAGGGCGCCGGCCGCGATGTCCCACTGCTTCACCGACCGCTCGAAATACGCGTCATAGCGGCCGGCCGCGGTCCAGGTCAGGTCAAGCGCGGCGCTGCCGAAGCGGCGAATGTCACGCACGCGGGGGACCAGGCGCTCGAGCACTCGCGCCTGCGCCCGGCGCACGTTCGCGTCGTAGGCGAGCCCCGTGGCGACCATCACGGCGGCCAGGGCGTCCTTCATTGGCCGGTCCGCTTGCGAGACCTTCCCGGATGCGCCCGGGGCTCCGGACGCTCGCCTGAGCTCGACGACGCCCCCGGGCGTTGCGAGCGCCGGTCCTGCGCCCCTCGTCGCGGTGAACAACTCGTCGCGGTTCGGGTCATAGACGGCACCGGCAACCGTCCCCTCGGGGTCGCGCACGGCGACGCTCACGCACCACTGTGGTATCCCGAACAGGAAGTTGATGGTCCCGTCGAGCGGATCGACGACCCAGCTCAGACCACTCGAGCCCTGCTCGGCCCGGCCGCCCTCCTCGCCGAGGAAGCCGTCATGCGGCCGCCGCTCGCCGATCAACTCGCGGATCGCGCGCTCAGACGCAAGATCAGCCTCGCTCACGAGGTCGGTGGGCGTGCTCTTGCTCGCGATGTCCCGCTCGATGCCCCGCCGGGCGCGCTCGGCCAGGAGCGCGCCGGCCATGCGGGCGGCGTCGCAGGCCACCTCGAGCAGCTCGTCCTCCTCACCGCGGGCGGGCGCCAGGCTCACGAGAAGCCGGGCGGGCGGCTCTGCCCCCAGGGACGCTCGGCCTCTATCTGCGCGGCCAGCCACAGCAGCGTGGCCTCGTCGTTGGGCCTTCCCACGAGCTGCACCGCGCGCGGCAGGCCATTGGCCCCGAAGCCCGCCGGGACCGAGCAGGCGGGCTGGCCGGTGACGTTCCAGCAGGCGGCGTGGGGCGCGGTCGCGGCTGCCACGGCAGTCGTCCACACCCACCCGCGTCCCTCGCATGCGCCGATCCTCGGCGGGGGCGCCGGGGTCACCGGGGTCAGCAGAACGTCGTGGTCGGCCCACGGCTGGTTGAGCCGCGCGGCGTAATCGGACTCGCGCGCGAGCGCCCATGCCAGCGAGCCCGGCCCGAGCAGACCGCCGAGACGGACGAGGCTGCGCATCCGCCGTTCAAGGCGCTCGGGGTGCTCCAGGGTGCCGGCGTCGTCGCGCAGCCCGTGCAGATAGCGCACCGTGAACTCGGCAGAAGGCGCGAGCGGCCCGTGGTCGAGCTCGCGCTCGTTCACCTCGTGGCCGAGCTTGCCGAGCAGCTCCGTGGTCTCCCTCAGAGCGGCGCTGTTGTCGGGCTGAAGGCGCGTCAGCGGCGAGGGCGGCAAGCTGCTGGAGACCGCGATGCGCAGCCGCCGCCCGCCCGGAGCGCCCCCCGATGAATCGCTCGCGGGACCGAGCGCCTGAAGGAACGAGCTCGGCGGCACCACCGGGGCGCCGGCGTCCGGAGGCCCGTCGGCGATCGCATCGTGAAGGAGCGCGCAGTCGCGCACCGAGCGCGTCAGCACCCCGTTCACGGAGAGTCCGTGCCAGGCGTCGAGGTGAGGTGCCAGCGGAACCCGGCCGCGCTGCGTCTTCAGCCCGAACAGGCCGCAGTAGGCCGATGGAAACCGGATCGATCCTCCCCCGTCCGAGCCCAGGCCGGCACCCACCAGGCCGGCGGCGACCGCCGCTGCCGTGCCTCCGCTCGAACCTCCCGGGGTGTGTTCGAGCGTCCAGGGGTTGCGGGTCACACCCCGCGTTGGCGACTCGGTCCAGGGAAACGCGCACAGCTCGGGCACGTTCGTCTTGCCGATCACCACCGCGCCCGCGGCTCGCACGCGGCGCACGATCTCGGCATCCGCGCCGGCCGGCGCCCCGTAGGCATTCGTCCCGAACGCGGTCACCTCGCCCGCCACGTCGATGTCGTCCTTGACCGCGATCGGCACGCCGAGCAGCGGGCGCTCGCCCCCCGCGCCGCGGCGCGCGTCGGCCTGGTCGGCCTCCATGCGCGCCCGTTCGGCGAACACGACCCTGAACGCGTTCAACTGCGGATCGAGGCGCGCGATCCGCTCCAGATAGAGATCGACGAGCTCCCGCGAGGAGATCTCGCCGGCGGCGATCAGCCCGGCCTGGCGTGCGATTCCGGCGTAGGCCAGCTCGATGGGGTCCATTGGCATGAAATCTACTGAAACGCCCCCCTTTGCCGCCGCCGGCCGCCCTACGATGAGGTGCAACCACCGTGGGTCAAACAAGGGAGAGCACGTGTCATATCCGGTCACCTTCGAAGCCGACTACGTTGAGCGTCGCAACCGGCTGACGGCGTTCTTCCGCCTCATCCTGGCGATCCCGCTGGCGATCTGGCTGTACCTCTACTCGATAGTCGCGTTCTTCGCGATCGTGTTCGCGTGGTTCGCGATCGTCTTCACCGGCCGCTACCCGGCCGGCCTGTACGAGTTCGTCGCGGGCTACAACCGCTTCATAACGCGCTTCACCGCCTATGCGGCGTTGCTCTGCGATCCGTACCCCGCGTTCGGCGGCGCCGACGACGCCGCCTACCCGGTGCGGATGCGCTTCGAGGGTCCGCTCGAGAGCTACAGCCGCGCAAAGACGTTCTTCCGCATCATCCTCGCGATCCCGATCGTGATACTGCGCTACGTCATGGGGCTGCTCCTCGAGATCGGCGCGATCGGCGCCTGGATCGTGATCGTGATCACCGGCAAGATGCCCCGCGGGTTGTTCGACGTGATGGTGCTCGCCAACTCATACACGGCTCGCAGCGACGCCTACCTGTACCTGCTCACGGAGACCTACCCGCCGTTCCAGGACGAGCAGACGCGCACCGCCGGCGCACCAGACCCCCCCACTGGGCAGACGCCCGGGCTCAGCTAGCCGGCGGGCCGGCGTCGCGGAGGGCCCGGCGCGCAGACGCGCGTCGCCGCGCACGCCGATGAAGTTCCTGGGCGCGCGTGCCACACACACGACGCAACTCCTCGACGCCCGTCGCCGCTCACCGCGGCGCAGTTCCTAGACGGGCGTGACCGGGTTGCGCTTGCCAGGCTCTGCTGCGGGCGCTCCGTCACGCCGCTTGCGCCTGGCATGGGCGAAACGGAGGATCAGCTCCGCGCGCAGCTCGTCGGGCTCGATCACCGCGTCCACCACAAGCTCGGAGGCGAGGTGCAGGATGTCGATGTCCTCGGCGTACTCCCTGCGCAGCTCCTCCGTGCGCCGGGCGCGCTCCTGGTCGTCCTCGATCGCCTGGAGCTGGTTGTAGTAGACGGCGTTGATCGCCGCCTGGGGGCCCATCACGGCGATCGACGCGCTCGGCAGCGCCAGGCAGCAGTCGGGGTCGAAGGCCGGTCCGGCCATCGCATACAGCCCGGCCCCGTAGGCCTTGCGCACTATCACCGAGAGCTTTGCCACCGTGGCCTCGCTCACCGCGCTGATCATCTTCGCGCCGTGCCTGATGATGCCTTCACGCTCGACCTGGGTGCCGATCATGAAGCCCGGCACGTCCGCCAGGAACAGCAGCGGAACGTTGTACGCGTTGCAGGTCCAGATGAAGCGCGCCGCCTTGTCGGCCGAGTCGGAGAACAGCACGCCGCCCTTGTGCTTTGGCTGGTTGGCCACGATCCCTATCGCCTCGCCCTGCAGGCGCGCGTAGCCGACGATCAGCTCCTTTGCCCAGCGCGGGTGGATCTCCAGCAGCGAGCCCTCGTCGACGAGGGCGTCGATCAGGGTTCCCATGTCGAACGGCTTGTTCTCATCAGCCGGGACGAGCTCGGCGATGGCCCGCCCGTCGCGCGGCGGGCGGGCCGGCGCCGGAGCGGCCCGCGGCGGGACCTCACGCCAGCTGCTCGGCAGGTACGAGAGGTAGCGGCGCGCCATGGCGATCCCCTCCTCGTCGCTCTTCACGAGCTGGTGTCCGCAGCCTGAGACCCCCGTGTGCATCCGCGCCCCGCCCATCTCCTCGAGCGTGACCTTCTCGCCGATCACCATCTCGGCCATCCGGGGAGACCCCAGATACATCGAGGCGTTCCCCTCGCGCATCACCACCAGGTCGCAGAACGCCGGGATGTAGGCCCCGCCGGCGGCGCTCGGCCCGAACAGCACGCACACCTGCGGCGCCGCCCCGGAGAGCTTGACCTGGTTGTGGAAGATCCGTCCCGCCCCGCGCCTGCCGGGGAACATCTGCACCTGCTCGGTGATCCGCGCGCCTGCCGAGTCGACGAGATAGACCATCGGGATGGTGAGCGACAGCGCGCGCTCCTGGATGCGCAGGATCTTCTCGACGGTCTTCGGCCCCCACGAGCCGGCCTTCACCGTCGGGTCGTTCGCCATCAGCGCAACCGGTCGGCCTTCGATCGTCCCGAGGCCGGTGACCACGCCGTCTGCGCCGAGGCCGTCCTGTTGCCAGTTCGCAAGCAGGGCTTCCTCGGCGAAGCTCCCGTCGTCGAGCAGCATCGCCACCCGCTCGCGCACCGGGAGCTTCTGCTGCTCGCGCGCCTTATCGCGGTGGCGCTCGGGCCCGCCCGCAAGCGCGCGCTCCCGCGCATCGAGCAGGTCCCCCACGGCTCGCCTCAGATCCCCGGATTCTCGCTCGGGGACTCGCCTGAGTAGTCGTAGAAGCCCATTCCCGACTTGCGCCCGTACCACCCGGCGGCGAGCATCTTGCGCAGTGTCGGCGGCCGCGCGAAGCGGCGTTCGCGGAACTCGTCGAACATCACGTCGCAGATCGAGCCGAGCGTGTCGAGGCCGACGAAGTCCGCGAGCGTGAGCGGGCCCATGGGGTGCCCGGCGCCGGCCTTCATCGCCTGGTCGATCTCCTCCGCTGCGCCCACTCCTTCTTCGTGGGCGCGGATCGCATCGAGCATGTACGGCACGAGCAGGCGGTTGACGATGAACCCCGCCCTGTCCTTGGTCGGGATCGCCAGCTTGCCCTCCGAGCGGGCGAACACCAGCGCCGCCTCGAACGCCTCATCAGAGGTCGTCACGCAGCGGATGACCTCGACGAGCGCCATCACCTGCGCCGGGTTGAAGTAGTGCAGGCCGACGAACTGTCCCGGCCGGCCGGTGACGGCGGCCTGGTCGATCACGGGCAGCGACGAGGTGTTCGTCGCGAACACCGCCTGCGGCTTGACGATCTCGTCGAGCTCACGCCACATCTCGAGCTTCAGCGGGAGGCTCTCGGTGATCGCCTCGATCACCAGGTCGCATCCGCCCAGATCCCGATAGTGGACGGTGCCCTCGATGCGCCCCCGCACGGCGTCGGCCTCGTCCTGGCTCAACCTGTCCTTCGCGACGGCCCGCTCGAGTTGCTTCTCGATCCTGCCGATCCCCTTGGCCAGCGTGGCGTCGTCCACCTCGCGCAACACCACGTGATAGCCGCTCTGCGCGGCCACCTGCGCGATGCCGTGACCCATCAGCCCGGCTCCCAGCACTCCCACCTGCTCGATCTGCTGCGCCATGAGACCTCCGCTCGAATTCTCCGGTTCGGGGACGGGAGCCTATTACGCACCTGCGAAGGGCGGCCGCGCCCCCGGGCGAATCGAGAACGAATCCAGAACGCTTCTCCATATCCGGGAAAGGTTCTGGCGATCGCGGAGTCTGTCCCCTCTGTAGGCCATTTACGACCTGGAGGAGCACCAATGCCCGATCATGCCCGAGGCGTCAAGAGCGAGCCCGTCGCACACACCGCGAGAGCGCCGGGTTCCGCGAGCCGGCCGGCCGGCAGCTCGCCGAGAGCGCCGGGGGCCCGGCGACGGATCTCGCTCAGGACGAGAGCGCTCGTGCCCGCCGCCGCAGCGCTCGCGACCCTGCTCGCCGGCGCCGCTCTGTCTCAGGGAACCGCGCTTGCGTTCCATCGCCCCTTCATCGGCCCGTTCAGCACCGTCAGCTCGCTCGGTGGCACGGTGCCCGCCAACGGAGACCAGAACCCCTACGGGATCGTCACCGTGCCCCGAAGCACCGGCTCGCTCGTGCGGGGGGACATTCTGATCAGCAACTTCAACAACGCCGGAACCCCTCCGGCGGGAAACCTCCAGGGAACCGGCACGACGATCGTGCAGAAGGCTCCCACCGGTAGCCTCTCCCTGTTCGCCCAGATCAACACCGCCACGCTACCCGGACCCTGTCCCGGCGGGGTGGGCCTGACGACGGCGCTGGCGATCCTGCCACGAGGCTACGTGGTGGTGGGGAGCCTGCCCACCGTCGACGGCTCGGCTCACACCACGAGCGCTGGGTGCCTGATCGTGCTCGACCGCGCAGGGCACGTCGTCGAGACGATCGCGGGCCCGCTCATCAACGGCCCGTGGGACCTTAGCTCCGTGGGGAGCTCGGAGAACACGACGCTGTTCGTGACGAACGTCCTGAACGGGACCGTGGCCTCCGGTGAAACGCCGACCGCCCGGGGAACCGTGGTGCGCATTCGCCTGCACACCGGCGAGCACAGCGCACCTGCAGTGACCACGATGAAGGTCATCGCGGACGGCTTCCCCGAGCGCACGGACCCAGCCGCGCTCATCGTTGGTCCCACCGGATCGGCTCTGGGTGAGGACGGAACCCTGTACGTCGCCGACACGCAGGGCAACCGCATCGCCGCCGTGCCGGACGCGATCGACCGCAAGACGACGCTCGGCGCAGGCGGGATCACGGTCGCCTCGGGCGGCTTCCTGAACAACCCCCTGGGGATGACCCTCGCTCCGAACGGCGACATCCTCACGGCCAACGCCAACGACGGGAACATCGTCGAGACGACCCCGTTCGGCGGCGAGTTCCGGCCGGCGAACACCGGCGCGGGCGCGGGCGGGCTGTTCGGCCTGACGATCGCACCCGGGCGGCGGGGTGTCTTCTTCGTAAACGACGCAACCAACGAACTGGGCCTCCTGCGCTGACCAAGGAGCGGACGGGCGAGCACGGCCGCTCGCCCGTCCGCTCCTTGGTCCTCGGCACGCGCCGCCCGCGGCCCGCCGCGTGTAGCCTCAACCTGGGCGCGTAGCGCGAGCCAGGAGCGCTCGGCGCCCACCAGCCATCAATCCATCGTCAGGAGCCCACGATGAGCATCGTCCTCACCGAGGACCGCGGCGCGGTCCGGCACATCGTCATGAACCGCCCGGAGAAGCGAAACGCGATGAACGACGAGTTGATCGCCGGCCTCGCCGGCGCGCTGCACGCCGCGGCGCACGATCCCTCGGTTCTGTGCGTGGTGATCCGCGGCGAAGGCGCGATGTTCTCGTCGGGCATGGACTTCGCAGCGTTGGGCGCGCTGGCCGGCGAGCCCCGGCGGCTGCGCGAGTTCCGCTCCGGGGTACTCGCCGCATGGAACCTGTGCGAGGAGATGACCAAGCCCACGATCGCCCAGATCCACGGGGGCTGCATCGGGGGCGCGATGGAGCTCGCGCTCGCCTGCGACCTGCGCACGATGGCGGCCGACGCCGTGACCGGCCTCGTGGAGACCCGGGTGGGCCTGATCCCCGACGTGGGCGGCAGCTCGCGCCTCGCGAGCGTCGTCGGCGTGGGCCGCGCGAAGGAGATGATCATGGCCTCCAAGATCATCGACGGCACCGAGGCTGAGCGGATCGGGCTCGTCAACCGCGTGGCGGCAGCCGACGAGCTCGATGCGGCCACCGAGCAGCTCGTGGCCGAGCTGCTCGCGTGTGCTCCGCTCGCGGTCGGCCTGGCCAAGCGCGTGATCGACGCCTCCGCCAAGCCGGCGCTCGCGTCCACCCTCGAGCAGGAGGTGACGATCCAGCAGCTGTGCGCCTCGAGCGCGGATTTCGCCGAGGGTGCCCGCGCATTCGCCGAGAAGCGCCAGCCGGAGTTCAGCGGCAGCTAGCGCCAGTCGATCTGCCCGGACGTCAGCGTGTGGCTGCCGAGGGGGCGGCCGAGGATCTGCTGCACACGGCGGGCGCAGGCGAGCAGCGCCGGCAGGTTGATGCCGGTGGATATGCCCATCTCGTGCAGCATCGAGACCAGATCCTCGGAGGCGATGTTCCCTGTGGCGCCCTCCGGCACGGGGCAGCCGCCCAGCTCGCCGAAGCTCGACTCGAAGCTCCGCACGCCCGCCTGAAGAGCGGCGAGCACGTTCGCGAGCCCCTGGCCCCGCGTGTTGTGAAAATGGGCGGTCAGCTCCGGGGGAGCGGCCGCCCGCTCGCCCAGACGCTCTCGGGCGGCCGTGAAGAACCGTTGCGCCTGCAGCGGGTTGGCCATCCCGGTCGTGTCCCCGAAGGCGATCTCCTGAGCGCCGGCGTCTCGCAGACGGGTCGCGATCTCGAGCACGCGCTCCAGCGGGACGCGGCCCTCGTAGGGACAGCCAAACGAGGTCGCGATCACGGCCTCGCAGCGCAACCCGGCCTCGCGCGCGCGCGCCAGCACGAGGTCCAGGGCGGCCAGCGACTCGGCGATCGAGCGGTTGACGTTCTTGCGGTTGTGGGCCTCCGAAGCCGACAGGAAGACGTTGATCTCATCGATCTTCGCGCGGTGCTCCAGCGCAGCTTCCAGGCCGCGCTCGTTGGGGACGAGCACGCTCACGGCAACGCCCTCTGGGACGTCGATCCGCTCGAGCACCTCGGCGGCGTCGGCGAGCTGCGGGATCACCTCGGCGCGCACGAAGCTCGTGACCTCGAGCCGTCTGACGCCCGTGCGCGCGAGCGCGTCGATCAGCTCCACCTTGCGCTCGGTGGGGATGATCTCAGGCTCGTTCTGAAAGCCGTCCCGCGGGCCGACCTCCCTGATGCTCACGTCGCCGGGCAGTCCGCGGCCCGCCCGGCCGATCCCCTCCTCCCCGGCCGCGCGAGGCGCAGGATCGCCGCCGAGCGCGCTCACTAGCCCCCGAGGAGCGCCTGCGCGCGGGACCAAAGCTTGGCCATGCCGCGGATCCAGCGCTCCGGGTCCTGTGCCTTGCCGACCACGAACTCGTGCATCTCGGGATGCGTGAGGATGAGGAAGAGGTCCTGCTCGAGGCCCTCGAGGATGTGCTCCGCGGCCTGCTCGGGGGCGAGGACGTCGCCGCCGCCGATCACCGCGCTCGCCTTGGCGGCGTCTCCTTCGGCGCCGGCCCTCAGCATCGCCGTGTCGACCGCGCCCGGGCAGATGCACGACACGCGCACGCCGCGTCCCGCGTAGGTGAACGCCAGCCACTCGGCGAACCCGACCGCCGCGTGCTTGGTCGCCGAGTACGCCGCGTCGCCTGCCGCGGTCAGGATGCCGGCCATCGAGGCCGTCGTCACGAGGTGTCCCTCGCCGCGCTCGACCCATCCGGGCAGCAGCACGCGCGCGGCGTAGACGTGGGACATCACGTTGATGCGCCACTGGCGGTCCCACTCCTCGTCGGGCGCCTCCGGGCCGCTGCCAGTGGACAGCCCGGCGTTCGCGAACCACACGTCGATCGGGCCGACCGTGCCCTTGATCTCATCGACGAGCGTACGCGTCGCGTCCTCGTCGGATACGTCGAGCAAGCGCGGCACGACGCGCGCGGGCCCCAGTTCATCGCTCAGTCGCTCGACGCCGCCGCCGTCGAGATCGGCGGCGACGATGCGCTGGGCGCCCCGCTCGGACAGAGCGCGCACGAGTGCCCCGCCGATGCCGCCCGCCGCACCCGTGACGACGATGACCTTCCCCTCGGGATCCATGCCGTCACCATAATCGAGCATCGCCGACCGCGGTGCCGCGAGTGGACGGGGCGCGGTCCGGTTGACCCTATACTCGTCCGCCGTGCCCCCGCCCGCCCTCGACCCGGTGGCAATCGTGGGCGCCTCAGGCGCTCTAGGGTTCGGGCTCGCGGTCAGGCTCGGGCGGGCCGGCGTGCCGATCGTGATCGGCTCGCGGGAGGCCACCCGCGCGCAACAGGCCGCCGAGCGCTGCCGTTCGGCGGCACGGGAGGGCACGTTCTCCGGACACGACAACGCGGACGCGGTGCGCGCGGCCGGCACCGTGATCATGAGCGTGCCCTTTCGCAACCAGTCGGAGACGCTGAACAACCTGAAGGACGCCCTCAGGCCGGGGCAGCTCTTGATCGACGCGACAGTTCCGCTGGCGGCGGCCGTCGGCGGGAAGGCGACGCGGATGGTTGGCGTGTGGCAGGGCTCCGCCGCCCAGCAGGCCCTCGAGATGGCGCCCGAGGGGGTGCGCGTGGTGAGCGCGCTGCACACGATCAGCGCCGCGTCGCTGACCGACCTCGAGCATCCGCTCGAACAGGACGTGCTCGTGTGCGGCGACTCGCGCGCGGACAAGCAGCAGGCAGCGCAGCTGATCGAGCGAATCGACGGCCTGCGCTGCGTGGACTGCGGGCGCCTCGAGATGGCGCGCATAACCGAGTCGCTGACCGCGCTGTTGATCGCGGTGAACGCCCGCCACAAGGTGCACGCCGGCATCCGGCTGACGGACCTGCCCGAGCGCCTGTGGGAGTGACGGGAACCGACGCCGTCGTCCTCGCCGGTGGGACGGGCGGTGCGAAGCTCGCCAGGGGAATGGCCGAGGTGGTCGGCCCCGAGCGGCTCACCGTGATTGTCAACACCGGCGACGACATCGAGATCTACGGTGCGCACGTCTCGCCGGACCCCGACCTCGTGTCCTTCTGGCTGGCCGACGAGATCGACGAGCGGGGCTGGGGACTGCGCGAGGACACGTTCATGGTGATGGACGCCCTGAGAGCTCTCGGGGTCGAGGTGTGGTTCAACCTCGGTGACCGCGACCTGGCCTGGTGCCTGGAGCGCGCGAGGATGCTCGCCGAGGGGCTCGCACCGACCGCGGCGCTCGCCCGGTTGAACGAGGCGATCGGCGTGCCCACGCCCGTGCTGCCGATGAGCGACGACCCCGTGCGCACGTGGGTCCGCACAGATGCCGGGTGGCGCCCGTTCCAGGAGTTCATGATCCGCGACCGCGCGGCCGGGACGGTGCGGGGGCTCGAGTTTCGCGGCGTCGAGCGGACCGCTCCCAGCGCGCAGGCCCTCGCCGCGATCGCCGAGGCAAGGGTGATCGTGATCGGTCCCTCCAACCCGCTCGCCTCGATCGCGCCGATCCTTGCCGTGCCGGGGATGCGCGACGCCCTGCTCGCCGCGGACGCGCCCGTGGTCGCGGTCAGCCCGATCGTCGGCGGAGAGGTGCTGAAGGGCCCTACCGCCTCGTTCATGGCGTTCGCGGCGCTCGAGCTCGGCGCGGACGGAGTCGCCGGCTACTACGGCGAGCTGCTCGACGGGATCGTGACGGACGAGTCCGTGAGCCGGCTGGCGAGCCTGCGAACCGACACGCGGATGCACGACGCCGCCGGCCGCGCGCGCGTCGCCGAGCAGACGCTCGGATTCGCCGAGAGCCTCCGCGACTAGCAGCTCGGGAAGATCGCGATGGGTGGCGCGAACCGGGCGACCACTATCGTCTGCGATCAGATGCGCACAGTCGCAATCCTGCCCGTGAAGAGCTTCGGCCAGGCCAAGCAGCGCCTCGGTGCGAGCGTGGGCGAGCCCCTGCGCCAGGAACTCGCCCGCGCGATGGTCGCCGACGTGCTCGCAGCGCTCGCTCGAACCGCTGCGATCGAGCGGACGATCGTCGTGACGCGCGAGGACTCGGTGGCCGGGGCGGCCCGCCGCCAGGGAGCGCTCGTGCTCGCGGACGACGCCGAGGCCGGACAGTCGGCCGCCGTGACGCTCGGCGTGCGGCAGGCGCTGGCCGATGGAATCGAGCGCGTGCTGTGCGTGCCCGGCGACTGCCCGGCGCTCGACCCGGCGGAGCTCGAATCCCTGCTCGCCGGCCCGCTCGGGCGCCCCCGCTCGAATGGCGCGGCAGGCCCCGACTCAGAGCCCGGGGTGGTTGTGCTCCCCGACCGTCACGGAACCGGCACGAACGGCCTGCTGCTCGCGCCCCCGGACGTCATCGCCCCGAGCTTCGGCCCCGGGAGCTGTGAGCGCCACCGCGCGCTGGCGCTCGCCGCGGGTGTCTCCTGCCAGGTGAAGCGAATCCCCTCGCTGCTGCTCGACATCGACACCGGCGAGGACCTCGGAGCGCTGCGTGAGCGCTCGCTTGCCGCCGCCGCCGCCGCACCGCCGCGTGGCACCGGGGCACAGCGTCAAGCGTCCGGGCCAGGCGAGCGGGAGCCCGCCTCACGCACGCGCGAGGTGCTCGGCCGGCGCGAGCAGAGCGCCGGCCTGCCCATCACGACCACGGCCTGAGCGCAGGGCACGGTGTCTGCCATTCGTGCCCGTCCAGTCAGGGGCCTGCCGCAGGTGCGCCCAGGCGACGACCTGGCGAGGCTGATCACCCTCGCGCGGGACGGCGAGCCACTGCGCGACGGGCAGGTGGTAGTCGTCGCACACAAGGCCGTCTCGAAGGCCGAGGGTGCCGTTGTCGCACTCGACGACGTCCGCCCTACGACGCGCGCGCGCGAACTGGCCGCCGAGCAGGACAGGGACCCCCGCGCGGTCCAGGTCGTGCTCGACGAGTCCGTGGAGCTCCTGCGAGCCGAGCGCGGGGTGCTCGTCTGCCGCACCCACCACGGCTTCGTGTGCGCCAACGCGGGGGTCGACGCGTCAAACGCCTCGCGACCGGACACGCTCGTGCTGCTGCCCCGCGACCCCGACGCCTCGGCGCGCGGGCTGCGCGCGCGCCTGCGCGAGCTGACGGGCTCGCTGGTCGCTGTGCTCATCACCGACAGCTTCGGCCGCGCCTGGCGCTACGGACAGTGCGACGTGGCTATCGGCCTGGCCGGGATGCAGGCCCTCGAGGACTGGCGCGGACGCCCGGACGCGGCCGGCCGCGAGCTGCAGGCCACCTGGCTGGCCGTCGCCGACGCGGCGGCCGCGTGCGCGGACCTCGCGCGCGCGAAGGACTCCGAGGAGCCCGTGGTGATCCTCGACGGCCTCGAGCGCTTCGTGACCGCCGATGACGGTCCGGGAGCCCGCGCGCTGGTGCGGCCGTTGGAGGAGGACCTGTTCCGCTGAGCCTCGAGCTCAGCCGCTCCCGCGGAACTCAGACCAGAAGCAAATGAACTCGCGCTCGTGACCGATTCCCGCCTCCAGGGCCAGCCGCATTCCGCGTGGCAGCTCGGCCGAGCTCTCGTGTAGCTCCTGGTAGCTGGCGAGCTGCCTCCTTCTCACAACCCGACTGCTACCCCGGAGAGCCGGTGTTCGTGGCCGCCCCGACGCCGAGGCCGAGGACGACGGAGTCCTGCTCTCGGTGGCGCTCGACGCAGCCGCGGGCACGTCCTCGCTGCCGGTGCTCGACGCCTCCGAGCGCCCGGCCGGGGCGAGGCGCTCCTCAGGAGGCCGCGACCGCCGTGGCCGAGGTCATGGCCGACGTCGTGGCCGAGGTCATGGCCGTCTCCCACAGGGGGTATTCGCGCCTGAGCTCATACAGCGTCGTGCGCTCGGCGGCCGGGCGCCCCGCGCGGTGGGCGGCGCCGACCAGCTGCTCGGGGTCGAGCCTCGTGCCGTGATAGCTGCCCGCCAGGCGGCTTATCGACTCCTCCATGAGGGTTCCCCCGAGGTCGTTCACACCCCAGCGGAGCGCCTCGCCGGCGGCCTCGATCCCCATCTTCACCCAGGAGGCCTGAAGGCTCGGGATCGTCCTGCCCAGCGCGAGGCGGAAGACGGCGGTGTGCTTGAGGTTCTCCTCGCGAGAGATCTCCTGCACGCCGTGCGTGCGCCCGAGCAGCGTCTGGAACGGGATGAACGAGAGCGGCACGAACTCGGTGATCCCTCCGGTTCGCTCCTGCAGCTCGCGCACGACCCGCATGTGCTCGGCGAGCTCCCACGGCTCCTCGATGTGCCCGAACATGACGGTCGCCGTCGAGCGCAGCCCTGCGTTGTGGGAGGCTTCGATGATCTGCACCCAGCGCGCGACGGGCAGCTTGTTCGGCGAGATGCGCTGGCGCACGCCATCGTGCAGCACCTCCGCGGCGGTACCGGGCGTGGACCCCAGCCCCGCGTCGGTCAGCCGGGCGAAGACCTCGGCGGGCGAGCAGCCCGAGATATCGCACATGTGCGATATCTCCATCGGGCTGTATGCATGCAGGTGAAGCTCAGGCGCGGTCTGCTTGGCCAGCGCCAGCCACCCCAGGTAGTCCTCGAGCGTCCAGTCGGGGTGGATGCCCGACTGTATGCACAGCTCGCTCGCCCCGTAGTCGACGGCCTCCAGCACGCGCCGCACGAACTCGTCCCGGTCGTGCTCGTAGGCATCCGGCGAGCGCTTGCCCTGCCCGAACCCGCAGAAGGCGCATCCGACGACGCAGACGTTCGACACGTTGATGTTGCGGTTCACCACGAACGTCACCGTCTCCCCCGCGAGTTCCTCGCGCAGCTCATCCGCGGCCTGGCGGATGTCCTCGATCGCGTCCGGGCGAGTCTCGGCAAACAGCGCGGTGAGCTCTGCGGCGCTCAGCGCTGCGCCTTCGCGTCCCCGCTGGATCGCACCGGCGACGAGCTCGGGGCGGATCGGCGCCGGGGGATCGGTGCGACCCGATCCGCGCCGCGGGATGAAGCTCCAGTACTTGAGCTTGATCGTGTCCATCACACCCGGCGCCACCCATTCGGGATCGATGTACTTCGCATAGACGCAAAGCCGCTCTGTCAGCGCGTACCCGTCGCTCTGCAGCTCCTTGCGCACATGGTGCGGCGAGGGGAACGGGTGCTCGGGGGATATGTGGTCGCCGTTGGCGCTCAGACCGCCAAGGTCGGTCGCGCCGGCCGCCACGAGCTCCGACCACCAGTCCGCGAGGTTCGGCGGTACCTGGATCCCCACCTCGGGCATCAGCCGGCGTGTCTCTGAGATCAGCCGCTTCATGTCATCGATGCTCACGGCGCAGGCCCATTCGGGCAGCGGCAGCTGCGGCCGCCCGTCCGCGACACCGGTCCGCCAGTAGGCCTCTGCCGCGGCGCCCGCGATCTGCGCAGGCTCCTGGCCGTAGTAGCGCTGGTGGGGGACGAAGTTCTGCAGGATCACCTCCTGAATGTGACCGTGCTCTGCGTGCGCCGCCGCGAGCGCCTGCAGTGATTCCATGCGCTCGCCCTCGGTCTCGCCGATCCCGACGAGGATCCCGCTGGTGAAGGGGATCTTCAGCTCGCCTGCCGCCCTGATCGTCTCCAGCCGCCTGGTCGGGTGCTTGGTCGGCGAGCCCGCGTGCACCGTCTGCATCAGCCGCTCGGCCACCGACTCGAGCATCAGCCCCTGTGAGGCGGTCACCTCGCGCAGCCGGGCCAGGTCCTCGCGGGGGAGCACCCCGAGGTTGGTGTGCGGGAGCAGGCCGCGCTCCAGGGCGCGCTCGCACACCCACACGACATATCCCGTGAAGTCCTCGTGCCCGTAGTCGAGCAGGCGCGCGCGCACCTGCGGGTTGACCTCGGGGCGCTCCCCGGTCAGGACCAGGAGCTCCTTGACCTGCCTGCGCGCGGCCCCGTCGAGTATCTGCAGAACCTCCTCGGGCGAGTGCAGATGCGCGGTGTGCGTGGCGAAGGAGCAGTACTTGCAGTAGCACTGGCAGGTGCGCGACAGCGACAGCGTCAGGTTGCGCGAGAAGGTGACCCTGCGGCGCATCACCCGGAGTGTAGGCGCTCTCCCTCTCCCCCCATGCGTCCCGCCGGGGGTTTCGTTCCGTCCGGGCAGGCTCATAGGTTTCGCTGCGTGCTCGCGGATGCCGGTCGACGCGGCGGCTAGGCGTTGGCCAGCGTCTTCCTCGCCCGTCACGGCCAGACGGCATACAACCTCGAGGGCCGCTTCCAGGGTCAGCAGCCCGTTCCGCTGGACGACACCGGACGCGAGCAGGCGGTCGAACTCGCGGAGCGCGCGGTCGCCCACGGCTTCGTGGCGCTGTGGTGCAGCCCGCTCTTGCGGGCGCGCGAAACCGCCGACGTGGTCGCCGAGCGGCTCGGCCTCGCGCCGCGCGAGGATGCCCGGCTGATGGAGACCGACGCCGGCGACTGGACCAACCGCAGCTTCGCCGAGGTGAGGGCGCAGACTCCCGAGCTGTTCGACGCGTTCGTCGCCGGAGATCCGGCGTTCGCGTTCCCCGGCGGCGAGTCGTTCGCCCACCAGGAGGTGCGCGTGGCGGCGGCGCTCGAGGACGTAGGAGCGGGAGAGCTGCCGGCGCTCGTGGTGTGTCACGGGATGGTGATTCGCGCAGCCCTCTCCCAGCGCGTCGGGCACTGGCTCGCGCACGGCGAGCGAGTGCCGAACGGTGCGCTCGTTCCGCTCGACCCGGCCGGAACATCGCGCATCGATCCCGGCGGCGGGGCCACCACGCCGGCCAGCTGACCGCAGGTCAGGACCCGACGGCGCGTCCATCTCTCAGACGATCGGCGCGCCGGGCGAGGCTGCTCAGGGCGTGGGGGCCATTCGCGCGAGGAGCTCGGGCGCTTCGCGGGCCATCCGCGAGCGCGGCACGACCAGGTCGAATCCCGCCCCTTCCGCGCACTCACGCGCGCGCACGTCCACGTGCGAGTAGAAGCCCAGGGTGCGCAGGCGGGCGAGCCCTCCCTCCTGCGACAGCGCCCGCACGAGCGTCGCGCCGTCGAGCTCCTCGTTCGTGAGGTCCACGACGAGCACCGCAGCCGCCGGCGCAGCGGGGTCTGCGAGCCGCAGCCTGAGCCGGCCCTCGTCGCCGATCAACTCGACCTCGTGGCCGGCCGCGGTGAGCGCTCCCTGCACGCGTGATCCGAACAGCAGGTCCGGAACGAGCGCGAGCACGCGCGCCATCGCTATTGCGCCCGCAGGCGCTGGAACTCCTCGCGAGCCGACTGGGGGCGCCCCCACATCTGTGTGACCTCGACCCGGCCGCTGCGGATCTCGCGCACCGCGAGCTCCCCCTCGATGCCCGCTTCGTCGAGCAGGCGCAGCGTGCCGTGGACGGTCGGCGCCGAGGCTGCGTGGCCGAAGCGGTGCGCCACGAGCAGGTGGAAGTGCCAGTCGTTGTGCGAATACGGCTGGGCATTGCAGGTCACCAGGTAGACGGCGGCTTCGACGTAGCGCGACTCGTCGGCGAGCCGCAGGTCGAGCTCGAGGTCGGTCCAATCGTCCGGCAGCGAGTCCACGATCTGCTGGAAGGTGTCGGCCAGGCCCATCGAAGGGAAGCCTACCGAGCCGGTCGCGCCGATCTCCGAACAGGCCCCCGCGAGCGGACCGCCGGCCCGCCGGCAGCGCGCGGACGAGGGCTATCCTCGGACTCGTGTCCGCGACCGAGGCAACCGGCCGACTCGACGCCGGCGAGCTGACCGGCGAGTACCGAACGCTCACCGAGGCCTGTGGGCTGCTCGACCGCTCCGAGCGCGGCAAGCTGACCCTGACCGGGCCCGGGGCGGTGGAGTTCCTCAACGGCCAGGTCACCAACGAGCTCGCCGGGATGCCCCCCGGCCAGGGCTGCTACGCAGCATTCCTCACGCACAAGGGCAAGATGCTCGGCGACCTGCGGATCCTCGCCGCCGGCGATGACCCCGCCGAGCCGCCCACGGCCCTGCTGCTCGACACCGAGCGGGTGGCGCTGCAGGCGCTGTTCGACATGATCCGCCGCTTCAAGGTCGGCTACCGGGTGGACCTCGAGAAGCGGACCCTTCAGAGCGCCCTGCTCTCGATCGTGGGGCCCGATGCCCGGACGCTCGCCGCGCAGGTCATCGGGCCCGATGAGGCCGCGTCCTCCGAGGGGGCGAGCGGATCGGACGTCGCCGCCGGTGGCCTGCCTCAGGCCGAGCATGCTCATCGCACCGCGCGGATCGCCGGCCGTCCCGTACGGCTCGTGAGCACGGCCGAGCCGGCCGGCGTGGATGTGCTGTGTGACACCGAGGACCGCGACGTCGTCGCGCAGGCGCTTCAGCGGGCGGGCGCGCCTACCGTGAGCGAGCCGGCGGCCGAGATCGTCCGTGTCGAGCACGGGCGCCCCCGCTACGGGATCGACCTCGACGACAGCGTGATTCCCCAGGAGGCCGGGCTGAACGAGCGCGCGGTGAGCTTCACAAAGGGCTGCTACGTCGGACAGGAGACGGTCGCGCGCATGTACTACAAGGGCAAGCCCAACCGCCACCTGCGCGGCCTTCGCCTCTCGGCGCCGGCCGCCCGTGGAGAGGAGCTGCGCCTCGGGGAGCGCCCGGTGGGACGCGTCGGCAGCGCCGTGGTCTCCCCTTCGCTTGGCCCGATCGCCCTCGCCCTGGTGCGCCGGGAGGCCGAGCCGGGTGCGCTCGTGAGCGTTGGCGAGCACGGGGCGACGGCCGAGGTGACCGGCCTGCCGTTCGCGGCGCGCGGTCCTGCGTGAATCGAGGCGGCCAGGCTCCCGGGATGCGCCGGATAATCGGGGGCGCTCATCGTCGCCGGGATCACCGCCGAGGCCCTCGCGCAGCACTACCACCAGACGCACGCTGGCGGCGGACGAAACGGTCTCGCTGCGCCCGCTTCATGCGGTCCCACCTCTGTGGGCCGACATAGGACCTGATCCGGGCGATCGCTCGGTGCGATCCGTACCACGCGCCAAGGCCGAACCCGGCCAGGAACGCGCCTATCCACACGGCGGATGCTCGGGTCTTCGGCACGCGCGCGATCCTAGTCCCTCACATGTGGTCGAACGCCAACCGTCACGGAAGCGACGGGCGCCGCGGTGCGACGGCGATCGACCAACTGCGATCTACGTACGGCTGATCCCTTGACCGGGGGTACATTCTCCGGTAGCTAGTAGGCATGGAGATTGCAGCCGTCCTTGTCGTGGTCCTCGTGGCCCTTTTCCTCGGCGATCTCGCCCTGGTCCGCGCCTTGAATCGGAGGAAGCGCGATGGCTCGGGCTGATCGCGAGAACCCGGTCCGGTCACACGCTTCGGACCTCACGCTTGGTGGGCGCAGACGCCTGAGCTAGCCCGGCCCGCCCGCATCGGCTACCCCCTTCAAGACAAGTGTGATCCACGTCACATAGGCAATGATTGCGCAGGCAATATACTTGCGTGCATGCAAGCAATCGCCGACTCGACGAAAGCGGACCGTCTGGCGCTGACGCGCGACATGTACGCGCTGGTCAGCTATCTGATGCGCGTCTCGAACTTCGGCTCGTTCAACATGATCGCCGAGCTCGAGCTCTCGTTCACGCAGCTGAAGGCCCTTTGCGCGATGGACGTCGACGACGAGGACCGCTCGGTGAAGGCGCTGGCGGAGTCGATGGGGGTCTCGCTTCCTGCGACGAGCCGGGCCATCGACGGGCTGTACGAGCGCGGCCTCGTCGACCGCCGCGAGGACCCGGTGGACCGGCGCATGAAGCGGGTTCGCCTGACCGGCGCCGGCCACGCGATCACGAGCAGCCTCAACGAGACGCGCTTGGCGGCACTGCAGGAGTTCCTGCTCACGCTCAGCGACGAGGAGGCCCAGGCGCTGACCAGGGCCCTCGGCATAATTCTTGACAGCCGCGCGGAGATCGCCGAGTTCCGGCCCGCCGCGGGCTCAGGGAAGGTCGCGTCGTGAGCAGGAGGGTCGCCGCCCTGCGGATGAACGACGAGAACCGCCGCTGGTGGGCGCTTGGGGCGATGTGCTTCGCCCTCTTCATGATCATGCTCGACAACACGGTGGTCAACGTCGCGCTGCCGTCGATCCAGCGAAGCCTCCACGCCACCACCTCGGCCCTGGAGTGGACGGTCAACGCCTACACGCTCTCGTTCGCCGTGCTGCTCGTCACCGGCGGGCGGCTCGGAGACCTCTTCGGCCGGCGCATGGTGTTCCTCGCCGGCGTGGTCATCTTCGCCCTGTCGAGCGGCGCGATCGGCTTCTCGCCGAGCGACACGTGGCTCGTCGGCTGGCGCGCGGTGCAGGGGATCGGCGCGGCCCTGATGATGCCGGCCACCCTCTCGATCATCACCAACGCATTCCCGCCCGAGGAGCGGGGCAAGGCGATCGGGACCTGGGCGGGCGTGTCGGCACTGGCCCTGGCGATCGGGCCTGTGGTGGGCGGCTTCCTCGTGGAGAGCGTCAGCTGGCAGTCGATCTTCTTCCTGAACCTCCCGGTGGCCGCGGGCGCTGTGCTGATCACGCTGTTCGCCGTCCGCGAGTCGCGCGACGAAACCGTCGCGCCGACGATCGACGTGCCGGGGGTGCTCACTCTCACGGTCGGCCTCGCCGCGTTGGTGCTGGCCCTGGTCGAGGGCAACACCTGGCACTGGGGCTCGACGCGCGAGCTCGCGCTGCTCGGGGTGGCCGTCGTTGCCCTCGTGAGCTTCGTGATCGTCGAGCAGCACCAGCGCGCGCCGATGGTCGACTTCCGCTTCTTCCGCTCGCGCACGTTCCTCGGCGCCAACATCGTCGCGTTCATCGTGAGCTTCGCGATGCTCTCGATGTTCTTCTTCCTCGCCCTGTACCTGCAGAACATCAGCCACTACACGCCGCTGCAGGCCGGTGTGCGCTTCCTGCCCTCCACGATGATGATCATCGTGATAGCGCCGCTGGCGGGACGCCTGGCCGACCGCGTCGGCCCGCGCCCGCTGATCACCTTCGGCCTGCTGGCGGTCTCCGGAGCGCTGTTCTGGCAGTCGCACATCACGGTCTCGAGCGGCTATTTGACGATCCTCCCCGGCTTCGTGCTGATGGGCATCGGCATGGGCTTCGTGATGTCGCCGATGAGCATGGCCGCGATGAACGCCGTCGAGCAGACCAAGGCGGGCGTCGCGTCGGGCATCCTCTCGATGAACCGCATGGTCGGCGGCACCTTCGGCGTGGCCGTGCTGGGCGCGCTGGTCAGCACGCTGGGGGCGTCGAGGCTCGGCGAACTGCTGCCGTCGCTGAGTCCCGCGGCGCGCTCCCGCCTGACCGAGAGCCTGGGCGCGGGCGGCGCGCTGCACGGCACCGGGGGGCCGATCGTGCAGGCCAGCCACAGCGCGTTCGTCTACGCGCTGCAGTACGGGCTGCGCCTGAGCGCCGCCGTGGCGCTCCTCGGAGCGCTGCTCGCGTGGACGACGATCGCCCGGCGCCCCGCGCCCGCTCCGGCACCCGTCGCCGAAGCCGGCGAGCTCGGGCCGCCCGAGCTAGAGCCGGCCGGGCGCGCTCCCGCCGAGCTCGCTCCCGCGGGGCTCGCTCCCGCCGAGCTCGAGCATGGGCTGATCCGAGCCGCGAGAGACGGCACGGCCGGGGTCCCGGCGCACGAGATCGTCGAGGCCTGACCGGCGCGAGGCTCATCGGCTGCTGACCGGCGCGAGCCTGCGTGGGCGCCCTGGAGCCCGGCGACGGCGACGGCGACGGCGACCCCAGGATAGGATTGACGGCGGTTTCCGCCCCCGTCCCCGACACGCGAGGTGCAAGAGCACGTGGCAATCGACCTGCAACAAGTATCCGAGGTCAGCACGGAGCCCGGCGAGCTGCCCAAGACGATGGCCGCCTGGGTGATCCGCGAGGAGCGCTTCGGCGAACCGAAGGACGCCTTCCAGGTCGAGGAGATCGACGTTCCCGAGCCGGGCGCGTTCGAGGTGGTCGTGCGGGTGATGGCGGCGGGCGTGAACTACAACAACGTGTGGGCGGCGCTCGGCAAGCCCGTGTCGGTCATGCGCTACGGGGACCACCCCGAGTTCGGCCACCACATCGGCGGATCGGACGCCTCCGGCGTGGTGTGGAAGGTGGGGGCCGGCGTCACCCGCTGGAAGCCCGGCGACGAGGTGGTGGTGCACTGCAACCAGGCCTCCTACGAGGACCCCGAGGTGCACGGCCTCGATCCGCTCGCCGCGCCCTCCCAGAAGATCTGGGGGTATGAGACGACCTGGGGCTCGTTTGCGCAGTTCACCAAGGTGCAGGCGCAGCAGCTGCTCCACAAGCCGGCGGCCCTGACCTGGGAGGAGGCGGCCTCCTACGGCCTCGTCTACTTCACCGCCTACCGGATGCTGCTCACGCGCTGCAAGCTGCAGGCCGGCCAGAAGGTCCTCATCTGGGGAGCCGCCGGTGGCCTCGGCGTGTTCGCGACGCAGATCTGCGCCGCCGCCGGCGCGCACTCCGTCGGCGTCGTCTCCTCCGCCGAGAAGGGCGAGCTGGTCAAGCGCCTCGGCGCCGTGGACTTCATCGACCGTGGCGAGTTCGACGGCATGATGCGCAAGGGCGGCGAGAGCGAGGAGGAGGAGGGCGCACGCTTCAAGGTCTCCCGCGCATTCGCCAAGCGCGTCAAAGAGGTCCTCGGCGACGCCCCCGACATCGTGTTCGAGCACGTGGGCAAAGCGACGTTCCCGACCTCCGTGTTCACGGTCAAGTCGTTCGGCAAAGTGGTGATCTGCGCGGGTACCACCGGCCTCGATCTCGACTTCAACGTCGCCTACCTGTGGATGCGCCAGAAGGAGATCCTCGGCTCGCACTTCGCCAACGCGTACGAGTGCACGAAGGCCAACGAGCTGATCGAGAGCGGACAGATCCGGCCCGTGCTGTGGCGCACGCTCGGGTTCGACGGTGTCGCCGAAGCGCATCAGCTGATGCTGGAAAACAAGCACCTCGGCAAGATCTCGATCCTCATCGGCGCCGATGGCGAGGGCCAGGGCAAGACCGCCGAGGGCCCGGGCGCGATCCGTGCGGAGGTGGGCGCGTAGTGGCCGGCACGGTGATCGTCCCGTGGTATTCGACGGGTTTTCGCAAGGACGACTTAGAGGAGGCGCTCAACGGAGTCGCGGCGACGGCGCTGCGCTACGGCGCGAGCTCCTACGCGGTCTACCGTTCGCGCGACGACCGCTACCGCTTCCAGCAGCTCGCCACCTTTCAGGAGCATCTCGACTGGGACCGCTACTGGGCAGGGCCGGAGATGGTCGACTTCCGGGTGCGCCATTCCAGCTGGTACCAGGTGCCGGTGGTCTACGCCTGGTGGGACCTGACTGCCCGCGGGGGCGTCGAGATGGAGGCGACCACGAGCGGCAACGGCCACGGCAACGGCCGGGGGGCCGGCAACGGACAGACACACGGCAACGGCCGCCGCGGCATAGCCGCGGGCGAGAGCGCCTGAGTCAGCCCTGCTCGAGCGGCGCCATCGTGAGACCGGCGCCCTTCAGCTGCTCCCAGTAGTGCTCGGCGGGCTCCTGCTGGCCCGTGTAGACGACCGCCTTGCCGGCGGTGTGGATGACGTTGGCGATCTCGTGCCCGCGCGGGAGCGTCACACCGGGGATGAAGCGCGCCAGCGTGCGGGCCACGTGGTCGAAGGTGTTGTGGTCGTCGTTGCACACGATCACCCTCCACGCTCCTGACGAGCCGGTTCCGGGCGGGCCGGTGCGCGGCGCCTCGATGGTCTGGCTCACGACGCGAAGGATAAGGCTCGCGGTGCGGCCGTACAATTGATGGCATGAGCGGCGACCCGTCCCCGCGGCTGCCCGAGCGCGACCGGCCATGGATGATGCGCACCTACGCCGGCCACTCGACGGCGACGGCGTCAAACGAGCTCTACCGGCGCAACCTGGAGAAGGGCCAGACCGGCCTGTCGGTCGCCTTCGACCTCCCGACGCAGACCGGGTATGACCCCGACGACGAGCTCGCGCGGGGCGAGGTGGGCAAGGTCGGCGTGCCGATCTCCCACCGCGGCGACATGGCGGCGCTGATGGACGGCATCCCGCTCGGCGAGATGAACACCTCGATGACGATCAACGCCACCGCCGCCTGGCTGCTGGCGCTGTACATCGTCGCCGCCGAGGATCAGGGCGTCGAGCAGCACGAGCTTCAGGGCACCACCCAGAACGACATCATCAAGGAGTTCCTGGCGCGCGGCACCTACGCCTTCCCGCCCGCCCCCTCGATGCGCCTGATCGCGGACATGATCGCCTACACCGTCGAGCACGTCCCGAAGTGGAACCCGATCAACATCTGCTCCTACCACCTGCAGGAGGCCGGCGCGACGCCCGTTCAGGAGATCGCCTACGCGATGAGCAACGCGATCGCGGTGCTCGACGCGACGCGCGAGCGGGTCCTCGCCGCTCCCGACGGGCGCGGTTCCGAGCGCATGGAGAAGGTGTTCGGGCGGATCTCCTTCTTCGTGAACGCCGGCGTGCGCTTCGTGGAGGAGCACGCGAAGCTGCGCGCGATGTCGATCCTCTGGGAAGAGCTCGGACGCGAGCGCTACGGGGTGCGGGACGCGCACCATCTGCGCTTCCGCTACGGGGTGCAGGTCAACTCGCTGGGCCTCACCGAGGCGCAGCCGGAGAACAACGTTCAGCGCATCGTCCTCGAGGCGCTCGCCGTGACCCTCGGGCGCGACGCGCGTGCGCGGGCGATCCAGCTTCCCGCGTGGAACGAGGCGCTCGGGCTGCCCCGGCCGTGGGACCAGCAGTGGTCGCTGCGCATTCAGCAGGTGCTCGCCTACGAGACCGACATCCTCGAGTACCCGGACATCTTCGCGGGCTCCAAGGTGATGGACGGCCTCGTGGCGGAGCTGCTCGAGGGAGCGCGCGCGGAGATGGCCGTGGTCGCCGAGCACGGCGGCGCGGTACAGGCGGTCCCCTACATGAAGGGCGCGCTTGTGGACTCCCACCGCGAGCGGCTGCGCCGCATCGAGTCAGGCGCACAGGTGGTGGTCGGCCAGAATCGCTTCTCGGAGACCGAGGACTCCCCTCTGACCGCGGACGCACAGGGCGGCATCCTGGTCGTCGACCCGGCGCTTGAAGCCGAGCAGATCGAGGAGGTGCGCCGCTGGCGCTCGGAGCGCGACCAGGCGGCCGTCGACGCGGCGCTCGGGGCGCTGGCCGAGGTCGCGCGCACCCCCGACGCGCAGGAGAACCTGATGGTCCCCACGATCGCCGCCGCGCGCGCCGGGGCGACCACCGGCGAGTGGGCGCACACGCTGCGCGAGGTGTTCGGCAGCTACCGGGCGCCCACCGGCGTCGGCGAGGCCGCCGCGGCGTCGCCCGACGCGGAGCTCGGCGAGCTGCGCGAGGAGGTCTCGCGCCTGCAGGAGAAGCTCGGTCGCCGCCCCAAGATCCTCGTGGGCAAGCCCGGCCTCGACGGCCACTCCAACGGCGCCGAGCAGATCGCTGTGCGCGCGCGCGACTCGGGCATGGACGTGGTGTACGAGGGCATCCGCATGACCCCCGCCCAGATCGCCGCCTCGGCACTGCAGGAGGGGGTCCACGTGATCGGTCTGTCGATCCTCTCGGGGTCGCACCGCGAGCTGATCCCGGCGGTGATCGACGCGCTGAACGACGCGGGCGTGACGGCGCCGGTGGTCGTCGGCGGGATCATTCCCGAGCAGGACGTCCCGCTGCTGCGGAGCGCCGGCGTGGCGGCGGTGTACACGCCGAAGGACTTCGACATCACCCACATCATGCGCGACATCGTGGAGCTGGTGAGCATGACGCAGAACGGCTCCGGCGAGAGGTCTTCCGAGCGCACGCCGGCGGCGGCCTTCCCCCCGGCCGCCGGCAACGGCGCCTCGGCGTGAGCGCCGACGGGGCCGCGCTCGGCGCGCGTCTGCGTGAACGGGACCTGCGCGCGGCGCCCGCCGCGCTGAACCTCCTCGAGAGCACCACCCCCGCCGACCGCGAGCAGGCGGCGGCGCTCCTGCGAGAGGTCTCCCCCGCCGCGCTCGGCGGCGAGGCAGCCGGGCACGTCATCGGCGTCACCGGCCCGCCCGGCGCGGGCAAGTCCACGCTGCTCTCGGCGCTTCTCGCAGCGTGGCGCGGCGAGCAGCGGACCGTGGCGATCCTCGCCGTCGATCCGAGCTCGCGACGCTCGGGCGGCTCGCTGCTCGGCGATCGGGCGCGGATCGAGTTCGACCCGCTGGATGGCGGCGTGCTGATCCGCTCGACCGCGGCCGGGGAGCGGCTCGGGGGCCTCGCCCGGGCCACCGGCGCGGCCGCACACGCGCTGGCGGCGGCATTCGACGTCGTGGTCATCGAGACCGTCGGGGTCGGCCAGGCCGAGACCGAGGTGGCCGACGTCGCGGACACGGTCGTCGTCGTCGTGCAGCCCGGCGGCGGGGATGTCCTTCAGTTCTTGAAGGCGGGGATCATGGAGACCCCCGACGTGCTCGTGGTCACCAAGGCCGACCTCGGCCAGATCGCGACCCGCACCGCGCAGGAGCTCGGCGCGGCGCTGCGTTCGCTGGGCACGAGCGCCACGCGCGTGCTCGCCGTCTGCTCGCTGGCACCCGCGAGCGGGATCGAGGAGCTGATCGGCGCCCTCGGCGAGCACCGGCGCGCGATCGACCTGGGCGAGCGGCGCCTGAGCGCGCGCCGGGCGAGCGCGCTGTCGGACTACACCCACGAGCACGGCGAGCGCGGACTGCGGGCGCTCGGCGGGCGGCGGGGAGCCGAGCGGCTGCTGGCCGAACAGGAGCCGGACCTCGACACGGCGGCGCTCGTGGGGGCGCTCGAGCGGGGCAGCGACGGCTGAGATGGCGCGCGACCTCCTGACGATGGCCGGGGCATTCATCCTCGCGAGCCTGCTCGCGGGCGCGCTCGGGGCGGCCAACCTGGGCACGGCGCTCTCCTTCGGGCAGATCGCCTTCGCGCTGAGCGTCGTCTACATCATGCTCAAGCGCTGAGGTCACCGCGGACCGCTATGGCGCGGCACGGGCGTCGGGAATCGCCTCGCGAGCGCGTCCCGGTTCGTAGTCTCCTGCACAGATGATCGTCCTCATCGTGTTTGCCGTCCTTGCGGGCGCGGGCACCGCACTGTCGCCCTGCGTGCTCCCGGTTCTGCCCGCGCTGCTGTCCGCCGGCAGCGTCGGCGGCCGGCGCCGGCCGCTCGGCATCGTGCTCGGGCTCTCGATCACCCTGACGGTCACCATCGTGGGCGTGGCCAAGGTGGTCGGCGGCGTCGGCCTGGGCAGCGACCCGCTGCGCGACGTGGCGATCGTCGTGCTCCTGGCGTTCGGCCTCGCGCTGCTCATGCCGAGCCTGGCCGCCCGCATCGAGGCGCCCCTCTCGCGGCTCGCGCGCTTCGGCCCGCGCTCGACGGGCGACGGCTTCCGCTCGGGCCTCGTGGTCGGGGGGGCGCTCGGCTTCGTCTACACGCCATGCGCCAGCCCGATCCTCGCGGCGGTGATCTCCGTGAGCGCGGCCACGGGAAAAACGATCGTCATCGCGCTCGCCTACACGGCCGGGTCCGCCCTCGTGCTGCTCGCGCTGACCCTCGGTGGCCGGCGCCTGTTCGATCGCGTGCGCCGTGCCGGGCGCGGGCCGCAGCTGCAGCGGGCGCTCGGCGTGATCATGATCCTCACGGCGCTTGCCATCCTCACGAACCTGGACGTCAACTTCGACCAGTTCGTGGCCCAGAACATCCCCAACGTCAACCTCACAGCGTCCCTTGAGTGCTCGAGCACGGTGACCAGCCGGCTGCACCAGATCAGCGGCCGCCGGCCGAAGTTCGCGCCGGCGAACGGATCCGCCGCATGCGGGGCCTCGGCCACGAAGGTGCACATCGCGGCCGCCGACGCGAGCCAGGCCGCGCTGATCGCGGACGCCCACAGCCTCACCGACCTCGGGACGGCCCCCGAATTCACCGAAACCCAGCGCTGGTTCAACACTTCTCAGAACAGGCCCCTCACTCTCGCCTCGCTGCACGGGCGGGTGGTGCTCGTGGACTTCTGGACCTACACGTGCATCAACTGCATCCGCACGCTTCCCTACCTGAAGGCATGGGACGCCGCCTACCGCAACCGGGGCCTCACGATCGTCGGGGTGCACACGCCGGAGTTCGCCTTCGAGCACGACGCGGGCAACGTGGCCAACGCGATCAGCCAGTTCGGGCTGCGCTACCCGGTGGTCCAGGACAACTCGATGGGCACCTGGAACGCCTACGGCAACCAGTACTGGCCGGCCGACTACCTGATCGACGCCACCGGACAGGTCCGCTACACGGCCTTCGGCGAGGGCGACTACTCGAAGACCGAAAGCGCGATCCGCGACCTGCTGGCCGAAGCCGGATACATGGTGGGCGGCATGGGCCGCCCCACCGGGGTCATCGTGCCCAGCCGGCTGGCCACGCCCGAGACCTACCTGGGCACCGCCCGGGCCCAGGGATGGGTCAACGGGCCGAAGCCGGGCCTGCACGACTACGGGTCCACACCGCCGACCCATCTGGCGGTCAACGACTTCGCCTACTCGGGCACCTGGAAGATCGCCGAACAGCCCGCCCTCGCGGTCTCCGGCGCCGGGGTGGACGTCCATTTCCAGGCCAAGAACGTCTACCTCGTGCTGAGCTCGGCCGGCGAACGCCCCCTCCCCGTGCAGGTGCTGCTCGACGGGCGCCCGATCCCCGCATCCGCGGCGGGCTCCGACGTGCACGGCGGCGTCGTCACCGTGCACGGCCAGCGCCTCTACACCCTGGTCTCTCTGCCCCGCGCCGAGAGCCACCGCCTCAGCCTGCACTTCGCGCCCGGCGTCTCCGGGTACGCATTCACGTTCGGCTAGCCGCTGGCCGGATGTCCGAGTACCGGCGTGGCACTCCGGCGGATGCTCTAGGCTCCTTGACCGTCCTGGCCGGCCGTGGATGGTTTCGGCGGGCACATCTACGCTTAGGAGGCGCAATGCACGTGCGAGGAAGCGGGCTCCGGGGGAGCCTTTCACGAAGGATCTACGCGTTGCTGGGCAGCACGGCGGCGCTTCTTGCCATCGGCTTCGGGCCGACGGTCGCGGGGGCGAGCGCCGACGGCAGCGTCACGCTGCCGGGAAGCCCGCTGATCGTCTCGGTGGGCTCGCTCGGCGAGTGCCAGTCGAGCTACCCGAACGTGGGCGTCAACTTCTACCCGCCGAGCGGGACGGTCGGGGACTGCGGGTTCTTCCTGTCGTTCCCCGGCACAGCGCCAACCCCACGGCCTGAACAACTGGAAGAAGGAACCGTCTTCGGCTTCCAGGGCGCCGCGGGGCCGCACGTTCCGCAGGACGGCGAAGGCGGCATGGAATACACGGCGATCGCACAGGGCGCCCCGACGGGAACCGGCACCGCCGCAGACCCCTACACGGAGGTCACCACCTTCAAGGTCAGGGGTCGAAGACGGAAAGGACTACGCGCTGGTCACGGTCACGACGACCTACGTCAACGGCCAGGCGCAGTTCACCTCGACCTACGACGTCCAGAACATCACCGGAACAGGGCGGCGAAACGTCGGCTCGGCGGCTGCCCGTTGTACTTCCACGCGATCGTCGCGGGCGACCTGTTCGTCGCCAACGACGACCACGGCACCGGCGTCTTCCTCGGCGGGCCGCCGCGCTTCATCGGCGGTCAGAACGCCCACACCGGCACGCTCGGCGGCTTCGTCGAGGCCGGACCGCCGTCGCCCGCCTGGACCAACTACCAGGAGGGCTACTGGGACGGGCCGTTCGTCACCGGAATCGACGGACGCGCTCGACAAAGGGATCTGGAACGCCGTGCGCACGTCCGCGAACGCAACCCGAAGTGTTCAACAACAACATCGACCCGACCCTGATCGACAACGGCGCCGGCGTGAGCTGGGATGACCACCTGAGCGGCGGGCTGGCCTCGGGCGCCCACGCGGTCTACTCGATCATCAACCGCGCCCAGGTGCCCGACGCACGCTGAGCGTGCAGCCGGTCAAACAGACCCTCACCGTGGGGCAGACCGGAACGATCACCGTGACGGCAACGGACAACGTCGGAACCCCGTACGCGGGCCGCTCGCTCGTGTACTCGATCGGCGGCGCCAACCCGAAATCCGGGAGCGTCACCACGAACTCCGCGGGCCAGGCGACGATCAGCTATGTCGGCGCGAACCCCGGGATCGACACGATCCAGATGTTCCTCGACCTGGCGGGCACGGGCGTGCAGGCGTCCCAGGATCCCGCCTCCTCGGCCCAGATCACGTGGACGCCGCCCCTGCCCAACAGCAGCTACAAAGTCCAGAGCATCAAAGCCAACTCCGACGGGTCGATAACGATCACGTTCATTCCGGCCCAGCCGGGCGCGGCGACGCTCGTGGTGACCGTCCCGACGGGAACGATCTCGCGCCACGAGGCCCTGGCCGCCAAGAAAGCCAAGAAGTGCAAGAAGGGCCAGATCAAGATCAAAGGCAAGTGCCGCCCGGCGACGACGGTCACCGGGAAGGTCTCGGCCACCGGTGTGGCGGGCGTGCCCTTGAAACTGACGGTGAAGCCCTCGAGCAAGATCAAGTCCCTGCTCGGCAAAGGCAAGACCGTCCACCTCACGGCGACGCTGAGCTACAAATCCGCGCTCGGAGGAAGCCCGACCGTGCAGGTCTTCCATGTGACGGTCAAGGGGAAGAAAGCCCGCAAGAAACACTAGGGGCGGATCGGCAAGATCGGCTTCATTGCGACGGGGCGCCCAAGGGCGCCCCGTCGTGCTCTTCCGATCCTGAGCCTCGCCCTCTCGAGTTGCCGGTCTTCGCCGTCGATGCCCGGGCAGAGCAGACTGCCAATCTGTCTAAGCCGAGTCGATCGAGCCGCCTCACCGGATAGCCTGTGCAGCCCACAGAGGCCAGCAAGAACGCGCGAGAGGCTCTCGCTCTATGCGAAGGAGAAATCAGCACATGAAGTCACGACACCTTATCCCGATGACCGGAGCGGCCGCGGCCGCACTCGTCGCGAGTTTCGCGATCGCCCCGGGCGTGTCCGCGCATGGCGCACGCTCGGCGGCGAGCTGCACTCCAGTGAGGAACATCGAGGCGATCATCGACGACTCGGGCTCGATGGCGGTCACCGATCCCAGCACGCTGCGCGTGAAGGGTCTGAAGCTGCTGATCAACACGCTCAGCTCCTCGACGACGCTCGGCGCGGTCGAGTTCGGCGGCAACTTCTTCACCAGCTCCACGCCGGCCGCCGACACGGTCTTCCCGCCCGAGGCAGTGGGTGCCAACGCCGCCGCGATGGCGACCTCGCTGGAAGCCAAGATCAAGGCCGACAACGGCGGCACCGACTACAACGCGGCCTTCGCGCAGTCCGATGCCGATAACCCGGGCGCCCAGGCCCGCATCTTCCTGACCGACGGCGGCCACGATGTGGGCACCTACAACAACGGGCACCTGACCCACAAGGTGCCGACCTACGTGATCGGCTTCAGCACGGGGGTCGCCGATGCGGAAGCGCAGCAGCGCCTGAAAACGATCGCCAGCGACACCGGCGGGCAGTTCTACCCGCAAACCGACTCCAGCCAGCTGCAGTCGGTGATGAACAGCATCGGCGCGGCGCTCACCTGCCAGACGCCGCCGCAGAGCTTCACCGACAAGCTCAAGCGGGGTGCCAGCAAGATCCACAGCGTCTCGATCGGGGGAAGCACCAAATCGATCCAAATCGCGCTCACGTGGGCGAACCCGCTCGACAAATTCACGATCTCGAACCTCAGGATCGTGCGTAACGGCAGGACGATCGCGCAGGGCGCCAGAGTGAAAAGGCTGAGCGTCAAAACGACCACCAGCCCGACGTTCACCGTGCTGAAGGTCTCCGGCCTGACGAGGGGTAAGCTGTCCTTCAAGGTCCGTGCCGCGACGATCGGCTCCGGTCAGCCGCAGGTGACGCTCACCACCCAGGTGAGCCACGGCGGGAAATAGCGGGCCCACGCAGACACGCCGGTTGTGAGCCGTAGGACGGGCGGCCTCTTCGTCGCCCGTCCTACGCGCGCCCCGCGAGACTTGAGGCCGCCCTACAATGGCCCAATGGAGGGCGCGATGTCCGAAACGAGCGCACGCAGCTGGCTGCGCTGCTACCGCTGCTGGTCCCAGGACCTGGAGGTCCAGGTCCACTACGAGGGCATCCACAAGATCGACTCTGAGACCGGCGAGCGCGCGGAAGTTGTCGATGAGCTCCAGGAGGCCGTCGTGCAGTGCCTGGACTGCATGCACGACCAGCCGCACCTGGGGTTCAGCAACGGCCGCGTCGAGCCGATCGAGGATCGCTGGGAACGGATGATCGCGGGGACCCCCTGGGTCGCCTCGTGCACGGTGGCCGTGGACGCCGACGACGTCGAGAGCTGCTCGGGGCCCGAGGCCGGAGACGCCCTCTCCTACGCCGCCTTCGGCGACCATGGCGTGCGCGAGTTCTTCACCCACGTGCGCTTCCACAAGCACGAGGACGACGGGCGGATCATGGTGCACCTGCTGGTCGAGCTCTACGCGCGCTCGCTGGAGGAGGCCACCGAGGTCCTCGAGGCATCGGCGCGCGGCGCGCTCACGATCACCTCGCTGGCCGAGGAGTCACGCCCGCCGGCCGCCGCCGGCGAGACCCACGGCCACGAATAGAGAGGCGCCGCGCGGCCGCCCGTCAGCCCAGGCGCTCTTCGAGCGCCTTCAGCTGGTTGTGCAGCTCGGCCGGGAGGCGCTCGAATTTCCCGAGGTGCTCGTGCAGCTGCGGTAGCTGGGCCTTCCACTCCGCGACGTCCACGCGCAGCAGCTCGGCCACGTCGGCTTCGGAGACTTCGAGCCCGTCGGTGTCGATGCCCTCGCCGCCCACCGGCGGTATCAGCCCGATCGGGGTCTGCCGGGCCGCCCCGTGGCCTGCGCAGCGCGCGAACACCCACGACAGGACGCGCGAGTTCTCCCCGAAGCCGGGCCACAGAAAGCGCCCGTCCTCGTCCTTGCGGAACCAGTTGACGTAGAAGATCTTCGGCAGCTTCGCGCCGTCGCGGCGGCCGATCTCCAGCCAGTGCGCGAAGTAGTCGGCCATGTTGTAGCCGCAGAAGGGGAGCATCGCGAAGGGGTCGAAGCGCAGCTCGCCGACCGTCCCGGCCGCCGCCGCCGTCTTCTCCGAGCTCATCACCGCGCCGAGGAACACCCCGTGCTCCCAGTCGAACGCCTCGCTCACGAGCGGCACGACGGTCGAGCGCCGGCCGCCGAACAGCATCGCGTCGATCGGCACTCCCGCCGGGTCTTCCCACTCCGGCGCGATCGCCGGGTCCTGGGACGCCGGGGTGGTGAAGCGCGCGTTCGGGTGCGCCGCGGAAGCGTCCGACGCCGGCGTCCAGTCATTCCCGTGCCAGTCGATCAGGTGTGCGGGCGGCTCCCTGGTGAGCCCCTCCCACCAGATGTCCCCGTCGTCGGTCCTAGCGCAGTTCGTGAAGATCGAGTTGCGCTCGATCGTGCGGACCGCGTTCGGGTTCGTCTGCGCTCCGGTGCCCGGCGCGACGCCGAAGAAGCCCGCCTCGGGGTTGATCGCGTAGAGCCGGCCGTCCTCGCCGAACTTCATCCACGCGATGTCATCGCCGATCGTTTCGACCTTCCAGCCCTCGAGCGTGGGAATCAGCATCGCCAGGTTCGTCTTGCCGCAGGCGCTCGGAAACGCGCCGGTGATGTACTTGACCACGCCCTCCGGAGAGGTGAGCTTGAGGATCAGCATGTGCTCGGCCATCCAGCCCTCGTCGCGCGCCATCACCGATGCGATGCGCAGCGCGAAGCACTTCTTGCCGAGCAGGGCGTTGCCGCCGTAGCCGGAGCCGTAGGACCAGATCTCGCGCGAGTCGGGGAAGTGCACGATGTACTTGTTCTCCGCGTTGCACGGCCACGGCACGTCCTCCTGACCGGCATCCAGCGGCATGCCCACGGAGTGCAGGCAGGGCACGAACTTGCCCTCGCTGCCGAGCGCGTCGAGCGGGCCCTGGCCCATGCGCGTCATGATCCGCATGCTCACCGCCACATAGATCGAGTCGGTCAGCTGCACCCCGACGTGGCTCTTGTCCGAGCCGAGCGGGCCCATCGAGAACGGCACCACGTACATCGTGCGCCCCCGCATCGAACCGCTGAACAGCTCGTTGAGCGTCTCGCGCATCTCCGCCGGGTCGCACCAGTTGTTCGTGGGACCGGCTTCCCGCTCGGTGGCAGAGCAGATGAACGTGCGGTCCTCCACCCGTGCGACGTCACCCGGATCGGACAGCGCCAGGTAGGAGTTCGGCCGCTTGGCCTCGGAGAGCCGTTCGAACGTGCCCGCCTCAACGAGCGCCTGGCAGAGACCGTCGTACTCCTCGGCCGACCCGTCGCACCAGTGGATCTCCTCGGGTTCGGTCAGCGTCGCCACCTCCTCGACCCAGGCCAGCAGGGCCTTGTGCTCGGTCGGGGCGGAGGCGGTGGTGTTCGTCACGTGCAAGCAGCTCCTCGGTGTCGCGTTGGGATCGGCGAGCGCCTCCGCGCCGCGCGCCCTGTCGGTCGGCTCCGGAACGGAAAAACGCCCTCTGTGGGCGGTCCAAAGAGCCTATCGCACGCCCGGGCGCTGCGGCCACTGATCCCTGCGAAGGGGCCGCCCTTCTCGCCTGCGCCTAGTCGACGTCGCCCTCGGCGGGGCTGCCGGGGGTCCTGCGGGGCACGAGCACGAGCCGCTTGAACTCGGCGACCAGCAGGCCGTCCTGGTTGAGGACCCGCGTGTGCACCTTCACGGTGCCCCTGTCGGGCTTTGACCGCGACTCCGTCTTGTCGAGCACCTCGGACTCGCAGAACAGCGTGTCGCCGTGAAAGACCGGCGCGGGGTGCTTGAGCTCTTCGGTGGCGAGGTTGGCGATCGCCTTGCCGCTCACGTCGCTCACCGACATGCCGAGCGCCAGCGAGTACACCAGCGGACCCACCACGACGTTGCGGCCCTGCTGGGATTTGCTCGCGTAGACGTCGTTGATATGCAGCGGGTGGTGGTTCATCGTGATCAGGCAGAACAGGTGATCGTCGGCCTCGGTCACGGTCTTTGCGGGCCAGTGCTTGTAGACGGCGCCCACCTCGAACTCCTCGAGGTAGCGGCCGTAGGGATGGGAGCCACTCGCCTCGCGTGTGGCCTGCTCGGTCTCGACGGACTGGGTCTGGCTCATGGGGGTCCTAGCGTCTCCTCGGGTGGCTTGCGGTGGGTCAGACTCTAGTGAGGATGGCCGAGCCGATACGGTTTGAAGCGCAAGCCCCCACCTCGAGCCCCCGCTCGGCAACGCCAGGAGACCTGACCTTGCGCAACCCCCGCGACTTCTTCAAGCCCCTCGCCATCGACGCCCCCGAGCCCGCGCGCGAGATCCCCTTCAAGCCGTCCCGAATGATCCATTTCATGGACTTCTCGAACCCGAAAATGGTCGAGAAGACGCCGGAGCTCGCGCCCAAGGTGGACATCCTGCTCGGCAACCTCGAGGACGCAATCCCGCTCGAAAAGAAGGAGGCCGCGCGAGCGGGGCTGATCAAGGTCGGCAGGGAGATGGATCTCGGCGAGACGGCGCTGTGGACGCGCGTCAACGAGCTCGCCTCGCCATACGTGCTCGACGACCTCACCCAGCTCGTCGGCGAGATCGGCCAAAAGCTCGAGGTGATCATGATTCCCAAGGTCGAGGGTCCCTGGGACATCCATTACGCCGACCGCCTGCTCGCCCAGCTCGAGGCAAAGGCCGGAATCGAGCGGCCGATCCTCATTCACTGCGTACTCGAGACCGCGCAGGGCGTCGCCAATCTCGAGGAGATCGCCTGCGCCTCGCCGCGCATCCAGGGCATGAGCTTCGGTCCGGCCGACCTCGCGGCCTCGCGGCGCATGAAGACCACCCGCGTGGGCGGCGGGCATCCCGGCTACCGCACGATCGCCGATCCGGACCCCGAGAACCCGGACGCGCCCCGCGCCAGCTACCAGCAGGACCCCTGGCACTACTCGATCGCGCGCATGGTCGACGCCTGCACGTCGGTCGGCGCGCTGCCGTTCTACGGCCCCTACGGCGACATCCGCGACGAGGAGGGATGCGAGACGCAGTTCCGCGCCTCCTTCCTGCTCGGCTGCGTCGGCGCCTGGACGCTGCATCCGGGCCAGATCGCGATCGCCAAGCGCGTCTACTCGCCCGACCCCGAGGAGGTCGCCTTCGCAAAAAAGGTGATCGAGGCGATCCCCGACGGCCGCGGGGTGCACATGATCGACGGCAAGATGCAGGACGACGCGACCTGGAAGCAGTGCAAGGTGATGGTCAACCTCGCCGAGATGCTGGCGAGGAAGGACCCGGAGCTGGCCAAGGCCTACGGGCTCCCCGGCCCGGGTGGCGGCGAGGCGCTGGCCGCATAGCCGCCACGCGCCGCCGTCCCGCGCGCGGCGCTTGCGACCGTATAGGCTTCCGCGCCGCATGAGGTTCTTCGAGTACGAGGCGCGCGAGATCGTCAAGCGCGCCGGCATCCCGGTCACCGACTACGGATTCACCACCGACGCCGCCGAGGCGCGCACGATCGCCGAGCGGATCGGCGGCCCGACGGTGATCAAGTCCCAGGTCCTCTCCGGCGGGCGCATGAAGGCCGGCGGCGTGAAGTTCGCCGACACGCCCGAGCAGGCCGAGTCCCACGCCCGCGAGATACTCGAGCTCCCGATCAACGGGCAGATGCCCCGCGGCGTGCTCGTGGACCCCCGGGCGGAGGTCGAGCAGGAGTACTACGCCGGCGTCGTCTGGGACGGGACCAGAAAGCGCCCGGTGATGATCTTCTCCCCGGTGGGCGGCATCGACATCGAGCAGGTGGCCGAGGAGCAGCCCGAGAAGGTGGGCCGGCGGCACTTCTCGAACATCCTCCCCTTCTCCGGCTTCGAGGCCAAGGAGGTGGTCGCGGCAACGGGCGTCACGGGCTCGGCGTTGAACAAGCTCGTGCCGATCGTCACGCGACTGGCGAGGCTGTTCGTCGAGCATGACATGACGCTCGCCGAGATCAACCCGCTCGGGCGGCTGGCGGACGGGTCGTTCGTCGCGCTGGACGCCCACATGGAGATCGAGAACGAGGCGCGCGGTCGCCATCGCAAGCTGCTCGCCGAGCTCGGGGTCGGCGAGGAGGAGACGCGACAGGCGCGCGAGGCGACCCCCTTCGAGCTGGCGGGCGAGGCGGTCGACGCCACCGACCACCGCGGCGTGGCCGGGAACGTGACGGAGTTCGACGGAAACCTGGGCCTCGTGATCGGAGCGGGCGGCGGCTCGCTGACCTTGTTCGACGCGGTCCGCTCGCATGGCGGCAAACCGGCCAACTACTGCGAGATCGGCGGCAACCCCTCGGTCGCGAAGGCCTGCGGGCTGGCCAAGCTGGTCCTGAGTAAGCCCGGCGTGGAGCGGATCGCGGTGATGATGTCGATCGTCTCGAACACACGGGTGGACATCGTCGCGCGCGGCGTGATCAAGGCCTGCCTGGAGCTCGGCTACGACCCCGCGGAGAAGATCGCGATCTTCCGCATCCCCGGCGCGTGGGAGGAGGAGGGCTTCAAGATCCTCGAGCGCTACGGCGTCGAGTACGCCGACCGCAGCGTCTCGCTGAACGAGGCGGCCCGGCGCGCGGTGGAGAAGATCCAGGGGGTGGCCGCATGAGTGTGCCCGCCCCGACGCGCCGGCCGCCGTCGCCGTCCACGATCGCCGGCGCGCCATGAGCATCCTGATCGACGCCGAGACGACGTTCATCGTCCAGGGGATCACGGGCCGCGAGGCGGTCAACCTGACCCGCGAGTGCCTGGACTACGGCGCGGGCGCGAGGATCGTCGGCGGGGTCACCCCCGGCCGGCTGGGCCGCGACGTGCACGGAGTGCCGGTCTTCGACACTGTGGCCCAGGCCGTGGCCCACAGCGGAGGGCCGATCTACGGCTCGGTGGTGACGGTCCCGCCCGCCTTCACCAAGGACGCCGTGTTCGAGGCGATCGAGAACGGAATCGAGCTCGTGGTGATCGTGACCGAGCGCATCCCCCGCCGGGACGTCGCCCAGATGGTCGAGCTGGCGGCGCTGCGGGGCGCGCGCATCATCGGCCCGAACTGCCTCGGCATCATCGTCCCCGACGTGATCAAGATGGGCGGGATCGGGGGCCCGGCGAAAAACGCGGCCCAGGCCTACACTCCGGGGCCGATCGGCGTGATCTCGCGCTCGGGCGGGATGACCACGGAGATGTCCTCGACGCTCAGCGCCGCCGGGCTGGGCCAGTCCACGGCCGTCTCGATCGGCGGCGACGCGATCATCGGCCAGAGCTACGCGGAGCTGATGCCGCTCTTCGAGGCCGACGAGCAGACGCAGGGAATCGTGATCTACACCGAGCCCGGCGGTCGCATGGAGGCCGAGCTGGCGCGCTGGGTCACCGACAACCGCTCCCGCCTGCCGATCGTGGCCTTCATGGCCGGGCGCTTCATGGACGAGATGCCCGGCATGAGCTTCGGCCACGCAGGGACGATCGTCGAAGGCAAGGAGGACACCGCGACCGAGAAGATCGCGCGCCTCGCCCAGTCGGGCATCGCGGTGGCCGAGCGGATCGAGGACATCCCCGCGATGATCGCGGGGAAGATCGCCGAGACCCAGGAGGGCAGGCCGGGATGAGGCAGGACGCGACATTCATCGCCGTGGAGATCGACGACGAGCACGCCGCGGACGCCGAGCTCGCGCGCAGGCTGACCGAGGCCTGCCCCGTGGACATCTTCGCCCAGCGCGACGACGGGACGCTTCAGATCGTCAAGGAGAACCTCGACGAGTGCGTGCTCTGCCGCCTCTGCCTGGATGCCTCGCCGCCCGGCGCGCTGAAGATCGTGAAGCTCTACGACGAAGGCGCCATCCTTGCCTGAGCGAGCGCGTGGCGGCCGGTTTCGCCCGGCCCTCCGCCCCGCCAGCGGGTCCCCTATCCTGTGAGACGGGCCCAGGAGGGACGACGGACGTGAACGAAAACTTCTCCCTGATCGTAATGTGCATCTTCCTGCTCGCCTCGCTGGCGTTCCTGGCCCAGCAGCTGACCTCCTACCACTGAGGCCCCTCGCCACCTGCCACACGGCGGCCTGGGCCCGCGACGGCCTGCGGCAACTTGCGACGGCCTGCGGCAACTTGCGGCGGCTTGCGGCGGTTTCGATCGCTTAGGACGGTTTGCGCGCCTTACGCGTGTGCTGGCGCTCCTGCTGGCGCTCGACGACGCTGATGATCAGCCGCAGGATCTGCTCTGGGCCGGTGGCCTTCGCCTGCCCGTATGTGAACGCCTCGATCCAGTCGGGCACCTTGCCCTCGCGGGCCATCACGTTGAAGAACTCGCGGCGCATTTCCACCCGCACCCGGGCGTCGGTCGCCGGGCCCTTGGTCACCTTCACGCCGGGCATCTCCAGGCGAAAGTGCTGCACGTCGCCCCTCCCGCGCAGCTCGACCCCGACGACGAGCTTCATCGGCTCGAGCGCCGGCACTTCCTCGATGAACCTGCGTGTCCCGAGCTCGATCAGAGCCTTGGCGTCCTCGGCCATGCGGTACTCCCCTCCCGTGAGGCGTGCGGTCGGTAGCGGTGTCAGATCTTATGGCGCTGCAGGAGCTTGCGCCCGATCACCATGCGCTGGATCTCCGAGGTGCCCTCGCCGATCAACAACAGCGGGGCGTCCCGGTAGAGCCGCTCGATCTCATACTCCTTGGAGTAGCCGTAGCCGCCATGGATGCGCAGGCACTCCTCGACGCAGAAGCGCCCCGCCTCCGAGGCGAACAGCTTGGCCATGCCGGCCTCCAGGTCCGAGCGCGCGCCAGCGTCCTTCAGGCGGGCCGCGCGCAGCGTCAGAAGCCGCGCGGCGTCCACCTGGGTCGCCATGTCGGCAAGCTTGAACTGGATCGCCTGGTGCTCTGCGATCGGCTTGCCGAAGGTCTTGCGCTCCTGCGAGTAGCGCAGCCCGAGCTCGAGCGCCCGCTGGGCGATGCCAACCCCGCGCGCGGCCACGTTCACGCGGCCCACCTCGAGGGCATCCATCATCTGCGCAAAGCCCCTGTTCAGGCCGGCCGCCTCGCCACCGAGGATGTTCTCCGCCGGACAGCGGTAGCCGTCGAACACGAGCTCGGTGGACTCGACGCCCTTGTAGCCGAGCTTCTTGATCTTCGGCGGGACGTTCAAGCCGGAGAACTCGCCGGTGTTCTCGCCCACGCCGGGCTCTTTTTCGGCGATGAAGCAGGTGAACCCCTTGTGGCGCGGCTCGGCGTCGGGGTCGGTCTTCACGAGCACGAACACGAGCGTCGAGAGCAGGCCGTTGGTGACCCACATCTTCTGGCCGTTGATCTCGTAGTTGCCGTCCTCGCGCTTGCGGGCCGACGTTTTTATCGCCTGCACGTCGGAGCCGAGCTCCGGCTCTGAGAGGGAGAAGGCCGCACGGATCTCGCCTGTCGCCATGCGCGGCAGATAGCTCTGCTTCTGGGCCTCTGAGCCGAACTTCATCAGCAGGTAGGAGCCGATGAAGTGGGTGTTGACGATGCCCGAGATCGAGATCCAGCCGCGCGAGAGCTCCTCGACGATCATCGCGTAGGTGGTGAGATCCAGGCCCATCCCCCCGTACTCCTCGGGAATCGTCACGCCGAACAGGCCGAGCTCCTTCATCTGTTCGACGATCGGCTCGGGGAAGGAGTCCTCGTGGTCGTAGTGCTCCGCGTTGGGCAGGATCTGCTCGTCGGCGAACTGGCGCACCATCTCGGTGATCGCCTTCTGCTCGTCGGTCATCTCGGTGTAGGGCGAAGCGGCTAAGGCCATTCTGATTTTCGGCTCCAGGGTCGTTTTCGGCGGGTCCCAGGGAGAATACCGGCGTGAACTTCGCGCGCGATGTGCTGGACCGGCTGCCGGCCTCTCAGACCGGGCTCGTGGCGCTGGGTCGCGACGGTACGCGGCGGCAGTGGACCTTCGGCGAGCTCGGCGAGCGCAGCGCCAGGCTGGCGGGGGCGCTCGCCGCGCGCGGCATCGGCAGGGGCGACGTCGTGATGACGCTGATCGGCAACCGCCCGGAGTGGGTGCTGACGATGGTCGCGTGCTTTCGCATCGGCGCCGTCGCCCTGCCCTGCACCGAGCAGCTGCGCGCGAAGGACCTGCGCTGGCGCATCGACGTGGCGCGCCCGGCGCTCGTGATCGCCGACGAGCGCGACCGAGCCGCCCTGGAGGCGGCCGGGCCGGGATGCCCCGTGCTCCTGGTGCCCGACGAGCGGCTGCTCGCCGGCGAGCCGGCGCCGGCGGTGGACCTCGAGCCGCAGGACCCCTGCCTCGTGACATTCACAAGCGGCACCGCGGGCGCGCCGAAGGCCGTCGTGCACGGCCAGCGCTACCTGCAGGGCCAGCAGCTGCAGGCCAGGCACTGGCTCGGGGCGCGGAGCGGCGAGCTCGTGTGGTGCACCGCGGCGAGCGGCTGGTCGAAGTCGGCGCGCAACGTGTTCATCGCGCCCTGGCTGTCGGGTGCGGGCACGCTACTGCACGACGGGCGCTTCGACCCGCACGAGCGGCTGGAGCTGCTCGCCGCCGAGCGGGTCAACGTGCTCTGCATGGCGCCCACCGAGTACCGGCTGATCGCCAAGCGCGCGACGCTGCGGGCGCTCGGCGACCTGCGCGCGATGGTGGCCGCCGGCGAGGCGCTGAACCCCGAGGTCCTGCACGCCTGGCGGGAGGTGACCGGCCTTGAGATTCGCGACGGCTACGGCCAGACCGAGACCGGGCAGATGACTGGGGCTCCGCTCGGAGAGGACGCGCGGCCCGGCTCGATGGGACGGGCGCTGCCGGGCGTGGGTCTGAGCGTCGAGGACGGCGAACTGACGGCCGACCCGGCGACCGTGCCGACCTTCTTCCTGGGCTACCTCGGCGACGGCGTGGAGCACGGCGAGGACGGAGCGTGGAGCGTCGAGGACCGCCGCGCCGCGGGAACCTGGCACACCGGCGACCGGGTCAGGCTCGACCCCGACGGGTGGATCCACTTCGAGGGGCGAAACGACGACGTGATCGTCTCGGCCGGCTACCGGATCGGCCCCTTCGAGGTCGAGTCCGCGCTCGTGGCCCACCCGGCCGTGGCAGAGGCCGCCGCGGTGGCTGCCCCCGACGAGGAGCGCGGCGCGGTCGTGCGCGCGGTCGTGGTGCTTCGCGAGGGCCCCTACTCGCCATCGCCGGAGCTCGCGCGCGAGCTGCAGGAGCACGTCAAGCGCGAGACGGCCCCCTACAAGTATCCGCGCATCGTCGAGTTCGCCGGGGAGCTGCCGAAGACCCCGAACGGGAAGATCAAGCGATCCGAGCTTCGGTCCTAGAGCGCGACGATCGCGTCGATCTCCACCTGCGCTCCACGCGGCAGACCGGCAACCTCGACCGCCACCCGGGCGGGCGGATCGGCTCCGAAGAAGGACCCATACACCTCGTTGACCTCGGCGAAGGCGCCGAGGTCGGTCATGTAGACGGTCACGCGCACGGCCCGCTCGAGCGTCGTGCCCGCCGCGCTGCAGACCGCCTGCAGGTTCTCGAGGCAGCGGCGCGCCTGCTCGGCGGCCGTGGCGCCGGAGAGCTCCCCGCTCGCCGGATCGAGGGGGATCTGCCCCGAGCAGAACAGCAGGTCGCCGGCGCGCACGGCGTGGCTGTAGGGGCCGATCGCCGCCGGAGCGCCCGACGCCTGCACCGTTTCGCGATCGCCGGGCACCCCGCGCACACTACCTGCCGGCCCGCCCGCCCAGCCTTGCCGCTAACGTCTCAGGGATGTCGATGCGAACGCTGACGCTTCTCTTCTCAGCGTCGCTTCTGGCCGGTGTGCTCGCCGCGGTCGAGGTTCCGGGCGCGGAGGCCCTCGCATTCGGCTCCTGCAGGGGGAGTCCGGGCTTCACGTGCGCCTCGGTGCCCGTCCCGCTCGATCGCGGCGGAACGGTGCCCGGCACGATCTCCCTGAGCGTCAAGCGCCGCAAGGCGGACGCCGGCCCGAGCAGCCGTGCGGTCGTCGCGCTGGCGGGCGGCCCCGGACAGGCGGCGCTCCCGCTCGGCGAATACGCCGCCCGGGCCCTCGCGCCGGCGCTCGGCGTCCGCGACCTGCTGGTCTTCGACCAGCGGGGAACCGGCTCGTCCGCCCCCCTGCGCTGCCCCGCCCTTGAAAGTTCCTTCGCGAGCAGCCTGGGCAAGCTGCTGGAACGGTGCGCGCTTCAGATCGGACCGGCCCGAGGCGCGTTCACCACGCAGGAATCGGTTGCGGACATCGAGGCCCTCCGTCAGGCGGGCGGCTACGAAAAGCTCATCCTCTACGGCACCTCCTACGGCACGAAGGTGGCGCTGGAGTACGCCGAGCGCTATCCGCAGCGCGTGGAAGCACTGGTGCTCGACTCGGTGGTGGCGCCCGACGGGCCCGAACCGTTCGCGATCCCCTCCTTCCAGGCGATCGGGCCGATCCTCAGCGAGCTCTGCGAACGACGCGCCTGCGCGGGCATCACGTCGAACCCGCTGAGCGAGCTGGCGCGCATGAACGCCAGACTGCGCAGGCATTCGCTGCAGGGCTCGGTGTTCGACGGCTCGGGCCGCCGGCACGCCAGCACGCTCTCAGAGACCAACCTGCTCGGCGTCCTTCAAGCCGGCGATCTGAACCCCGCGCTGCGCGCCATGCTCCCCGCGGCCGTGCACTCCGCGCTGCGCAACGACCCCGACCCGCTGCTGCGCCTGCACCTGCTGTCGGAGGGGCTCATCCCGAACGTGCCCCGCAACCATCCGAGCGAAGCCTCCGAACTGATCGACGAAGCCCTGTTCGTGACGACGAGCTGCGAGGAGACGCTGTTCCCCTGGCAGCGCTCCGCGGCGCCGTCGGCACGCCTCGCACAGGCCCTCGCCGCGCTGCGTGGCGTACCGGCCGCCGACTTCTTCCCGTTCGACGCGAGCACGGCGCTGCGCAGCAGCCTCATCTCCGCGTGCGCCGGATGGCCGGACGCCTCCCCGGCGCCTCCCCCGCCGGGCCCGCTGCCGAACGTGCCCACCTTGATCCTCTCGGGCGCCCAGGACCTGCGGACCCCAACGGCCAACGCGCGGCGGGTGGCCGCCCTGATTCCCGACGCCCAGCTGGAGGTCGTCCCGTTCACCGGCCATTCGGTCCTCGGCGCCGACTTCAGCCGCTGCGCCGAAGGGGCCGTCGCGGCTTTCTTCGCAGCCACTCCGGTGCGCCCCTGCGCGTCCACAACCAACCCCTTCGCCCCCACGCCGGTCACCCCGACGAGGCTCGCCTACGTGCGCCCGGCGCCGGGGCTCGGCGGAGGGCCCGGCCGCACCCTCACGGCCGTGCTCGACACGATCATCGATCTGAACCGCCAGGTCGTGGGGGCGACGCTCCAGTCCTCCCAGGAACTCCCCGGGGGCTCGAGCTTCGGCGGCCTGCGCGGCGGCTACGCCGAGCTGACCCCTAGGGCGGTCCTCTTGCGGCGCTTCTCCTTCGTTGCGGGCGTCGAGCTGAGCGGTGCGTTCCCGATCGTCAACGGCGAACTGCAAACGGCATCGATCCGCGTCTCGGGAGCGGCGGCCGCACCCGGCACGGTCAGGATCGGCTCGGGCCTGCGCGTGAGCGGGACCCTGGGCGGGCGGCGCTTCGCCCTGAACCTCGCGAGGCTCAAGCTCTCCCGCGCCGCTGCAGCCTGGCCCGGCGGATGGCCCTCGCATCCCGTCCATTTCCGGGAGCCCGGACTCGTGGAAGCTCCGCCGGCGAAGCTGCCGTGAGGCGCCCCCGGCGCGCCGGCGCCCAGGCGGCGTGCGGTACTACGCTGGCCTGAGATGGCCAACGCGCTCGCTTCCGAGAGCTCTCCGTATCTGCGCCAGCACGCCGGGAACCCCGTGGACTGGCTGCCGTGGGGCCCGGCGGCGCTCGCCCGCGCGCGCGATGAGGACAAGCCCCTGCTCGTGTCGATCGGCTACTCCTCCTGCCACTGGTGCCACGTGATGGAGCGGGAGTCCTTCGAAGACCCGCCCACGGCCGCGCTGATGAACGAGAGCTTCGTGTGCGTGAAGGTGGACCGCGAGGAGCGCCCCGACGTCGACGCGCTGTACATGCAGGCCGTCCAGGGAATGACCGGGAGCGGCGGCTGGCCGTTGAATGTGTTCCTGACCCCCGAGCAGCTGCCGTTCTACGGCGGAACCTACTTCCCGCCCGATCCCCGCCACGGGATGCCCGCCTGGACGCAGGTCCTGCAGGCGATCGCAGAGACCTGGAGCGAGCGTCGCGAGGAGGTCCGCGCCGGTGGTGAGCGTCTACGCGAGCGGCTGGCCGCCGGAGCGGAGCTGGCGCCGTCCTCAGAGCCGCTCGACGCCCGCGCGCTCGAGGATGCGGTGGCGAGGCTCGGGGAGTCCTTTGACGCGCGCAACGGCGGTTTCGGCGGCGCGCCGAAGTTCCCGCAGGCCTCGGTCATCGAGTTCCTGCTGACCCGCGGCCCGACCGGCGCCGCACACGGCGAGGGCGCTCCGGGGGGTCACGCCCCCGATGCAGCGCAGATGGCCCTGCGCACCCTGCACAGGATGGCCGCCGGGGGGATTCACGATCAGATCGGCGGCGGGTTCGCGCGCTACAGCGTCGATGCGGCCTGGACGGTGCCGCACTTCGAGAAGATGCTCTACGACAACGCGCTGCTCGCCCGCGCCTACCTGCACGGCTGGCAGCGATCCGGCGAGGGCCGTCTGCTCGAGGTCTGCCGTGACACGCTCGACTGGGCGCTGCGCGAGATGCGCGGCCCCGAGGGAGGGTTCTATTCCGCGCTCGACGCCGACTCGCAGGGCGTCGAGGGACGCTTCTACGTGTGGACCGTCGCGGAGCTCTCCGGCGCGCTCGGCGAGGATGCAGACGCGGCGATCGCCTGGTTCGGGGTCACCGAGCAGGGGAACTTCGAGGATCCCCACCATCCCGAGCCGGGGCTGAACGTCCTGCAGGACCGCTCGTCGACCGCCGGTCGCGCGCCCGCCGCGCAGAGCACGCGCGATCGCATCCGCGAGCGCCTGCTGCAGGCGCGCGGCCTGCGCGAGCGCCCCGCGCTGGACGACAAGCGCCTCACGAGCTGGAACGCCCTGATGATCGCCGCCCTCGCGGACGCCGGTGCGGTGCTCGAGGAGCCCCTGTACCTCGACGCCGCGATCGCCTGTGCGGACTTCATCCTGCGCGAGATGCGCGACCCCGACGGGCGGCTGCTGCGCACCTACAGCCAGGGGCGCTCCAAGATCGACGCCTACCTCGAGGACCACGCCTTTCTGCTGGAGGCGCTGATCGTGCTCTTCGAAGCCACCTGCGAGGCGCGCTGGTTCGACGAGGCCACGGCGCTCGCCGATCAGATGATCGCCCGCTTCGCCGACCCCGAGCACGGGGGCTTCTACTCGACCGCCTCCGACGGCGAACCGCTGATCGTGCGGCGCAAGGATCTCGAGGACACCCCGATCCCCGCGGGCGCCTCGAGCGCCGCGCTCGGACTGTCGCGCCTCGCCGAGCTCACCGGCGAGAGCGAGTACGGACGACGGGCCGTCTCGGTGCTGCGCCCGCTGTATGAGATCGCGCCGCGCCACCCGAGCTCCTTCGGGCACCTGCTGCAGGCGCTCCACTGGCACCTCTCCGAGGCCCGCCCGATCGCCTGCCCGATCCCCACCCGGCCCTAGAGGCCTGCCCGATTCCCCCCCGGCCCGAGGCCCGCCCGATCGCCTGCCCGATCCCTGCGCGGCCCTAGAGGATCGCCAGGTAGCGGTCGAGCTCCCACTGGGTCACCTGGACGCGGTAGTCCTCGGCCTCCTGGCGCTTGATCTCGACATAGCGGTTGAACATGTGCTCGCCGAGCGTGCGCAGCACGAGCTCTGACTGCGCGGTTATCTCGATCGCCTCGCCCAGGCTCTCGGGGAGCTGCTCGACGCCCAGGCGCTTTCGCTCCTCGCCGGAGAGGTGGTAGAGGTTCTTCTCCATCGGCTCGGAGAGCTCATAGCCCTTCTCGATCCCCTCGAGGCCGGCCTGCAGGAGCGCGGCGAACGTCAGGTAGGGGTTGCACGCCGGGTCCGGGCAGCGCAGCTCCATCCGCGTCGCCCGCTCGTTGCCCGGGTGGTAGAGCGGGACGCGCACGAGCGCCGAGCGGTTGCGGCGCGACCACGCCACGTAGGTGGGCGCCTCGAAGCCGGGGACCAGTCGCTTGTAGGAGTTGACCCACTGCGCGAAGATCGAGCAGATCTCCCGGGCATGCTTGAGCTGGCCCGCGATGAAGGCCTTGCCGACGTCCGAGAGGAAGTACTGGTCCTCAGGATCGAAGAACGCGTTCGCCCCATTGCTGAACAGCGACTGGTGGGTGTGCATCCCCGACCCGTTCTCGCCGAACATCGGCTTCGGCATGAAGGTGGCGTGCCAGCCGTACTTCATCGCGTACTCCTTGACCGTGATGCGATAGGTCATGCAGTCGTCGGCCATCTTCAGCGCGTCGGCGTAGCGCATGTCGATCTCGTGCTGGGAGGGACCGACCTCGTGGTGGGTGTACTCCACGTGGATCCCGAGCTGCTCGAGCGCGAGCACCGTCTCGCGGCGCACGTCCGAGCCCGCGTCGAGGGTGGTCAGGTCGAAGTAGCCGCCTTCGTCGAGCACCTCTGTGGAGCGGGAGTCGCGGAACAGGAAGTACTCGAGCTCGGGACCGACGTTGAACGTGTCGAAGCCCATGGAATGGGCCCGTTCGAGCGCCCGGCGCAGCACGTGGCGCGGGTCGCCCTCATAAGGGGTGCGCTCGGGAGTGATCACGTCGCAGAACATCCGCCCCACCCCCTGCTCCTCCGGCCGCCAGGGAAGCACCGCGAACGTCGAGGGGTCCGGCATCGCGATCATGTCCGACTCCTCGATCGCGTTGAACCCCGTGATGGAGGATCCGTCGAAGCCCATCCCCGCCTCGAAGGCGTCGTCGAGCTCGGCGACGTTGATCGAGAACGACTTCAGCTGACCGAGGATGTCGGTGAACCAGAAGCGGATGAAACGGATCTTCCGCTCCTGCACGAGCGCCTTCACGTCCTCGGCGGTCTTCGGCTGCTCTGGCATCCCGGCGGACCCTAGCCGATGGCTGCGGACCCCGCTATCGACCGCTGGCCAAACCGCTCAGGTGCGCCTCCCGGAGCGCTCGGCGTCCGGGCGCGGGGCTCAGTGGCCGGCGACGGCCGCCACGAAGTCGGCGACCTCTTCGGCTTCTCTGCCCTGGTAGAGCATCGCGGGCATCTGCCCGAGCCCGCGGGCGCGGCCTTCGGCCACCGCATTCAGCACGAGCGCCTTGCGCCCTTGCACAGTGGCGATCTGGCTGCCCACGCGAACGTCCAGGTTCGGGCCGATCCGGCCCACCGACTTGACCGCCGACAGGGTGTGGCACACCGCGCAGGAACGGGCGAACAGGTCGCGGCCGCGCTGCTGGGCGGGGGTCAGATGCACGCCGCCGACCGCCGCGCTGGCTCTGTGCGCGCTGTTGAACACGAGCACGAGGGCGGGTACGGCCAGCGTCGCGGCAAACAGGAGCGTGATCGCAAGGGCGAACAAGCGCCGACCCCACCTGGTTTCGGCGAACGACTCGCCGCCCCCCGGCTCCTTGCCCGCCCGCCGCGGACCGCGGCGCATCGCGACGAAGAACACGGTGAGGCCGACGAACAGCCAGAACAGCACGAAGACGATGACCATGCCGGCGAGAAGATATCGGTTGCCGCGCGGGACGGTCGCTCAAGGGCCTCCGCGCGGGCTCGTCATGAGAGGACTCACAGGTTTAGGCCCCCGAAAGCTGGGGCGCTACCCTGTGAGGTGAGGTCCAATCCCCGAGAGTCTGGACACCGAGCTGTGAACATCCTGCGCCGCCTTCCCCTCTCGCGCCTGCTCCTGCTGGGCGCGCTCGTGATGGTCATCGGCATCTCCGCCACAGCGCTGGCTTCCGCGCTCGACTCGGGACCGACCCCCCCGCCCAAGGCACTGGCAGCGGCGGTTCACGACTCGCTGGCGGCGCCTTCGGTCGAAGGCGTGAGCGCGACGGTCCAGCTCACCGACCATCTGCTGGAAGGCGCGAGCCTCGCCAGCGGAGGCGGAGAAGCCGGCCAGCTGGCGGCCAGCCCGCTGCTTTCCGGCGCCTCCGGCCGGCTGTGGATCGCCAAGGACGGCCGTGTGCGCCTCGAGCTGCAGGCCGAAAAGGGGGACACCCAGATCCTCTACGACGGGCACCAGCTCTCGCTGTATGACGCCGCCACGAACACGCTCTACCGCTACACGGTCCCCGCCCAGCAGGGCGGCTCTCCGGCCCAGGGCGGCGGAACCCCCGCCGACCATCATGAAGTCCCGACGGTCGCGAAGATCGAAGAAGCCATCTCCCACCTGAGCAAGCACGCGACAGTCTCGAAAGCGATTCCCGGGGACATCGCCGGCCAGCCCTCCTACACGGTGAGGATCTCTCCCAACGAAACGGGGAGCCTCCTCGGCGGCGCCGAGCTCTCCTGGGACGCCGTCCACGGCGTGCCGCTGCGCGCGGCCGTCTACTCGTCCACCAGCGCCGCTCCGGTGATCGAACTCGCCGCGAGCAAAGTCTCCTACGGCCCCGTCGACAGCTCGGTCTTCAACCTGACCACGCCCTCGGACGCGAAGGTCACCGAAGTGAAGAGCCCCTCCGCCAACCCCGCGACGCCCTCCAGCCCGTCCACCGGCACCTCAGGCCATCCGCACGTCACCACCCACGGCCACGGGGTCGCGTCGGTCGCGGTGATCGAAAGCACGACCGGCCAGGGGGGCAAGTCCTCTCCCAAACTGCCCGAAGGCCTTCAGAAGGTCACGATCAACGGCGTCAACGCGAGCGAGCTGCCGACGGCACTCGGGACGCTTCTGAGCTTCGAGCGCTCCGGCGTGCGCTACCTGCTCGTCGGCTCCGTGACCCCCGCCGCGATCGAGGCTGTCGCACGAGGCCTCTAGCGTGACCGACGACCGGCCGCCTGTGCGGGCACGGGGCCTGGTCAAGCGCTACGACGAAGTAGTCGCCGTCGATCACATCGACCTCAACGTCAACGCCGGCGACGTCTACGGCTTCCTCGGCCCGAACGGAGCGGGCAAGACGACGACGCTGCGCATGGCCCTCGGCCTGATCACGCCGACCGAGGGGACCGTCGAGCTGTTCGGCCGCGACCCGCTGCGCCAGGGCGCGCGCGCTCTCGAGGGCGTCGCCGGGTTCGTCGAGGCTCCCCGCTTCTACCCGTACCTCACCGGCGGCAAGAACCTCGAACTACTCGCAGCGCTCGACGGCTCCGGCGCGAAGGAGCGCATAGACGAGGTGCTCGCGATCGTCGAGCTGGCCCCACGGGCGGGGCATCGGGTGGGGGGCTACTCCCACGGGATGCGCCAGCGCCTGGGAATCGCCGCGGCCCTGCTGCGCCGCCCGCGCCTGTTGATCCTCGACGAGCCTGCGACAGGCCTCGATCCGGCGGGCATGCGCGACATGCGCCTCTTGATTCGCCGCCTCGCCGACGACGGCATCACGGTGCTGCTCTCCAGCCACCAGCTCCCGGAGGTGCAGGACCTGTGCGACCGCGTCGCGATCGTCGACTCCGGGCGGGTCGTCTACGAGGGCGCGCTGAGCGACCTGCGTCGGCAGGGCGGGGCCGGCTACCGGCTGCGCAGCACCGATGACGCGCGCGCCCTGCAGGTGGCCCGCGAGCAGCCCGGGATCGAGCATCCGCTCGCCGACGAGCACGGTCTCGGCTTCCAGGCCGACGAGCCCGCCGTCGGCGCCCTGTCGCTGGCGCTGGGCAGCGCCGGCATCGGCATCCTCGCGCTCACGCCCACGCTGGCGACGCTCGAGGACCTGTTCTTCCGGCTGACCGAGCAGGGCAACGGCGACGTCTCTGGCGCGGTCGCCGAGCAGCGCGTCAGCGGCGTCGACCGGCTGGTGGCGACGCAATGAGCAGCGTCGCGGCATCGCCGCCGGCGCCCGGCCCCGCTCTCAGAGCACGGCGCCCGTCCACGGCGACCGTCTACCGCTGGGAGCTGCGCAAGCTCGTCTCCCAGAAGCGGACCTATCTGGGGCTCGCGCTCGTCGTCATCCTGCCGCTGTTCTTCGTGGTGTTCCAGAACGTGCACCAGCGACACGACCGCGGCGGCGACAACATCTTCGCCTCCCAGATCACGCAGTCCGGCCTGGCAACCCCGGTGCTGATGCTGCTGTTCCTGTCCGTCTTCATGCTGCCCCTGGCCGCTTCGCTGGTCGCTGGGGACATCGTCGCCGCCGAGGACGCCAACGGCACCCTGAAGACGATCCTCACGCGCTCGGTCAACCGTGGCCAGGTGTTCGCCGCAAAGGGCTTCGCGGCGGTGACCTACGCGACGATCGCGGTGCTCCTCTCGGCCACCGTGGCGACCATCGCCGGCGTCGCCTCGTGGGGGTTTCGCTCGGTACGGACCTTCTCCGGAACGATCGTCTCGGCACCGGAAGCGCTGCTGCTCGTGTTCGCGGCCAACGCGATCTACCTGATCCCGCTGCTGACCGTCGCGGCGATCGGCCTCTTGCTGTCCACGGCCACGCGCAACAGCGCCGCATCGGTCGTGGGCACGATCGGCCTGGTGATCCTTCTGTTCATCATCGCCCAGATCCCTGGCCTTGAAGGGATCAAGCCCTACCTGCTGACCGAACAGTTCCAGAACTGGCACGGCCTGCTGCGAACGCCGACCGACTGGGCGCCGATCTGGCATTCGCTGTGGGTCTGCGCGCTGTATGCCGGGCCCGCGCTCGCGGCCGGCTACCTGGTGTTCCTGCGCCGCGACGTCGCCGGCGGCTAGCTGGCCCGCTCACGTCGCCTGCGCCGGCTCACGTCGCCTGCGCCGGCTCACGTCGCCTGCCCGGCCGGCCTCAGGTGACCTCTGCCGTCATCTCCACAGCCGAGAGCTCGACCTCGCCCATCAGCCGCCGCGCCTCGCGCGGGTCGATCAGCGCGGCTCCGAACCGCCCCGTCGACTCGGCGCCGCAGGCCACGCCGAGCCGCAGGCACTGGTCAGGCGCGCGGCCCTCGTAGCGCGCCGCGAGGTAGCCCGCGAGGAACGCATCGCCGGAGCCGCGTTTGGCGATCGGCTCGCGGGGTTGTACGCGTGCACGTTTCAGGCGCGGCTGGCCGTCGACCAGGACCTGCGCAAGGCACCCGTCGGACAGCGTCATGATCGCCTCCCGGGGGCCGAGCGCGGCGATCTCGCGCACAGCCAGCGCCCGCTCCTCCTCACCTGCGAACTCGTGGCCGACGAGCTCCTCGGCCTCCAGCGCATTCGGCGAGACGAGATCGGGCTCGGCTCTCACCGCCTGGCGCAGGGGCTCGCCGTCGGTGTCCACCACCGTCGTCACATCCATCCGCTCGAGGTCCCGGATCAGCGCGGCGTAGATGTCGGCATCGACCCCCGGCGGGAGCGAGCCGGCGAACACGACGATCGCGGCGCCGCGGGCAAGGTAGAGCAGCTTGTCGCGGAACAGCTCCATCTCGCGCTCGGACACCGAAGGACCGCGTTCGTTGATCTCGGTCTGCTGCCCGGTCGTGGGGTCGAGCACAGAGGTGTTGGTGCGCGACTCCTCGCGGATGCGCACGAAGTCGTTGAGTATCGACTCCTCGGTGAGCTGCTCGACGATGTGCGTCCCGGTGCCCCCGCCGGCGAAGCCGGTGGCGATCACGGGCTGCCCGAGCGCCTTCAGCGCGCGGGCGATGTTCACTCCCTTGCCGCCGGCCCTCGTGCGCTGCTCGACCGTCCGATGACGGCGGCCAAGCCGGAAGTTCGGCACCGAGAGCGACTTGTCGATCGCCGCGTTGAGCGTGACCGTGATGATCATCGTGGCTCAGACCCTGTCTTCCCACGCTTCGAGCGGCAAGGGACCGCGCAGCGCACCACAAGGCTAGCGGAACGCTCCCGGGGCACCGGACCCCTGTCGCTCATGACAGCGACCAAGCCGCTTCGCGCAGGCGCTCGGCCGCGGCGCGGGCTGCCGCCTCGGGCTCTGCGCCGCTCGTCTGATGGGCGTTCGCGATGCTGCGCGACGCGGTGACGAGGCCCCCGGCGCGGCCCGGCGCGAACGCGGGCGCGAGGTCCTCCACGCGCCCGCCCTGCGCTCCCACTCCGGGGAGCAGAAAGATCGCCGCTCCCATCAGCTCACGGGCGCGTGCAAGGTGGCCCGGCGCGGTGGCGGCTACGACCGCGCCGACGTCGCTGAGGCCCGAGGCGCCGACGCCGGGCGCACCGAGCTCTGAGACCATCGCGGCGATCCGCTCCCACACGACGCCTCCCGCCCGGAGCTCGAGGTCCTCGATCTCGGCCGCGCCCAGATTGGAGGTCCGCACGAGCGCGAGCACGCCGGCGCCCGCGCCGCGTGCTGCAGCGACGAACGGCTCGACGGTGTCCCTGCCCATCAGCGGGTTGACCGTCACCAGATCGGCGCCCAGCCCCCCGGCCGCCCCGAACGGGGTCTCGACGCCGCCGATCAGCGCCTGGGCGTATGCGGCGGCGCTGACCGGGATGTCGCCCCGCTTGCCGTCGGCGATCACCAAGAGGCCAGAAGCCCGCGCGTGGTCGGCCACCGCCTGAAGGGCGCTCCACCCGGGTGCCCCGAGGCGCTCGAAGCAGGCGAGCTGGAGCTTGACGGCCACGCACGCCTGAGCGGTGGCGTCGATCACCGCCCGGCAGTGCCCGGTCACCGCCCTGCCGGCACGCTCCGCGGGCGGCCCGTTCGCGCGCTCGGCGCCGCTTCCGGGCCACAGCGCGCCCGGATCCGGGTCCAGGCCGAGCACGATCTGCGACTCGCGCTCGGCGACCCGCGCCGCCAGGGTGTCGCCGAAGGAGTCGGCTGACGTCAGCGGCCCTTCACCGCGGCCTTCAGGCCGCTGCCCGCGGTGAAACGGGGCACGCGCGAGGCGGCGATCTGGATCCGCTCGCCGGTGCGCGGGTTGACCCCCAGACGCGCGCCGCGCTCGCTCACGTGGAACTTGCCAAATCCCGATACCGTCACCTCGCTGCCCCGGCGCAGCGCATCCTCCACCGTGGCCAGCACCGCGTCCACCGCCCGCCCGGCATCCTGTTTGGTCAGCTCGGCGCGATCGGCCACCTGGTCGACCAACTCGGACTTCGTCACCTCGTCCTCCTCATTCGCGAAATCAGTTATTTGACGCTAACACCGTCTGCGGACGCGCGCATCCGCCAGAATGCGGGCATGGCGATCCCCGGGCAGCGGGCATGAGCATCAACCGCATCGCCTGGAGCGCGACCGTGTTCGTCGCGCTGGTCACCGCCCTGCTGCTGCTGCTCGCCGGCTACACCGGCTACGCGGGCCTCGGCCTCGCCGTCGCCGCCTCGGCCGCGATCAACCTGTTCTAACGCCGGTCCGGCACAGCCTGGCCCTCGAGCCACGCCAGCAGCCCGCGGGCCGCGCGCCCGCGGTGGCTGATCGCGTCCTTCTGCTCCTCTGAGAGCTCTGCCATCGTCAGCCCCGCCGGCCCGTCAGCGGGCAGGAACGCGGGGTCGTAGCCGAACCCTCCAGTTCCCCGCGGCTCGGCGGCCAACCGTCCCGCGCAGCGGCCCTCGAACACCCTCTCGAGGCCCTCCAGCGGGTCCACGTACGCGATCGCGCACACATACTCGAGGGCGCTGCCCGCCGAGGCCTCACGCAGCAGCTTCGCCAGGTTCTCCTCGTCGCTTGCACCCTCGCCCGCGTACCGGGCCGAGCGCACGCCCGGAGCGCCGCCGAGCTCAGCCGAGGAGATCCCCGAGTCATCGGCGATGCTCGCCCCGCCGGTGGCCCGCGCCGCCGCGCGGGCCTTCCCCAGCGCGTTTTCCGCGAACGTCTGCCCATCCTCCGGCGGCAGCATCACCGCCGCCGGCAAGCTCTCTAGCTCGCACACGGGCACCCTGCCGCCGCTCACCCGGCTCTCGCCTGGGGCGGCCAGCAGCCGCGCGAACTCGCGCCGCTTGTGCTCGTTGTGGGTGGCCAGCAGGAGCTTCAACTGCCGGTCGCTTCGGCGATCGCCCGCTCCTGCGCGGCACGCAGGCGCTCGATCCCCGAGGCGGCGAGCGCGAGCAGCTCGTCCAGGTGCGCGCGCGAGAGCGGCGTCCGCTCGGCGGTGGCCTGCACCTCCACCAGGCCGCCGTCGCCGGTCATCACGACGTTCGCGTCCACCTCGGCGACTGAGTCCTCGGAGTAGTCGAGGTCCAGCAGCGCCGCGCCGTCGATCATCCCGCAGGAGACGCCCGCCACCGACCCGATCATGGGAGAGCGCTCGAGCCGGCCCTCGGCGGCGAGCCGCGCGCAGGCAAGCGAGAGCGCGACGTATGCCCCTGTGATCGACGCGCACCGCGTTCCCCCGTCGGCTTGCAGTACGTCGCAGTCCAGATAGATCGTCCGCTCGCCCAGCGCCTCGAAGTCCACCACGCCGCGCAGCGACCGTCCGATCAGGCGCTGGATCTCGACAGTGCGCCCGTCCGGGCGACCCCTCGTCGCATCGCGCTGCCGGCGCTCGCCGGTCGAGGCGGGCAGCATCCCGTACTCGGCCGTCACCCAGCCCCTCCCCTTGCCCGCCATCCAGCGCGGCACGCTTTCCTGCGCCGAGGCTGTGCAGATCACGCTCGTCTCGCCGACCGAGATCAGCGCCGAGCCGCTGGCCGTCCGCATGAACCCGGGCTCGATCAGCGTCGGGCGCAGCTCATCTGCGTCCCGCCCGTCGCGGCGCTCGCTCACGCGACCACCTCGACCTCGGCGAGCTCCACGTGCTCGACGGCCCCAAGGGGCATCTGCAGAAAGCGCGTGCCCAGCTCGTGGAACACGCCTGTGTCGCCGGTGCACAGGAAGCGGTAGTCGCCCTCCTGGCGACTCGGGTTCTCGAGGTTTCGCGTGCTCAGCGCGTGCTGCACCTGGCGCGCCAGCGCCGCACCGGAGCTGACCAGCCTCACCGACGGCCCGAGCATCCGCTGCAGCATCGGCTGGATCAGCGGGTAGTGCGTGCAGCCGAGGATCACCGTGTCCACCTGCGCCTCGCGCAGCGGGGCGCAGGCCTCCCGCACGCTCGCCACGGCACGCTCGTCGAACTGCTCGCCGGCCTGGATGATCGCCGCCAGCGTCGGGCACGCGACGGCGTGAAGCGTCACGTGGGGGTCAACCGAGCAGACCGCCTCCTCGTAGGCGCCGCTGGCCACGGTCGTCGGCGTGGCGAGCAGCCCGATCCTGCCCGTGCGCGTCGCGGCGACCGCCTGGAAGGCCTCGGGCCGGACCACCCCGAGCACGTTCACCCCGAGCGTCGTCTGCATCATCCGGCGGCTGAGGCTCGGCAGCGCGGCGGCGGTGGCGGAGTTGCACGCAACCACCAGCAGCTTCGCGCGGCGCCTCAACAGCTCCTCGGCGATCTCCGCCGAGAAGCGTGCGAGCTCCTCCGGGGAGCGCTCGCCGTAGGGGAAGCGCGCGGTGTCGCCCAGGTAGATGAAGTCCTCGTGCGGCAGCTGCACGAGCAGCTCGTGCAGGACCGTGAGGCCGCCCACTCCCGAGTCGAACACGCCGATCGGCCGCTCCCGGCCGCGACCGCCCTGCCCGCTGGCTGCACCGCGCTCCATTGCGCGCCATCATTCCAGAGCGCTACGGTCGGAGGAACGTGCGCGCGCTGGTGGTCTCGAACATGCTCCCCGATGCCGCCCACCCCGAGCGCGGGCGCTTCGTGCGCGACCAGGTCGCCGCCCTGCGCGGCCTTCAGGGCCTGGAGGTCGAGCTCTACGAGTTTTCCCCGGGCGGGCGCGCCCTCGCACGCGCCGCCCGCGACTTGCGCCGTCGGTTCGCCTCCCGGCGCGCCGCAAGGCAGCGCTTCGACGTCGTCCACGCCCACTTCGGCCTCACGGCGTGGCCGGCCTTCGCGGTCCCGGCCGCGGTGCGGGCGCTCACACTGCACGGGACCGACCTGCGCCACCCGCGCACGCGCCTGGCGACCCGCGCCGCGCTGGCGCGGATCGACCTGCTGGCCGTCGCCTCGGCCGAACTGGCCGGAGAGCTGCCCGGGCGCGCCTCGCGCCGCCGCGCGCAGGTGCTGCCGTGCGGCGTGGATCTCGACCGCTTCCGTCCGCAGCCGCGCGCTCAGGCGCGCGCCGAGCTCGGCCTTGACCCCGCCGGGCCCTACCTGCTGTTCCCGGCGGACCCGGCGCGCTCGGAGAAGCGCCACGATCGCGCGCTCGCGGTTGCGCGCGCCGGCGGAGCCGAGCTGCTCGCGCTGGGCGGCGTGGACCCCTCGAGGGTGCCTCTGTGGGTCAATGCCGCCAACGCCGTCCTCGTGCCCTCCGAGCGCGAGGGGTTCGGCCTGGCGGTGCTCGAGGCGCTCGCGTGCGACGTGCCCGTGCTCGCGACCCCGGTCGGGGTCCACGCCGACGCCCTGAACGGCGTCGAGGGCACCCTCTGCGCGCCCTTCGAGCTGGCCCGCTGGCGCACCGCCGTGGAGCCGTTCCTGCGCGCTGCGGATCCCCGCGTCGAGGGTCGCCCGAGCGCGTCGCGCTTCTCGGCGCCGAGGATGGCCGAGCGCGTCGCCGCCGCATGGCGCGCGGCCTGCGATTCGTCTGGGTAACATTGATCAGCCGTGAATCAGACACCTGCCCCGACGCCGGCGGCCGCCCCGCAGCAAGCACCGGACGCCGCCAAGACGCCGGCGGCCCCCCAGCAGGCACCGGACGCCGCCAAGGCGCCGGCGGCCTCCCAGCAGGCACAGGACGCCGCCAAGACGCCGGAGCAGACGCCGCAGGCCGCGCCTGAGGAGCGCCCGCCCGGCTTCCGGACGCGCGGGCGCGTACGCCGCCGCACACGCTTCCTGCGCAAGGCGCGCGAGCTCGCCTACCGCGACCTCGGGGGGCTGGTCTTCGACCTTCACCGCTTCGGCCAGCGAAACGATCCGCTGGTGCTCGCCAAGCTGAGCACGCTCAGCCAACTCGACTCCGAGCTTCGCACGCTCGAGAGAGCCCTGAAGGAGCGCCACCCGCTCACGGTCCTGCGCGAAGCGGGCATCACCGCCTGCCCGCGGTGCGCCGCGATCCACAGCGGCGAGGACCAGTTCTGTCCGAACTGCGGGCTGCCCATAAGCCGCAACGTCGATCTGCCGATCGCGGGCGCCGCGGCCTCCACGGCGGCCACCCCGGCCGCCCGCTCTGCTCCCCCCGCCGCGTCTGCTCCCGCCGCCGCACCGTCTCCCGTGTCGCCGGCGGTGCCCGGGGTCATCGCGACGCGCGCCCCCGCCGTGCCGGCGGGTCGGGCCCCGATGGTCTCGCCGCCTGCGGCCACCGCGGCTCCGCCGGCCTCCACTTCCGCATCCGCTCCGACCCCCGGTTTCGCTCCGCGGCCCGGGGCCGCGCCCACCCCCGGGGCGGCTCCCCAGCCTGCGCCCGCTCCGGCGACCGGGTCCACGCCCTTCCCGGCCTCCCCACCCGGCCCGGCCTCCGCACCCGCTCCTGCTCGGGCCGCCGCGCCGGCGGCTTCCCCGGCCGCGGCACCCGGCGGCCGCTCGCCGAACCCGCCGGGCACTGCGCAACACGGGGCACCGAGCGGGCCGAGAGCGCCGCAGCCGCCGCCCGAGAAGCCCGAGGAGGAGGAACCCACCGAGATCATCCGTCCACCTTCGTCGGACAGGTGAGCGTCACCGCCGCCCCGCCCCCGCCCGCCGGTTACGCCGGCGCAGGCGTCGCGACCGGTCCCGGCCCGCCGACCGCCCGCGAGACGTGCCCGCTGTGCGGCGCGCCGCTCGAACCCGAGCAGGAGTGGTGCCTGCGCTGCGGGGCGGCCGCCCGCACGCGACTGGCGGCATCCTCGAACCGGAAGGCCCCGATCCTCGCGTTCGCGGTCGTCGCGCTGCTGTCGCTCGGCGTGCTCGCCGCGTCTCTCGTCAAGCTGGCGGGAGACTCCGGCTCCCCGGGGGGCACCGTCACGAGGACCGTGATCGGCGCGCCGGCCGCGGCGGTCCCGACGACGGCCACAGCAGCGCCGCCGGCCAGCGCTACTGGCGCAACGGGGACAGGTGCGACCGCGCCCGGTACGAAGGCCCCTGGGGCCGCGATCCCCCCGGCGAGCGCCACCGCGCCGGTCAAGACCCCGCCGTCCACCGCGACCTCTCCAGGTGCGGCCGTCGTCCGTTCCCCGGCCTTCACAAGACACCTCATCGAACTCGAAACCGAGCGGAAAAGGAGCAAATCCCCAACCGAAAAAAGGCGTCTGCTCGAACTCGAGACGCGCCTGCGGTCGGGCAAGTGAGCGGCGCGAGCGGGCCGGGCGGCTAGCGGCGGGCGCGGGCCGGGCCAGATACGGTGCCGTCGATGCCCGCCCCCCGCATGGCGAGCCCCCACGAGGCCGACGTCGCAGTGGTGGGCGCGGGCGCGGCCGGGCTGTACGCCGCGCTCTGCGCCGCACGCGAGCACGCCTCCGTCGTGCTCATCTCGGCGACCCCCCTGGCCCAGACCGCCAGCTACTGGGCGCAGGGCGGGCTGGCCGCCGCGCTGGCCGCCGACGACAGCTTCGAGCTGCACCTGAGCGACACCGAGCTCGCCGGCCGCGCGCTCGTCAGGCGCTCGGCCGCCGAGATCCTGGTCCGCGAGGCGCCGGACTGCGTTCGCGATCTACAGGCGCTCGGCGTCCGCTTCGACGCCGACCGCTTCGGCCGACTGGCGCTCGGCCTGGAGGGCGGACATTCGGTCCGCCGCGTGGTCCACGCGGGGGGCAGCGCGACCGGCCGGCGCGTGGTGCGCCAGCTGTCGGCGATCGCCGCCGAGGAGCCGCGAATCACCGTGCTCGAGGGCGCTCGCGCGCGCGCGCTGTGGCGCCATGAGGACCGCTGTCGCGGCCTGATCTGCGACGACGGGCGGATCGTCGGCGCGCGGGCCGTCGTGATCGGCACCGGCGGCGCGGCTGCACTGTGGGCGCGCACGACGAACCCGCCCGGCTCGCAGGGCGTCGGCCTGCTGCTCGCCCACGCCGCCGGCGCCTGCCTGGCCGACCTCGAGCTGCTCCAGTTCCACCCCACGGCCGTGATCGGCGTTCGGGGGCGCGAGGGCTTCCTCGTGACCGAGGCGATCCGCGGCGAGGGAGCGACCCTCCACGATGCGAGCGGCGAGCGGTTCGTCGACGAGCTCGCCCCCCGCGACGAGGTGTCCCGCGCGATCGAGGCCCGCCTACAGGAGACGGGGCAGCCCTCGGTGGGTCTGGACATGCGCGCGATCGACCCCGCCCACTTCCCCAACGTCGTGGCGTCGCTGCGCGACGCCGGCCTCGACCCGATGAGCGAGCTGATTCCGGTCGCCCCGGCGGCTCACTACACGATGGGAGGGATCGTCACCGACCTGCACGCGCGCTCGACCCTGCCCGGGCTCTATGCCGTCGGAGAGTCCTCCTGCACCGGCCTGCACGGCGCCAACCGCCTCGCCTCGAACTCGCTGAGCGAGTGCTTCGTCTTCGCGCGCCGCGCCGTCACCGGGGCGCTGTCGGACGCCCGGCCCGAGCCCATACCGGACCCGGCGGGTGAGCTCGCGGCGCTCGCCGCGCTTCCAGCGCCCCCCGTGGCCGACGCCGGCACCCGCGCGGCGCTGTGGCGGGACGCCGGGGTCGTGCGCACCGGCGAGGGGCTGAGCCGGCTGCTATCCGACGCCCACCCGCTGGCCCGGCTGACCGCGCGCTGCGCACTGGCGCGCACCGAGAGCCGCGGCGCGCACTGCCGCCTTGACCGCCCCGAGCGCGACCCCGCGCTCGACCATCGCCACACGGTCGTCTCCCACGAGGACTCGATCTCCTTTCAGACCTGGTCGTGAGGCCCGGCTGTAGAGCCGGCCGCCGGAGGGCCCACCTGCGCGCCGCTCTGCCACGCGCACGCCGCGGGGACCCCTTGGGGGTCCTACCTAAAAAGATCCACACCGGGCCTTTATCTCGGTCCTTTTACATAACTGGCGTGTTTCTCAGTCATGGAAGGTCCTTCAGCGTTCGGAGTCCTCCCGCAGCGAGGCCCCTGAAACGACCGAGGACGTCCCTCCCCCCCAGATATGAGCAAGAAAAGAGCGTGAGGCTTAGCACATGTATCAGTTCAGTCGAGCCATCTACCGGGAGCTCGCTCCCCACATCCTGGCTCCTCCGCAGGGAGCCGGCACCATGAGCAACCATGCGCGCGTACTGAGCGCCTGCGAGAAGGTCGTCGAGCGTATGGCCACCGACCGCCACTACTTCGCGCGTCCCGCCCGGACCCTGTTCTGCGACATCCGCAACTACTTCCCGATGTCCAGCCAGGCGCACGTCCACCGCGTGGTCTCCCGCTACGTGGACTACGCCGAGCAGTTCCTCGCCGAGCACCCGCTCGAGGGCTACTCCGCGGTCATCGGCTCACCGCCGCCCTGCCGCGCGACCACCCGCAAAGGCGACGCCTGCCAGCGCGTTCCCCTGCCCCACAACGGCTACTGCCCCTCCCACCAGCACCTGGCGGACACCGAGAATCGGGAGCTCGCGGCCGCATAGGTCCCTCGCATAGGCTCCAGCGGTGCTGCTCGGTGTCGATGTCGGAGGGACCTTCACCGACGCCGTGCTCGTGGGCGCCGGCTCGGACGTCCACACCGCCAAGGTCCCCTCGACGCCCGCCGAGCAATCGGTCGCCGTGTTCGCCGCGGTTCGCGAGGTCCTCGCCACGGCCGGAGCGCAACCCGGGCAGGTGGAGCGCTTCGCCCACGGCATGACCGTGGCGACGAACGCCCTGCTGGAGGGCCGGACCGCGCGCACGGCCCTGATCGCGACGGCCGGCTTCACCGACGTCCTGGAGCTCGGGCGCCAGGCCCGCCCGCACCTGTATGAGCTATGCCTCTCCGCGCCCGCGCCGCTCGTGCCCGCCGAGCTGCGCTTCGCGGCGCCCGAGCGCACCGGGCCGGACGGCCCGCTGCGGGCGCTCGACCCCGCGAGCGCCCGAGCCCTGATCGAGGAGGTCGCGCTCGCGCGGCCGGAGGCGATCGCAGTGGCGCTTCTGCACTCCTATGCGCACCCCGCCCACGAGCACCTTCTCGGTGGGCTGATCGCCGAGCTGCTGCCCGATGCCCACCTCTCGCTCTCCTGCGAGCTGGTCGGCACCTTCCGCGAGTACGAACGGACCGCCACGACCGCGCTCGACGCCGCTCTCTCGCCGCTGCTCGAGGCCTATCTGCGCGAGCTGTCCACCGACGCCGGCTCGCTCGGGCTTCCCGAGCCGCAGGTGATGCAGTCCTCGGGCGGTCTCACCGACGCGGCGCACGCCGGCGCCCACGCGGCGCTCACCGTCCTCTCCGGCCCGGCGGGCGGCGTCGCCGGGGCGCTCCTGCTGGCCGACCTCGCCGGCCTGCCCGACGTCCTGTGCTTCGACATGGGCGGCACCTCCTGCGACGTCTGCCTGATCCACGGCTCGCAGGTCGCAGAGACCGCCGAGCGCACCGTGGCCGGACGGCCGTTGTCGCTGCCCTCGCTTGACATCCACACCGTCGGCGCCGGCGGCGGCTCGATCGCCTGGCGGGACTCCGGCGGGGCGCTGCGCGTCGGACCGGCCTCCGCGGGCGCGGTTCCAGGGCCGGCCTGCTACGGGCGGGGAGGCGTTCAGCCCACGGTCACCGACGCCAACCTACTGCTCGGCCGGCTGCTCGAGGACTCGCCCCTGGCCGGTGGCCTCGCGCTCGACCGCGCGGCCGCCGAGCGCGCCGTGGCGGGCCTCGCGCGGGAGCTCGACCTCGACGTGCTCGCCTGCGCGCAGGGGATCGTGCGCGTCGCCGAGGCCGAGATGCTCGGCGCCCTGCGCCTGATGACCGTCGAGCGGGGGATCGACCCCCGTGGCTTCGTGCTGATGCCGTTCGGCGGCGCCGGCCCCCTGCACGCCGCGGCGATGGCCGAGCGGCTCGGCATGGAGCGCATCCTCTGCCCGCGTGCCTCGGGGGTGCTGTGCGCCCTCGGCCTGGCCGCCGCCCCGCCCCGCCGCGACGTCTCGCGATCGGTCATGCTCGCCGCGGAGGCGTTCACCGCCGAGCGCCTGTCCGAGGAGCGCGGCGCCCTCGTCTCGGAGGCCTGCGCCGCGCTCTCCGGCGCCCCCTCGCGTATCCGCGTGCGCCATGAGCTGCGCTACCGCGGCCAGTCCTTCGAGCTTGCCGTGGAGGAGGAGATCGAGCCGACGGGCCGGCGCGCGGGCCGCGATCCGGATGCCCTGCTCGCGATGTTCGCGCGCGAGCACGAGCAGCGCTACGGCTACCGCGACGACTCGGCCGAGGTCGAGCTCGTGAACATCCGCGTTTCCTGCTTCGCCTCCGCTCCCCCCCTTCGTCCGCTGGCCGGGGCCGACGCCGCGGAGGCTCCCATCAGCGGCTCGGTCGTGTTCGACGGCCGACCGCTGCCCGCCGCCGTCCACCGCGGCCAGCTCTCGCCGGGCACGCCGATCGCAGGGCCCGCCCTGTGCGCGCTGCCCGAGGCCACCCTGCTGGTCCCGCCCGGCTGGTCGGGCACGGTGGACGCACACGGAAGCTGCCACCTCACGCGCGGGCGATGAGCTCCCTGGATCCGATCGAGCTGCAGGTCCTCACCGGCGCGCTGCGCGCCGCCTGCCAGGAGATGGGCGCGGTGCTGATCCGCTCGGCCCACTCCTCGAACATCAAGGAGCGCCGGGACGCCTCCACGGCGCTGTTCGACCCGGACGGCCAGATGGTCATGCAGGCCGAGCACATCCCCGTGCACCTCGGCGCGATGCCCGCCGCCGTGGCGGCCGTGCTCGGCGAGCACCACCTCCCCGGGGTCTCCTGGATCCTCAACGACCCGTTCGCCGGGGGCACCCATCTGCCCGACATCACGGTCATCACCCCGGTCTTCGCGGGCGGGCACGAGCGCCCGGGCGCCGGCGGGCGCCCCGGCCCTCTGATCGGCTTTGCGGCGAGCCGCGCCCACCACGCCGACGTGGGCGGCCGCGTGCCCGGGTCGATGCCCGCCGACAGCCGCTCCCTGAGCGAGGAGGGCGTCGTGATCGCGCCCCGCCCGCTCGACGATCGCACGATCGAGAGCCTCGTCGCGCGCATGCGCCAGCCTGCCGAGCGGCGCGCCGATCTGCGCGCGCAGCTCGCCGCGAACCGCACAGGAGCGCTGCGCCTTTCAGAGCTCGCCCAGCGCCTCGGCGCGGACCGCCTGCGCGCCGCCACCGACGCGGTGCTCGACTACGCGGAGCGCCGCACCCGGGCCTGCCTGGCCGAGTTGCCCGACGGCGAACGCCGCGCCTCGGACCTCCTCGAGGCGGCCGAGGGCGACCTGCCCCTGCGCCTGCGCGCGGTGGTCGCCGGCGAGCGGCTGAGCCTCGACTTCGCCGGCAGCGCCTCCCAGCACCCGGGCAACCTCAACTGCCCGCTGGCCGTCACCCGCTCGGCCTGCCTGTTCGCGGTCCGCGTCCTCACCGACCCCGACATCCCCCCGTCGGCCGGCGCCTACCGCCCAATCGACGTCCACGCGCCGCTGGGCAGCGTGCTGAACGCCCGGCCGGGCGCGGCCGTGGCGGCCGGCAACGTGGAGACCTCCTCACGCGTCGCCGACCTCGTGCTCGCCGCCTTCGGCCGGGCGCTCGGGCAGGGCACGATGAACAACCTCACCCTGGGCGACCCCCGCTTCTCCTACTACGAGACGCTCGGCGGCGGGCAGGGCGCCTGCCCGGACCGGGACGGCCCCAGCGGCGTGCACGTCGCGATGAGCAACACCCTCAACACGCCCATCGAGGCGCTCGAGCGCGAATTCCCGCTGCGCGTCGTGGAATACGCCCTGCGCCGCGGCTCGGGCGGCGCGGGGCTCCACCGGGGCGGCGACGGGGTGGTGCGCGAGACCGAAGCGCTCACGGACATGACCTTCTCGCTGATCGCCGAGCGGCGCCGGCATGCCCCGCGCGGCGCCCGCGGCGGCGAGCCGGGCGCGCCCGGGCGCGACACGCTCGACGGAGCCCCCCTGCCCGGCAAGGCGACCGGGACGCTCAGAGCCGGCCAGCGGCTGCGCATCGAAACGCCCGGCGGAGGAGGATTCGCCCCCGCGTGAGCCGCTTCCCCGCGTGCCCGCGCCCGCCGCCACGATCCGGCCCACGAAGCGCACTGTAGAGCGCTCTTTGCGGCTCCAATTCGTCGCAAGTGCGAAATTAAGCACCTATTTGCAGGGGATTTGGGATTTTCGCCTGGATTTCGTATCTTTAACCGACCCGCACCCTGCCTTTCCCGGCCGGAGCGCGGGGTTCTCGTCCAGTCGAATCCCTTCATCTTCCTTAGTTCCTTCATGCCAATTGCTTTCAAAGAATGGGCCGTCACCGTCCGCGCTCTGGCGGAAGGCGAGCAGCTCATCACACTCCGCAAGGGCGGCATCCGCGAGCCCGGCAAGCCCTTCCGGCTCGCCCACGAGCGCTTCTTCCTGTACCCCACGTTCGACCACCAGGCGGGCGACCTGGTGCGCGAGTCCCACCAGCCCGAGCTGCGCCGGGCGCTCGAGGAGGGCGTGTGGAGCGACGGGGAGCCGCCGCTGCACGCCTTCACATCCGGCGCGCCCCTGCAGCCGCCCGACCGCGTGCGGATCCGCGCATGGTCGGAAGTGGCAGGCCACTTCACGATCGCCGACCCCCGCTGCGTCGACGCGCTCTCCCCGTTCTACGTGTGGACCCCCGACTACGCCGAGCGGCGCCTCGGCTGGCGCCGCCACCAGCCCCTGCACGTGCTGCTGCTGCGCACCTACCGCATCCCGCGGCCGGTCACGGTGAAGGTAAAGGACGAGTACACGGGCTCGCAGGCCTGGATCGAGCTGCAGCGCGAACTCCCCTTCGAGGGCACCCCCGTGCTCTCCGACGCGGAGTTCGAACGCGCCTCCGAGGAGATCCGCGCGATCACCCAAGAGGCCGACCAGCCGGTCCTCGTCTAGTCCTCATCCAGGACGCCAGGGCTCGGCCCGCGAGAGCCGTCGCCCGCTGAAGACGCTAGGGCTCGCCCCAGACGAGCGCTTCGCGGGCCGCCTCGGCGCCCGACTGCGGGACCAGCACGTCGCGCGGGCCGGCCGCGAGGAAGTCGGGGACGTCGAAGCCGCGCGAGCGGCGAAGCAGGCTGGGTATCCCCTCCTCGAGCAGCAGCCCCTCGATGAACTCGGCCTCCGCCTGGCTCTCGGCGCGGGCGACCTTCACGAGCTCCCCTTCGGCGTACTGCGGCTTGATCTTGCGCGCCTTGCGCTGGCGCTCGCTGGCCTCGCGCTCGGCGCCGGGCACGTAGACCAGCGGCAGGCCGCACGCCTCGCAGAAGCGCTCTGACCGGGGATAGGTGCGAGCGCAGTCGGGGCAGACGAGCGGCTTGTCGCTCATCCGGCGTCCTCGACGATCGCCACCTCTTCGACCCGCCCGTCGGCGATCACGAACGAGCGCACCTCGGCATCCGGCCCGTCGGCCAGCCCCACGATGATCCACTCGACGCCGGGCCAGTTCGCGGCGAAGTTGATGTCGGTCTGCGACGGATAGGGAGCGGTGCGGGTGTGCGAGTGGTAGATCGCCCCCAGCTCGTAGCGGTCGCGCTCGATCGCGTCGATCGTTCCCAAGAGCTCCTTCCCGTCCACCTCGAAGCGCAGCGGGCTGGCCGCCGTGTTGACCGCCCGGTGCACGCGCGCCGCACGCGCGGGCGCGCCCGGCTGTACCGCGACCACCCCGCAGCACTCGTTCGGGGCCTCCTCGCGCGCGTGCGCGATCAGCTCGTCCAGCAGGGCTCGGGCGATGAGCACCGAGTCACCACCAGACGGTCGAGTCCAGGTTCGCGACCTCGTCCACCGGCAGCGTGTAGATGCCGCTCGAGAGGTACTTCCAGCCGCCGTCGGCGACGACGAACACGACGTTCCCCTCCTCGAGCTCGCCGGCGATCCGCACGGCGATGCTCGCGATCGCCCCGCTCGAGACGCCCGCGAACACGCCCTCCTCGTCGAGCAGCCTGCGCGTCCACAGGATCCCGTCGCGGTTGGTCACGAAGATCTTGCGGTCGAGCAGCGACAGGTCGATGATCGGGGGAATGAAGCCGTCGTCCAACGAGCGCAGCCCCTGCACCGGCTCGCCCTGCATCGGCTCGGCGGCGACGATCTTCACGGCGTCGCCGAGCTCCTCCTTCAAGCGCCTTCCCGTGCCCATCAGCGTGCCGCCGGTGCCGAGCCCCGCCACGAACGCGGCGACCTCGTCGAGCTCTTCGAGGATCTCCACCGCCGTGCCGTGGTAGTGCGCGTTGGGGTTCGCCTGGTTTCCGTACTGGTAGGGCATGTACAGCGAGGAGTCCTCGCCGGCCATCGCCAGGGCCTTCGCCACGGCCCCGTTGGAGCCCTCCGAGCCCGCGGAGTAGACGATCTCGGCGCCGTACATCTCGAGCAGCTGGGTGCGCTCGGGCGTCACGTTCTCGGGCATCACAACCCTCAGGCGGTAGCCCTTGCGCCGGCAGATCATCGCCAGCGAGATGCCCGTGTTGCCGGAGGTCGGTTCGAGGATCGTCTGGCCGGGGGCGATCAGGCCCTTCTCCTCGGCGTCCTCGATCAGCGCGCGCGCGACCCGGTCCTTGACCGACCCCGTCGGGTTGTGGGACTCGAGCTTCGCCCAGACGTGTACGCCGGGCTTCGGCGACAGTCGAGGCAGCTCGATCAGCGGTGTGTTGCCGATCGACTGGACGATGTCTCCGTACCGACCTCCGCAGGGCCTGTTCCTAAGCCGCTCGGCCGCCATTACTTCACGGAATATAGCGGGGTGCGGCGGGCCGTCGAGCAAGCCCTATGATGGGGGGCGCGATGGAGCGCGACCGCGACTTCGACTGGCTGGTCATCGGCTCGGGCTTCGGCGGCAGCGTCTCGGCGCTGCGCCTCTCCGAAAAGGGCTACTCGGTGGGCGTCCTCGAGTGCGGAAGGCGGTTCGCCGATCACGAGCTGCCGAGCTCGACAGCCGACCTGAAGCGCTACCTGTACAGGCCGATGCTCGGGATGAAGGGCATCTTCCGGCTCACCACCTTCAGGCACGTCTCGGTCGTCTCCGGGTGCGGCGTGGGCGGCGGGAGCCTCGGCTACGCGAACACCCTCTACGTACCCCCCAAGGCCTTCTACGAGGACCGTCAATGGGCGGACCTCGAGGATTGGGAGAGCGCCCTGGCGCCCCACTACGCCGAGGCGCAGCGGATGCTCGGGGTCGTCCAGAACCCGCACGAGGACCCGGCCGACCAGCTGCTGCGCGAGCTCGGGGAGGAGCTCGGCGTGGGCGACTCCTACCAGAAGACGCCCGTCGGCGTGTTCTTCGGCGAGCCCGGCGTGACCGTCCCGGACCCGTTCTTCGGCGGCGAGGGGCCCGACCGCACAGGCTGCAGCCTGTGCGGTCGCTGCATGGTCGGCTGCCCGCACGGAGCCAAGAACACGCTTGTCAAGAACTACCTCTACTTCGCCGAGAAGCGCGGTGCCCGGGTGATGCCCGAACGCACGGTGATCGACATCCGCCCGCTCGGCGGCCGGGCCGGCGAGCAGGGCTACGAAGTCGAAAGCGTCCGCTCCGGCGCATGGGTGCGCAGGGACCGCAAGGTCCACCACGCGCGCGGGGTGGTGGTGGCCGCCGGGCCGCTCGGCACCAACAAGCTGCTCGCGCGCAGCCGCCTGAAAGGCTCGCTGCCGGCGATCTCCCCGCGTCTCGGGGAGCTCGTGCGCACGAACTCCGAGTCGATCCTCGCCGTGACCGTGCCCGAGGACTACCCCGACGAGTTGATCAGGCGCGTGGCGATCACCTCCTCGATCTACCCCGACCCGCACACGCACATCGAGACGGTCACCTATGGCGCGGACGGGGACTCGATCCACCGCCTCTACACGCTGCTGGTCGGCAACGGCACGCGAGTGACCCGCCCGCTGAAGCTGCTCGCGCAGACACTGCTCCACCCGCGCCGGGCGGCGAAGGTGCTGTTCCCGAAGAACTGGTCGCGGCGAACGATCATCGTGCTCGTGATGCAGACGCTCGACAACGCGATCGCGCTGCGTCCCCGCCCGGGCCCGTTCGGCTCCTTCTGGCTGAAGACCGAGCAGGACCCCGAGCGCCCCATCCCGACGTTCATCCCGGTCGCCAACAGGGCGGCCGAATGGCTCGCCAGGCGCACGGGAGGGATCGCCCAGAGCTCGACCACCGAGGCGCTCTTCAACATCCCGACGACCGCCCACATCCTCGGAGGCGCGGTGATCGCCTCCGATCCCGAGCACGGGGTCCTGGACGCGCGCCAGCGCGTGTTCGGCTACCAGAACCTGCTCGTCTGCGACGGCTCGGCGATCCCGGCGAACGTGGGCGTTAACCCCTCGCTGACGATCACCGCGCTGGCCGAGCACGCGATGAGCCACGTGCCCGCGGCCGGCACGAGCGCGCCCGGGACGGCCACGGGAGAGCAGGCGCCCGGCGCGGCGGGCGAGCCCGCTCACACCGCCAGGAGCGCCTAGCGCGCGCTCGGCGATCCGCCGGCCATCGCCGGCAGGATCACGAGCGTGTCCTTCTCGCCCACGGCCGTCGACAGGCCGTCGAGCACCCGCACGTCCTCGTCGTTCAGGTACACGTTCACGTAGCGGTTGAGCTCGCCCTCGGCGGAGAACAGCTGGCTCTGGGTGGCCGGGTGGCTGGCGGCCAGAGCGCGCAGGACCTCGCCGACGTTCTCGCCGGAGGCGCTGAGCTCCTTCTCTCCGCCGACCGAGGCGCGCAGGACCGGGGGGATCTTGATCGTCGCCATCTGAGGCGGGCAGACTACCCGGCCGCGGCGCAGAACGCCTCGTAGTCCGGGAAGACGCCCATCTCCTCGTCGGTGATCTCGCCTGGGTCGCGGGAGCAGATGGGGCAATCGGGGTCGCGGTGGACCTTCACCTCGGTGAGCGTGGCGCCGAGCGCGTCGTACAGCAGCAGCCGGCCGATCGCCGGCTCGCCGATGCTGACGATCAGCTTGATCACCTCGGTCGCCTGCAGCAGGCCCATCGTGCCGGGCAGCACGCCGAGCACCCCGTTGGCACCGCACGACGGCGCCAGCTCCGCCGGCGGCGGCTCGCGGAACAGGCAGCGGTAGCAGGGGCCCTCGTAGGGCTTGAACACCGACAGCTGACCGTCGAAGCCGAGGATCGACGCGGACACCACGGGGATCTTCAACCGCACGGTCGCGTCGTTCAGCAGGTAGCGCGTCGGGAAGTTGTCGACGCCGTCCACGATCACGTCGTAGCCCTCGATCATCTCCATGATGTTCGAGGCGTCGATCCGCACGGGGTGCTTGATCACCTTCACGTCCGGGTTCAGCGCCCTGATCGACTCCGCGGCGGAGTCGACCTTCGCCGTTCCGATCCGCTCGGTGCTGTGGATCACCTGGCGCTGGAGGTTCGACAGGTCTACGACGTCGTCGTCGACGATCCCCAGCGTGCCCACACCGGCCGCGGCCAGGTAGAGCGCGGTCGGCGAGCCCAGGCCGCCGGCTCCGAGCAGCAGCACCTTCGCGTCGAGCAGCTTCTGCTGACCCTCGGGGCCGATCTCGGGGATCAGCAGGTGGCGCGAGTAACGCTCGCGCTGCTCGGCCGTGAGCGCGCGCGGCACCTCGATCTCGTATCCGCGGTCCTTCCACAGGGTTATGCCGCCGGTCATCGAGCGCACGCGCTCATAGCCGAGGTCCTCCTGCAGGGTGCGCGCGGCGTAGGCCGAGCGGGCGCCCGAGGCGCAGTACAGGATCAACTCGGCCGAGCGGTCCGGCGCGGCGCTGTCGATGCGCGACTCCAGATGCCCGCGCGGAATGCACTTCGCGCCCGGCAGATGGCCGGTGGCGAACTCTTCGGTGCCGCGGACGTCGACGATCGTCACGCCCTCGCCGATCAACTCGTTGACCTCGGAGGGGTCGACCTCGGCGATCTGGCTCTTGACTTGGCGGAGAAGCTCCGCGCCGGACGGGCTCATCTTGAAACTCCTAAACCATGGTCGGGATTCATGGAGACTTCAGAAAGTATAGCGCCTATTGCGCCGCCCGGCGAGCCCGCTCCCCTAGGCTGGGCGCGATGCCCGCACGCCCCCGGCTCGCCCTCCTCGCCGTGGCCGTGGCCCTCCTCCTCGGCCTGGCCGTCGCGGTGATCGTAGGGGCATCCTCCAGCCGGCCCTCCACCGCGACTCCCGCCTCGGGCGCCGCCGGGACCTCCGGCTTCGACGGCGCAGCGCTCCCTCGCGCGACCGCTGCGCCCGACTTCACGCTCGCCGACCAGAGCGGGCGGAGCGTCTCACTGCGCGAGGAGCGGGGCCGGGTGACGATCCTCGCCTTCCTCTACTCCACCTGCACGAGCACCTGCGTGCTGATCGCGCAGCAGATCCGCGGCGCGCTCGACGAACTGGCCCCCGACACCGCGGCGATCCTCGTGAGCGTGGACCCGGCGGCCGACACGCCCGCTCACGTGAGCGCCTTCCTGCGCAGGGTCTCGCTCACCGGGCGGGTCCGCTACCTGACCGGCTCGACCGGGCAGCTGGCAGGGATCTGGCGCAGCTACCGGATCGTGCCCGCGAGCGCGGGCGAAGGCGCCTACGCGCGCGCGGCCACGATATTCCTGCTCGACCGCCGGGGCCGCGAGCGGGTCCTCTTCCAGCTGGAACAGCTCACCCCCGAATCGCTCGCCCACGACGTCCGACTCCTTCAGTCCGAACCCTGAGCGCGTCTGCGCGGCCCGGGAGAGCCGCTCGCGGCTGATACCCTAGCTCGCAGGTAGGTATTCCAGAGATGATGTTCTCAACCAAGGCGGAGTACGGGGTGCGGGTGATGGTCGAGCTGGCTCGGCGCGCCGGCGAGGATCCCGTGCCGCTCGCCGAGATCGCGGCCCACGACGGCCTCCCGCTCGCCTATCTCGAGCACCTCGTCGCGCGTCTGCGCAAGGCCGGGCTGGTGGACTCGCGGCGCGGCTCGCGCGGCGGATACCTGCTCGCGCGCCCCGCCGGCGAGATCACGATGGCCGAGGTCGTGGAGGCGCTCGAGGGATCGATCGCCCCGATCGAGTGCATCTCTCAAGGCCCCGACGGCTCGATCGTCTGCTCGCGCGAGTCCGACCCCGGCCGCGCCTGCCCCACGAAGCTGCTCTGGACGCGCGTGCGCTTCTCGATCGTCAGCACGCTGCAGGAAACGACGCTCGCCGACCTCGTCGTCGGGCACGCGACCCCCGCAGGCGACGTCCTCGCAGCCGCCGCTGTCCCGGGCGCGCCCGCACAGCTGACATCCATCGACATAGAACCCCTCGCGACAGGAGCTTGATCAGCGAACATGGCCGACCTAGAGATCAGAGACCTGCACGTGCGCACCGAGGACCGCGAGATCCTCCGAGGCGTCGACCTCGACATCAACCGCGGTGAGATCCATGCCCTGATGGGCCCCAACGGCTCCGGCAAGTCGACGCTGGCCAACACGCTCCTCGGGCACCCCTCCTACGAGGTGACCGAGGGGTCGATCACCTTCAAGGGCGAGTCGATCGTCGACGCCGAGCCGCACGAGCGCGCCAAGGCCGGGCTGTTCCTCGCCTTTCAGTACCCCGTCTCGATCCCCGGCGTCTCGGTCGCCAACTTCCTGCGCATGGCGATCAACGCCAAGCGCACCGGGTCCGGCACAGACGAGTCGCCGATCGGAGTCAAGGAGTTCCGCACGCAGCTGCAACACGCGATCGAGCTGCTCGACGTGGACAAATCGTTCACCTCCCGCCACCTCAACGACGGGTTCTCCGGCGGCGAGAAGAAGCGCGCGGAGATCCTCCAGATGGCGATGCTCGCGCCTGACGTGGCGATCCTCGACGAGACCGACTCGGGCCTTGACATCGACGCCCTGCGCACGGTCGCAGAGGGCGTGCAGCGCCTGCACGACGAGCAGGGCCTCGGCGCCCTGATCATCACCCACTACCAGCGCATCCTGCATCACGTCGAACCCCAGTTCGTCCACATCCTGATGGACGGCCGCATCGTGCTGGAGGGCGGCGTCGAGCTGGTGGAGCGGTTGGAGCGCGAGGGCTACGACCAGATCCGCCAGGAGTTCGGGGCCAGCGAGGCCGGCGCGGTGGCGGCCGGTGAGCCCGGTGCCTGAGCGAGGCGGAGCGCCCACACCCCCTCAGTCGGTGAGCCGATCCGCGAACGACGGCCCCGGCGCAGGGGCGCCCGCGAGCGCCGGTTCGGCCACCAACGGGGCGGGGCCCGCGGTCAAGCCCGGTCGCCACCGCGAGGCGACCCTCTATCACGCGCTCGCCGGGGCGGGGGCCGGCGACGGGCGCACGCTGACAGAGCTGCGCGAGGCCGCGCGAGCGGCCTACACACGCCTTGACCTTCCCGTGTGGCGGCGCTCGGGGTTCTGGACCACCTCCCTGCAGGGACTCGACCTCGACGCTCTCCAGCCGGAGCCGCACCGCGCCGGCGCCGAGGGCGCCCGTCCCGACGGCGGGGATCGGACCGGCGAGCTGCCCGACCTCGTGCGGCGCACGCTCGGCGAGCACCCACGGGCCGGACGGCTCGTGCAGAGCGGCGCCGCGGTCGTCCACGTCGAGCTCGACCCTGCGCTGGCGGCCCGCGGCGTGATCCTCTGCTCGCTACAGGACGCCTTCCGCGAGCACCCCGCCCTCGTGGGGCCTTGGTACTCCCGGCGCCTGACGATCGACCGCCACAAGCTCGAGGCGGCGAACGCCGCCTTCTGGAGCGGTGGAGCCTTCCTGTACGTCCCGCCCGGGGTGGTCGTGGAGGAGCCGTTCGAGATCGTCTACGCGATCGACGGCCCCGGCGTGGCGCAGTACGGGCGCACCCTCGTGCTCGGCGGAGCGACGAGCGAGTTCCGGCTGCACGAGTACGACCTCGCCGAAGACTTCGAGGGCCACCCGGACGGGCAGCGTCAGGCGCTGCACGCCGGGGCCTTCGAGATGTACCTGCAGGACGGCGCCCGCTGCCGGCTCGCGCAGTTTCAGGACTGGGGGGCCGGCGAAGTGTTCGACGTCTCCACGCGCTTCGTGGGCGTCGGTCGCGACGCCTACTGCCACTGGCTGCCCGCGCTGCTCGGCGGCCACCTGGTCCGCCAGCATCTCGAGCTCGCGGTCTCCGAGCCGGGCGCGGAGATGGCGTTCCGCGGCCTGTTCTTCAGCGAGCGCCAGGAGCATCTCGACCTGTTCGCGGTGGACCTCCACGAGGCCGGCCCCTCCACCGGCGACGTGCACTGGCGGGGAGCCGCCACCGGCGAGAGCCGCGCGAGCTTCGAGGGCCTCATCCAGATCGATCCGGGCGCCCAGAAGACGCACACCTACCTGCAGATCCACTCGATGATGCTCTCCCCCAAGGCGCGCGTCGACGCGATCCCGTCGGTGCTCGTCTCCGCCGACGACGTGTCGGCCTCGCACGGCGGGACGGTCGGCGAGCTCGACGAGGCGGCGATCTTCTACATGCAGACCCGCGGCCTCGACCGCCCGGCGGCGGTGCGCGTGATCGTGGAGGGCTTCTTCGAGCCGCTCATCTCAGAGCTCTCCGACGAGCCCCTGGAACAGCTCGTTCGCGAGCGGGTGGCGGCGAAGCTCGCGGCCGCGCGCGAGGACATCGAGGCGTATGCCACCAGTCGCTGAGAGCTCCCTGGAGGTGAAGGGCGACTTCCCGGTCTTCTCCCGCCGGTTTGCCGGCCAGGAGCTCGTCTACCTGGACTCGGCCTCAACCTCCCAGAAGCCGGCGGTTGTGATCGATGCCCTCGCCGACCACCTGCGCAATCACAACGCGAACGTCCACCGCGGCGTCTATGCGCTCGCCGAGGAGGCCGACGCGGCGTTCGAGGGCGCGCGCGCGCGGATCGCCGCCTTCACGGGGGCGGAGCCCGAGGCGACGATCTTCACGAAGAACGTGACCGAGGCGATCAACCTGGTCGCCTACGCCTGGGGCCGGGCCAACGTCGGCGCGGACGACGCCGTGCTGATCACCCAGATGGAGCACCACGCGAACATCGTCCCCTGGCAGGTCTTGTGCCGCGAGCGCGGCGCCGAGCTGCGCTACCTGGAGGTGGACGAGAACGGCGAGCTCTCGCTCGCGGCGCTCGATGCCGAGCTTGCGCGCGGGGACGTCCGCCTGGTGGCGTTCACCCACGTCTCGAACGTGCTCGCCACGATCAACCCGGTCGCCGAGATGGCCGCGCGTGTCCGCGCGGCGGGCGCGATCTCGCTCGTGGACGGCGCGCAGGCCGCGCCACACATGGCCGTGGACGTCGCCGAGGTGGGCGCCGACTTCTACGCATGGACCGGCCACAAGGCGCTCGGGCCAACCGGGATCGGGGTGCTGCACGGCCGCCGCGAGGTCCTCGAGCAGATGGAGCCCTTTCTGACGGGCGGCGACATGATCGCCTCGGTGGGCTCTCATTCGGCCACCTGGAACGAGCTGCCGTGGAAGTTCGAAGCGGGAACTCCGATGATCGCCGAGGCCGTCGGGCTGGGCGCTGCGGTGGACTACCTGTCGAAGCTCGGGATGGACCGCGTGCGCTCGCACGAGCGTGCCCTGACCGGTTACATGCTCGAGCGCCTGACCGAGATTCCCGGCCTGCGCGTGGTGGGCCCGCCCGGCACCGACGGCGCGGGCCGCGGCGGGCTGGCGTCGTTCACGGTCGAGGGCATCCACCCCCACGACGTAGCCGAGCTGGCCAATCGCGCGGGTGTGAGCATCCGCGCGGGACACCACTGCGCGCAGCCCCTCATGCGCTGCCTGGGCGTGAGCGCGACCGCGCGCGCGAGCGTCGGCGTCTACAGCCAGCCGTCCGACATCGACACGCTCGTGGACGCGCTGATCTCCAGCCGCCAGGTATTCGGGCTCTGACGATGGACGACCTCTACCGCGACTACATCCTCGACCACTACAAGCGCCCGCGCAACTTCGGCGAGCTCGAGCCCCACGATCTGGAGGCGCTCGAGCACAACCCCCTGTGCGGCGACGAGCTCGGGGTGCACATCCGCGTCAAGGACGACCGCATCGAGGACCTGCGCTTCCACGGCCACGGCTGCGCGATCTCCCAGGCATCGGCGTCGATCGCCTCCGAGGAGCTGAAGGGCATGGGGCTGGAGGAGGTCGGAAAGCTCGACGCCGACTGGATGATCGAGCTGCTGGGCATCCCCGTCTCGGCCACGCGACGCAAGTGCGCGCTGTTGAACCTGAAGGTCGTGCGCGGCGCGGTCACCGGCGACAACGCGTGGCCCGCCTGACGCCAGCGTTATAATTCCTACCTGCCAGCACAGGATTCCCAAGTCACCAGCAATCGAGGAGCCTCATGGCCACGATCGACCGCACGAAGATCACCAAGCCAAGCCCGATCGTCGAGGACGACCAGGGCCAGCTACGAGCTCGCCAGGGCATCTCGCGCGAGGTCGTGAGCGAGCTGTCGAAGATCAAGGGCGAGCCCGACTGGATGGCAGAGAAGCGCCTGAAGTCGATGGAGATCTTCGAGCGCAAGCCGGTGCCGACGTGGGGCCCTGACCTGAGCGGCCTGAAGCTCGACGACCTCGTCCTGTACTCCCCTCCGACCGCCGGGCGCTTCAACAGCTGGGACGACGTCCCCGCCGAGATGAAGCAGACCTATGAGGACCTCGGGATCCCCCAGGCCGAGCGCGAGCACCTCGCCGGCGTCGTCGGCGTGTGGCGCCAGGAGCCCGTCTATGAGGGGCTCAAGGAGGAGTACTCCAAGCAGGGCATCCTCTTCTGCTCGATGGACACCGCCATCACCGAGTACCCCGAGCTGGTGCAGAAATACTTCATGAACAAATGCGTGCCGCCCCAGGACAACAAGTTCTCGGCGCTCCACGGCGCGGTGTGGTCGGGCGGGGCCTTCTGCTACATCCCGAAGGGCGTCAAGTGCGACCTGCCGCTGCAGTCCTACTTCCGCATGGAGGGGGCCGGCGAGGGCACCTTCGAGCACACGCTGATCGTCGCCGACGAGGGCTCGGAGGTGAACTACATCGAGGGCTGCACCGCGCAGACCTACAGCGTGAACTCGATGCACTCCGCGGTCGTCGAGATCTTCGTCCACCAGGGAGCCAAGGCGCGCTACACGACCGTGCAGAACTGGTCGAAGGACGTCTACAACCTCAACACCAAGCGCGCTATCGTCGATGCCGAAGGGACGGTGGAGTGGGTCGGCGGGTCGATGGGCGCCAAGTACGTGATGCTCTACCCCGGCTCATACCTGATGGGCGAGGGGGCGCGCGCCGACCACCTCAACGTGGGCGTGGCCGGCAAGGGTGTGCACAAGGACACCGGCGCGAAGGTCGTGCACCTGGCGCCGAATACGACCTCGAACATCCTCGCCAAGTCGATCTCCAAGGACGGGGGGATCATGGGCTACAGGGGCCTCGTCAAGATGGGTCAGCACTCCGCCGGCTCAAAGGCCCGGGTGCAGTGCGACGGCCTGATGATGGACGGCGAATCGCGCTCGGACACCTGGCCGGACATCCAGATCCAGAACCCCCACGTGACCGTCGCCCACGAGGCAACCGTCGGGCGGATATCAGACGACCAGCTCTTCTACATGGGCTCCCGCGGCTTCACCGAGGACGAGGCGGCGGCGATGATCGTCAACGGCTTCATCGAGCCCGTGACCAAGGAGCTGCCGATGGAGTACGCGGTCGAGCTGAATCGGCTGATACAGCTGGAGATGGTCGGCAGCATCGGCTGAGGGGCACGATGGGCGGCGCGTGGCTTTGTCCTCGGTCGCTCGCGTGCTGGCCGATCGGAGATCCCGACGATCTACGATCGGTACGCCACGCTCCCTGCGTCCTTGCCACGCTTGCCCCTCGCACCCCTTAGGGGCGCCCTGACACCATGCGCGCGCCGATTGACACGATCGCCGCCCCGCTGTTTCCCACGCGGCTGCCGTGGGTGAACGCGGCGGGGCCGCAGGCGACGATCCAGCGCGGGAGGCCGATGCTCGTGGAGTTCTGGGACTTCTGCAGGCCGAACTCGCTGCGCACGCTTCCCTACGTGAAGGCGTGGCACGAGCGCTACGCGGCGGCGGGACTGCGCACGGTCGGCGTGCACTGCTCGAGCTTCGAGCCCGCACGCTCCGAGCGGGCGGTGCGCGAGGCGGTGGCGCGCCTGGGCATTGGCTACCCGGTGTTGATCGACAGCGCGTTCGAGGTCTGGGAGCTGTACGGCAACCGGGGCTGGCCGGCCAGGTACCTGTTCGACGGCAGGGCGCGCCTGTTCGACTACCACCACGGCGAGGGCGCCTATGCCGAAACCGAGCTCGCGATCCAGGAGCTCCTGGGAGTGAAGCGCGAGCCCATGGCACCGCTGCGACCCGAGGACGAGCCCGGCGCGCGGCTCGTGCCCCAGACCGAGGATCAGCCGGGCGCCTACTCGGGCCCCTACGAGGCTGGCGGCGTGTGGGCGGTGCTGGACGGCAGCGGCACGGCGCGTGTCAGCGGGGGGGCCGCCGAGGGCAGCTTCGAGCTGGAGGTGTCCCATCCGGGCGCCTATGCGCTGCTCGAGCACGAGCGGCATACCGCCGGCGTGCTCGACCTTCAGCTGTCACCCGGCGTCGAGTGCCTGGCGACCTGCTTCACGCCCGGGGTGGCCTGAGCTCCTCGTGCGTGCGCTCGGCGAGCAGTCGCTCCAGAACGGGCGCACCCGAGTCCTCGACGAGCACGCACGTTCCCGGCCAGTAGGGGCTCTCGCCGGGGATCGGCGTGAGGAACACCCGAGAGTAGGTCCAGCAGCCGCAGTTCACGAGACGCGCTCCCCGCCCGTCGACGGCCCGAATGCTCGCCTCGGGCCCGGTCGGGGTCTCCGCGAGCCCGGGCACCCGACCGCCGCGCCACTCCCACTCGTGGTCGCCGGGGAGCGGCCCGGCGCGGTGGGTGTGACCGAAGATCACGTATGCGTCCCCGAGGCCGAGCCGAGCCGCCACCTCCCCCATCGCCCGCAGCCCCGCGCGGCGCAGCTCGCCTGCTGAGACGTCCGCCCGCAGAGGCCCCAGTCCGGCGCGGTTGAGCGCGGCCACGGCGATCGGGAAGGCGCCCACGAGCGCGCGCGTGCGCAGCCGCCTTCCCCGGGCGCCGCTGCCTCCGAGCGCGCGCCAGGCGCCCACCGTGCTCATCCCGTTCAGCGCATCGCCGGTGGGTCCGTCCCGGGCCACCGCGTCCCTCCAGGCGAACACCGGGCTGCCGACCGCCTCGTAGTCCTCGGGAGTGGCGAACGCCTGCGTGGGGCGCCCGAGGACACGGCTCATCACCGCCATGCTCAGGCGCTCGAGCGTGGGCACAGTGAGGTGGCAGTCCAGGTAGTGACCGTGCGTCGCGTAGACGTCGGAGCGCACCCACAGGCCGGGGTAGGCCGCGCGGACGCGCGCCGGAGCCGCCCACTCGGCGAGCCGGGCGAGCATCGGGGAGACCTCGGCGGGCTCGAGGATCTGCTCCACCCCGAGCGGAGCCGGCCGACCCTCCGCGCCGCGGCGCGCCAACCAGGGTTCGAGCAGCGCGTGGTCGTGGTTCCCGGCCGTGATGAGGAGCTCGCGTCCCGCGAGCGCGCGTCCGAGATCCTCGAAGAACGGCCGCGCCGCGAGCATCGCTTCACGCGCCGGGCCGTGGCGCAGCTCGAGCACGTCGCCCAGCAGCACCACGCGGTCGACGTCTGCGACGGCCTGCAGCAGCGGAGCGCGCAACTCGGCGCGGCGCGCCAGGTCAGAGCCCGTCACGGTGCCGAGATGCAGGTCGGAGAGGATCAGCGTGCGCATCGAACGCCCGCCCTGCCGCGCCGAGGGGCGTCAGCTACACTCGCCCCGTGGACCGGGACTGGCTGGAGCGTCGATTCGACGACGCCCTGCTCGCCATCACGATGGAGGCGGGCTTTCTGTATGTGCGCAGGCGCGTCCGCCGCGTGCTGCGCAAGCTCGCCAGCCGCACCGCGCTCGTCACCGGCGTGGGCGTGGCGACCGTGCTCGTGACAGCCGGCATCGGCGTGCTGGGGGCGGCCTGCGGGACGGCCGCGTGGCTCAAAGGGCGCGCGAGGAGATCCGCCGCCATGGCGCGCGCATCCGCCGTCACGAGCGCGCCCGCGGGGGGCGCCGCCCCCGTCGGAGCGACGGAGGCGGGATCCAACTCCGACGGCCAGGCCGCCTCCGACGCGGCGCTCGAGTCCCCCGTCGGGCCTTAGCGCACCGGCCGCCACCGCCTAGGCGGGACTCGCGGCCCTCGGCGGCGCGGGCCGGACCGGCTTCGGGAGCATGAAGCGGACGTCCTCGCGGATCACGTCGAACTCGCGGATGTCCTTCACGCCGCGCGCGCGGAACAGCTCCACGAGGTCTTCAACGAGGTTCTCCGGCGCACTGGCGCCTGACGAGATGCCCACCACGCGCCTGTCCGCGAGCCACTCCTCACGGACCTCGCCCGCGTTGTCTATCAGGTGGGCGTCGGTGCCGCAGTCGCGCGCGACCTCGACGAGGCGCACCGAGTTCGACGAGTTGCGCGAGCCGATCACGAGCATCAGATCGCAGTCGGCCGCCATCTGCTTGACGGCCGCCTGGCGGTTGGTGGTGGCGTAGCAGATATCGTCGGTGCGCGGACCGACGATGCTCGGGAAGCGTTCGCGCAGGCGGGCCAGTATGGAGCCGGTTTCGTCCACGGCCAGGGTCGTCTGGGTGATGTAGGCGACCCGCTCGGGGTCCTCGACCTCGAGCTCGTCGACGTCCTGCTCGCTCTGAACGAGCACGATCCGCTCGGGCGCCTCGCCCATCGTGCCTTCCACCTCCTCGTGGCCGTCGTGGCCGACGAGCACGATCGTGTAGCCGTCACGCGCGAAGTTCGAGGCCTCCCGGTGGACCTTTGTTACCAGCGGGCAGGTGGCGTCGATCGTGCGCAGCTCGCGCTCCTGCGCGCCCGCGCGCACGCTCGGAGCGACGCCGTGCGCGGAGAACACGCAGACCGCCCCGTGCGGCACCTCGGTCTGCTCGTCGACGAAGATCGCACCCCGCGCGCGCAGCCCCTCGACGACGTGCTTGTTGTGCACGATCTCCTTGCGCACGTACACCGGCGCGCCGTGGATCTCCAGGGCGCGTTCGACTGTCTGCACTGCTCTGTCGACCCCTGCGCAGTACCCGCGCGGCGCCGCCAGCAACAGTCGCTCGACCGTGTTGGGCACGACCACCATTCTAGGGCGTGCGATGTACCCTACGCGTTCGTGATGCAGCGCCACCTCGATAGGCTGACGGCGGTCGACGCCTCCTTCCTGCACCAGGAGGGACCCCACTCGCACATGCACATCGGGGGCCTGACCGTGATCGAAGGGCCGCCGCCGAACATGGAGGACGTCCTCGAGCAGATCCGCCGGCGGCTTCACCTGGTCCCGCGCTACCGGCACAAGCTGGCGTTCACCGCGCTGGACAGCGGACGTCCGGTGTGGGTGGACGACCCGGACTTCAACCTCGAGTACCACGTTCGCCACACCGCGCTGCCCGCCCCGGGCCGATGGGAGCAGCTGCGCAACCTCACCGCGCGCATCTTCTCCCAGGGCCTTGATCGCTCCAAGCCCCTGTGGGAGATGTGGCTGATCGAGGGGCTGACGGACGACCGCTTCGCGATGATCTCGAAGAGCCACCACGCGCTCGTCGACGGCATCGCCGGGGTGGACCTGGCCACGGTGCTGTTCGACGTGTCCCCCAACCCGCCGCCGATCAGGCACTCCGGGCGCGCCTGGCAGCCGCACAAAGAGCCGGGGACCGCGGAGCTCCTCGCCGCGGGCCTGCGAGGAGCCGTGCGCGCCGGGCTCGAGGTCGCCGAGGGCGCGATCGACGCACTGGCGCATCCCGACCACGCGCTCGCCCGCGCGCGCGAGGCGGCAGAGGGGATCGGGGAGATCGTCTGGGCGGGCCTGAATCCGGCGCCGGAAACTCCATTGAACGTCCCCATCGGACCGCACCGGCGCTTCGCGGCCGTGGCGAGCAGCCTCGACGACTTCAAGGTCGTGAAGAACACGTTCGGGGGGACGGTCAACGACGTCGTGCTCGCCGTGGTCGCCGGAGCGCTGCGCTCCTTCTTGATCTCTCGCGGCAGGCACACCGAGGGTGTCGAGCTGCGGGCGCTCGTGCCGGTCTCGGTGCGGGCTGAAGACGAGCACAATGTGGGCGGCAACCGGATCGTCGTGATGCGAGGGCCGCTGCCCGTGTACATCGCCGACCCCGTCGAGCGATTGCACTTCGTCTCGCAGGCGATGGACGGCCTGAAGGAGTCAAAGCAGGCGCTCGGGGCAGAGGTGATCTCCGGCGTGCAGAACTTCGCCCCGCCGACGATCCTCGCCCAGGCGTCTCGCCTGAACTTCTCCACGCGCCTGTTCAACCTGATCGTGACCAACGTGCCCGGCCCGCAGTTCCCGCTGTACGTGCTCGGCCGCGAGATGCTCGAGGTCTACCCGGTGGCGTTCCTGCCGGAAAGCCACGCGCTGGCGATCGCGATCATGTCCTACAACGGCCAGATGAACTTCGGGCTGCTCGGCGACTTCGACGCGCTGCCCGAGCTCGACGCGATCGGCGAGACGATCGCCACGGAGCTCTCCACGCTCGTCTCGCTCGCGCGCGAGGGCGCGGCGGCCCCCGCCTAGGCGGGAACAACCTCCTCGGGTCTTACAACTAGAACGCCTGCTCGGCCAACAGCGCCGCGCGCTTGCGCTGCGGGGCGAATAGGTAGCGCTGCACCGCGAGCAGGCCGGCCGCATCCGAGACATCGCGGTCGAGCTGCGGAACCAGGATGGGGTGCTCGTCGTCGAGCTCTGCCCGCAGCCGCCGCAGGCTGGCCGCGTCGCGCCTGGCGAGTGCGCGCAGGTCCGCGAGCGCCTGCAACGCTCTCGATGCCAGATCGCGCTCGCCGCCGAGATCGGCCGCGAGCGCGTCCTCCTCGACCTTCCGCGGGTTCCGTGCAAGCACCCGCACGCGATTGACGACCACGCCGCCGAACGGCATGCCGGCCTGGAGCAGCCGCCGGCGGAAGAACACGGCCTCGGCGACCGGGGCCGGCTCGGGCGAGGTGACGATCAGGAAAGTCGTGGCGGGATCGTGGAGCAGCCCCTCGACCGCCCGTGCGCGCTCGGCGAAGCCGTCGGACACTCCGCCCAGCACCGCGAAGAACGCGCTCAGGTCGGCGAGCAGGTCGGCCCCCGTCACGCGCCGCAGCGCCGAGAGGGCCAGCGCGCCGCCGCGCGCGGCGATCGCCGCGGCCGCCCCGGTCGGCGCTGTGAGCACCCGCAGCGCGCGACCTTCGAGGAATCCCGTCAGGCGCTGCGGTGCCTCCAGGAAGTCCAGCGCGTTGCGCGACGGCGGCGTGTCGAGGACGATCGTGTCGAAGCGCCCGGAGGCGTCGAGCTCGTACAGCTTCGCCACGGCGGTGAACTCCTGCGAGCCCGCAACGGCGCTTGACAGCTCCTGATAGATGCGGTTGGCGAGGATTTCATCGCGCGTGCGGGCATCCGGGGCGAGCAGCTCGATCAGCTCGTCGAAGGTCCGCTTGGCGTCGAGCATCATCGCCCACAGCTCGCCCCGCAGCTCGAGTCCCTGGCCCGCGAAGCGACCCGGCTCGACCAGCCGCGGCTCGTTGTCCAGCTGCTCGAGTCCCAGCGAGCTCGCGAGCCGGCGCGCCGGGTCGATCGTGACCACCGCCACCCGCCGCCCGCGCGCGGCGAGCCCCAGCGCAACGGCGGCGGCCGTCGTCGTCTTGCCGACGCCGCCCGACCCCGTGCAGATGCAGATGCGCTTGCCCGCCATGCGCGGCGCGACGCTCACAGCCCGAGCTCCCGCGAGAGCGTCTCGAGCGCCGCCGGATCGAGCGCCGATCCGAACACGAACGGCAGCGTGACGAGCGCCACGCCCGGAAGGCCCCGGCGCAGCCTGGCCACCTGCGTGCGCTGGTGGCGCGTCCAGGCCGCCGAGAAGAGCGCCGCCCGGCGGGCCGCTGAAGGTGGCGCGGCGCGCAGCGTGCGCTCCTCGCGCGCGGAGAAGCGATGCCGGACGACCGCGTTGACGATGACCAGCGAGAGGTCCATGCCCAGCTGCTCCTGCACCTGCCCGCGCAGCTCGAGCGTCTCTGCGACCGGCATCTCCTCGGCGGTCGAGACGGCCAGCACCGCGGTCTTTCGCTGGTCGCCGAGAAACGCGGCGATCGTGCGGCCCTGCTTGGCGATCGGACCGACGCGTGCCACCGACGGCGAACGTGCTGGGGGCCCTCAGCATCGCCAGTCCGTGCCCGGTCGCCGGCGCGTCGAGCACGACGAGGTCGTAGGGCCGCCCGCCCCGCCGAGCGCGACGCTCGGGCTGGGAGAGCTCCCACACCTTGCCGATCGTCAGCAGCTCGCGCATCCCCGGGGTGGCCGCGGTCAGCGTCGTGAAGATCCGGCTGCGCGACAGAAGGCCGGCGAGCGCCCCCATGGGCAGCTGGTGGTGCAGGTAGTCCTCCATCGCGCTCTGCGGGTCGATCGAGATGTGGTCGAGCCCGCGCGAGACGGCGCGTTCGCCGTGCGCGTCCGCCGAGCGGCCCCGCGCTTCCGCCTCGCCGGTGCCGAGCACGCGCGAGACGTCGTCCCTGGCGGCCACCTCGACGACGATCGTGCGCAGCCCCTGCCGCGCCGCGGCGAGGCCGAGCGCCGCCGCCACCGTGGACTTCCCGACGCCGCCCTTGCCGGTCACCACGAGCAGCGAATGGGCGAATAGAGGGTGTATCGACCCGGGACCTGGTTGCTGGCTTTCACAGCGCCCGCCGCGCCGACGGCGCTCAGTGGCCGAGCGCGAACTTCGCGTCCTGCTCAGCGAGTGGCGTGGAGTGTAGTGGAGCCCGAGGAGCCCCCTCTTTCAGGCGCCTATCGGGTCCATGACGACAGTCCGACAACCAGGGCAGGATCTCCGCTTTCAAGCTCGCGGGCTCGGGACGATCGCTGATCCAAGCGTGGACGGCTGGAAAGGCCGCAATTAGCGACAATGGTTTAGTCGCAAACTACGGGAAGTCTAAAACGCCGACGGTCACCAACCAATCGCTCAGCGTCGGGCATACAACGTCGACGACCGTCACACCGACGGTTACTCAGAAGACCACGGTGACACCTACGGTGACGACCCCCACCACGACCGTGACCGCGCCGGCCAAGACGACAACGGTGACCACGCCGGCGACGACACCTACGAGCACGACCGGGGGTACACCAAGCAAAACATCGACCGCAACCAACACGACTCCCGCGCCCTCAGGCTCTACATCGTAAGCTACCCGCCGATGCCCGAGCCAGACGTGTCGCCCGAGCAGATCCAAACGACGATCGAGAGCCGGGCGTTCATTGTCCTGCTGGTGATCGCGGCGATCGTCGGCGTGATCGTATCACTCGCGGCGTGGTGCTTTCTCGAGCTCACCAACCAGATCCAGAGAGGCGTCTACGTCCATCTCCCAAGTGACCTCGGCTATCACGGGGGGCCACCGCTGTGGTGGCCCTTGCCGGTGCTCGCGATCGCGGGCGTGATCGTCGCGTTTGCGATCGAGCGCATGCCGGGCGAGGGAGGCCACATTCCGGCAAATGGCCTCTCCACCGCCGGCGGCCCGGCGTTGCCCGCCGTCCTGCCGGGGGTCATCCTCGCGGCGCTCGCGAGCATCGGCCTCGGCGTCGTGCTCGGCCCCGAGGCCCCCCTCATCGCCCTGGGCTCGGGCCTGGCGGTCCTGACGGTCCGCCTGGCGCGCCGCGACGCGCCGCCGCAGGTGGTGACCGTGCTCGCCGCGGCCGGCACGTTCGCCGCGGTGTCGTTCCTGTTCCTCTCGCCGGTGATCGCGGCGGTGTTGATGGTCGAGGTGACCGGCCTGGGCGGCGCGAGGCTGAGGCTCGTGCTGCTCCCGGGTCTGCTGGCGGCGGGCATCGGCTCGCTGGTCGCGGTCGGCATGGGCGCGTGGACGGGGCTGAGCACGAGCGCTTACGCGCTCGGCTCGGTGGAAGGCCTCGCCAAGTTTCCCCGTCCCGACATCACCGACTTCGGCTGGACGATCGCGCTTGCGCTCGCGGTCGCGTTGGGCTCCGTGCTCATATTTCGGATCGGCCGGCGCACGGTGGGCGTTGTCGCAGCCCGGCGCTTCGTGCTGCTGCCCGCTGTCGGACTGATCATCGCCGGGCTGGCGATCGCGTTTCACGAGATCACCGGCAAGCCCTTCCAGGAAGTTCTCTTCGATGGTCAGAGCTCGCTCCCGGGGGCCATCGGCAAAGTGGGCACATGGTCGATCGGTGCACTTGCGCTGCTGATCGTGTTCAAGGGCCTCGCCTACTCGATCTCGCTCGGCAGCTTCCGCGGTGGTCCCACCTTCCCCGCATTGTTCCTCGGAGCGGTGGCAGGGCTGATGGCCGGGCAGCTTCCGGGGTTCTCGGTTACGCCGGCCGTCGCCGTGGGCATGGCCGCGGCGGTCGCGGCGGTGCTGGGCCTGCCGTTGACAGCGATCGTCATCGCGGCGTTGCTCACAGAGGGATCGGGAGCCGGAAGCATGCCGCTCGTCATAGTCGGCACGGTCGTGGCCTACGTTGTCGGCCGCAAGCTCCTCGCGCCCTCCCCGGAGTCCCCGGCGCCCGCTGCACCGGCCGCGCCAGCGACGGCCGCCGAGGCCGCCGCTGTCGAGCCTGCCAACTAGCTGGTGGGAGATCGCCCGCGCATCCCGCGCCTTTGAGTGGCGCCCCAGTCCACGGTGCCACGGAGCCCTAGCCTCCTCGGGTGGAATTGGGGGGCAACGAAGCACCCAGCGCCGTGCGCACCGGAGCACCTCGCCGCACGGAACCGACTCCAGGCCAGCGAACCGCAAGGACAGACGGGCGTATTCGTGGCACTGAGCGCTTCGGCGCTCAGTAGCCGAGCGCGAACTTCGCGTCCTCGCTCATCTTCTCGGGCGACCAGGGGGGCGTGAACACCATCTCGGACTCGATCGTCTTCACGCCGTCCAGTTCGCCCACGAACTCCTCTATCTGTTCGGTCACCTGCGGACCGATCGGACAGCCGGGGGTCGTCAGCGTGAACGTGACGTGCACGTTCCCGTCGGACACCTCCACGCCGTAGATCAACCCCAGCTCCACGAAGTCCAGCCCGAGCTCGGGGTCGATCACGTTCGCCAGCGCATCCATGACGTCCGCCTCGCTGGGGGCGGTGGTGGAGATCTCAGACATGGACCGAGTCTAGCTCGCGGGCATGGCCAGCCGCGGGCGGAGGCGGGGACGGAGCGATGGAGCCGGCGGTCGCGCTCAGTTGTCGCAGCCGAGGCGATCCCACATGTAGAGCTGGATGCACTCGTTCGCGAGCTCGGTCGCCCGCTCGCGGGAGAGGCGGGGAAGCACGGTGTCAAGCGCCTGCTCCTCAGAGACGCCCGCCTGGAACGCTTCCTCGCCGCGAAAACCGGCTGCGATCTTCAGCGCCTCGCGCCTGTTCTCGCCGAGGCTGGCGAACACGCCGACCAGGAAGTCCGTGTTCGGGACCGGCTGGCCCACCTCGAGCGACGCGTGCCAGGCGGCGAGCAGATGCAGGTCGTCCTCGTCGAGATCGGCGATCGCCTTGGCGTAGTGGACAGACAGCTCCTTGTCCGGGATGTCGTCCACCCACGCGCGCACGACCTCGCCCACCAGCTGGCGGCGAGCCTCGCGACCGACCGACTCGGCGACGACTCGAATTGCATCCTGGGGCTCGATGAAGCAGAGTGGCATCGGCGACTCCCTAGAGGAGAGGGACAACTGACACGACGGACTGTAGGCGGCGGTGTGGACGGCACTTTCGCCGCCCCCGCGCTCACAGGCCCAGGGCGTCGTGAGCGCGCGCGAGCACGCCCTGATCGCAGGTGTCCACGGGGAATCCGAGCGTCGCCCGCTCGGGCGATCCCCAGTTGGCCAGCGCGAGGTCGAGCGTCTCCACGGGGACCGAGATCGCCTCGGCGAGCGCCGCCGCGCGGCGCTCCAGATACAGCGGATCGCCGATCGCGAACACGCGCTTGGCGGCCAGTGTCGTGAGGTCGCTCGAGGAGGGCCCGCGCGCGCCTGCCAGGTGCAGGGAGTCGGCCGCGAGCTCATACAGCCCGAGGCGCCCGAGCACGACCAAGAGCTCATAGCGCCCCATGCGGCCGAAGCCCGGGAGCGCGAGCCGCTCGAACAGCCGCTCGAAGCGCCGCTGCGGGCTCCAGTCGGCCTCACCGCGGAACGCCCGCGCCTGGGCTCCGCCGCCGGCGTGCTCGACCCAGCGGCGGTAGGCCTCGAGCGTGTCCATCCCCCGCGCCGGATCGTGGGAGGTGCGCGGGCCGAGCGGGATCCCCGCCGGCTCGAGGGGCGCGGGATCGCCCTGCCCTGCATCCCCCCCGGCCCCGGCCGGCGCACCGGGGCCGGGAAGGGCTCCGAGCGCAATGCGAATGCCGGCGAACGGGTCCTCGCCCTGAAGCGGCGAGAGGTAGGCGATCAGAAAGCATGTCCACGTCGCCTGCTCGAGGTCGCCGCGGGCCAGCTCGCGCGCCTCCCCGTAGAGTCCCGGCGGGGCCACGCCGAGCGCCAGCAGGCGTCCGCCGGCAAAGGCGATCTCCCCGGCCAGGCGGGCCGCATCCGAGGACGCCCGCAGGCCCGGCAGGAGCTCGCAGCGGTAGCCGTCGTCGCCCGCGCGGTCCTCGCGGTGAACCCGCACCGCCGCCGAGCCGGCGGCGCTCCTGCGCCGTGGGGCGCCGGGCGGCGAGGAGGTCCGCCCGCGTGCGCTCGCGCGCCCAGGCCGCCCGCTCGCGGAGCGGTCGGGCAGCGTCTTTGAGCAGATCGGGCAGCGCTCGAGGAAGCGGTTATGCCGGCAGAACGTCGGCACGCGACGGTCAGGCGGGCTCCACCCGCCCGGCGCCGATTCCCGGCCCGACGTGCCGGGGCGGGCCCTCGGGTCCTTCGTCGGCGTCGGCGTGCCCGGCGAGGCCGTCGTCCTGGTGCAGCTGCGCCGCCGCGGAGGCGCCGTCGCTGAGCCCCGAGAGGTAGCGGTCCACCACGCGTGCGCACTGGCGGCCCTCGTTGATCGCCCACACGATGAGCGACTGGCCGCGACGGGAGTCGCCCGCGGCGAACACGCCGCGCACGGAGGTCGCGTAGGGCTTTACGGCCTTCACGTTCCCGCGCGCGTCGAGCTCCACACCGAGCTGTTCGAGCAGCTCCCGCTCGGGTCCGAGGAAGCCCATCGCCAGCAGCACGAGCTGCGCGGGGAGCTCGCGCTCGGTGCCCTGCACCGGCGCGAACGGCGGCTCGGGCTGGGCTTGTGCGATGTGCAGGGCCGCGACCGCGCCGTTGCCGTCGTCGCCGAAGCTGGTTGTCGTCACCGAGTAGTCCTGCTCGCCCACGCCGGCCTGCCGGGCCTCCTGCATCGCGTAGCTCAGGCGGTACTTCAGCGGCCACTGCGGCCACGGCGTGCGATCGTCGGGCCGGTTCGGCGGAGGCTCGGAGAGGAGCTCGAGCTGCGTAACGGAGCGCGCGCCCTCGCGCAGCGCGTTGCCCACGCAGTCCGCCCCCGTGTCGCCGCCGCCGATCACCACCACGTCGGCGTCCTTCGCCGTGATCTCCCGCTCGGCCACTGGCTGGGCGACGGTGGGCTCGGGGCCGAACTCGCGAGCGACCCACCGGTTGCGCCCGTACAGGTAGTCCATCGCGAAATGCACGCCGTCGAGCTCCCTGCCGGGCACCGGCAGATCGCGGGGCACGCGCGAGCCGGTGGCCAGCACGACCGCGTCGAATCGCTCGCGCAGCTCCTGCACGCTCACGTCGCGTCCCACCTCCACCCCGCAGCGCAGCTCCACGCCCTCCGCGCTCAACTGCTCGACGCGCCGCTGCACCACGGTCTTCTCGATCTTGAAGTCCGGCACGCCGAAGCGCACGAGCCCTCCGATCGCCTCGTCGCGCTCGAACAGCGTCACGCGGTGGCCCGCCCGGCGCAGCTGTTGCGCAGCGGCCATGCCCGCCGGGCCGGACCCGACGACGGCGACGCCCTGACCGGTCTCGCGGCGCGGCGGGCAGGGCGCGACCCAGCCCTCCTGCCACGCGCGGTCGATGATCGCGTTCTCGATCTGCTTGATCGTGACCGAGTCGCCCTCGCGGATCTCGAGCACGCACGCCGCCTCGCACGGCGCGGGGCACAGGCGGCCGGTGAACTCGGGGAAGTTGTTGGTCGCGTGCAGCTGTGCGATCGCGTCCTCGAAGCGGTCGCGGTAGACGAGGTCGTTCCAGTCGGGAATCAGGTTCCCCAGGGGGCAGCCGTTGTGGCAGAAAGGCACCCCGCAGTCCATGCAGCGAGCGCCCTGCTCGCGCAGCTCCTCGACGGGCCGCGTGAGCAGGAACTCGCGGTAGTCGTGCACGCGTTCGAGCGGGTCGCGCTGGGGAACGCCCCGGCGCTCGATCTGAAGGAAGCCGCCGAGCTTGCCCATCAGGCGGGCTCCTCCTCGGCCGCCGGCCTGCCGACGGCGTCGAGCGGCCGGGAGACCGCGGCGCCGCCGTTCTCGAGCGCGCGCGCCGCCGCGGCTGAGGCCTCTGCCGGCGAGACCCCTGCCACGGAGGCCTCTGCGGCGGAGGCGCCGGCGGCGGTGGCCTTCGCGGCGAGTTCTTCAAGGACGCGCTTGTAGTCGTGGGGCATCACCTTCACGAAGGTCCCCCTCGCCAGCAGCTCGGGCCATTCGCCGAGCAGCCGTGCGGCCACCGGAGAATCGGTGCGGCGCAGGTGCTCCTCGACGAGCTCGCGCAGCTCGGCCGCGTCCGGCGCGCCGAGCTCTTCCAGGCCGACCATCCCCATGTTGCAGCGCTCGGCGAAGGTTCCGCCCTCATCCAGGACGTAGGCGACGCCCCCGCTCATCCCGGCCGCGAAGTTGCGTCCCGTCGGCCCGAGCACGACGACGCGACCTCCGGTCATGTACTCGCAGCCGTGATCGCCGAGGCCCTCCGCCACGGCGCTCGCGCCCGAGTTGCGCACCGCGAAGCGCTCGCCCGCCAGCCCGCGGAAGAACGCTCTGCCCGCTGTCGCGCCATACAGCACGGTGTTCCCGACGATCACGTTCTGCTCGGCCAGGAAGTGCTCGCCCATGCCCTCGCGCGGGCGCACGGCGAACACCCCGCCGGAGAGCCCCTTGCCGGCGTAGTCGTTCGCGTCGCCGCGCAGCGTGAAGGTGACGCCCGGCGCCAGCCAGCCGGCGAAGCTCTGGCCGGCGGAGCCCTCGAAGTCGACGACTATCGAGTCCTCGGGCAGGCCCTTCGCCCCGTGCTGGGAGGCGATGTGGCTGGACAGGATGCCGCCAACGCAGCGGTTCCGGTTGCGGATCGGCAGCTCGATCTTCACCGTCTCGCCCGCGGTCGCTCCGCGCGGGCGCTCGATCGCCGGCCGGGAGCGTTCGAGCAGCTCCCAGTCGAGCGCGTCGGTGAGCACCGCGGGGGGCGGCTCGACGCGGTGGCGGTGGGCGCCCTCGGGCAGCTCGATGTGCGTGAGGATGTGCGAGAGATCGACCCCGCGCGCCTTCCAATGGTCGATCGCGTCCCCCGCCGAGAGCAGGTCGACGCGCCCGATCGCCTCGTCGAGCGAGCGCAGGCCCAGCGAGGCGAGGATCTCGCGCACCTCCTCGGCGACGAAGAAGAAGAAGTTCACCACGTGCTCGGGGGTGCCCTGAAAGCGCTTGCGCAGCTCCGGGTCCTGCGTGGCGATCCCCACCGGGCAGGTGTTCAGATGACAGGCGCGCATCATGATGCAGCCCGTCGCGATCAGCGGAGCGGTCGAGAAGCCCATCTCGTCGGCTCCGAGCATCGCCGCGATCACCACGTCGCGGCCCGTCTTCAGCTGGCCGTCGGTCTGCACCACGATGCGCGAGCGCAGGTCGTTGAGCAGCAGCGTCTGCTGGGTCTCGGCGAGGCCGATCTCCCAGGGCACGCCGGCCGACTGGATCGAGGACAGCGGCGAGGCGCCCGTGCCGCCGTCGTGGCCGGATATCAGGACGCGGTCGGCGTTCGCCTTGGAGACGCCCGCCGCGACGGTGCCGACCCCGACCTCAGAGACGAGCTTGACCGACACCTGGGCCGTCGGGTTGGAGCAGCGCAGGTCGTAGATCAGCTGCTTGAGGTCCTCGATCGAGTAGATGTCGTGGTGGGGCGGCGGGGAGATGAGGCCGACGCCGGGGGTGGTGTGGCGGATCGAGCCGATGTAGGAGTCGACCTTGTGCCCCGGCAGCTGGCCCCCCTCGCCTGGCTTCGCGCCCTGGGCCATCTTGATCTGCAGCTCGTCGGCGTTGACGAGGTAATGGATCGTCACGCCGAAGCGCCCCGAGGCCACCTGCTTGATCGCCGAGCGGCGCCGATCCCCGTTGGCGTCCGGGGTGAAGCGCGCCGGGTCCTCCCCGCCCTCGCCGGTGTTCGAGCGCCCGCCGATGCGGTTCATCGCGATGGCCAGCGTCTCGTGCGCCTCGCGGGAGATCGACCCGAGGCTCATCGCCCCGGTGCAGAAGCGCCTGACGATCTCCCGCGCCGGCTCGACCTCCTCCAGCGCGATCGCCTGAGGCCCGCCCTCGCTGGACCCTTCCGGGCCGAATCTCAGCAGACCGCGCAGCGTCGCTTTGCGCGCGGCGTCCTCGTTGATCGCCTGCGCGTACTCGCGGTACTTCTCGAACGCCGCGCTCTCGCGCACGGCCGCATTGGCCTCGCGGTCGCCGTTCATCGCCGCCCCGACGTCCCCGTTGGCGGCGCGCACGGCGTGCTGCACGAGCGCGATCGTCTCCGGGTTCCACATGTGGTGCTCGCCGTCGCGCCGCCAGGCGTAGACGCCGCCGACGGGCAAGAGCTCGTCCTGGGGGACCGGGTAGGCGCGCGCGTGGCGCTCGAGCGCCTCGGCCGCCAGCACGTCCAGGCCGACCCCGCCGATCCGCGAAGCGGTGCCGGCGAAGTGTGTGTCTATCAGCTCGCGCTCCAGGCCCACCGCCTCGAAGATCTGCGCGCCGCAATAGGACTGGATCGTCGAGATGCCCATCTTGGAGATCGTCTTCAGCAGCGCTTTGCCGAGCGCTTTGACCACGTTCTCTGCAGCATCCACGGCGTTCACCGCGACCTCCGTCCCATCCGCTCGCGTCTGCACGATGGCGCCCTGGTTCCAGACCATGTCATCGAGCGTCTCGAGCATCAGGTAGGGGTTGATCGCGCTCGCCCCGTAGCCGATCAGCGTGGCGAAGTGGTGCACCTCGCGCGGCTCGCCGGACTCGAGGATGATTCCCGCACGCAGCCGCGTGCCCTCGCGCACGAGGTGGTGGTGGACGGCCGCCACCGCCAGGAGCGAGGGGATCGGCACGCGCCGGGGTCCGAGCAGCCGGTCGGAGAGGACGATGATGTTGACGTGTTCGTCGATCGCCTCCTGCGCTTCGCGGCAGATCCGTTCGATCGCCTCGGCCATCCCGGCGGGGCCCGTCTCCAGCGCCCAGGTGATGTTGATCGTGCGCGCGGCGAACACCTCGTGGGAGACGTGGCGCAGCGTCTCGAGCTCCCGGTTGAGCAGGATCGGCTGGTTCAGCACGAGCTTGTGGGCGTGCTCGGGGGTCTCGTCGAACAGGTTGCGCTCGGTGCCGAGGCTCGTGGAGAGGCTCATCACGATGTCCTCGCGGATCGAGTCGATCGGCGGGTTGGTGACCTGGGCGAACAGCTGCTTGAAGTAGGAGAACAGCGGCGGCGCCTGCTCGGAGAGGACCGCCAGCGAGAGGTCGTTGCCCATCGACCCGACCGGCTCCTGGCCGTCGCGGGCCATCGGCGTGAGCAGCACCCGCAGGTCCTCCTGGGAGTAGCCGAACGCGCGCTGGCGGGTGCGCAGCGGCTGGTCGGAGAGCGTGACCTGATCGGACGGCGGGAGCTCTGAGAAGGGGACCGAGCTGCGCGCGTACCACTCGCCGTAGGGCCGGCGGGTGGAGACCTCGCGCTTGACCTCCTCGTCCTCCACGATGCGCCCCCGCTCGAGGTCGACGAGGAAGAGCTTGCCCGGCTGAAGGCGCCCGAGGCGGCGCACCTGGTCGGGGGGGATGTCGAGCAGGCCGGACTCCGAGCCGAGCACCACGTGCCCGTCGGTTGTCTCCACCCAGCGGCCCGGGCGCAGCCCGTTGCGGTCGAGCGTGGCGCCGACGACCCGCCCGTCGGTGAATGCGACCGAGGCCGGCCCGTCCCACGGCTCCATCAGGCAGGAGTGGAAGGCGTAGAAGCCCTTCAGCGCATCGGGCAGATCGTCGCGGTTGCGGTAGGCCTCCGGGATCATCATCATCGCCGCGTGCGGCAGCGAGCGGCCGGCGAGCAGCAGCAGCTCGAGCACGTTGTCGAACGTCGCAGAGTCCGAGTTGCCCGGGCTCACGACCGGCAGGATCTTCGCCAGGTCCCCGCCGAACAGCTCGCTGCGAAGCTCGCTCTCGCGGGCGCGCATCCAGTTGACGTTCCCCATCAACGTGTTGATCTCGCCGTTGTGGCAGATCACCCGGTAGGGGTGGGCGAGCTCCCAGCTGGGGAAGGTGTTGGTGGAGAAGCGTGAGTGCACCAGCGCGAGCGCGCTCTTCGTGCGCTCGTCGCGCAGGTCGGTGTAGAAGGCCGCCAGCTGGTAGCTGATCAGCATGCCCTTGTAGTTGATCGTGCGCGAGGAGCTCGACGCCACGTAGAGCCCGGGCTCCCCGGCGGTCAGCTCGCACACGCGGCGGATCACATACAGCTTGCGCTCGAACGCCTCCTGGTCGAACGCCTCGCCGGCGCCCTGTGATCCGGCGCCGACGAACAGCTGGCGAATCTCCGGGCGGCAGGCGCCGGCGACGGCGCCGGTGTGCTCGGGGTCAACGGGCACGTCACGCCACCCGAGCACCCGCTGGCCCTCGTCGCGCACCACGCGCTCGAGCAGGAGCTCCATCCGCCCGCGCGCGCCCGAGTCGGTGGGCATGAAGCACATGAGCACCCCGTAGGCGCCGAGCGGCGGCAGCTCGAAGTCGACGACCGCGCGCAGCAGCTCGTCGGGCATCTGCATCAGGATCCCGGCGCCGTCGCCGGTAGAGGGGTCCGCGCCGGAGGCGCCGCGGTGCTCGAGGTTCTCAAGCGCGGTGATCGCCCGCGAGATCACCTCGTACGTCGGTTCGTTGTCCAGCCGCGCGACCATGCCGACGCCGCACGCGTCGTGCTCGAAACGGGGGTCGTAGAGTCCCACGGCCCTTGGCGGCTGCTTGATATGCGAAGTCATGTATGTGCTCGGTTGGGGTGGTGCATCCCACACGGAGGCCCCGTGCGGGCACACCGACCGGGGCACAGGCAGGCGGGCACCTGAGGCGGACCCGGAAAGCGTAGCAGCGCAGAGACGGCGAAAACCGGCCGCCAGACGGGACTTCAGGCCCCTTTCAAAGGGCTCCGGGACCGACGGCCGCCGGATGTCGATCCGCCGGGGGCGGGGCGGGCCACTCCGCGAGCGTCTCGGCGTCGCTCCACGAGCACAGTCCCGCCCGGCCGGGGCACGTCGCGCAGAGGCCGCGATGGGGGTTCTCGGCGACAGCGAACGCCCGTGCCGTGGCGTCCATGATGCGCTCATTCAGGCGCTCTTCGAGCCGCCCCCGCTCGGCCGCACCGTAGCGGGCCGACGCCCACTCGTGAGGGCGCTCGAGGAACCAATGGACGATCTCGACCGACGGCGCGCCGTCGCGCAGCACCGCGAGGGCGTAGAGCAGCCGCTGCACGCCGTAGTCGCGCTCGATTACCTCCTCGAGATCCTCCTGCGCGCCGACGCGGTCGCTCTTGTAGTCGAGCACCATCCACCCCCCGTCCGCCTCGCGCGCGAGCAGGTCGATCACGCCGGTGATGAGCGGCTCGTCCGGCCCGAGGGAGAAGGCGAACGGGTGCTCGCGGTGCAGCTGCTCGGCGGCGGCCACCCGCGCGGGCGGCGCCGATGCAGCGAGCGCACCCGTCAGCGCACCGTCGAGGAGCGCCACGATCTCATCGCGCTCGCTTCGCCGCAGGCGCAGGCCGAGCTCGCGCGCGACGCGCGCCACGTCCTCAGACGACGGCGCCGCGGATCCTGCGAAGTCCACAGACTCCAGAAGCCGGTGAACGAGCGTGCCCCGCGCCCGAGCCTCGAGGCCCTCCGCGGAGGAGCGAGCGCGCGCGCTGTTCTCGGGGAGGTGAAGGACGCGTTCGAGGTAGTAGCGGTATCCGCAACGCTCGAGCTCGCTCAGCGTGGTGTAGCTGAGCGTGTCGATCTCCCGAAGAGGCGACAGGTCGACCGGCGTGATGAGCGCCGGCGTCAGTTCCATTTGCGTCCCGCTCGTCGAGCCGCCCTCCGATTCCGGCGCCCCGCTGCCGGCTCGATCGGCGCCCGCGGGCCGGCCGGGCGCCGCGGGGCTCCTCGACCCCGGGCGTTCTGCGGCCGGACGCCCGGCGGCTGTGCCCTCCGCAGCTGTGACCTCGGCGGCCGGGCTCGGTGCCGCGCCTGCGAGGCCCGGCGAGTTCAACCTGCAGCGCACCCGTGAACCGGCGCCCACCTGCAGATCGAACACCGGCTGCTCGGGCTCCTTCACGAGCGCGGGCAGCTCGGCGGCCAGCGCCGGGCCGAGCCAGGAGATCGCGGGCGCGCCCTGGCGCTGCTCCGGCCAGCGCTCGAAGTCGACCGCGCCGCTCAGCAGCAGCCGCTCGCGCGCCCGCGTCATGGCGACGTACAGGATCCGGTCCTCCTCCTCGGCCTGCGCCCGCCTGCGCTCCTCGCACAGCTCCTCGAAGTCGAGCGACGGCGCCGCCTCGGCACCGTCGAGCCCGACGAGCCGCAGGCCCACACGGTCGCCGTCCACGAGCAGGTCGGGCACGCTCACGTTCTGGGCGCGACCGAGGTCGGCGATGCACACCACCGGGAACTCGAGGCCCTTGGCCGCGTGGATGCTCATCAGGCGCACCGCGTCGGGCTCGCCGCCGGCCACCGGCGCGTCGGCCTCCGCCGCGCCCGTCGCGTTCTGCAGGCCGCCCGCGTAGTCCAGGAAGCCCCGCAGGTCGCGGCCCTCGTCCGCTTCGAAGCGGCGGGCGAAGGCGAGCAGCTTGTGGACATTCGCCAGGCGCCGCTCGCCCCAGTCCAGCCCGAGCACGTGCCGGCGGTAGCCGGTCGCCTGCAGGGCGCGCTCGATCAGCTGTGAGATCGTCCGCCGGGCTGCGCCCGCGCGCTCGTCCTCGAACAGCGCGCGGAACCCCTCGAGCGCGGCACGATCCCCGGAGGGCAGGCGCGCGTCGAGCTCTCCCGCGCCGTCGCGGATGGTCTCCCACAGCCGGCCCTCGCCACGCGCACGGGCGGCGCGCGCGAGCAGCGCCAGCCCGTCGCTGGAGACCCCCACGAGCGGCGAGGCGAGCATCGAGTAGACGGCGAGCTCGTCCAGCGGATTGGCCAGCGCGCGCAGGTAGGCCAGCAGATCGCCCACCTGCTGGCGCCCCCAGAAGCCGCCCGCCGCCGCCAGGGTGATGAGCCCCTGCTCGTTGAGCGCGCGCTCGTAGACCTCGAGGTCGCCGAGCGCGCGCAGCAGCACGACCACGTCTCCCGCCCGCGCCGCGCCGCCCCGCACGAGCGCCGCCACCCGCTCGGCCAGCATGCGCGCCTCGGCCGCTCGCCAGCCCACGGCCCGGTCCCATCCGCGCTTGTCGCTCAACAGCAGCTCGACCGGTGGCTCGTCGTCGCGCTCGCGGCGATCCTCCGCCCCGCCCGGGCCGGGCGATCGGTCGAGCTCGGCCGCCACGAGCGGCCTGTGGTCCTCGCCGAATCGCCCCGCGAACACCGCGTTTATCCCGTCCAGCAGGGCTGGGCGGCTGCGGAAGTTACGCACCAGCGCGAGGCTCCCACCGGGGGCTTCCGGCAGCTCGCCCCGGCCCGCCGCGGCGAGCTGCGCGCGACGGGCGCGGAACAGGCTCACGTCGGCGTGCCTGAACCCGTAGATCGACTGCAGCTCGTCGCCGACCGTGAAGAGATTGCCGCGGTCGAGCGCCTGCAGGATCGCGAGCTGGCGCGGGTTGGTGTCCTGGAACTCGTCCACCATCAGCATCTCGAAGCGCCCCGCCCACGCCTCGCGCACGCTCGCGCGCTCATCGAGCAGCTCGCGCGCCAGCAGCTCGAGATCGTCGAAGTCGACCGCGCCGCGGCCGCCCTTGAGCGCCTCATAGGCGCGGTCGTAGGCCACGAGCAGCTCATCGATGAGCGCGCAGGACGCGACGCCCGCGACGTCCTGCGCAAGGGCGAGGGCGGGCGAGGGCAGGCGCGGTCGGCGCTCGCCGCGGCTGCGAAGCTCCGTGTGGACGCCCTGCACCATGGAGCGCACCCGGTCGGCGCCGTAGGCCGCCAGGAGGTCCACCGCGTCGCTCCGCTCGCCCTTCACGAACTCCTGAAGGGCGAGGCGGAACGCCCGTTCGCGCAACCGCGCGGAGGACCCCTCGTCGAGGATCGCGAACTGCGGGTCCAACCCGGCGATCAAGGTGTGCGAGCGCAGCAGGCGGGCGCAGAACCCGTGGAACGTGCTGATGAAGGCCGCCTCGGTGTCGCGCGCGGCCTCCCGCTCGCCCAGCTCGTGCAGGCGCCTGCGCACGCGCGCGCGCAGCTCACCGGCCGCGCGATCGGTGAAGGTGATCGCGAGGATCCTCGCCGGGGCAAGGCCGTCCTCGCGGACCGCCCTCACGAAGCGCTCGACCAGCACCGAGGTCTTCCCGCTCCCGGCCCCGGCGGCGAGCAGCAGCGGCTCGTGGCGGCGCGCGACCGCCTGCTCCTGCTCGATCGTCAGCTCGGTCATGGGCGCTCGCACCGGCAGATCGTGGGGTAGGAGCAGCCGCCCCTGAACGCGCATGTGTCCGGACGGGCGAGCAGCTCGCCGCGACCGGCCTGCGCCGCGGCCTCGCGCGCCAGCGCCGCCGCCTCGTCCAGCAGCGTGCGCACCTGCGCGCGCTCGCGCCCATCGGCGCCGACGCACGCGACGTCGACCCCGCCGTCTGAATCGAGCACGCCGCGAGCGCGAAGGTCCCCGCCGCTCAGCGGCTGATAGAAGCCCCCGACGGCGCGCAGGCCGAGTAGGTCCTCGGCGGCGCGCATGTACAGCGCAACCTGCAGGTTGCGCTCTGCGATCCACTTCGCCGCGGGCGGCACGCTGCGACCCTTGTAGTCGTAGACGACCGCCTCGCCCCCCTCGCCCACGTCCACCCGGTCGATCCGCCCGCGCAGCATCACTCCTGCGCCGAGATCGAGCGCCGGAAGACCCTCGGCCCCATCCTCCGCGAACCCGAAGCCCAGCTCGAGATGGCGCGGCTCGAGCGGACTGTCGAGCTCGGCGGCGTACCGCAGGTAGCGCTCCAGGTCGGCCTTCAGCCGGCGGCGCACGCCCGGCCGGCGCTCGGGCATCGCCGACAGCGGGAAGTCGTCCTCGTTGTCCTCGAGCGCCCGGTCGAGCAGCTCGCGGGCGAGCTCGAGCGTCTGCGGGGTGAGCCTTGCCGAGCCCGTTCTCTCCCGGAGGCCCTCGAGCGTGTCTCTGAGCGCCGCATGCGCCAGGCCGCCGCGCGCGAAGGGCTCCGGGTGGGGGTCGAGATCGGAGGCGCGCAGCATCCGCTCGACGAGCCAGCGCACCGGACAGCCGATCCACACCTCGAGCGAGGAGGCCGACCAGGTGTGCTCGGAGAGCTCGGTGAGGAGCTCGGAGTCGCGCAGCGGCGCGATGCCCTGCGGGGGAGCGGCCGAGGTCGGGGAGCCGACGTGCGCCGGGCGGTCGGCCGCTCCGAGGGGGCGGTGGCGGCACTGCTCGGTCAGGCTGTCGTCGAACAGGTCGCAGACGTCGTCCACGAACATCGAGCGCGTCGCCGGCGCTCCGTCCTCCTCCGCCGCGTGCCAGCTCAGCACGAGCAGCTCCGTCGGGAGGGTGACCGACGCGTAGAACAGGTAGCGCTCGAGCTCGAGCGCGTCGGCGTGCTCGCCGAGTCGCAGGCCCGAGGTCTCGGCCAGGCGCCGCCTGTCCTGCTCGGCGAGGAACGGCAGGGGCCGGGCGGGCGCGGGGAACCCGCCCTCCTGCAGGCCGCATACGAAGAGCGCCCGCACGCGCCGACAGGCGCCGGCGCGCAACAGTGCCGGCGGGTCGAGCACCGCGACCCTCCCGGGCGCGGGCGACTCGCCGCTCACGATCTCCAGCCGCGCAAGCACCCTCGCGAGCTCCAGCCCGTCGCCGGGCGCGAGCTCGGGGTCCGCGCGCGCGAGCTCGCGCAGCTCTGCCAGGGCGCGGCGGCCCGCGACGAGCGCGCGTGCCTCGTCGAGCTCGTCGCTGCCGAGCACCGCCGCCCGGCCGCGCCGGGGCGCGAGGAACAGCCATTGCAGCTCGCGCTCCGCGCGCTCTGTGAGCGCCGCCGGCCCCTTCTCGGCGGCCTCGCGCAGGTGATCGATCGTCGCCAGCCGCCAGTGCCCCTGCTCCAAGAGCACCCTGGCCTGTTCGGCGCTCGAAGCGCCGGTGCGCCGCACGCGCGCCTCCAGCCGGTCGGCCAGCTCGGGGTGCTCGAGCAGGCCGGGAGCGCGCAGCCAGCCGAGCAGATCCCCGGCGCTCCCGCCTTCGCTCCCCTCTGCGTGCGGGGGCACACAGCGCAGCAGGCCGATCAACGCCCTGCCGACCGCAGTGTCCGCGAAACGCCTGCGCCGCTCGAGGGCGTGAGGGATCCTCGCCGAGCCGAAGACCTCTTCGAGAAGGTCCGCGGCGCGGCCCGGCGCGCGCAGCACCACGGAGACGTCCTGCGGGAGCATGCCCCCTGCGAGCAGCCCGGCGATCTCTGCGGCCACCAGCTCGAGCTCGGCGCGCTCGCCCCCTCCCTGCAGGAGGCGCACCGCACCGCCGGGCGCCACGCGCGGGGCGGCGGGCTCGAACAGCCGGCGCTCCAGGTGGCCCAGCGCAACCCGCCCCTCGGGCGCGTAGTGGGAGTCGCGCGGGTCGAGCCGGCGATGCTCCGACGCCAGCGGGGCCAGCGCCTGGAAGGCGCCGGCGCGCCCGGCGAACGCCGCTCGGCCCGGCTCGTAGGTCATCGACACGGTCACGCTCGCCCCCACGACCGCGCCGAACGTCTCGACGGCGTCGAGCTGCAGCCGCGTGAGATCGTCGAACCCGCAGAACAGCACCGGCGCGCCTCCCCAGCGCGCGGGGTCGCGGCGCAGCGCGTCAAGCGCCCGCGCCGCCCGCTGCTCCGCATCGAGGCGCCCGATCTGCCCGAGCACCCGCAGGTACTCCTCGAACAGCCTTCCCACCTGGGCCGTGGGCGCGCCCCCGCCGTCCGCCGCGGCCCACTCCGAAAGCGCGCCGCTCAACCTCGCCGGCGTCACCCGGCGCGCCTGCAGCTCGGCGATGAAGGCGGCGAGCGCGCGCGTGAACCCGGCCGTGACCTCGACCCCCGGCCGGCGAGCCGCGATCGCCGCCAGCACCTGCTCGCGCGCCAGACCGCCGAGCAGCGGCCCGGTCAGCCGGGCGCGGCGCGCCGCCTCGCCCATCAGCCCCTCGAAGCGCTCGACGCGCACGCCCATCACCGCGCTCTCCGCCGCCAGCTCGCGCCGGAAGTGATCGACCTGCGCGCGCGTCGGAACGACCAGCCACGGCTCCTGGCCGTGGGCGAGGTGCCGGCCCACAGCGTCCATCACAGCGCGCGAGGTGCCGGCGTTTGCGGGCCCGGTGATCAGCGTGATCGGCATTGCCGGCCAATCCTCCCGCACGCACCCGACACGGTCACGCCCGGCTCGCGCGGCGCGGTGCCAACAGCAGCGAGGCTAGGCGGCGGTGCGCGCCGCGACGCTCTTCATCGGCGCCTCGGTCTCGGTCTCGCCCGTCGCCTCGGTCTCGGCCTCGGGGGGCTTCGCGCCCTCCTTCGCCCACTCCTCGTTGAACTCCACCCGCCATTTCCCGTCCTCGGTCTGGCGCATCGCGAGGCGGGCCCTGAAGCTGCGCCCGCTGCGCCCGCGGAACCCCGTCACCGGGCGAGCGGTGTAGCCGGTCTTGATGAGCTCCCGCGCCACGGCCAGCGGCAGCTGCTTGCCCGCCTTGGCCTTCCAGATCACGAACCCGCAGCCCGGATCCTCGCGGGCCCAGCAGGAGTAGCCCTTGCGGTTCTCGACGATCTCGTGTCCGCACACCGGGCAGGGCCCCAGCCTCGCGCGGGGGATCCGCACGTCCTTCAGGGTCTCGTCGAGCTCCTTGACAGTCTCCTTCGCGAAGCCGGCGATGTCGCTCATGAAGTCCTCGCGCGAGTCCTCCCCGCGCTCGATCTTGCCCAATCGGTGCTCCCAGCTGCCCGTCAGCCCCGGCGAGGTCAGCGCGTGCTCGTTCAGCAGCCTGATCACGTTCAGCCCCTTCTCGCTGGCCACGAGCGCGCGCCCGTCGCGCTCGACATACCCGACGGCGATCAGCCGCTCGATGATCGCCGAGCGCGTGGCCGGCGTGCCGATCCCCGAGTCCTTCATCGCCTCGCGCAGCTCGTCGTCCTCGACGAGCTTGCCCGCGGTCTCCATCGCCCCCAACAGCGACGCGTCGCTGTAGCGCCGCGGCGGTTTGGTTTCCTTGCGCGCGCTCGCGATCTCCCGCGTACGCACACGCTCGTCCTGCTCGAGCCGCGGCAGTTCCTGGTCCGCTCCCTCGTCCTCCTCGCTCTTCGATCTGTCCTCGGCGGCCACCTCGTCGTAGACCCCCCGCCAGCCGGGGACGAGCAGGAGCCTTCCGCGCGTGCGAAACACGTAGCCCCCGTCGGCCTGCACCCCGTCGGCCTGCGCCCCGTCGGCCGGCGCCTCCTCGGCCGGCACCGTCGTCTCCACACGCGTGTTCTCGAAAACCGCCTCGGGGTGGAACACCGCGAGAAAGCGCCGCGCGGCCATGTCGAAGATCCGCCGGTCGTCGGAGCCCATCTTGTCGAGCACGTGCTCGGAGCGCGTGGGGATGATCGCGTGGTGGTCGGTCACCTTCGCGTCGTTGACCACGCGCGCCAGCGGCAGCAGGTCGAGGCCGGTCACGTACTGCGCGCCCTTGGTGTACTCCGGGTGCGCGCCCACCAGCTCGGCGATCGGCTTGATCTCGCTGACCATGTCGCTCGTCAGATAGCGCGAGTTCGTGCGCGGATAGGTGAGCGCCTTGTGCTCCTCGTAGAGTCTCTGCGCCGCCGCGAGCGTCCGCTTCGCCGAGAACCCGTAGCGGTTGTTGGCCTCGCGCTGCAGCGTCGTCAGGTCGTAGAGCATCGGCGCTTTCTCGCGTTGCTCCTTCTTCTCGAGCTTCGTGATCGTGCCCTCTCTGCCGTGGCACGCCTCGACGATCGCCGTCGCCTCGAGCTCGCTGGCGATCCGCGGACCGCGGGCCTTGCCCGTGCCCCCGGTCCGAGCGTGGAAGCGCCCCACGTAGGTGCGCTCGCCGCCGGCCTCGCCCTGCGGAGCCTGATCGCCCACCGGCGGCGGGGCCTCGAAGGTGGCGTCCACGAGCCAGTAGGGCTCGGGCTTGAACGCCCGGATCTCCTCCTCGCGACGAGCGATTATGGCGAGCGTGGGCGTCTGCACCCGTCCGAGCGAGACAGCGCCGTCGAACGAGCTGCGCAGACGGATCGTGGCGGCGCGCGTGGCATTCATCCCGACGATCCAATCCGCCTCCGAGCGCGACCTCGCCGCCTGCTCGAGCCGCGCGAACTCCGCGGCCGGGCGCAGCGAGTTGAACGCCTGCTTCATCGCAGCGCTCGTCATCGAGTTCAGCCACAGCCGTCGCACCGGCTTGTCCGCCTTGGCCTTCTCGTAGAGATAGGCGAAGATCAGCTCGCCCTCGCGCCCGGCGTCGCACGCGTTGACCACCTCGGCGATGTCGTCGCGGGCGAGCAGTTTGCTGACCACCGACATCTGCTTGCGCGAGCGCTCGTCGCGCACGACCAGCTTGAAACGGTCGGGCACGATCGGCAGATCGTCCATCCTCCAGCGCTTGAACTTCGGGTCGTACTCGTCGGGTTCGGCTAGCTGCACGAGATGCCCGACGGCCCAGCTGATCACGTACTCAGGGCCCTCCAGCCAGCCCTCCTTCTTCTGGAAGGGGCCCTTCAGCACGCGCGCCAAGTCCTGCCCCACGGAGGGCTTCTCGGCGATCACGAGCGTCTTCTCCATCGCGGTCAGCGTAGCGGGTGCGCTGGTCGCGCCAGCGCCCAGCATGCTCGCCGCGAGCCGCCCGTCGCGCGCTGCGCGGCACCTCGGTCAGCCACCGACGCACGGTCCCGTGCTGACCTGCCCGCCCGCGCCGGAGTGCGCGAGCGCCCCGGAAAGGATGGCGGCGACCGTCGCGTTGGCGACCCCGTACCCGCCGTGCGGTCCGCCCCCGACGGTGCCGGCGAACACCGTCGTCAGCACGCGTCCGTTGGTGTCCACCATCGCCCCGCCGGAGTTGCCCGGGCGAACCAGGCCGCGCAGCGGGGTGAGCACCCGCGAGACCGGCCCGCGACCGTAGGCGTCCTGCGTGAGCACCGTCTGGGTGCGCCCGATGCGTCCCGGGCGCACGTCGAACGGCCCGTTCTCCGGATAACCGAGGATCGCGCCGGCCGTGCCCGAGGTGGGAGCCGGAACGAGGCTGAGCGCCGGCAGGCCGAGGCCCGGCACGCGCAGCACGGCGAGGTCGTCGGCCGGGTCGAACGCGATCGGCTGCGCGGGGAGGTTGGGCGATTCGCCCCCCACCCGCACCGTCGTGTCCTGCTCGCCGGCGACCACGTGGGCGTTGGTGACGACCACATCGTGTTCGGCGACCCATCCCGAGCCCTCGATGGCGAGCCCGCAGGCCGTCCCGACGACGCGCACGACGCTGCGCGAGGCAGCCTTGACGCCCGGCGCACGGGCGATCCGGGGCGGGGGTGCCGGCACGCCCGGCGAGGGACCCGCGATCGAGGGCAGCGGATCCAGCCGCGCGAGCGCGTTGAGGATCGGGCCCGACGGCGGGAGCGCCTTGTTCAGCTCCCGCAGGATCGCCGATCGCTGGATGTCCAGGCGCAGCTGGTTCTGCCCGGGGGTCTGGGCGGCCACGGCGGCCACGATCCACACGATGCCCAGCCCGACGGCCGCGCCGAGCGCCGCTCCGAGCACGCCGTCCAGCAGGCCGATTCCCGGGATCCTCAGGCTGCTGCGCAGTTTGAACCCGAGGCCCTCGAGCCCGCTTGCCAGAATCGCCCCGGCCAGCAGCGCGCCCACCAGGCCGAAGGCCGGAGCGTAGGGCGAGGAGGATCCTTTCGGGAGCAGGAGAGGACCCAGGCGTGTGCCGATGACCGCCCCGAGCGCGAATCCCCCCAGCGAGAGCGCGCCGACGATGAAGCCCCGGCGAAAGCCGAACGAGGCCAAGAGGGCGGCAATCGCGACAATGATCCAGTCGAGCTGCGTTATCTGCAATGTTCTACCGGTCCTTGACTGAAACCCACAATCGGCGCCTACAGCGCGCGCGCCCCGTGATCGCGCTCGCCAGCGTTGCGTTCGCGGTCGGCGCGATCGTCGGCGCCAACCATGCCGGCTCGAAGGCCCACGACCTCGCCGCGCGGTTCGTCGCCGGGTGGGCCGGCGGCGACTACGCAAGCATGTATCCGGAGATCGACTCCTCCTCCCAGCGTACCGTGACAGCCGACGAGTTCGCGAATGCCTACCGGCACGCGCTGACCACGGCGACGGTGAGCAGCGTGCGCGTCACCGGCCAGCCGCGAGACGTCGCAGGAGGCCTCGTGGCGGTGCCGGTTCGCGTCCACACCCGCCTGTTCGGCACGCTTGCGCTGGACTTCAATCTGAAGATCCACAGCGAAGGCGGTGAAGGGCCCCGCGTCGCCTGGTCGCCCTCGCAGGCCTTCCCCGGCATGCGCCAGGGCGAGACGCTCCACCGCCGCACGACGCTCCCCCGGCGAGCGACCCTGCTCGCCCGCGATGGATCGGTCCTCGCGGAAAGCCCCGCCGCGGGAAACTCGGGCACACAGGCCGGTGGGCTCTCCCGCAGCTCGCCGCTAGGCGAAGTGGTCAACGCGGTGGTCGGAACCGTCGGCCCGATCCCCGCCGCGCGCCGGCAGGCGCTCGAAGCCGAAGGGGCGCCCGCCGACGCGGTGGTCGGCGTGAGCGGGCTCGAGCGAGCGCTCGACGACCGCCTGCGAGGCGTTCCGGGCGGCGAGCTGCTCGCCGGCCAGCGCGTGCTCGCCTCGGCCGTGCCCCGATCCGCGCCGCCGGTGCGCAGCACCGTCTCGGTTCCGCTGCAGCGCGCGGCGGTGGCCGCGCTCGGGAGCCAGCTCGGGGGAATCGTCGTCCTTGCGCCCTCGACAGGGGCAATCCTGGCGGTGGCGGGCATCGGCCTGGACAGCCTCCAGCCCCCGGGATCGACGTTCAAGATCATAACCCTCACGGGGGTGCTCGAATCCCACCTGGCCACCCCGCACAGCGTGTTTCCCTACGCGACCCACGCGACGCTCGACGGGGTTAAGCTGAACAACGCCAACGGCGAGGAATGCGGCGGGTCGCTCGAACTCTCCTTCGCGGTGTCGTGCAACTCGGTGTTCGCTCCGCTCGGGGTGAAGCTCGGTGCACCGAGGCTCGTCGCGACGGCCGAACGCTTCGGCTTCAACAAGGAACCGGCGATCCCCGGCGCCGCCGAGAGCACGCTGCCAGCCGCGTCGCAGATCCAGGGCGAACTGGACGTCGGATCGACGGCGATCGGCCAGGGCCAGGTGCAGGCCAGCGCCCTTCAGATGGCCGTGGTCGCCGCGACCATCGCCGAGGGTGGGCGCCGTCCGGCGCCGACCTTCTCCACCGCGGGTCCGCGAGCCGCCGAGCTGGTGGCGACGAGCCCCGCGGTGGCACGCACGGTGCGGCGCCTGATGATCGGCGTCGTGCGCTCGGGAACGGGCACCGCGGCGGCGATCCCGGGGGTGGTGGTGGCGGGAAAGACCGGCACGGCCGAACTGAAGACGGCATGCTCGCACGCGAGCGCGGAAGCGGGCACGGGCGAATCGGGCACCGGCGAATCGGGCTGTCAGGGCAGCGGCAGCGAAGCGAGCAACACCGACGCCTGGTTCGCCGCGTTCGCACCGGCGCTGCACCCGCGCATCGCCGTGGGAGTGCTGCTCGTGAAAGACGGCGCCGGCGGGGCCACCGCCGCGCCGGTCGCGCGCCAGGTGCTCGAAGCCGGGCTGCACCCCGGCCACTGAGCGCAGGCGCTCTGGAGGCGCTCTCAGACGTCGAGCTCGGCGGACGCCGTCTGGTAGGCGTGGAACGGGTCGATGACCCGCAGCTTCAGCGGCCGGTTGTCGAGCGAGACGATGCGGATCTTGTAGAGCAGCAGGACGCCCTGGGTCGGGCCATTGGCGGCGATCGTGTCGAGCACGGGCAGCCGGCTGTGCGCCGGGACGAGACCTCCCCGGTAGGCGAACTGGTTCGTCCGGTCGGGCACCACCGGCGTGTAGACGTTGCCTTGCGTGTCGATGATCGTGGGCGCATCCGCGGCGGTGTGGGCCACCGGGTGGTTGTTGAAGACCTGCAGGAACACCCCGAACCACTCCTGCCCGGGCGCGAGTTTGCTGTCGGCGGGAGACAGCCCTTGCAGGTAGTTGGCGTCCTCGGTGTCGTAGGGGTTCAGCTGGCGTGAGAGCTGGACCTGGTAGATCAGCGGGCCGACATCGAGGTAGGGGGCGTTGGCGCCGGACTCTCCGGCATAGGTGCCGGTGGTCACCTTGGTGTGGGAGTCTCCGCAGGCGCCGAGCGAGAGAGCCACGAGCACTGCGAGCGCGGCGAGCAGGGACTGGCGCGGGCGGCTGGACATGCGACGCGGCAGTCTATCCGCCGGCGACGGTCACGCGCCGCTCCTGGCCTTCCCCGTCCTCGAGGATCGCCCGCAGCCGGCGCATCGCCCGCGCGTTTCTGCGCTTCGTCCACCCGCGCGCGCCAAGTCCCTCGCGCAGCCGGTCGGCGAAGGTGGCGGGAGCGGTCTCGAGCGTGAACTGAACGCGCGTCCCGCCGGCCTCGGCGGGCGAGAGCTCGTAGACGCCGAGCGTGCGAATGCGATTGTTCTTTCCGGTTCGCCCGACCTCGACGATCCGGTGCGGACGATCGACCTCGGCGAACGTGACGTCGCCCCAGGAGAAGCGGTTGGCGGGCGCCTTCACGCGAAAGCGCGCTCCCGCCCCGCGCCCCACGGAGTCGATCCGCGTGAGATGCCAGTCCACGAGGTAGTGGTCGGTGAACTCGGCGTGGTTCGCGATGTCCTGCAGGTAGTCGAACACCCGATCGCGCGGGGCGGATACGACGATCGACACGGTCACGGGGTCCATGGCGACCGCCAGTCTAGAGCGCGCCCGGCGCCGAGGGCGCCCGCACCTAGGCCGCGCGGACGGTGAGGCGAACCGAGTGGCCGTGCTCGGAATGGCGCACGAGCTCACTCGCCACGGGCGGTTCGCCGCGCAGCGGCCGGCAGAGCTCGCAGACGATGCCCTGCCGGCGCCCGTCGTAGAGGTGGAGCTGCTCGCCGATCAGGGGCGTGCGGCGGCAGTCGACGCAGCGGTCACGGTCGGCCTCGAGGGCCCCCACGCTCCTTTGCAGCAGCATGCGCTCGAACGGCTCCATGCGGGTGAGGGGCGATCCCATCGTCCTTGAGAATTCGCCGCCGCCGGCCGGCCTCCTGCCGGAAGTTGTCCCGGCAAGCACACTGCCGGAAGTTGCCCCGGCAAGCACTCTGGACGGATGTTCCAGGGGGATGATCGGGGCTCCCCTTACTTGTTATGATCGGCACGAGCTTCCCTCGAACAGGGGCACCATGGGTGGCGCCGAGAGGAAGGGAAGGAGAACGCATGGATTCACTTTCTTCGGGCACCATGGGCGGAGCGGGTTCGTTTCGCTGTCGACGCTGCGGCTACGTGCTGACGCTCGCCGGATCGGACAGGCTCAGCGACTGCCCCGGGTGCGGAGGCCGGGAGTTCGTGCGGGCCTCGCTGTTCAGCACCGAGCGCATCCACACGACGGCGCCCGGCGGCACCGAGCGAACGCTCGCGGAGCCCGCGTCGCCGGACAGCGAGCGCAAGCTCGCCGAGGTCCGGGCGGGGATCGAGCAGCCCGGCGAGTACCTCTGCTACGAGGAGAACGGCGAGGTCCGGACGGTCGCGCTGACCCGCGAGTGGACGCGCGTCGGTCGCAGCCTCGCCGCCGACGTGCGCTTCGACGACCCGACGGTCTCACGCAGGCACGCCCTGATCGTGCGCCAGCCCGACGGGGTGCGCGTGCTCGACGATCGCAGCCTCAACGGCGTGTTCGTGAACGGCGCGAGGGTCGAGGGCAAGGTGCTCAAGGATGGCGACGAGATCATCGTCGGGCGCTATCGCCTGAGCTTCTTCAGCGTGCCGCTGAAGGAGAGCGGCTCGCTGCAGAATCAGAGCCGCAGCTCGCTTCGCGTCAACCGCTGAGCGCGACGCCGCACCGCGCGGCGCGCGACGCGTAGTATCAGCAATCGATGGCTCACACGATCGCCGTGCTCTCGCAGAAGGGAGGCACCGGCAAGACCACTGCGGTGCGCACCCTCGCCGACGCCTTTCGCCGCATTGGCGTGCGCACGCTCGTCGTCGATCTGGACCCGCAGGGGAACCTCTCCGACTACTTCGACGTGCCGACCGACGTGGAGCCGACGATCGCCGACGTGCTCTCCGGGCGCTCGCGCGCCGCGGAGGCGATCCACGCCGACATCATCCCGGCCAATCTGAGCCTCGCCGAGGCCGAGCTGATGCTCGGCGGCAAGATGGGCCGCGAGCTGACGCTGAGGCGTGCGCTCGCCGAGACGCACGAGAACGGCGAGGTCGTCCCCGAGGACTACGAGGTGATCCTGATCGACTGCCCTCCCTCGCTGGGCCTGTTGACAGTCAACGCGCTCGTGGCGGCCGATCGGGCCCTGATCACCGCCGAGGCCCAGTACTTCGCGCTGCAGGGCGTCGAGCAGGCGATGGAGGTGGTCGAGCTCGCGCGCGAAAGCCTGAACCCCGAACTGGCGCTGCTCGGCGTGCTGCTCAACCTCGCCGACATGCGCACCGTCCACTCGCGCGAGGCACTGGCCTCGCTGAAGGAACGCTTCGGCCAGCAGGTCTTCGACACGGTGGTTCGGTCATCCATCGCGTACGCCGAGTCGGCCGAGCGGGCGCGTTCGATCCTCGACCACCGCCCGGACCTGGGCGTCGACTACCTGGAGCTCGCCGACGAAGTGCTCGCTCGCCTGCCGGACTTCGGCGACGCCCGCCAGCGGCTTGCCCGGCTGGCGTAAGGCGCGCCTACAGCTCCTCGACGTATGCCCCCTGCGGCTCGAAGGGGGTCCGCAGCAGCGTCGCCCAGCCGTCGATCTCCGCCTGCAGGGTCTCCACCACCGCTCCGGTCTGCTCGTAGAAGCACCACACCAGCACCGTGGGCCCCGCTCCGGAGATCGTCGCCCCGAGCGCTCCGAGCTCGCGCGCGCGAGAGGCGAGCTCGAACGATCGCGGGAACAGATGGGCGCGCCGCTGCTCGTGCAGGCGGTCGTGAAGGCCGCGCGAGAGCAGGTCCCAGTCGGCCCTTGCGAGGCCCAAGATCAGCAGAGCCCCGTGCGCGACGTTGAACACGGCCTCCTGCAGCGGGACCTGCTCGGGCAGCGCCGAGCGCGCGGCGCGCGTGCGCACCGGCTCCTCGGGCACCACGGCGAGTGCCTCCAATCCCGTGGGAGGCTCAAACCGGGTCGCCTGCCCGTCGGCATACACGATGAAACCTCCATGCAGCGCGGCGGCCACGTTGTCGGGGTGGCCCTCCAGCTCTGCGGCGAGTGCCAGCAGGTCGGCGTCCAGCTCGAACAGGTGGTCGGCGGCCATCAGCCCCGCGACGATCGCGGCGGCGCTCGAGCCGAGGCCGCCGGCCAGGGGGATCTCCGAGCGGATCCGGAACGTGAAGCCGTCCGCGGGATGAAGCCGCTCGAACGCGCGGACGCAGAGGTTTTCGCGCCCCTTGGCCACCGCCACCTCGGACTCGACGCCGAACTCTCCGGTCTCGAGGACCTCGAGCTCCAGGTGCAGCGCGACAGCGGCCGCCATGCAGTCGTAGCCGGGGCCCAGGTTGGCGGAGGAGGCGGGAACCCGCACGACCCGCCTACGGATCACCAAGCACCGCCTCCTCGATGGGCCCCAGCTCCGGGACGCATCGGATCACCTTGCCGTCGTTGTTGGCGATCGCCGTCTCGGGGTCCTTCAGGCCCCGCCCCGTCAGCACGCAGACGATCTGGCTCGCGCCGTCCGCGCCGTACTTCAGCAGCCCGGCCACCGAGGCCGCCGAGGCCGGCTCGCAGAAGATGCCTTCCCTCGAGGCCAGCAGGCGGTACGCGGCGAGGATCTCGACGTCGCTCACCGCCCGGATCGCGCCGCGCGACTCGGTGGTGGCCGCCATCGCATCCTCCCAGCGGACCGGGTTGCCGATGCGAATCGCGCTGGCCACCGTTTCCGGATGCTCGACCGGGCGACCCTGCACGAGCGGCGCGGCCCCCTCGGCCTGGAAGCCGAACAGCCTCGGCGCAGCTCCCATCTCGCGGAACCCGCGCCAGTAAGCGGTGATGTTCCCGGCGTTGCCGACGGGGATGCAGAGCACCTCCAGCGCGCCGTTGAGATCCTCATGCACCTCGAACGCCGCGGTCTTCTGCCCTTCGATCCGGAACTCGTTGACCGAGTTGACGAGCACGATCGGGTGCGCGTCGGTCAGCGCTCGCACCAGTTCCAGCGCCTGGTCGAAGTTGCCCTCCAGGGAGATGACGCGCGCGCCGTGGATCAGCGTCTGGGCCATCTTGCCCTGGGCGATCTTCCCGGCGGGGACGATCACCGCGCAGGTGATGCCCGCGCGGGCGGCATATGCCGCCGCGCTCGCCGCCGTGTTGCCGGTGGACGCGCAGATGACCGCCTTGGCGCCTTCGCGCACGGCCGCCGACACCGCACAGGTCATTCCGCGGTCCTTGAACGAGCCCGTCGGGTTGGCGCCCTCGAGCTTCAGGCGCACGTTCGCGCCGAGCCGCTCCGAGAGCAGGGGCGCGATCAGAAGGGGGGTCGAGCCCTCCTGGAGGGTGATCAGCGGATCACCGGGCGCGAACGGCAGCCGCTCGCGGAAGCGCTCGATCAGCGGCACGTGAGAGCTCGTCATCGGCGCTCGCCTCCGATCACAGGAACTCCTCTTCGATCACCCTGATCGCTCGCGGGCGCGAGCGCACGTAGTCGAAGCCCCCGATCCGCTCGATCGCGACGCGCAGACTCGACTCAAGGACGGGGTGCGTGACCATCACCAGTCGGGCATTCTCCCCCAGGCCGCGTTGGACCACCGATTTGATCGACACCTCCTGCTCTCCGAGCACCTGCATCACGCTCGCCAGCACCCCGGGACGATCGACCACGTCCAGGTGCAGGTAGTAGGCGCTCTCGACGTCATCGATCAGACGCAGCGGCAGCGGCGGCGCGGGCGGTCGCGCGCCGCCGGTCATCACGCTCACGACGTCACCCAGAACCGCGCTCGCGGTCTGCAGGCCGCCCGCCCCGGGGCCCGACAGCGTGATCTCGGTGATCGTGGCGGACTCGACAGTCACGGCGTTGAAGGAGCCCGACACCGACGAGAGGGGGTGCCCGGCATACAGGAACGTGGGATGCACGTGCACCGACAGACCCCCCTGCCGGCGCTCGGCGGTGCCGACCAGCTTGAGGCCCAGGCCGAGCTCACGGGCGTATTGAAGGTCGTCGCCGTGCAGGTGATCGATCCCCTCGTAGCGCACGTCGTTCAGGTGCACCGGCGTGCCGAACGCCAGGCGCGCGAGGATCGCCATCTTCGCCGCCGCGTCGCGCCCGCTGACGTCATCGCTCGGGTCGGCCTCGGCATAGCCCGAGCGCTGGGCTTCGGCAAGCGCCTCCTCGTAGCTCGCGCCGCGGGTCATCTCGGTGAGGATGTAGTTGGTCGTGCCGTTGACGATCCCGTGAATGCGCTCGATGGGCGTGGCGGCCAGCGACTCCTCGAGCAAGCGCACGACCGGCACGGCCCCCGCCACCGCCGCCTCGAAGCGCAGTCGCACGCCGTGCTCGCGGGCCGTTTCGAAGAGCTCCTCGCCGTGCCGGGAGAGCAGCTGCTTGTTGGCGCTGACCACGTCCTTGCCTGCGCGCATCGCGCTGAGCAGGTATTCCCGGGCGGGCTCGATGCCGCCGATCAGCTCGACGAGCAGGTCGGCCTGCGCGAGTATCTCCTCAAAGCTCCCCCGCGTGCGCGTGAGCACCCCGCACAGCACCGGGCGGCGTCCGTTGAAGCGGGCGATCTCGCCGGACCGTTCCTCGAGCAGGTCCGAGAACGCCGAGCCGACGGTGCCGCACCCCAGCAGGCCGACCTTGAAGTCCTCCGGAGAGCTCCCGCCGTCAGTCGACATCTGCAGCGGCCTTCCCCGTGGGGACGTCGCGTGCCGTGAGATCGTCGAAGCTCTCCCGCCTGACCACCACGCGCGCGTCACCCTCCGAGCAGAAGATCACGGGCGGCCTCGGCACGCCGTTGTAGTTGCTGGCCATCGCATACCCGTACGCGCCGGTCGCCGGCGTGACGATCACATCGCCGGGCTTCGGATCGTCGAGCAGGGCCTCGCGCACGATGACGTCGCCGGACTCGCAGTGCTTGCCGGCGAGCACGCACCTCGTGCTGCCGTGCAGGCGATCGGCCACGTGGGCTTCGTAGGGCGCCCCGTAGAGCATCGGCCGCAGGTTGTCGGACATCCCGCCGTCCACCGCCACCCATCGCGAGACGTTCTGCTTGACGCTCTCCACGGTGTAGAGGGTCACGCAGCCGTTCGCGCAGAGCGACCTGCCCGGCTCGAGCAGCAGGCGCGCCTCAGGGCCCATGCCCCCGGCACGCGCCGCCGCCACGATCGCGCCGACGTACTCCTCGATCGTCGGCGGGGCCGGCTGGTCCTCGGTGTAGCGGACCCCGAGGCCCCCTCCAAGGTTCCAGACGGGGAAGTCGCCCAGCTTCGCCACCTGCGCCACCTCGGAGCGAAACGGCTCCAACGACAACAGCTGCGAGCCGACGTGCGCGTGCATCCCCTGCAGCGAGAGCCCCTCGACGCCCTGCACCCGCGCGATCGCCTCGGCCGCCTGGTCCATCGCGAAGCCGAACTTCGAGTCGGCCTGCCCGGTGGAGATCTTCTCGTGCGTCTGCCCCCGCACGTCGGGCGTCACGCGCACCAGCACAGCCTGGCCAGGGCGTGCGGCGGCCGTGGCAGCATCCTCCGACCGGACCGTCCGTGCCCCCGGGCCCGCGCCGCCGGCGCGCGCGCTCTCGCCCAGCAGCCGCTCCAGCCTGTCTATCTCGTCGAAGTTGTCAATCACGATCAGCCCCACGCGCTCCTCGAGCGCCATTCGCAGCTCGGCTTCCGACTTGGCGTTGCCGTGGAGCACGATCTGCTCGGGGCGGTAGCCCGCTGCGAGGGCAAGGTGCAGCTCGCCGCCGGAGGCCACATCGCACCACAGACCCTCGCCCGCCAGCAGCGTCAGGACGGCCGTACAGGGGAACGCCTTCGACGCGAACACGATCCGCACGTCCTCGTGACCGGTCTCGCGCCCGGCCTGCGCGAAGGCGCGGGCACGCGCGCGCAGGTCGTCCTGCGCAACGACGTAGGCGGGCGTCCCGAACTCCCGGGCAAGCTCGATCGTGTCGCAACCCCCCACCTCGAGCCGGCCGCGCTCGTTGACGCGGCTGCCGAGGGGGAACACGTCGGAGAGACTCGTGCGGGTGGCCATGGCCGGTGATTATCGCCTGCCCAGCCGGGCGGGCGCCCGCCGGGAGGCCGGCCGGGCTCAGGCCTCGGCCGGGCGCGCGGGGCGCAACGGGGAGGCGCGCAGGGCGTCCAGGCCTCCGCCGCGCATCATCACGGCGAGCCAGACCAGCCCGATCACGCACAGCGCGATGCTCGTGAGCTGCGGCGCGGTCAGCCCGAAGACGACCTCCTTGTTGCGGCGGATGAACTCGACGAGGAACCGCTCGAGTCCGCTCAGCAGCAGAAACAGCGCGAACACGACGCCCGGGCGCACCTTGTCGCGTATGCGCCACAGGAAGTAGGCCAGCAGGCACATCACGACGGTCTCATAGATCGGGGTCGGCTGGACACGCACGCCGTGCGGAGTGGGAACCGTTCCGTGCGGATAGCCCATCGCCCAGGGCAGGCTGGAGGGGATCCCGTAGTCGCCGTCGCCCGAGACCTGGCAGCCGATGCGCCCGATCGCATAGCCGAGCGCGAGCGCGGTGGCGCACATGTCGAACGTCCTCAATTCGAGCATGTGACGCCAGCGCATCCAGGCGATCACCCCGATCGCCCCGCCGATCGCCCCGCCGTACCAGACCAGCCCGGACCCCGAGAAGATACTGCCGACCACGTCGTTCTTGACGGTGTCGTAGTGTTCGATCAGGTAGTAGGAGCGCGCGCCGACAACGCCGCCCACGAGCGCCGCGAAGACGATCTCATAGGCCCAGTCGACCGGCTTGCCGAGCTCGCGCAGGCGCCGCGCGACGACCAGGCCGGACGCGATGAAACCCAAGGCGAACACCACGCCGAAGGTCTTTATGGATATCCCCAGAACGTGGATTTCGGGCTTCATGGCAGCTCACCTGAGGGGCGCATGTCACCTCGACTGTATTGCCAGCGGCCGGCGGGGCGCTCCGCTGCTTCTGCGACAATCAGCGTTGATGGCAACGCGCGCTTCGAGCTTCGGCAAGGACACGGGCCTGCAGGCCCGGATGCTCTTCACGATGTTCCTGCTCGGGCTGGTGTACGTGGCGTTCCTCGGGGTGCTGTTCGCCGTCGGGGCGGGCGCGGGCGTGATCATCGTGGTGGCGGTGGTGCTCCTGCTGGTGCAGCTGTTCGCCTCGGACAAAATCGCGATGGCGACGATGGGCGTCAAGGAGGTCTCCCCGGCCCAGGAGCCCGAGCTGCACGGGATCATCGAGCGGCTGTGCGTCCAGGCCGACCTGCCCAAGCCGCGCGTGTGCGTGATGGAGACCCCGATGCCCAACGCCTTCGCGATGGGCCGCTCGCGGAAGTCCACAACCGTGTGCGCGACGCGCGGAATCCTCGACCTGCTCGACTCGGCCGAGCTCGAAGGCGTGATGGCGCACGAGCTGACGCACGTGATCAACCGCGACGTGATGGTGATGACGCTGGCGAGCTTCTTCGCGACGCTCGCCTCGATGATCCTCCAGTTCTCGTTCTTCTTCGGCGGAGGCGGCAACAGCGAAGAGGAGGAGGACGTCTTCATCATCGTGATCGCCTCGATCCTCGTGTATGCGCTCTCCTTCCTGCTCCTGCGCGCGCTCTCCCGCTATCGCGAGTTCGCCGCCGACCGCGGCTCGGCTGTCTTGACCGGTCGCCCGAGCGCCCTGGCCTCGGCGCTGCTGAAGATCAGCGGGACGATCGAGCGGGTGCCGACCCAGGACCTGCGCAGCGCGGAAGGAATGAGCGCGTTCTTCATCATCCCCCCCAGGGCCAAGAAGTCGCTGATGAACATCTTCGCCGACCACCCGCCGCTCGAGCAGCGGCTGGCGGCGCTGAACCGCCTCGAGGCCCAGCTCCAGGGCACGGCGTAGCGGTGGCCGAACCGGCGGGGCGCTAGAGATGGGCCTGCGCGACGTCCTGACGGGCCGCCACGCGGTCAAGGGCCCCGCGCCCGACCACCTGTTCGCGATCTCCACGGCCTACATCACGCTCCAGTCCGAACATCAGATCGACCCCGTGGGAACCGCCGCGATCGTCTTCCAGGCGCTTGCCACCAGCGAGTTCGAAGCCACGCTGCGCGACATGGAGGAGGTGGTCAAGGCCACCGGCGCCGACACCGGCACGACGGTCTCCACCGAGGACGACAGCTACGGCTACCGGTGGATGATCCTGCGAAATCCCGAGAGCACGCCCTCGGTGGAAGACCTCGCGGTGGGCATCAACGCGGTCTCGGGCTCAATCGAGACCGCCGGCCACGGCGAGCGGCTGCTGTGCGCCGTGTTCGCGTTCACCGACCGCTCGGGCAGCGCCGGCGCGGGGGCCGGCAGGCGCATCTACTTCATCTACAACTACAAGCGCGGCTACTGGTACCCGTTCGTTCCGGCCGGCGGCGAGCAGCAGCGTTCGACCGAGCGCGAGCTGCAGATCAAGGCGCAGATGGCCTCCGAGCTTCCGATGGAGCCGGAGCTCGAGCGCTGGTTTCCCCTCTGGGGAATCCCGATCTAGCGGGCACGAGGCTCGCGCGATGCGTGCCACCGAGCCCGCCCGAGCCTGCCGCCGAGCCGGTCCGCAGGCGCGCGGGCGGGTCAGTCGGGGATCAGGCCCTCGCCGGTGAACTCTTTGCCGGCCTCCTCGAACGTGAGATCGGCGGGCGGAAGGATGTAGTCGGAGCTCTCGAGCTCGGAGTCCTCCAGGCGCGTGCCGGTCGTGCGGACGAAGTCCAGCAGCGACCCGTAGGCGTCGGCGAAGCCGTTTTCGCGGTCACCCTCGACCAGCGCGACGACCGCGTTCTCCAACTCGTTGAGGCGCTCGCGGGCACTGTCCGGCAGGAGGTACTGGTCCTCGCCGGAGATGCGCACGATCATGTCTTGCCGCCTTCGCGCGGCGTCTCGCGCGCGGGGTCGACGGAGGGCTCCTCGCCGCTCTGGCCCGGCTCCTGCGCCTTGGTCGCGATGGCCGCCGGCGGCGCGGCGTCTGCGATCCCGATTTCGCCCTTCATCTTGGCGAGCTCGTCGTCGACCGCGGGCTGACTGGAGAGCTGCTTGAGCTGGCGGTCGATGTCGTCTTCTCCGGGTCCAAGCGCGGTGATGTCGTCGAAGGTCCCCGCCGCTTCGAGCTCGGAGACCGCGTCGGCGCGGGCTTTCATGTTTTCGGTCTTGTCCACGGCCCGCTGCATGGCAAGGCCGACGTCCGCCATCTGCTCGCCGACCCCGGTGGCCGCCTCGGAGATCCGCACCTGGGCCTCGGCGGCCGAGTACTGAGCCTTGATGACCTCCTTCTTGGTGCGGAAGGCCTCGATCTTGGCGCGCAGTTTCTGCTCCGAGTCGGTCAGCTTCTGCTGCTGCTCTTCGAGTTCTGCGACCTGGCCGTCGAGCGACTGGAGCTCGGTCTGGGCGACGTTCTTGCGCTCGAGCGCGGTCCTTGCGAGGTCCTCCTGGCCGGAGGACAGGGCCTGGCGGGCTTGGGTGTCGAGCTTGACCACGTTCTGCTGGAGAGAGGTCTCCTGCATCTGCAGGCGCTTCTTGGCCGTCACCACGTCGGCGATGCCCTTCTTGACGTTCTGCAGCTGTTCGACCTGCTTCTGATAGCTGTAGTCCAGCGTCTCGGCGGGGTCTTCGGCCCGGTCCATCAGCTTCGAGACCTTCGCCTTTATGACGGTTGACATGCGCCCGGTCAAGCCGGCCATCTGATCCTCCTATTGCTTTTCTTCGGGGCGACCGATCGGCGACCGGCCGGCAGGCTCAAGCGTAGCTGACCCTCGGGGGGTCGGGATTCTCAGAGCCCGAGCGGGTGGCGGACCGTGAAGCCGCTGTTGGCGGGGCGCAGCGGGCGCCAGCGCGGCCCCTGCTGGTTGGTGGGATCGTCGGCGGCGCTCGTGTCGAGGCGCAGCCCTGCGATGTCCACATACGCATGGCCGGGGTTCGAGAAGATGGTGACCCAGCGCCCAACGCCGTGTGAGCCCCAAACCATGAATTCAGAGGAGTCCTCGGGCGTGGCGATCAGGCTCGCGCCGTGCAGCGCGAACGAGACCGTGCCCGAGCAGTCATAGCCGGGGGATTCGAAGGACGCGTGGCCGCCGCCATAGATGTATGGCAGCCCGATGATCTGGTTGCCGGCCCAGATGACCCGCTGCACGGCGGCGGGCGCCGACATCGGGGCAGCAGCGATGCCGTTCACGTAGCGGGCCAGCGAGCCCGGGACCAGAAGCTGGGGCTTGGCCGGGGCGACCGGTCCCACGGTGGCCCCGCCCGCGGTGGCCCCGCCCACGGTGGCCCCGCCGGTGAAGCCGCTGACCCGGCCCGCGGGCACGGGCGGCTGGTAGGGCACGATGGAGCCGGTGGCGGTCTTCTGGAAGACAGGGCCCTTGTACAGGAGGTTGGGCGTGCGGGCGGTGACTGGCATCGTGTGCACCGGGGCCGCGGCGCGCGTCGGGCGCGCAGGCACCGTGGGCGTGGGGGTCGTGCCGCCTGCGGACGCCCCGCCGGCGAATGCGGCAGTCGAGGCGCCCGCAAAGGCGGGCGTGCTCGTGATGCTCAGGAACGTCAAACCACAGAAGAATGCGCTGCTGAGGGTTCGCACCCGCAAGACAACAACCTCTTTCGTCGGCCTGCGGGGTTAGCTGACGGGCTAGCGCTGAAAGAGCCTGCGCTTCACACGGTCCTGCCGTGGGATTCGCCCCAACAACTTGGGTCCCCCGCTCCCTGACACCCGGTCAGGGACTCGGCGTTCTGTGCGGCACGCTAGCAAATTGCAAGGACGCTTGCAGAAGGAACCCGATCCACGGGGTTCCCTGCCCAGCAAAGACGGGCGATCTCGGGGCTCCTGCGAATCCTCCGGAGACCTGCGAGCCCGCCCGTGGGGCGCTCGGAAAGGCAGGTGAAGCGGGGTCTCCCCTCTGGTCCGCCCGCTAGTGTCATGCCCGATGCGCGTCGCCTCCTCGCCTCGGCTGCTCGCGGCCGTGTTCGCGCTCGTGGCACTCGGGGCGGCTCTGGCGGGGTGCGGCAAGACACGCGCGCAGCTGCCCTCCCGCGGCGAACCGCCGGGGCCGACCGTGTCGGCGAGCGGGCAGACCGCCGCGACGAAGAACACGACACGGCTCGGCGGCGTCGATCCGGCAAGCGACGCCGCCGCGGTGGCGCGGGCGGTCTACCCCGGACTCACGACGGCCGGCCGGCCCCAGGCGGTCGTGCTCGTCGACGAGCGCGACTGGCTCGCCTCGCTGGCCGCGTCGGTGCTCGCGACCACGGGGCTGGGCGCCCCCGTGCTGTACACCGACGGCAACGCTCTGCCGGCTGCGACCGCGCAGGCGCTGCAGGCGATCCGCCCGCTCGGAGCGCCGGCTCTCGGCGGGGCGCAGGTGATCCGGATCGGAACCTCCGCAGGCGTGCCGGAAGGCCTGCGCACGCGCGACGTGCCCGCTGCGAGCGATCCGGCAAGCCTGGCCGCCAACGTCGAGCAACTGCTCGGCATCGCGCGGGGCGGCGTTCCCCATGAGGTGATAGTGGTCGCCTCCGACGCCGCCGCGGCCCTCAACATGCCGGCGGCGGGCCTGTCGGCGGAGAGCGGGGCCCCGATCCTGTTCGTGGACGCCGCCGGAGTCCCGGCGGCGACGAGCGCCGCCCTCGGCGCGCTGGGCCGACCGGCGATCTTCCTCGTCGGTCCCTCGGCGGTCTCGAGCGCCGCGCGTGCAGGCCTCGCGCGCCTCGGCACGGTCACGCCGATCGCGGAAGCGGGCGCCGCCGGCAACCCGGTGGAGAACGCGATCGCCGTCTCGCGCTTCACCGACGGAGCGTTCGGCTGGGGGGTCAAAGAACCCGGCCACGGCCTGGTGTTCGCGAGCGCGGCGCGGCCGCTCGACGCCCCGGCCTCCGCGCTGCTGTCCGCCAGCGGCGACTACGGACCGCTTCTGCTGCTCGACTCGGCCTCCCAGGTGCCGCCGGCGCTGGCCCAGTATCTCGCCGACATTCAGCCGGCCTATGGCAGCGCGCCGCAGTTCCGTCCGGTCCACGGCGCCTACAATCACGGCTGGCTGATCGGCGACGAGAGCGCCATCTCGGCCTTGGCCCAGGCCGAAATCGACTCCATGCTCGAGATAACCCCCCGCAAACTGTCCCCCTCGGAATCCACCGTCCCGTCCGGCGAATAGCGGAAGGAACCACCAGATGAGCCAGGCCGAGGACCCCAGCCGGATACTTCGCAAGGAGAGCTCCCGGGAGGTGGGCGTCGAGGACGTGCGCCGGCTGATGGGCGCTTCCACGCCCCACTTCGCGCTCCAGCTTCGCAACCGCATCGCGAACCTGATCACCGGCCTGCCCCCCGACAGCCCGGCGCGCGCCGAAGGCGAGCGGGAGATCGCGCGGCTGGAACGCCTCGGCTTGGACGGCGAGACCCGCGGAGCGTCCGGCGAGGCCGCCGGGCGGGTGCTGCCGGCGCTCGAGTCCCTCCACCTGACGCGGTCCTAGATCAGCGCCGCCCGGCGAACATCCGCTCGCGGCGCGCGTCGAGGAAGCGGGCGCGCAGCAGTTTGAACAGGAACGCGAAGAGCGCCACGTCCAACGCGAGCAGCGCGACGTTCAGCGCGACGGGCGGGGGCGTGACCGCGGCCACCCCGAGGGCGACGGCCGAGTGGAAGACGATCACGGCGAGCACGGCGAGGATGATCGTGTGCGAGCGGTATCCGCTGAGGTGCTCGCGCAGCGTCACCTCGACGGTGCCGATGAGGACCGCTGCGAGACCGGCGAACAGCGCGGGGCCGCCGTGGGAGATGCCCCTGCGCAGACCCACCACCGTGGCGATCGCCCCGACCAGGATCAAGAGCTCCGACAGCGGCAGCGGATGCCAGGGCGCCTGAGGGCGCTCGCCGAACGACAGCGGGTCGCGGAACGCCCCGCCGCGCTCGGCCGCCGCACTGCGCGTGGGAGCTCGCTGGCGCTTGCGGGCCGAATGCGGGGCGGGCGGCTCGACCTCGGGGGCCCCGTCCTTGACCGCGGAGGCTCCATGCGCCGATTCCACCTGCCGCGGGGCGGCCGCCGCCGGGGTGGGCCTGCGCTTGCGCGGGCGCCCGCGACGACCCTTGTTGCGATTCGCCACGCGCTAGGTGACCGGCCGGGGTTCGCTGCGCCGCATCGACGTCGATGCTAGCGCCTATGCTGGACTCGATGCCCACGATTCCCTCGTCTCCGATGCCCTCCGATGCGGGCATCCCGGGCAGCGGGCTGGCCGGCCCGTTCCCGGTCGGGGAGTACGCGGCCGCGCTGCGCGCGAAGCTTCGCTCCTTCGCCCGCGTGCAGATCGTGGGCGAGCTCGTGAACCTGCGCCCCTCCCGCGCGCGGGTGTACTTCGAGCTGCGGGACTCGACCGGGGCGATCCCCTGCGCCGCCTGGCGTCGGGACTGGGATGCGATGGTCGCTCGCGCGGACACACCCCCGGCGGAGGGCATGCAGGTGGTGGTGAGCGGCGGCTGCGACTACTACCCCGGGAGCTCCACCTCCTCGCCCGGCTTCTCCTTCACCGTCGCGGACCTGCGGGTGGCCGGCGAGGGAGACCTGCTGGCCCGGATCGACCGCCTGCGCAAGAAGCTCGACGCCGAGGGACTGCTCGAGACCCAGAAGCACCTCGCGCGCCCGCTTCTCCCCCGCGCGATCGGCGTGATCACCGGAGAGGCCGGCAAGGCGCGCGACGACATCCTCGCGGGACTGGCCCGCCGCGGGTGGGCGGGACGTCTGGTGTGGGGCTTCGCCCCCGTGCAGGACCGCCACGCGGCTCCGGCGATCGTCCGCGCCCTCGGGGACCTTGCGGCGGTCGGCGAGGTGGACGTGCTGATCGTGGCGCGCGGCGGCGGCTCGCTGGCCGACCTGCTGTGCTTCTCCGACGAGACGCTGTGCCGCACGGTTGCCCTGCTGGGGGTGCCGGTGATCGCGTCGGTCGGCCACCACACCGACCGCACGCTGCTGGACGACGTCGCGGCTGTGAGCTGCTCCACTCCGACGCACGCCGCGGAGGCAGCCGTCGGCGTGGACTGCCTGGCGGCCCGCGCTCAACAGGCGCTGCTCGCCGCGCGGCTTCGAGATCACGGACGGAACGCCGTGCTCTCGCATGCGCGGCTGCTCCGCACCCTCTCACGGGCGCCGGCGACGCACCTGGACCGTCAGCGCCGGCGCCTTCACCAGCAGCTGCGCGAGGTCCGCGCGGGCTCGCACCGGCGGATCGACTCCGAGCGCCGCCAAGCCGCCCAGCAGGCGGCGGGGCTCGCGCGCAAGGCCGACTCGTTCCTGCTCGACTGCCGGCGGCGGCGCCCGCGCGAGCTCGACCGGCTCGCGCTGGCGCTGTCCGGCCACGATCCCCAGCGGACGCTCGAGCGGGGGTACGCCCTCGTCGAGTCCGCAGACGCGGTGCCGCTGCCCACCGCCGCCCGCGCCCGGGAGGCCGATGAGGTGCGACTGCGGTTCGCCGACGGAGCGGTCCCGGCGAAGATCCTCAAGCGATGAGCGCTCCAGAGCCACCGGCGGCGGAGCCTCGGGAGTCCGGGACCCAGCGATCGGTGCCGGACGGGAGCGATCCGCAGACATACGAGGCGGCGGCGGCACGGATCGATGAGATCATCCGCCGTCTGGACTCGGGCGAGGCCAGCCTGAACGAGACGCTTGAGCTCGTCGGGGAGGGAAAGACGCTGATCGAATTCTGCGCGCGCGAGCTGAGCGCGGTGAGCGACGCGTTGAAGGAGCTGCGTCTCGACGATCTGGTGAGCCGCCTGGAAGAGGAGACCTCGGCGTGAGCGGCCTTCACGGCCCGCCGGCGTTCGTGCGGCGTGCAAGCCGCGGGAAGGCTCCGCGATGAGCACGTGGGAGCTGCTTTCAGAGCTGCCGGTGCAGATCGAGGGGTACACGCTCGATGCGCTGCAGGCCGCGGTCTCCAGCGAGTTCGAGCGCAAGTCGACGGTCATCCGCCTGACCGGCGCCGGAGTGGAGGGTTTGGGCGAGGACGTGACCTACGACGCGGTGGACCACGACATCCTGCAGGCCGCCGGCCCCGTGCTCCCGCTCGCCGGTAGCTTCACGCTCGCGTCCTTCAGCGAGCACCTCTCGGCGCTCTCGCTGTTTCCGCAGGCCCCGCAGCGCGAGGCCTCCGAGCACTACCGCAAATGGGCGTACGAGTCGGCCGCCGTCGACCTCGCGCTCGGCCAGGCTCGGACCACGCTTCACGCGGCGCTCGCGCGCGAGCCGGCGCCCGTGCGGTTCGTCGCCTCGATCCGCCTCGGGGAGCCTCCGACGCTCGACCCCGTTCGCCGGCGGCTCGACCTGTACCCGGGCCTGCGGCTGAAGCTCGACCCCACGAGCTCGTGGGACGAGCGCCTGATCGCCGAACTGCGGGCCACCGGGGCGGTCGACTCCGTGGACTTCAAGGGCCTGTACGCGGGCTCGATCGTCGACCAGCCGGCCGACCCGGTGCTCTACCGGCGCGTCGTCGAGGCGTTCGGCGAGGCGTGGATCGAGGACCCCGCGCTGACCGCGGAGACCGACGCGGTGCTCGCAGCTCACCGCGACCGCTTCTCCTGGGACGCGCCGATCCACTCGATCGCCGACATCGAGTCGCTGCCCTACCCCCCGCGCATGGTCAACATCAAGCCCTCACGGCTCGGCGGCCTGCGCGACCTGCTCGACGCCTACGACTACTGCGCGGCGCAGGGAATCGGCAACTACGGCGGCGGTCAGTTCGAGTTGGGGGTCGGGCGTGGCCAGATCCAGTACCTCGCCTCGCTCTTTCACCCGGACGCGCCGAACGATGTCGCGCCCACGGGCTACAACCTGCCCGACCCGCCAGCCGGGCTGGCGTCCAGCCCGCTCGCTCCGGCGCCCTCGGCGACGGGTTTCCGCTGGGGGTGACGGCGCAACTACTGCCACGCCAGTCGGTTTTCAAGGTATAGCGGCTAACATCCGATGCCGCCGAACGGGCGCGGAGAGATTCCGGCCCGAGGGGAATGTCTTGGCGAGCACAGGCGTCCACAAGGGAACCAGGCTCCTTCTCGCGGCAGTCGCTGGTCTGCTGCTGTGCTGCTTCTGCGACCTTCCGCAGCCTGCGGCGGCCGACGCGGGTGGAACGGCGCCCCCCAAGGGCGCTGCGCCCGCGGGTGGTTCGACCGGCGGGACGGCCAGCACGACGGTCTCAACGAGCGCCCCCGGCCGCGCGGGCGCCGCGACCGGAGGCGCGAGCACCACCAGCGGCGCCGCTCCCGTGGCCAGGCGAACGGCGTCGAGCCCGCGGGTCAGCACGATTCGCATCACGAGCGTCAGATGCGTGCCCGCGGCAAGGTGCAGCACGAATCCCCATCAGGTGTCCACGGGCGGGACGCTGCGGCTGGCCGGCATCGGACTGGCGCCCGGCATGGTTGTGGCGTTTCCGCGGGCCCCCGGTGCGCGGATCACCCGCAACTCGCCCGCCTCGCGACTCCGTCACGCGAGCACCGGCCTGATCGTGACCGTCCCGACCAGCGCCCACTCGGGCCACATCATGGTGCTGCTCGGCAACGGCAGGTACACGAGATCGTACGGACCGATCTACGTCTTCCGACACGCGCTGCACCCTCCCCCGGCGAGACATCCGAGACCATACCTGCCGGTCGGCACCGGGGCGGTCAGCGGGACCGCGTTCGACGGGCAGGGCATGTGGATCTGGTACCTCAGCCAGTCCAACGGCGGCAGCATCGCCTCGCTCGTCGCCCAGGCCCACGCGGCAGGCGTGACGACAGTGTTCGTGAAGAGCTCCGACGGCTCCACCAACTACTGGGGCCAGTTCACCTCGCAGCTCGTGGCAGAACTCCACGCGAACGGCATCAAGGTGTGCGCCTGGCAGTACGTCTACGGCAGCAACCCCGTGGGTGAGGCCAGCCTGGGTGCCCGGGCGGTCGCCAACGGCGCCGACTGCCTGGTGATCGACGCCGAGGCCGAGTACGAACGCCGCTACGCCGCCGCGCAGACCTACATCGCCGAACTGAGGGCGAAGGTCGGGCCCGCCTACCCGGTTGGCCTGGCCTCGTTCCCCTATGTCTCCTACCACCCGTCGTTCCCCTATTCGGTGTTCCTCGGGCCGGCTGGAGCCCAGTACAACGCCCCGCAGATGTATTGGAAGGACATCGGCGTATCGGTGGACACGGTCTACGCCAACACCTACATCGCCAACCGCATCTACGGCCGGCCGATCTTCCCGCTCGGGCAGACCTACGGCGGCGTCTCCTCCTCGGACCTGCTGCGCTTCCGCGAGGAGGCCGTCGACTACGGCGCGAGCGGCCTGTCCTTCTGGGACTGGCAGGAGACCGGCGCGGGCGGCTGGAGGACGCTGGCCGCGCCCCTTCTCCCGCTCACGAGCGTCGTCCCGAACACCACCTACCCGGAACTGGGCAAAGGTAGCCGGGGCGATCAGGTCCTGTGGCTGCAGGAGCACCTGGCAAGCGCGATCCCCGCGCAGGAAACCACCGGCAACTTCGGCGCGCAGACCACGAGCGACCTGAGCACCTTCCAGGCGGCCCATGGCATCCCGCCGAGCGGGCGCGCAGACGCCGCGACCTGGGCAGCGCTGCTGGCCCTCCCGCCGGTCGCCGTGAACTGGACCGGCGGGGGGCCGAGCGGCTGAGGGTCAGACCCGCTGGATCAGCGTGGCGGTGCCGAGACCGCCGCCGCAGCACATCGTGACGAAGCCGATCTCCTTGTCGGAGCGCTCGAGCTCGTGCAGCAGCGTCGTGATCAGCCGCGCGCCTGTGGAGCCGAGAGGATGCCCCAGCGCCATCGCGCCGCCGTTGACGTTCACCCGGTCCATGTCCGGGTTGTGCTCGCGTCGCCAGGCTGCGATCACCGGTGCGAAGGCCTCGTTGATCTCGATGAGGTCGATGTCGTCGATCTTCATGCCGTTGCGATCGAGGATTTTGCGCGTCGCCGGGATCGGGCCCTCGAGCATCTTGACGGGGTCGCAGCCGACGGTCGTCTGATCGACGATTCGCGCACGCGCGCGCAGTCCCAGCGCCTTTGCCTTCTCGGCGGACATCAGCAGCACGGCGGCGGCTCCGTCGGAGATCTGCGAGGCGTTGCCGGCGGTGATCTTCCCGTCGGGCTTGAACGCCGGCTTGAGCTGGGAGAGCGCCTCGAGGTTGGTGTCCGGGCGAATGCCCTGGTCGGAGACGAACGTGTCGCCGTTCACCGAGAACGGCACGATCTCGCGCTCGAAGCGACCCTCCTCGGTGGCCTGGTGGGCCAGCCGGTGCGAGCGAACGGCGAGCTCGTCGAGCTCGGAGCGGGGAATCTCCCACTGGTCGGCGATCATCTCGGCGCCCAGTCCCTGGCCGACGATGTTGTGCTTGGCCATCAGCTCGGGGGTGAAGGCGAAGCCGAAGTCCTCCTGGGTCTTCATGCCCGCGGCGAACGGCAGGTGTCCCATGTGCTCCACGCCGGAGCCGATCATCGCGTCGTGCACGCCGGCGGCGATGAGCGCCGCGGAGAAGTTGACGGCCTGCTGAGCCGAGCCGCACTGGCGGTCAACGGTGGTGCCGGGGGTCTCGATGGGCAGGCCCTCCTGCAGCCAGGCGTTGCGGGCGATGTTGAACCCCTGCTCGCCGAACTGCTGCACGCAGCCGGCGATCACGTCCTCGACCTCTGACGGGTCGATTCCCGAGCGGGAGATCACCTCGGTGTAGCACTTGCCAAGGAGCGCATTGGGGTGGGTGTCCTTGTAGTAGCCCTTCTCCTTGTGTCCACGCCCGATCGGCGTTCGCACGGCCTCCACGATCACGACCTCGCGACCCTCTGGTTGCCTCATTTGGGAATCCTCCTACGGTCTGTTGCCCGGCTTTTATGGAGAGGAACCCGGGGCGCTTCTGGAAGATCGGGGCGCTTCTGGAAGATGCCCGGCTCCTGCAGCCCTTACTCTACCGCTTCACGCCTTTTAGATTGACTGGTCAATCAATTCCCAGAGAGGCTCGGGCGAACAGTTGAAGAAACGCCTCGCGATAGCCGGCAGCGGCTCCATCGCCTGCGGCCTGGCGGCCACCGCGGCCCACCACGGCCCGGTGCTGCTGCTCGCGCGCTCCACGGACTCGGCGGATCGCGCGCGCGCGAGCGTGGAGCGAACCCTCGACCGCCTGGGCGCGGAGGTGGATCCGGGACATGTCCAGATCGTGACCGAGCTCGAGGCGCTCGCCGCGGCGACGTTCGTGGTGGAGGCGGTGGTCGAGGACTACGAGGTGAAGGCGCAACTGCTCGGCGAACTCGGGGCGATCCTCGCGCCCGAGGCGATCCTTGCGAGCACGACGTCCTCGCTGTCGGTCGAGCGGCTCGCGCAGGCGAGCGGCCGGCCCGAGCGGTTCCTCGGCCTGCACGTGTTCAACCCGGTGCCGATGATGAAGCTCGTGGAGGTGGTCTTTCCGCGCGCCGCGACCCCCGAGACGCGGAGCCGGGCTCTCGCGTTGTGCGACGCCTTCGAGAAGACGCCCGTCGAGGTTCCCGACCTGCCGGGGTTCGTGGTCAACCGGCTGCTGTTCCCCTACCTGTTCAGCGCCGTGCGCCTGCTGGAAGAGACCGGCCTTGACCCCGCCGACCTCGACACGTGCATGCGGCTCGGCGCCGGACACCCGATGGGACCACTCGCGCTGCTCGATCTCGTGGGGTTGGATGTCTCGGAGTCGATCGGCCAGACGATCGGTCAGCCGATCCCGGCGCGCATCAAGGAGCTGATCGCCCAGGGCGCGCTCGGGCGCAAGAGCGGACGCGGGTTTCATGTCTACCCGGAGCCGTCCTGACGAGCGCCGGCAGGCCAGTGAAACGGGACCATCGACCTTCGTCGATCGGCCGTTCTCGCGGGCGATGAACATTTATCTCGACTGAGACGGACTTTTAGCTAGCGTTGATCGAGTTGGCGATACTCATGTATGCGACGTCCAAGTCGCTACGCACAACCGCCTCCTCCCAGTGCACACGGTCCGGTCCGCTCCCCCCGCGGGCCGGACCTGTTTAACGGCCGAGCACGCCCAACGGCCGAGCTCCTCGACGCGAAGCGCGCGACGGCCGAGCGCGCGACGCCGAGCGCGGACGCCGAGCGCTCCGCTTCTGCGGGTCCCCGGTCAGGGGGTACGCGTCTCGCGGCCCTCGCCGGGTGGCGGGGGACGGCGCTCGCGGATGCGGACGGCCTCGATGCGGTTGTCGCGCACGGACTCAACGCGGATCGAGAAGCCGTTCGCGTTCACGGAGTCCCCCCGCCGGGGCAGCCGCCCGAGCTCGGCGAACACGAAGCCTCCGACCGAGTTGTAGGCGTCGCTGTCCACAGGCAGGTGCAGCCCGTAGTCGGCCAGGTCGGTCACGGCCACGTGCCCGCGAACGAACCAGTCGCCGTTGGCCAGACGGCGAATCTCGCCGGCGGCGGGATCGGTCTCGTCGGAGATCTCCCCAACCACCTCCTCGACGATGTCCTCGACGGTGACGACCCCGACCACACGTCCGTACTCGTCGACGACGACGGCCAGCGAGGTGCGCTCGCGCTGCAGCTCGGCCAGCAGGTCGTCGAGAGCCTTGGTCTCGGGCACGATCGGCGCGTCGTGCACGATCGGCTCGAGCGACGCGTGCGGCCCCTCCCGCATGAGCCGGTCGGCGAGCGAGCTCGAATGGACCAGGCCGCGTACGCGGTCGGGGTTCGCGTCCTCGGTGACCACCAGGCGGTTGTGGCCGGAGGAGATGCACAGTCGCAGGGCCGTCTCGACGTCCTGGGAGATGTCAACCGTTACGACGGCCGGGATCGGGGTCATCACCTGGCGGGCCTCCTGTTCGTGCAGGTGGAAGACGCCCCTGAGCATGCCCGCCTCGCCAGGATCGATGTGCCCGCCCGCGTGGGACTCCGCGATCAGGCGCTTCAGCTCGTCCGGGGACCCGCCGCGGCGTTCGAGGCTCATGTCGACTCCGAGCAGCCGCAGGATCCGGTCGGCGACGGCCGTCAGGACGACGATGAACGGGCGGAAGAGCACGCTGAACCACTGCAGCGGACGGGCGACACGCCGGGCCACAGACTCCGCGCGATCGATCGCGTAGAACTTGGGCACCATCTCGCCCGCGACGAGCTGAGCGGAGGCGATCAGCAGGAAGGCGACCACCGCGGATATCGCCAGTGCGACCCCGTGGCTCAGCACTTCGCCCAGGGGCTCTCGGAGGATCGCCGCGAGCGCGGGCTCGGCGAGGGCGCCGATGCCGATGGAGGTCATCGTCACGCCGATCTGAACGGCGGAGATGTACTCGTTGATGTTCCCGAGCTGGTCGAGCGCGAGCCCGGCTCCTTTGGCGCCCTCCTCTCGCATGACTTCCAGGCGCGCCCGGCGGGATCGCACGAGCGCGTACTCGGCGATCACGAAGAATGCGTTGATCGCGATCAGTACCGCGGCGAGGATGAGCTTCAGGCCGTTCACGCCAGCTGGTCGATTCGCGCGGCCAGCGCGAAGTCGGCCTCGGTGATGCCGCCCTCGGAGTGGGTCGAGAGCTCCAGGCGCACCTTGTTCCAGCCGTGCACCAGGATGTCGGGATGATGGTTGGCCGCCTCTGCCGCGTCGGCCACGCGCTCAACGAACGCGATGGCACCCCGGAAGTCCTCGAACTTCCACTCCCGCGCGATCATCTTCTCATCCGGCCGGCGCCACTGACCGCCGGCGAGACGTTGTTCGATCTCCTGATCGCTGAGAACCGTCATGGGGGCGCAACGCGAGAATAGATCATCGAGCCGTCGGCGCGGGCAAGGGGTCCTCTTCGCGGACGAGCTCGCCCGGCTCGATGCCGAACGGGTGGTGGCGGTGAACGCCGCGGCCTACTTCTCCCGCCCGGGGCCGCGGCTGACCGACGGGTTGGAGCTGCTCGCGCAGATCCTCCACCCGCTACAGGTGTCCAACGCGGCCGCGCCCGGCCAGGCGCTCGTGGTCAGCTGAGACCAACGCAGACGTGCGTTCAGGCGATGCCGGTGCCGGAAACGCCGGACACGGCGATCGCCGCAAAGACGTAGCCGGCGCACAGCAGGAGGCACGCGACGAACCCGAGCGCCGGCACGCCGCGTTCATCGGCGGTCCGGATGGCGAGTCCGGCGAGCGTGCCGCCGACCAGACCGCCTATGTGACCCCCCACCGAGATGCCGCTCAGGCTGAAGCTGAGGATTAGGTTGAGCACGATCAGCCCACCGATGCCCGACTCCATCACGCTGATCCGACGGGCGCGCAGCTCGATCACGGCCGCGCCCATCAGCCCGAAGATCGCGCCGGAGGCGCCGAGGCTCGGGGCGGCAGTGGCGAACAGGGCGCCGAAGGACCCCGCCAGGAGTGCGGTGAAGTAGATGACGGCGAACCGGAGCGAGCCGATCGCCGGCTCGAGCATCGTCCCGAGCAGGTAGAGCAGGTACATGTTGAAGCCGAGGTGGATGAAGTTCTCGTGGAGAAACCCACCGCTGAGGAGCCGCCAGTACTGGTGGGATTCGGCGATTGGAGCGCGGTAGAGCAGGCCTTCGTCGATCACGGTGCCGTGGACGTTCGTTCCGAACAGCGAGAACTGCCCCTGCTCTGTGAGGAACGCGACGACGTTGATCGCGATCAACGCATATGTGACACGGGGTACCGCGGCGACGTCGCGCAGGCGCTTGACCTTGGTGCGCTCGCGTGCGCACTCCGGGCAGCGCATGCCGACAGGGGTAGTCGTCATGCAATCGGGGCAGATCGGCCGGCCGCACGAGGAGCAGGAGACGCCGGTCTCGCGCGATGGGTGGCGGTAGCAGCTGGCCATCTCCGCCAAGAGCCTATCCAGGCTCCCGCCGATCGCCGGAGAACCCCCTCTGCGCGCGCCGGGCGGACCGCTCAGCGGTCGCCGAAGCGCCTGCGGGTCTCGCGGCCCAGATCGCGGATCGCGCGCTCGGCGGCCGAGCGATCGAAGATCGCCCGGCGCGCACCGCTCGCAGCGCTCGAGGAGGCCTGCGCGCGCCGGCGAGCGCGCAGCAGCACGAGCGCAGTGCCGGCGGCGCCGCCGGCGACGAGCGCCGCCGCCGGACGCGCCCAGTTGCGCGGATCGCGCATCGAGGAGAGCTCCCACGCCTCGAGCTCGTCGGCGGCCATCTCGGTGATGCTCATGAGCGTGCTCTCGACGCGCTCGGCCAGCGCCTCGGGCGGCTCGACCGGCGCGAGCGCTTCGCGCAGCAGTCCCTCGAAGTTGGGCAGCGCCTCACTCATCGCCCACCTCGACGTCCACTAGCTCCTGCAACTGCTTGATCGCCCGATGGATGAGAACCTTCGTGGCGCCGTCGGAGCGGCCGAGCGCACGCGCGATCTCGCGGTTGTCCATGCCGAGGGCGAAGCGCATGATGAGCGCCTCGCGCCGGTCGTCGGGCAGACGGCGCACGCCGTCGAGCACGCGGCTCAGCTCGTCGCGTCCCTCTACCAGCTGCTCGGTGGTGTGCACGGCGGTCAGCGGGGTGGTCTCGTCGATCGGCGAGGCCGGCTTGCGCGAGCGGTCCCTGTAGAGGTTCGCCGCGAGATTGTGCGCGATGCGGATCAGCCAGGGCCGCATCGGCCGTCCGTGTGATTCGCGCTGCGCGCGCTCGAAGTGGCGGTACGCCTGAAGGAACGTCTGCTCGGTCAGATCCTCGGCGTCGTGATGGTCTCCCACCCGGTAGTAGGCGTAGCTGTAGACGTCGCGCAGGTGGGCACGGTAGAGCTCTGAAAACTCCGCGTCGAGCTGCGCCTTCGGCTTCTGGCTGACTTGCTCGGTCACTCATCGCACACCATATCCGCGTACCTCTCCCGGCTTGCGGCGCCAGACCGTCGGCGCCCCCGCCCGGGTGGTCAGGCCGCGCGAGCCTTCTCACTGCTGGGAGCCTCCTGATGGGCGCGCCTCAGCCGTGCGGGCGCGCCGTGTGCCGGCTCACGCTCCTCGCGCCGCGCTCCCGCGCCGCCCAGCCACTCCCACTGCAGGCTGACGCACGCCCAGATCCGCTCGGTGACAGCGGTCGCAAGCGCCGGCGAGGTGTCCGCGACGGTCGGAAAGCACATCGGACGCCCAACGCGAATGTGCACCCTGCGCGGACGGATACGCCAGCCTCGGCGGACGTCCTCGGTGCCCATCACCGCGACCGGAGCCACAGGCGCGCCGGTCTGCAGGGCGAGGCGGCCCACGCCGCGCCGCGGATCGCCCAGCGGACCGGGGCGTACACGGGTACCCTCGGGGAACAGCACCACACAGTCTCCCCGCGCGAGGATCGCCCGGGCGGTCTCGATCGCCTCCCGATCGCCGGCGCCACGGTCGACGGGGAACGCGCCGAGGCCGTTCAGCAGCCACGCCTGCAGGCGCTTCTCGAACAGCTCCCGCTTGGCCATGTAGTAGACGGGACGGCGCACCAGTGTGCCGATCACAAAGGGATCGAGGAAGCTGCGGTGGTTTGAAGCCAGCAGGAGCGGGCCGCTGCGCGGCAGGTGCTCGCGGCCCACACGCTGCAGGCGGAAGTACACGAGAAAGAAGGGCAGCAGGATCGCACGCAGTGTCCAGTACAGCAACGGGTTCACGCCCCGCGTCAGCGCATGCTCGCGAAAGCCGTCGAGGTCCGGCTCGCCGCTGAGCTCGTGCTCCCTGGCTGGCTGCTCCCTGGCTGGCTGCTCCATACCCGTGAATACACCGCTCGTGATCGCGCCGTTACAGTTGACACGAGGGTCGCCGCCGATCGCGCCAGAGTAGCTCAGCTGGTAGAGCACCTGGGCGGGGTCTCGTGAGCGCCTTGGGGACTACACCTTGAGGTGGCGCGGTGGTCTGCAGTCGTGCTCACGCTCAGCTGCGCGAGGATGTCACGCAGCTAAGCGAAATCGTCGGCTGGGTTTCTGCGTCGATTCGGCCTCGATCTCGCTGAGCGCCACCGCTCATGCGAAGTCCGTTACCCCGTACACCGGCCGCGTGACCCGCGTCGGAGGGTCCGTGCCGTCGAGCGTATGCACAGCAAACGACTCTTCGCGACCATGGTCGAGTATCGCTACCACGAGGTCGCCGCCGTGAGGCAAGGGCCTGCCTACCTCGATCTCGCAGTCGCACCCCTCGAAGCGACAGTCCAGTTTGAAGATTCGTCGCGGCCTCGCAGCGCAGCCGACCGCGATCCGAGAACGCTCGCGCAGCTCGCTATAGGCCGCCTCCGCTCCCTTGCTGCCACACTCGATCCCGGCGAGGAAAAACTGCGTCACGTGCGCGATCCTTTGGACGCACGCGGAGGAAACCGCTTACGCTCCTGCGCGGTCATCTTTCGGATCTTCAGCGAGCCGTCCTTGACTTGGCGCTGCATATCTTCGAGTTTCACACGGCGCTTCTCAGCCGCGCGTTCTGCCTGCGTGAGCATAGTTCAACGTTAGCGGGTTCAAAACGTGCTCAAACGTGACCAACGCCCAGGGCGCGAGGGTGCCCAGGCTCGTGTTCGCGCAAAGCAGCACTCTGGATCTCGTCGAGGCGGCCGATTGGTCCTCGTCCATTGAGCGCAAGCGCAATGCTGGCACGAGGTCTCCGCATGTCGCTCAACCCGCCTGGCCAACGCCTGTCCGTCCGCTGGTAGCAATAGGAACGCCGTTGGCCCAGTCGATCTCCAGGGACTTCCTCGTGTTTGCGAGCGTTGTAAGGGTGGCGAGGATTTTGCGGGTTGCCGTGTCGATCACCTCGCCCGAGTCCCCCACATAGACGAAGCGACCGTCGAGGGAGTGCTGCAGCCAGCCATCCTGACCACAGTCATATGCGCACGGGCTCTCGTTGCCGTTCAGCCCGTTGACCGGGATGACCCCGAGCCGGGTGGGCGCGACGCCCTGGGATACCTTGGAGACGTCATAGACGCGAACCGCTTTGTGGACGCTGTCGATCACATAAAGCTGCCTCTCGTCGGGTGACAGCGAGACGCCGTGGCTGGGCGCCGAGAAAGGGAATGCGGACGGCACCGGCCCGAAGGAGACCGTGAATAACACCTTCCCCGTCGTGATGCTAGAGACTTGGAAGCCGTCGAATCCGGTCGCGGTCGTGAATGCGAGCGTGTTCGAACCATTGACCGTGAACGGTCGCACGCCGCCTTGTAACGGACCGATACCCCGAACATGGCCCGTGGTCGCGTCATAGACCTGCAGATGGTTGTAGTTGCGACCCCCGAGATAGACGTAGCGCCCATCGTTGGACACCACCGTGTTGTGAGCCCCAACGCCTGCCCTGAACGCCTTGATCAAGCTCAGCGTCCGACTGCCGGCGATGTAGAGAGTTGCGCAGCCGATCAGCGCGATCGCGACATACGTAACGATCGTAAACTGGCGTCGGCGCAGGCTCATCCAGATCGCCGCCGCAGCGAGGATCACGGCCAGGCCGATCAGCAGTGCGCTTGCGAGAGTCGGCGCCCGTCCCCTCACCGTCCCGACGATTGCTCCGCTGGACGTATCGAGGACGTTCCAGATGCCGCTTGAGGTGTTCTCACCCGTTGGCATGTAGAGGCGCTTGCCATCGGGGCTAACTGCGCCGGAATCAATGCCGGTGTGCAGGTGAACCGTCCACACGACCCGTTCGCCGACGAGGTCGTAGGCCAGCACCGAGCCGTTGCCATGCCCCCCGCCATCTCCGCCATAGGAGACGAACAGCATGTGCGTGACGGGAGCGACCGTCGCCCCCCTGATCCCAGCTTTGGTCTGGGGCAGGCTGATCGTCTTGACCAGCTTCTGCCCCTGGTCCATGTCGTAAACAGAGATGAGACCGTCGTTGAGTACGTACTCCAGATGCTGGACGCGCACCCGTGGGCCAGTCGGGTGCTGGAAGGTCCCCTGCGCCTGGAGATTGGTGGGAGGAAGCCCACGCGCAGCGGTCGCGGAGGTCGCGTGGAGTATGTGGGGCGCGCCTGCGGCACCCGCCGCCAGCGCCCCGACGCGCAACGCAATGACGGCCAGAACGGCCATCGCGAATGCGAGCCTCGTCATGGTTGGTCTCACGCTCACCACCTAGTGAGTCGCGACGCCCTCTTGCTCCTGGCGCTCGACCGAGGCCCGGATCCCAGCCGCCGCATCCAGAGCGCCCAGGGCTCTCTCGAAGAGAGCCATCGCCCGGTCGTCGAGCGTCTTGACGACCCGCCCGCCAGCTGCGGCGACCACACCTCCGACCTCCTGCATGTGCGCCCGGCGCTGCTGCTCCATCCAGTCGTCCCTCGCGCGCGCCAGCGACGCGGTCGACTCGACCAGTTCGCTGCACACCACGATCGCCAACCCCGCCACGGTGGACATGGTCCCGCATCACGCCGATGGGAGCCCATCAGCGCTCGCCGGGCGGACTCCCTCCGGACGAAGCTCGGC
>CAWERP010000020.1:0-12659 GCA_963811445.1 uncultured Solirubrobacterales bacterium
CGGAGCGGCAGCGTGGGGCCAGGTTCCCCGCACCCTCGCTCGGCTGAAAAGCAGCGGTCAGGGGCCTCCGGACGCGCACCTTCGGCGGGGCGTTCGCGGTCGCCGCAAGCCCAGAGTTCCGGCCGATTTGCGGGATACTCACCGCCTGGTGCCCGAGGAGTCCGCGACCCCCGAACTGGTCGAGCTTGTGGATCGCCTCTTTGAGGCTGTGAATCGCCGCGACTTTGACGCGGTTATGAGCTTCTACGCTCCTGACGCCGTCTGGGAGCCGACGGGCATGGGTAGCACCTTCGAGGGCGAGGCCGCGATCCGTGACCTCTATGAAGATTGGATTGGCAGCTACGAGGAGTATGGGATCGAGCTGGAGGAGACTCACAACCTTGGCAACGGCGTGGTGTTTGCCCTGATCTCCCAAGGTGGCCGTCCGGCTGGCAGCACTGGTGCCGTTCGAGTGAGGGGAGGATGGATCTTCTTATACGTTGAGGGCATGATTGTGCGGTTGACGGCCTATCTCAATTCCGACATCGACGAGGGCCGCGCAGCCGCCGAGCGGCTTGCTGCGTCGCGGAATGAGTCGATGTCGCGGAGAACGTTGAGGAGTTCGTCGGGCTGACGCCTTTGCAGGCCCCGGTGTGCCCGTGAATCGCCGACGAGCGCCTTTGCTTTGCGTCGAGGCGTGTTGGGTCCGCAGTCGTGGTGGCGCTGAGCTGCGCGAGGATGTCGCGAAGCTACGCGAATCGCCGGGGTATACGGTGGTCAAGCTACGTTACTCATCGGCGCATCGCGCCAAAGGAGGCCACCGTGAGCCAAGCCACCGCAGAGACCATCACCGTCGGACAGCTGGGCGTCCGCTTCCTCGTAGAGGGACCCGACTCCAACGGCAGCGTGAGCGTGTTTGAGTGCTACGTCCCGGCGAACGCCAGGATGCCAGCCCCGCACAGCCACGATGCGTTCGAGGAGACCATCTACGGGCTCAAGGGCACCACGACCTGGACCGTCGACGGCGAGAGCATCGGAATTGGGGCCGGAGAAGCGCTATGTGTGCCGCGCGGAGCGGTCCACGGGTTCCAGAACAGCGGTAGCACCGATGCGACGTTCCTCGCGATCGCCAGCCCTGGCGTCTTCGGACCCGCCTACTTCCGAGAGGTGGGCGAGGTGTTGGCCGCCTCCGCCGGCGGCCCGCCGGACCTCGCCGCGCTAGCCGAGACAATGCGCCGCCACGGCCTCACGCCGGCCCAGCCGGCTACCACGTGACCGTCGCTCCCAAGCGACTGCTGCTCAGAGCTTATTTCTGGGCAGAACGTGGACGCAGCAGGCCGCATAGGATCACCCGGTCCATCACAACCAGAGGGGCGTACGACTTGGCCGTAGGAATCCGCATCAAGTTGCCGGGCGTGGGCGTGGAGGAGTTCGACCGGATCGACGCGGCAGTCAACGCGCGTGAGGACCATCCCGACGGCCTGATCTTTTCTGCGTCCGGTCCGGCGGACGGGGGCTGGCGTGTACTCGACTTCTGGGACTCCCGCGCGCAGTTCGACACCTTCATAGCCGAGCGCGTTGGGCCTGCTGTTGCTGCGGCTGGGAGCACGGCTCAGTCCGAGATTGAGGAGTTCCCCATTCACGAGTACGTCTCGCGGTAGCAGCGGCGGGGCTGGCCAGTAGGGGGATCAGGTGCCGGTGTCCGGTGTGAGGCCGAGGTCGGCGAGCGCTCGACACGAGTGCTTCGTCGGCCGTAAGCGAGCGTGCGCCGGGCGTCCGCTGGTACGACTGGTGCTCGTCCACGGGGGCACGTCGGGCTCGACCATCGACGCGCCTGCTTTCGGTGGAAGGGGGCATTCTCGCTTTGGCGCTCTTCGTCGAATAGGTGCCGGTGCCCGCCTTGGATTAGCCCGCGTATAGAGTCGCGTCCCGTGGACGGTCATGAGACATGCCGGCTGCCCGACGATCCCGCGCTCGCCGAGATCGCGGAGGCGCTGCGCGACGCCGGGCACTGGGCCGAGATCGTCGACACCGATTGGCGGTGGCGCTATATAACGGACGACCTGCGCCTCAGCTATGGCGGGCAGCTGGAGCGTGTCACGCCACCCCTTGGCTCGCACTACTTTGGGGAGGAGGCCCTCGAAGCGCGCTTGGGTTGGCACAGCGGCGCAAACACGGTAGAGACGATAAATCTGATGCTGGCCGGTGTCGGCGCATGGATGCTGGCCGAACCGCGCTGATCTTCAAGCCGGCTGCAAGCATGGCCGTGCTCGGCACGATCGCAGGTGCGGGGGATCTGGGCCACTTCGAGCGGATGGAAAAGGTCGCGAAGGCCGGGCGACGTCCCGCCGCGATCCTGTTCGCGGACCTCGAAGCGTCCTCACCGCTCGCCCGGCGGCTCTCGACCGCCAGCTACTTCTCGCTCGGTAGGCGCATGGCGCGTGCCGCAGACCAGTGCGTCATCGACGCTGGAGGACTCGTCGGACGTCACGTCGGGGACGGTGTGGTCGCCTTCTTCCTCGCCGAAACAGCGGGTTCGGAATCAAACGCTGCCCGCTCATGCATCCAAGCGGCACGCGCCCTCAGGGAGGCGATGGTCGATGTCGCCGCACGCAGCGAACTCGCCCCCGAGGATCTGACACTGCGCTTCGGCCTGCACTGGGGCGCGACCCTCTATGTGGGTCAGATCGCCACAAGCGGACGCGCCGAGGTGACGGCCCTCGGGGATGAGGTCAACGAGGGCGCGCGCATCGAGGCGTGCGCCACAGGCGGACGGGCTCTGGCCTCGAAGGAGCTGCTGGAGCGCCTTGAACCCGAGGATGCTGCGACGCTCAATCTGGACCCAGACCGGGTCACCTACACCCCTCTCGGGGAGCTGCCGACGGCGACGGAGAAGGCGCGCCGTGACGCGCCCGCGATCGCCGTCTGCGAGGTGTAGAGCCCGAGCCGATCCGCAGCGTCGGCTTGCGCTCAGATATCGAAGCGATCGTTTCAGCGACTTCACCCCGGGCGACCGCAACGGACGAGGTCCAAGCGCGCCGGCTGAGGGCGGCGAGACGACTGCTTTCGCGGCGCAAAGTAGGCGTGATGGCCTCGTCGTCGCCGGCGCCTCCCGTCGTCCGGCTGCTGGCGGCCACGGGAGCCGGGGCCGCTGGCCTCGGCATGCAAAGCGGCCGTGATCGCGCTCCTGGGAGATGCAGAACCTCGGCTAGGGGACTAGCTCGCGGACGAGCTCGCTCGCGGGCCGGATGTCGCTGATCCGGTTGACGCACTCTCCCGCGTAGAGCGGTCCCGCCTCGATGAGGTTCGGAGGTCCGTCGACAGTCGCCGCGGCAGGACCGAACATCGGCCGGCTCGGCTTCTGTGTCGCTGCAAGGCGAAACTGCATCGGCACGGGAACTCGAGACAGCACCGGAGCAGTGGCCCTATGAAACGCGCGTACCCAGCCGGGACCGCGAGGGTCTCGCCCCAGCCAGCGAGCCGTCGCCTCGTTCGGAAGAACTCGATGCGCGGCCGGCCAACCCACGCCGAACAGCTCCGTCAGGACTGTCTCTCTGGCCTCGATCAGGCGGATCTTGTAGATGGCGTGAGCTCCACTCTCGTCGGTCATCAGGAAGCGCGTGCCGCACACCACCGCCTCTGCCCCAGCGTCGAGGCGGGCCGCAACGTCGGAGGCATCCGCGATGTCTCCTGCCGAGAGGACCGGATAGCCGTGGGAGACCGCCTTACGAATGCGGATCAGCAGCTCCATCGCCGGCATCGTCCCGCGAACATGGCCACCTGCCTCGACGCCCTGGGCGATCACGGCATCCGCTTCGGCTCCACGGGCCGCCAGCGCCTCCTCAACGGAGCCGCACTGGTGAATCCAGATCTTGGAGGTTCGCCGTTTCGGAACGCCCCAGAAGGTGACGAGCACGTCGGCTTCGGAAGCTGCCTCGAAGTGCCCTCGGCGGGCGAATGGCAGAAGCAGGTTGACCGCCAGCGGCCTGTCGCTCAGCCGCCGGGCGGCAGCGATCTCTCGACGCAAGTCGTCGGGTGCGAGGATTCCGATCGTGCCGAGGCCGCCGGCCTCAGAGACCACTGCGGCGAGCTGATGTCCAGCCAGTCCACCGCCCATGCCAGCTTGTACCACAGGCATTTCCACTCCCAGTCGCTGCAGCAGCGCTCCCACACTCTCATTATCGTGTCTTACGTTGCTAGAGCGGCCGAGCGGGATGTCGCGCCGCCGCTTTGCCACGAGTGCGGAACCGCCGGCACGCGGCGCACGCGCCGTCGTAAGGACGAGGACCATGCCTGAGAAACGGCGGGGAAACACTCCTGCTTCGCGCCGCGTAAGCGAGCGTGTGCCGACCCTACGCAGGTACGCCTGCGGCTCGTCCGTTGCACTACTGACATCCGATGCCGTCGACACTGTCGCAATCCCGCCGAATGCGCAAGTGAGAGCGCGTGGCCAGTCGGACGAGTGGTGGTCATGGGCGAGGGCCCCGCCGTTATCGGAACGCGGCGTCGCGCCCCCCATCTCGCACAGCACCGCCTCGACGCCAGCAGACGAGGGCTCGGCCGGTTACCGGCACAAGAGATCGTCACCGCGACTCCACACCCACTCACGCAATGAACCACCATTCACGGTGTATACGCAGCTCCGTCGCTGAACGAGTGGGGCGTCGCATTCCCGATCGACCGACCGCCCCAGACGATCATCTGGCGTCCGGTCCAGACCGCGGTTGGCGAGACTCTGCCGCGGAGCGGTGAGATAGGCAGCGCCGACCATCGACTGTGCGCCGGGTCGTAGGCAACTCCGCGTGGTGGCGCAACCCTGACACCGGCCCGCGACGTCTCCCCGCCCCACACCAGCAACTGGCGTCCGGTCCAGAGGGCGACTTGTCCGACGCGCCCCTGCCCCATTGAAGGGAGCCGCCGCCAGCGGTTTGTCGCAGGGTTGTAGGCGAAGCCCTCGGTGACCAGGCGCAGCCCGCCCCCCCCGGGGGTTCCGCCGCCGACAAGCAGCACCTCGTGGCCATCCCAGACCGCGACATCCTCGATCAGGGGCACCGGGAGGTTCGCGATCCGCCGCCATGAATTGGTCGCCGGGGTGTAGGCCGCGCCGTCCGCGAAGAACTTCCCTTCGGCGCTCGACCCGCCGGCGATGATGAGGTCCCGCCCGGTCCAGGCGCCGCTCGCATAGCGACCGGCGAGCGGCCCGGTGGGCAGCTTCTGCCATGAATTGGTCGCCGGGGTGTAGGCCGCGCCGTCCGCGGCGCTTTCGCCGCAGCAGCCGCCGCCCCATCCGATCATCTGACGCCCCGTCCACACCACGAGCGTCGGAGCGGCGCGTCCGGCGATGGGCGATGCGGGAAGCGTCCGCCATTGTCCGGTGAGCGGGGTGAATGCCGCAGTGGTTTTGCCCCAGGTGAGCATCTCCTTGCCCGTCCACACGGCCGTCTCGGAGCCCTCGGAAGCGCCGGTTGGGCCCGGGCCTGCTGGGAGCCTGCGCCAGGCGCTGTGGGCTGGGCGATAGGCGGCCAGCACAGGGAAGTCCCGGGCCGGATAGGTCCTGCTGACCCGGCCGAAGATCAGCATCTCGCTGCCGGTCCAGACGCTGGTGGAAAGGTAGGTCGGGCCAACGGGCGCAGCGGGCAGGCGCTGCCAGGTCCGACTTGGGTGCGACACGCGGGCGAGCCGGTTTGCCGTGCTCACGGCGCTCGAGGCCGTCACGGGGCTGCTGCTTCCAGGTCCAGCCAGGATGAGCGTGGCGCCCACACCCACCACAAGCGCGCTTGTCTTTGGGCCGATCATCGCCTGGGCCGATGTGCGGCCCCACCGCCCGTCAACACGAGTGCTCTCTAAGCTCCATCACGGGGACGCTATGACTCGGCGAGCATGCTGACCACCCGGGAAGCCCGCATATTGGAGTGGGCAACTACCGAGGGCGAGCTGAGCGCTTCGAGATTGCCGACCAGGCGCTCGACGAGCTTGTGCGGACTCGCCCCGCGCTAGGCGCAGTGAGTCTCCGCGCGACGCGCCAGCCGAACAGACGGGTTGAGGCTTGTGTCCGGCGCGCTGACGACCGTATTCCCACAACAGCGAGAGCATCGGCCGTCGACTCCGAGACTGCTGAGTTGGACGACGACCACTCGTCCGTGCTCCGATGCATGAGAGTTCGCGCGACCGCTGCTGCGGCCCGCTCGCGATAGTGGTGGAAGCCGACCAGCAGCGTGGCAAGATGCGTTCCGCCACGACCAAAGGAGCGTCTCCCGTGCCAAGCGATGAAACTAGACCCGTCAGCCCTATTCCCGAGCATCTGCACACCGTCACTCCGCGGCTTGTGGTTCGCGACGGCGCCGCTGCGATCGACTTCTACCGCGTCGCGTTCGGGGCGATCGAGTTGGGTGAGCGGTTCACGGGTCCCAATGGTGAGCTGATCCACGCTGAGATCCGGATCGGTGACTCCGTGGTGATGATCTCCGACGAGGGCGAGGATGGCGCACCAGCGCGCGCGCCGGAGTCCCTCGACGGGGTCGTCAGCGCAATCATGGCGACCTACTGGGAGGACGTGGACGCAGTGTGGGCACGAGCCGTCGCCGCTGGCGCCGAGGTGGTCTACCCGTTGGCGGATCAATTCTACGGCGACCGCGGCGGTCGCCTCCGGGACCCGTTCGGTCAGCAGTGGATGTTGAGCCAGCGCATCGAGCGTGTCTCGGGGGAGGAGATGAAGCGGCGAGCGGCCAGCTTCTTCGCCTCTAGCTGACGCACCGCTGCTCCTGAGGGCGAGCGAGCGTGCTAGTAGCTGAGCTCGACACTCTCGCGTTGGAATGCGATGAAGGAGGGCCTCCTCGGTGGCAAGCTCCGTTTGTCACCGAGAACCAACCTCGAGGAGGCCCGATCACAATGTTGCATGCTGGATTAGATCTGAGTCGCAAACGTCTTGACGTCTGCCTGCTCTCTGAACACGGCGAGCTGGTCGAGGAGTTCGCCGTACCGCCTGACGCCGACGGCCTGCGTGGTCTTGTGCGCCACGTCGGGGCTTATGGTGCGCCCGTGCGCGGGGTCATCGAGTCGATGACCGGCGCCCGTTTCGTTCACGACACGCTGGAGCAGCTCGGCTGGGAGGTCCTGATCGCCGATGCGCAGAAGGTCAAGGGCTTGGCGCCGCTGGCGTGCAAGACCGACAAGATCGACGCGCGCGTCCTGGCGGTGCTCTCCGAGCGTGATCTGGTGCCGGCGATCTGGCTGCCCGATCCGCGTATCCGCTCAGAGCGCGAGCAGGCGCGCTTTCGCCTTCACCTGGTCAAGCACAAGTCGATGCTCAAGCACCGCATCCACTCCACGATGCTCTCGTTCGGGCATCCGTGTCCGGTCAGCGACCTGTTCGGTGTGGAGGGTCGCGAGCTGCTCGAGCGCCTCCAGATTCCCGATCCGTGGCGTCAGACCGTCGACGCGAGCCTCCAGCTGATCGACTACCTCGAACGGCAGATCGATCAGATCAACCGCGACCTGAGGGCCTCGGGCGCCGAGCACCCATACGTGCCGCTGCTTCTGAGCGTGCCCGGCATCGGATGGGTACTCGCGTTCACGATCGCCGCTGAGATCGGCGATATCACCCGCTTCCCCTCGGCCAAGAAGCTGTGCGGCTACACCGGGCTGTGCCCGCGCGTGCACCAGTCCGGGGAGAAGGACCGCCGCGGCCCGCTGAGCAAGCAGGGCCCCAAGTACCTGCGCTGGGCGATGCTCGAGTCAACGATGCACGCGCTGAGGCACCCCGCCTACGCCGAGCGCTACCAGCGCAACAAGAAACGCCTCGGGCGCCAGCGCGGCGCCAGAGTCGCCCAGATCGACATCGCCAGAAAGCTCTTTGACGACACGATGCGACAGTCTCGCCGTTGACGCGCATCCGTGCTCCTGGTCGTCCTTTGCGCTAGTGAGCGTGGCCTGTGCTCAGACGTCCGCTTTGGCCATCGAAGTAGCGGTCGCCGGACACCGGCACCTGACCCCTACTCGGAGAGGCCCGCCGCCCGCAACGCCTCGCCACTGGGCGAGCGGGACACTCTCTCGATGTCCTCTGCGAACCTCGACCTTGTGCGCTCGATCCACCCGGCGTGGGAGCGCGGCGACGCGCCCCGCCCCGCACCCAAGTGGGGCGGGGCTGGAGGCATCGTTGCTTGCTACTTGACGATCTTGATGATCCGCTCCATGCCGAGCAGCGCGTGGTCACGCCCGTCTTGTGTCTGCATGAAGCAAACCTGCACATAGACGCCAGGCTTCGCCGTGATCGTCTCCTGCTGATACGCCCCCCTGGAGAGAGGACCAGCGAAGCCCGCGGGTGGACCGATGATCAGCTTTTCGGCCGCCTTTTCCTTGCCCGCCTTCAGGTCCTTGATGAGCTGTTCGGCGGCCTTCATGTTCTTCACGGGCGCCGCGACGTCCATGTGGACAAGGAAGCCTTCGTTTTCGAAGCGGACGAGCTCGCCGACATGCAGCTTCTTAGCGCCGCGGAACGCGAAATCAATCGTGCGGATCGTGGCTTCGGGCGCCGTCAGCTTTACGGGGGATTTCGCGGCCGTCACGACGAAGTTCCCGCGTAACGCCGCTTCCCCTTCGCCCGAACCGACGAGCAAGAGGTAGGTCCCAGGTTGAAGTTCGGTCTGCGCTTCGCGCGTCTTGCCACGAGCCGCTTCGGCATCGAACACGATCGAGCCGAGCCCCTCCGTGTTATTCGGGTCGCCTTTCACCCGCTTTTCCTTGATGAAGGTTTCGGCTTGGGCTACGCTCACGCCAGGCTTCAGGAGAAACAAGATGACGTTTGCTTCCTTGACGCCGGTATTAGTCGTGACCACGTTGACGCCACCCGATTCGAGGGGCCCCGTGATGGTCGCAGAGGCCTTGCCGACGGCGATCGAGACGGTGGGGAGCGTCGATGCCTGCGCAGAGGGGACGGCGATCAGGCCGCCTGCGGAGGCGAGCAAGCTAGTGGTAGCTAGGAGAGCCGGCATGAGCGCGCGCCTCAGCGGCGCGTGACGACGAGAGCAAGCTGGCATTCGGTTGAGCCTTTCGGTTGGGCGGTAGAACTAACTGAGAGCGACTTCCCAGAGGAAAGTTGCGGTGTGGTGCCGCGTAGGCTACCTGTAGGGAGCGAGGCCAGGCGCCTTGAAAAGCCAGCACCACTCCGCCGATTCGCGTCATGCGAGAGGGTGCGTTGGGCGCGCGAGGGCTGCTCGAAGTACTGGCAGCAGCCAGAGCCAGCGCGCCTGCTTCGTCCAGCGTGCGAGCGTCCGCCGAGCCTACGCTGGCTCGACTGTAGATCGTCCAAACCAGCAGCGTGCTCGGCGTCTGCGTAAGCTCTCGCTCGGCTGCAAATGCGGAACTGACGGCGACGAGTCAGGAGCCTCCGTGCTTGCTGTTGGGCGAGGCTCCGAAGAGCCGTTCCCGCGCTTACGCAGCCGCTCACCCCGACCCGAACGCCGTCGCGAACGCTCGTGCAATGAGGCCGTAGCCCGCCTTGTTGGCGTGGATGTTGGGTCCCACGGGAGCGCGCGCGCACATCCACGTGAGTCTGCACACTGCGGCGACCGCGACCGGCACCGGGTGGGGCTGGCCTGCCAGGCTCGTCTTCCTTGACAGGTCGTAGGTGCGGAAGGCCACGTCGACATGTGCCACTCGGAACCCGCTGGCGCGGTAGAGCCGCGCGAGCCCTTCATTGACGTTGCGGGCATATTCGTCGCTCGCGATTGCTTCGGCATGGCCGCCGTGAGTCAGGTCGAGCTGGAGAAAGGGGTCGTACAGCGTCATAGCGGCCATCGGTGTGCCGGGTGCCGCAGCACGACGGAGTCGGCGCATGATGACGGGGAGGTTGGTGCTGATGTGTTCTGCGCCCCTGATCACGCAGGTTGCGTCGATGGCTTCTTCGGCCTCGCACCCGTCGATGTCGTTGGCGCCGATGTCCAGTGTCAGCAGCGCCACTTCGCCGCGGCGGCGATGTTCGCGTAGAAAGCGCTCCGCCGCCACCATCTGCGAGCCGCCCGCCGGATTGCAGCCGAGCAGGAGTGCGTCGCCCGAGTTGCCCTGGCCGGTGAGGAAGCTCGTCGTGGTCTCGCCTCCGCAGCCCAGCTTGACGAGCTTCAAGCCGGGGAGCTTCCGCTTCTCGATGGCGTACAGCTGGTCGGCGTACCCCTGATCGGTGTTGATGGTGAGCCCGGCGGCGTCGGGCTGCATGCCCTGTGCCAGCGAGTCGCCGAGCGATAGGTAATAGCGCGCCCTCGCAGCATCGGCGGGCGCGGCCGCGATGAGCGCAAGCACGGCCAGGCAAAGCACAAATCTCGCCAAGCGGAGACGCATTACTTCGAATGTAGCGTGGTGGGCGCAGCAGGCGTCGGTCTGCGGCACATCAACGCGGCGCTCATCGACATAACGACACTTGCGCAACCGACCCGGCACTGCCGGTTCCGCGGAGACGCGAGCGTCCGACTCCCCTCAGGCGACACGCCCGGAAGTCGTCCAACCCAGGCGTCTCGCTGGCTACGCGGACGGCGCCTGCTTTCCGCGCATTGGGAGAGCGTCGTTAGTGGCGACGAGATGCTCGTGCTGCCGTGAAAGAAGGAGCGGCGCAAGGACGTCTGCACGCTGGTCTGGGATCTCGCCTCGTCTGTAAGGATCTTTTGGAAATGGACGCTGACGAGCGCTTACGGCGCACCCGCCTTGCGGCGCAGCGGCTGACGCCGGCAACGGCATGTACGAGCGCCGAGGAAGCCGCGCGCGTTGTGATCGGCGTCCAGGCTCAGGATCTGCGCGCTGCCGCGCTTGCGCTGCGCTCGCGTGTGCCGGGCCTTACTCGCGGCGCCGTTCGTGCCGCGGCGCTCCTGCGTACGTGGACGGTCCGCGGCACCGTCCACCTGATCGCGGCGTCCGACCGTCCGTGGCTGCACGCGCTGTTGGCCGCGCGCAACGCCCGCATGTTCGGCGCTCGCTTCGAGCGCTTCGGGATAGTCGAGGAGATCAACGCCATGCGCGGGGATGTCGTTGAGCTGTGTGCTGAGCGACCTCGCGACCGGGCGTCGCTACTCCGCGCCCTCGTTGAGCGCGGCCACCCGTCGCTCGAACAAGGTCCGATCAACACATTCGTCCCGTGGCTCTCCACGCAGGGTCTGATCGTCACCGACATCGACGGGCTGCTGCACGCGGCCGACCCACCGCCGACCGTCGACCACGACGAGGCGCTCGCGATTCTCGGGGCCCGCTACCGTGCAGGCTACGACCCCTGCGACGCCACGGACCTCGCGAAGTGGTCCTCGCTGCCGATCACGCAGGCGCGCCGGGCGCTCGACGCCGCGCGCCCGCTGAGCGGAGCCGATGTGTGGCCGATCGATGATCCGCCGCCCTGTCTGCTGCTCGCTGCGTTCGACACGCTCATGCTCGGGTACCGCACCCGCGAGCCGTTTGTCGCCGCCGAGCACGATCATCACGTCCTCAAGGGCGGCGGGATGCTCAAGCCCGTCGCGCTCCGCGAGGGGGCAGTGACCGGCATCTGGTCGATTGCGAAGGGCCGCCCCGAGCCATCTTGGTTCGGCCGGCCCGCGCCCGCCGCGGCCCTCGCCGGCGAGGCCGCGGACATCGAGCGCTTCCTCGCGTCGTAATCGCTGGACACCTTCGCGCGTGGAGAATCGAACTGCCGGAATGCCGAGCCGAGCCTTACTTTCGCGGGTCGGCCTGACGGACCGACGGGCTAGGCTTCAGCGGTCGTGTCGCTGACCGCCCTGACGTCCGCGGAGATCTCGCTGCCGACCGAGGCCGATGGCGCGCGCGTCAGCGACCGGATCGCTGTTCTGGCCGACACCGTCGACGTCGTCGGGTTGACCGACAATCACGCCGGCCAGCCGCGGATGTCGCCGCTGGCTGCGGTCGCGCTCGCGCGGGAGCAGGGCGTGGGGACAATCGTCCACGTTTCCTGCCGCGATCGCAACCGGCTTGCCCTGCAGTCCCAGGTCGTGGGCGCGGCGGCGCTCGGCGCTGAGGCGGTCCTCTGCATGCAGGGCGATCCGGTGCCTGGCATCGAACATGTGGCCGACATGACCGCCACGCAGCTCATTGCGAGCGCGTCGGCATGGAGCGCCCCGCACCCGCTGGCGGTCGGGGCGGTCGTCAATCCCTTCGCCGAGGACGTCGACCGGGAGTTGCGGCTCCTGCGGCGCAAGATCGCCGCTGGAGCAACCTTCGTGCAGTCGCAGATGATCTTCGACCTCGGGCGCCTCGAAGCGTTCCTCTCGGCCGCCGAGGACACCCTCGCGGACGTGCGGTTCTACGCAAGCGTCGCGCTGCTCCGCAGCGCGCACATGGCAGAGCGCGCCTGCGCGCTACCGGGGGTCGCGATTCCTCAGCGAGCCCTGGCGCAGATCAGTCGCGGCGGCGGCATCGACCTAGCGCGCGAACTGGCGGCCGGCCTGGCCAGTATCTCGCGCGTGGATGCGCTTCACGTATTTCCGCTCGGAGCCGAGGCGGCTACACGCGAGGTCGCCGCGGAGTTCCGCGTCGCACGGGGTGTCAGCGCCCAGCGCCCGGCAGGGACCGGTCCGTAACCGCAACCCTTATGCACATTTCTCCCGCTGAATGGGGCCTTCTGCCTGACCGGTGCGAGGCGTCCCGTAAGCCCCGTTTGGTGTTGCGTGCCGGCGAGGGGTCGCTACACGGGG
>CAWERP010000021.1:0-98279 GCA_963811445.1 uncultured Solirubrobacterales bacterium
CGGCCTCCCCGCGCGGAGCCCGCGTCTCCCATCAAGCTGTGCTGCTTGGGGCCAGCCGCCCGTGTTCGACAACGACCGCCAAACCAGAGTGCTCCCTTCCACCGAAAGCGAGCGCCTCGATGACCCGATCACGCTCGCGCTTAGGACGAGCCGCGAGCGTCTCGTCCCGCGCTCGCGAGACTGCTCCTTTCGCCATGGGAAGCAGTCGTGTCGGCTCCGTCGGGTCGGCCTATCGAGAGTGTCCGGAGCGGGCGTATGTTGAGCGCCAGCCGAGACGCTCGCATCGGAGCCCGGCACCAGGGCGGCGGTGAGGCGGGATCGGCGGCGGCAAGTGCGGCAGGACGAGGAGGCCAGCCCGCTCGACATCTCGCAGTCGTCAGGGCAGCGGCCGTAGGCCCGCGCGCAGCACGGCGGCATCCATACGGGATTGGAGAGGGAGCGGCAGGCGCTGCCAGAGCCGCTTGTGTGCGTCGCCCGGTGAAGGACCGGGCGCCCAATGCGCTTGGAGAAACGGCAAGGGCCAGAACACGGCGTGGTTGAGGTCGTGGAGTCCCGCGGTCTCTAATTGCTTCCGCAGCTCCGAGAAGGTGGGCGCTGCCGCCTCCCCAGTGACACCGTTGCGAGCAAGCAGCGGCGTGACCCCGTTGACCAGTCCCTGTAGCGCCGGGTAGCTGCGCGCGCTGTTGAGACGAGCGAAGTTGAATAGCCAGACGGCACAGCCGGCTCGCTCGCGGACGGCTGCGATCTCGGCTAGGCAGCGGTCCACATCGTCGAGTGTGGGTAGGTTCTCGAGCGCCCAGGAGCTGGAGACAACGGCGACGTCGTCGGGCACAAGTGCGCCAAAGGAACGCATGTCGCCCACCCGCATTGTCACTCGTGCGGAGAGACCTTGCGCAGCGAGGGCGTCACGCCCAGAGCGAACCATTGCCTCAGAGAGATCGACCCCGACGATCTGCGCGTCCGGGCGATGCTCCGCAAGAACCGCTGCGCACCGTCCTGTCGCCGCGCCCAAGTCGATCACTTTGCCGCCCTCAGGCAGCAGGCTGCTGATCGCCGACGCGCACACCTCATACACCGGACGCATAGACCCTCCGGACAGGCCGGCTGCGTGGTACTCCGACACCAGCCGACCGAACGCCATGACTTGATGATCCACCGGCATGGCCACGCGCGAGCGTTGCTCCCGTGCGAAGCGGTCACGCACCGCAAGGCCGGGTAAGGAGAAATAACCGCCGACCTTCACTAGCGCAACCCTAACGCCGGTCTCGCGCGCCCACGATGGCGCCTGCCATCGCGCGGAGGGTCTGGGATCGCCTCACGCTCGATGCTCGAAGTCGACCACCGCTGACTCAGAGCGAGTCAGCTCGCGCAGCTTGAGCGGCTCGCAAAGCTGAAGGAGTGGTCAGGCCGCCCCGAGCAGATGCCAGCCCAGCCGTCAGCGCGGACGCGTGGAACTTTCGGGCTCGCGCGGCGATCCATTCACCGTACGTCGCCGAGCCCGTGCAGCGATCGCCTCAGCCGTGCTCACCGAGAGATTGGCCAAGGCCATCAACCGGGCGACGGCCTCGATCGCGCTCATCTCATCAACGCTCAGGTGCTCCGCTGCGCCGGCCGCGATCTCAGGTGCAATCGGGCGACGAAAGCGGCCCTCCGCGAGCGCGCTCGCGTAGACGACCGCAGCGCGGCTGCGCTCATCGAGTACGGCCAAGTCGCCTAGGCCGATGGCCTCCAACTCCTCGCCGCTCACGCCGGCGCGCAGGGCCCAGCGCTGGTGCACAAACGTGCATCCGCCACAGGCGTTGACACGACTGACGGCGACCATGACGCGCTCGCGCAACGTCGCATCGAGGCGGCCGCGCAGGTAGACCGCCGCGAGCGGAGAGCTGTGCTGAGCCAGGCCGACGACGTCACGTGCCCACTCGGCGGCCGAAGCAAACGTTCGCGGGCTGCGGATTGACGTTGCTGCCGTGGCCATGCCGCCACTCATGGTATGCGGTTGGGCCAGGTCGATGACGCTGAACACGCAACTATCGTGCGAACCCGTGCCGGGCGCGCCGTATTCCGATTCATAGCTGGTTAGTCTGGAGGCATGAACATCTGGGGATGGGCGTTTGCGGCTGGCTATGACCGGGTCATGGCCGGGCCGGAGAAGGCGGCTCTGGGTCGCCACCGCGCGGCTCTGATCACCCGCGCGAGGGGCAGCGTGCTCGAGATCGGCGGCGGCACGGGCGCCAACCTCCCCTACTACAGGGAGGGCATCGAGGAGCTCGTCATCACCGAGCCCGAGGAGTCGATGGCACGCAGGCTCGAACGCAAGCTGGCCGGCTACTCGCTGCCCATACGCGTCGTGGGCGCGCGCGCCGAGGAGCTCCCATTCGAGGAGGACAGCTTTGACTTCGTGATCTCCACGCTCGTGCTGTGTACGGTTGATGATCAGGCGCGCGCGCTGGGCGAGATACACCGGGTCCTGAAACCAGGCGGCCAACTCATCTTTCTCGAGCACGTTCGCTCGGAAGACCCCCGGCTTTCCCGCTGGCAGGATCGTCTGCACGGTGTTCAGGTGCGCGTCGGGCACGGCTGTCATTGCAATCGCCGAACGCTAGAGAACATCGAGCGCGCCAGCTTCTCGATCGCGGAGCTCGAACACGATCGGATTCGCAAGGCGCCGCCGATCGTGCGACCGCTGATCGCCGGCGTTGCGCGCGCGGGCGTCTAGCAGCGGGAGCCGCCTGCAGTCGGCGCCCGGGTAACTGGCGCTAGCCAAGCTCGACCGGCAGCCCGAGCGTCATCCAGTCGTGCATCCCACCCCGGTAGTAGAGGATAAGCGCGGGCGGACGGCCTGCGGTGAGTAGGCGGCGCACTGCGTCTGGTGTCGCGGCGCACTGCGGGCCGTTGCAGAACAAGGCGACCGGCCGCTCGGGGTCGAGCTCTTCGAGGTGATCCTCAATCTCTGTGTGCGCCGTCGCGACGGCACCGGGGATAGTGCCCTGGGCGACAAACTCCGCCAGGCGTGTGTCGATGAGTTGGCGCCCCGCGCGCATATGTTCGATCAGCTCGAGCTCGCCGATGGTCTGCACGCCCGGGGCGAGCGTCATTGGCTGGATCGTCCCCCACGTCGCGTCGACCAGCATCATCCCCGCGTCGTCGTCGAGCGCCTTGGGCACCTTGCACGCTTGCGCTCGTTGCGGGAGGCGCTCGAGCACATCTGATGTGGGAACCACGAGTCAAGCTCCGGCGTTCGTCTCATCGCCGCTTGCTTGCCCGCGGCCTCGAGTCGTCGGAAGCGCCGGACTTGCCTGGGTCGTGGAGCGCATCTCGGGCGCCATCTCGCGGGGCCACACGGCAGGCCGTCCTGCTGTGAGCCAGGCGCGCATGCCGCCGGTCACGCTCATCGCGTCCAGCCCGTGGCGCTCGGCGATCAGTGTGGCGAGCGCGCTGCGGTGCCCGGAGCGGCACAGCAGGGCGACCGGTCGATCGGTGCGGATCTCATCGATGCGGCGGCGAAGCTGCGGCAGCGGGATGTGCGTCGCACAGGGAACGCGGACGGCCCTGAGCTCGCGATCGCTGCGGACGTCGACGAGCGAGATCGTTCCGCTGAAGAAGCGGTCGGCCGCGCGCGCGGGCTTGATTGATGGGACGCGTCCGCGGATGCGCATCATCAGACGTGCCCGAAGCGGACGTCGGGGAGGATGCGCCGCGCCCAACGGGGCAGGTACCAGGCCCGGCGGCCCATTAGGCGGAGCAGGACAGGGAGAAGCAACAGGCGGATGAGCACCGCGTCAAGCAGCACAGCGACCCCGAGGATGATGCCCATCTCCTTGGGCGGCAACGGCCCGGAGAGCGCGAAGGTGAAGAACACGGCGATCATCACGGCAGCGGCGGCGAAGATCACCCGCCCCGAGTGTGCGACCCCGCCGACCATCGCGTCCTTGGCGCTGTGAGTGTCGTCCCAATGCTCCTTGGCCGAGGAGAGCAGGAACATCGTGTAGTCCATCGAGATCGCGAAGATCATCGCGAAGAAGAACACCGGCCCCCACGCGTCGAGGAAGCCCTGGGGCTGAAAGCCGAGCAACGAATGAAGCGCGCCGTCCTGGAAGATCCACTTGGAGACACCAAAGGCCGCGCCCGTGGCCAGGAGATTAGTCAGGACTCCGGCCGCGGCGAGCAGCGGCGCCTGCAGGGCGAACAGCAGCAACAGGAACCCGAGGGCCAGCACGACCCCGATCACCAGCGCTGTCTTGGCGGAGAGCAGGTGTTGCAGGTCGTGGTTTTCGGCGACGGCGCCTCCAAGGAGCGTGCCGGCGGGCACGTCGCTGCGCAGCCGCTCGATCGTGGCTCCGACGGCAGGGTTGGATGGGTCCTGGCGCGGGATGGCCGTGACCAGGGCAAGCCCGCCGCTGCCCGGCTGGGTCGGCAGCACCTGAGCGATACCTGGATCGCGAGCGGCGATGCGGGCGACCGTGGCGGCCTGTGAGGCCGGGGCCACGAGCTGCAGGGGGCCGGTGGCGCCGGGCCCCATCGCGGCCTGGACCTGGTTGTAGCCGATGCGCGAGGAGTCGCTCGTCGGGACGACCTTGATCGAGGGCATCGAGGTCTTAAGCTGCGTCACCGGGTAGGCCAACCCAAGCAACACCACGAGCGCCGGGATCCCGTAACGCAGCGGGTTGCGCCACAGCCGCTCGCCCCAGGCTGCGAACAGCGGCGAGCGATGCTCGCCTGAGTGCGCCCAGGGCAACGAGAGATTGTCGACTTTGGGACCGAGCTTCGTGAGCACCGCGGGAAGTAGCGTGAGCGTGGCGGCGAGCACGAAGATTACGGCGAGCATGATCCCAAGGCTCATGCTGCGGAACGCCGGACTCGGGACGAGCATCACCGCGGTGAGCGAGATCAGCACGGTCACGCCGCTGAACAGGACGGCCTTGCCGGCAGTGTCCATCGTGACGGCCGTGGCCTCCTCGGCGGTGAGCTTTGAGCCGAAGAACGCCCCGCGGAAGCGCATCACGATGAACAGCGCATAGTCGATGCCGAGCGCTAGAGCGAACATCAGCGCAAAGTTCATCGCCCAGATTGAGATCGGCGTGATCAAGGTGCCCAGGTAGAGCGAGCCGGCGGCGGCAAGCAGGCCGACCATCGTGAGCATCAGCGGCAGCCCGGCGGCGACGAGCGAGCCGAACGCGAGCAGCATGATGCCGAGCGTCACCGGCCAGGAGATCACCTCGGATTTGAGCATCGCCGAGCGGTTGGCCGCGTTGAAGTCAGACCACATGCCGGCCGCACCCGTGAGGTTGACCACGACCGCGCGCGTCGAGAGCTTGTGCAGGGTGCCCTTCAGGCTGTCCGCGGCGGCGACCATCTCGTTGGGGTTTCGCGCGGCGCCGGCCTGCACGATCGCGGTATGACCGTCACGGGAGATCGACAGCCCGGGGGCAGGCGCAACGACCGTGCGAACGGCCCGGTCGGCACGCAGCGTCTGTTCGACCCTCGCAATTGCCGACCTGAAGGCCGGGGCGTTGACCGTCTGCGTCGGCGAGTAGACGACCGTCATCAGGCCGTAGCTGCCGAGGCCGGCGAAGTCGCGTTCGACCAGCTTGCGGGCCTGCACCGACTGCGAGCCACTTGATTCCCAGCCCGCGCCTGACAGCGCCTGCTCGACGCGCGGCGCGAAGAACCCGAGCACGACCGCGACCACGAGCCACCCGATGACCACGGTGCGGAAATGCGTCGCCGTGTAGTGCCCGAGGCGGCCGATCGGCCCCACGGCCGTGCTGTGCTGAATCGCCGGCTCAGCGGGCCTGGCAGCGTGGGGCGCGGTGGTGGTGCTCATGACTGGGCTTCCCGGCGGGGGTAGAGGACGGAGCGCAGCGAAAACACGCGTCGCAGAATCAGAGACGCCGGGCACGCGCCGAAGAGGACGTAGAGCCACTGGTTGACGCCGACGAACGCGGTCAGCAGCAGAAACCAGGGAGAGATCAGCACCGCGAGCGCAGCGCTGAGCAGCGTCATGCTGCCGGCGAGCGCGAACAGCACGCGCTCAAGCGGCCAGCGCTGATCAACAGCGCCGGCTTCTTCTCGTGCCGGGCGGGTGCATGCGGTTGCGCTCATCGGTTGGCTCCTCCTGGTAGTAGTGAGTCGAGCTCGTCCAGCTGGCGGCGCATGCCACCGCAGACCTGCTCGCACAGCTCGAACACGCCCTCGTCGGCAACCGCGTAGAGCGAGAAGTTGCCCTCCTTGCTACGGGTCACCAACCCGCTGCGAAGCAGCAGGCCGAGATGCTTGGAAACGCTTTGCTGGGATGCGCCGGTCATCCGCTGAAGCTCCTGGACGGTGGCCGGAGCCTCACGCAACGCATCCAGCAGACGGATGCGCATCGGCTCGCCGAGGACGCGAAAGCGCTCTGCGATCAGCTCCACGAGCGGCGCTGGTAGGGGGTGCGGAATGTCCGTGGTAGTGCTCATGTTGCCCACCATAGCACAACCGTATCGTTGTATGCTACTGTCATTGTATGAGTACAGGCTACGGATCGGGTCGGGTAGTTGCGTCGGATGGCACTCAACGCGATCTGAGGGACGATCGAGTCAAGACTCCCCAAGAGGAGGAACGACATGGTCAATAGTCCACAGCAGGTGGTCGTCGTCGTCGGATCCAGCTTCGCCGGGCTGACCGCGGCGCTCGAGCTGCGCAAACACCTCGACGGGCAACATCGCGTCGTCGTGCTCGACCGGCGCCCGGACTTCACGTTCATCCCCTCGCTGGTCTGGCTGCCCTTCGGAAAGCGCCGGCCCGAGGACATCACGTTCCCGCTGGCGCCGGTGTATGAGCGCAAGGGCATTGAGTTCCACAACACGGCAGCCACCGGCTTTGACCTAGAGAAGCGCGTCGTCCAGACCGAGGACAGCGGGGACATCCACTACGACAAGCTGATGCTCGCGACCGGGCCGCGGCTGGCGTTCGAGAAGATCGCGGGCCTCGGCCCGAAGGACGGGTATACGCAGTCGGTGTGCAACCTCGACCACGCCCTGCTCGCCGGCGAGGCCTGGAAGCGCTTCCTCGCCGACCCCGGGCCCGTCGTGATCGGCACCGCGCAGGGTGGCTCCTGCTTCGGCGCGTCTTATGAGTACCTGCTGAACGTCAAGCACCAGATCGACAAGGCGGGGCTCGCGGATGTTGCGCCGGTCACGTTCGTCACGGCCGAGCCGTTCCTCGGCCACTTCGGGCTCGGTGGCGTCGGCGACTCGAGCAGGCGCGTGGAGGCGTTCTTCGGCAAGCTCGGCATCGAGGGCATCGCCAACAACGTCATCACCGAGGTCCGCGACGGCGAGATGGAACTCGAGGGCGGCCGCGTGCTGCCGTTCGCCTACTCGATGATCGTTCCGCCGTTTACCGGCGTGGACGCCGTCAAAGAGACCGAGGGCCTCTCGAACCCAATGGGCTTCATTCCGATCAACGACGAGTTCCGCCACCCCGAGCACCCCGACGTGTTCGCCGCCGGTGTGGACATCGCGATCGCACCGCCCGCCAAGACCCCGGTCCCGGCCGGCGTCCCGAAGACCGGGCAGATGAGCGAGACGATGGCGCGCGTCGCCGCGCACAACATCGTCGCCGATATAAACCACACCCCGCCCAAGTCGATGCCTCTCTCCGACCTGGCGGCGGTCTGCATCCTCGACGCCGGCAACACGGGCATCATCTTCAAGGCCGATCACGTCCTGGGCACGAGCGAGCACGCCCACGTCATGGTCGGCCCGCAGGCGCACTGGGCCAAGGTCGCCTTCGAGCGCTTCTTCCTGACCTCGCGCAAGCACGGAATGGTGGCCCTCTGATGAGCATGACAGCGACTGCCCGCCGCGTCGGCCACACGCTCAAGCACGAGGTCGACATCAACGGCCGCCACGTGATCGTCACCGACGAGCCCGAGCGCCTCGGTGGCACAGACGAGGGTCCCGCGCCGCACGAGCTCCTCGCTGCGATGCTCGCCTCGTGTGTCGCGACGATGATCTCGATGTACGCCGAGCGCCGAGGCTGGAATGTCGGCGAGCTAGCCGTCGATGTCAACTACGACAGCGAGAGCGTCCCCCGTCGCGTCACGATCGACGTGCACCTTCCCGACGAGCTCACGACCGACCAGCGGCGGCGCTTGGAGCGCGTCGCCGAAACGTGCCCTGCGCGCCGCGCGCTCGAAGCTGGCTTCGTCTTCGAGGAGAGGATCGTCCCGACGCCTCACGTCTCGAGAGATGCGGCATAGCCGGCACGAGCGTGGTGGCGACGCTCGCGACCGAGGTTGACTCGATCAGATCACGCCGCGAGAAGCTTGATCTCTGACCAGGCTACAGACGCCCTGGCCTTGTTCGACAAGATGCGCAAACCGGGAGTACGGAGTCGGTTGTACCGGCTACCTGCTTATCGCCGAGAGCTCGGCGCGGCACTCCGCGACTTCGCGGGTGATCAGCCCCGCGCCGAGCCGCCCCGCGGTGTCCTCTGCCTGCTCGAGGCATCTGTCTTGCGGAGTCGAGGTCATCGGTCTTCCTGCAGGCGATGAGCGTGCGGGCGTGGCCGACACGCGTGCGAGCCAGAAACAGCGGGGCGCCGAGACGCACGTCGATCTCGGCGGAGGCCACGACATGCCGCTCGGCGTCCTCGTGGCGCTCCATGGTGTTGGCCAGCGTGCCGAGCGCCCAGTCGATCGCCCCGTAGACCATCGGGCCGCTGACGACGACCTGGCCGGAGAAGGGCTCCAATAGCTCGTAGAGCGCGCCTGCCCCGTCGCGGTCGCGGAGCACCGTGTAGACCTCGGCCCAGAGGAGCATGGCTGTCGACCAGCCCGTGTCAGCGGGAATGCTCGGGAGGTCCTCGGCAAGTGCCAGGTTCGCGCGCATCGTCAGCGCGACCGTCCTCAATCAGGGTGAGAGCTGCCGCCGCCCGCCATGCCGAGCGGTTGTCGTCGGAAACGGCGAGTCGCACCGACTCCTCCGTAAGCTCCCCAAGCCGGCCCTGGGCATGGCGAACGGGGAACACCTGCCACGAAGCAGAAGGCGGACGTTGGTTCAGTGAGCGGGCTCCGGCGCGCCCTTGAGCGCCGCTGGCCGTAGGGTCTCAGAGATGACCCGGTCTGAGGTTCTGCCTTCGGCTGGGGCGCTTGAGGAAGTTCGGCGCCTCGCTGGCTCGTCGGCCGTGATCCTGGACGTCGCACGCCTCGAGGGCGGTCAGCATGCGGACACCTGGAGAGTCGACACCGACAATCCCACATTCAGCGTGGTCGTCCGCCAGTTCCCGACGGCCGACTCTGCCGCCTGCCGTGAGCAGCGTGTGTTGCGAACTCTTGATGGGCTCGGGGGTTTGGCCCCGGTGCTGCTCGGCGGCGACTTAGACGGCCAATGGTCGGAGCACCCGACTTCTTTGATCAGCTGGCTTGACGGCGAGCCGGACATCACGCCGAGTGATCCGCAGAGGTGGGCGCGCGAGCTGGGCCGCGCGCTGGCTCTGGTGCACGTGGGAGCAAGCGACCGGATTGCGGGCTTGCCGAGCGTGTTCGACGGCAGAGGGTCTCAGGCTGAGTTGGACGGTCCGTTGGCACCGGAAGTTCGGTCTCGCTGGTCGCAGATCATCGGCTCGCCTGAGGTGCTCACCCACGGCGACTACTGGTCAGGAAACGTCGTCTGGCGTGACGGAACGCTCACCGGCATCGTTGACTGGTCGGGTGGAGCACGCGGTCCACGCGGCTTCGATCTCGGCTGGTGCCGCCTCGATCTCGTTCTCCTGTTCGACGAGCGAATTGCTGACGTCTTTCTTGCGGCCTATGAAGCCGGTATCGACCAAACCCTCGGCGACGTGGCTCTGTGGGACCGTTGGGCCGTCGCTCGCTCGCACGACGCAGTCGAGACCTGGGCTCCGAACTACGCGCCGCTGGGGCGCGGCGACCTCAACGAACACGAACTTCGGCAACGCCACTCACTTTGGGCAACACGCCTCTTAGAACAGACGTAGGCAGATGCCTTCGCGCTCGCCAAAGCCGCGACCGGTTCGAGCAGGTGGGAGTGGCCTCAAACTTGGACGCTGGCTGCTAGGGAGGCCACTGCAGGCGGGCGCGCTTGCGATCCTGTTTCGCTGTGACGGCCGAATACGGCATGGATAGGGTGGCCGGCCGGCCGGGTCCGCGTCGGCCTGAGGGGTCCCCGTCGGGTCCAGGGGAGGTGCGTCGCGCGGTTCTCGATGCGGCAGCGGAGCTCTTCGCCCGTCGCGGTGTCGACGCGGTGTCGCTGAGGGACATCGCGGCGAAGGCCGACGTGCACCTCGACCTGATCCGCCAGTACGTCGGCAACCGTGAAGCGCTTGTCATGGCGGTGTTTGATGATCTCTCAGAGCAAATAGCGCAGCGGGTGCTGGAACACCCGCTGTCAGGCCAGGGCTTCGATCCCGACACGGTGATGGGGAAGTGGACGCGGGTGACCGCCTCGCTCGTCATCTCCGGCGTGCCCGTGGCCGGCCGTCCGGTGTTCAACCCCGTGCTCGCGATGGCGAAGACGCTGGAAGATGGCTACGGCCTCAATCCGAGGTCCGCGCGGCTGCGGGCCGCGCAGATCGTGGCCGCGGCGCTCGGCTGGCGAATCTTTGAGGACTACCTCGTCGAGGCGGGTGGGTTGGACGAGGATTTCCCGCTTGAGACGTTGCGAGCCGAGCTCGCCCGCTCAGCGCGCCGTCTCGGAGCGACGCCCTGGCCGTCGCCGCCGGACCCCACGCCATGCTCGCAGTGAGCGTACAAACCGCAGACGGGGGTCAGGGTTTTCCCCGATGACGCCACCTGGGACCATCTTGTACAGTCGTACACGTTAGAGGTGAGACCCGATTGCGGAAGGAGTATCGATGAGCAAGACCTCGATGGAGATGATCCAGGAGGCGCGCGCGCAGGTCGGTACGGTTGCGCCGAAGGACGCCGCCGGAGAGCTCTCCTCTGACCGGGCTGTGTTCCTCGATGTGCGCGAGCCTGAGGAGTGGCAGCATGGCCACATCGAGGGCTCCGTTCCCGCGCCGCGAGGGCTCCTAGAGTTCTTCGCCGATCCGGCGAGCCCGCGCCACAAGCAGCAGCTCGACCCGGACGGGCGCGTGATCGTGATCTGCGCCTCCGGCGCGCGAGCGTCGCTCGCGGCGGCGACGCTCAAGGCGATGGGCTACGGGAACGTGGCGATCCTCGAGGACGGCCTGAAGGGCTGGACGGAGGCGGACCTGCCCCTGAACGAGCACGAGTACTCCGGCATTTGATTCGCCGCTGAGGAACCCTTCTTACGAGACGAAAGGCATTGCGATGAGCGAGCGCATCTCGACCACGGTCCCTCTGAGTTGGGACGAGGTCTGGTTCACGAACTGTCCGATGGTGTCGACGAACAACGTCGACCAGGAGCTCGGGTGGTGCCGGGAGGAGTACAAGAAGATCGGCGTGGAGTACGCCTACTTCCGCCACGCTCCCGAGAACAACTGGTACCCGCACTACATCCACAACCTCGACAACCTGATCCGCTTCGGCGGGCTGTACCCGCCGATCCACGTGCACGCCGACATCCGCCGGACGAAGCTCCTCGGAGCGACGTGGGTGTATGAGGGCGGCTGCATGGCAGTCCGGGCCCGCGATGTGATCTTCCGCATGGAGGACTTGAAGGGCAAGAAGATCGGCCTCTCCAAGAGCCTGAACACGATCAAGAACGACTGGTGGCGCATCCAGGAGCACATGGGCATCGAGAACATGCTGATGCTGAACGGCATGACGACGGACGACGTGGAGATCGTGGAGTTCCCGTACCCAGACGACTGGTACGACAAGCCGGAGATGCTCCAGGTCACCATGAACAACCCGTCCGAGCTGTGGATGCGGCGCGACCACAAGCACGACCTAGCGTTCCGGCCACTCGAGACGGCGCTCCTGGAGGGCAAGGTCGATGCGATCTACACCCAGAGCAAGGTCTTCCAGCACCTGCAGGAAGCCACAGGCCGGATCAAGATGATCGAGGACCTCTCACGGTATCCCGACTACACCGTGCAGGTGGCAAACACGCCCGCCGTCATTACGTGCACCGATGTGATGGCCGACGAGCACCCCGAGCTGGTCCTCGCCTACATGAGGGCGATGGTCAAGGTCGGTCGCTGGGCGAATGAGCACAAGCGCGCTGCCGGAGCGATCCTCAACCGGCAGACCTTCTACCTCGACGCGGAGGACACCTATGAGGGCATCAAGGATGTGGACATGGTCCCGAGCCTCAGCGCGCAGAACATGACCTGCATCGGTATCGGCAAGGACTTCATGGTCAGCCACGGCTACATCAAGAACGACTTTGACGTGGAGGAGTGGGCGGCGCCGGAGTTCCTAGAGCAGGCCGCGGCCGAAGTGCTCAAGGAAGAGTGGGAGCGGCGGAGCTGGAGCAAGCTCCCTGCGGGCGGCGGGCTCGAGGCCGAAGGCATCCGACTGGGGTAGGGGGCCATTGCGCACCCCTCTCCTTCCTATCCCGTCAGGCTCCGCGGGAGCAGGCCCGCAACGCTCTCTGGGGCACTGGTGCGCGTGCGTCCATGGTCCTCCGTTCTGCTGGTTGCTGCACCGAGGTCACGCGGTGCAGCAACTAAAGGCAGCTAGTGTCCTGAGTCAGAAATTGGGCGAGTGTTTGCCGGATGCATGGTTGCGTGCGACGTTCGACGGCGGTGCGGTGCGTACTCGTGGTACGTGAGCGCCGTTGGCGGGCGTCGGGCGCGGGCAGGCGCCGGGAAACGCCGTCGAATTTCTGACTCAGGACACTAGGGTCACAGACCACTCACAGCGACACGCCTTCCTCGTGGGCGATGCGAGCGCCTCGCCGCCTCCGTGTCTCGCTTGCGCTTGGGACGAGTCTCGACAGCGCCGGCCGATGGCCCGGAGACGCCTCCTTCGCCACGGCGAAGCGAGCGTCTCGCGCGTCGGAACCTATCCACCGGTGATGGGCTCGCTTCCGCAATGCCCCGAAAACGAGCAACCGAACCAGGGGGCCGTGTGCGGTCGCATGCACCCGGCGTGTGCGGTCCGTGTGCGGTCGGCCTCAAACCCGAGCCTTCCCAAACGTCGCGTCGCGACTAGACCGACGCACCGGAACCCAAGTTCCAGAGCCGGATCTCGACGCTTCGGGAGGCCCCAAGCGGCCTCCCGTATCCAACCACATTTCTATCGGGGAGACAGGATTTGAACCTGCGACCGCCCGGCCCCCAGCCGGGTGCGCTACCAGACTGCGCCACTCCCCGTGGCCCAACAAGCGGGCGACGGGAATCGAACCCGCCCTAGAAGCTTGGAAGGCTTCTGTGCAACCACAACACTTCGCCCGCGCAGAGCCCCATCTTATCGGCGCTCCTCGCTTGGCACCGCACCCGACTCGTCAGCCAGGCCGGGAGGCGGCCAGGCGCCGAGCCAGTTGTCGCGCGCCCCGTCGAGGGTCACGGTCGAGCCGTTGAAGGCACGGCCCAGCGGGCAGGCCAAGAGGGCGACGAGCCAGGCGTGCTCGCCGGCCTCTCCCATCCGCTGGAGCGGCACCGAGCGCCCCACTCCGGCGCGCACCGCCGGCGGGTACTTGGCCAGCACCTCGGTGTCGAAGTGCCCCGCTGCCACTGCGGTAACGATGACGCCCATCTCGGCCCAGCGCAGGGCCAGTTCGTTCGTGAGCGCCTCGACCGAGGCGCGGGCCGCGCCGGAGTGGGCCATGCCGGGCATCCCGTGGTGGGGGGACAGGGTGACGTTCACGATCGTGCCCCCCTCCCCCGCGAACGCGAGCTCGACGGCCGCCTCGACCATGTTCAGCATCCCGTCCACGTTCAGCCGCCACACCGCCCGCCACCCACGCGCCGCGATCAGCTCGGCCGGCGTGAAGTACTGGCCGCCCGCGTTGTTCACGAGCACGTCCATCCGCCCGTGCCGCTCGAGCACCGTCTCCACGAGCGTCCGCGCCTCCGCCGGCTCGCGCACGTCTCCCGCCACCCAGTCGACCGCGCCCGCGCTCTCAGCCGCGCCCGAGCTCTCGCCGATCTCCCGCGCGGCCTCCTCCAGCACCTCCGCGCGTCGCCCAACGATCGTCACGGCGGCGCCGCAGCGCGCCAGCTCGAGCGCCGTAGCCTTCCCGAGGCCCGTGCCCCCGCCGGTGACGAGCACCACCCGGCCGCTCAGCAGCCCGGGCGCGAAGATCTCCGATTCCGAAGGCTTGCCGTCCATCGCGAGCGATCATAGGTCGCTGTGGCGCCTGGCTGCCCCTCCGGGACTGTTCGTCCCCCCGCCCCTTTAGGGTTTCGCCTGTGTTCCGCAGGCCATTGGCCGTTCTGATCGGGCTCACGCTCGGCGACTACCTGCTGTGGAACTGGTCGCTCAACGGTTCGCTCAGCGGCAATCGCGACGTGCCGGCGCTCGTCTCGGGGCTGACCCTTCCACCGCTCGCGATCGCCTGCTTGTGGCTGCTCGCCCTGAACGCCGCTCGCCTGATCGCGCGCTCGACCCGCCGCTCGCGCCTGCGGGCCGCCGGCGCCCGGCCGGCGCCTGATCGCTACGGTGGACACCCAGTGAGCGCAGCGACCAGCAGGCACGACCCGATCGAGGAGGCCCCCGCCTCCGCCCGCACCACCCCCTCCGACAAGCTCGCCGCTTGAGGCGAGCTCATCTGCGCCTCTGAGCGTCCGCACGATGCGGATCTTCCCCCGATCCAAACGAGTCCGCGTAGGGCTCGCCGCGCTCGTGGTGCTGTTCGCGGCGGTTGCCCTCGCGGGCTACCTCTACGAGCGACACCGCACCGGGAGCATCTACCACCCACACGCTCGCTTCGTGCCCGAGCCGACGCCGACGCTGCCGGCTCGCGGGCCCGACCGCTTCGCCTGGCCGTTCTACGGCTACTCGAAGGACCACACGCGCTTCTTCCCGGCGCCCGAACGCCTGCGCCCCCCGTTCAGCCAGCTGTGGGCCCACAACGCCCGCACGCTGCTCGAGTTCCCGCCGGTGATGTACGGCGACCACATCTTCCAGCTGGGCGACGACGGCACGCTGCGCGCGGTCAACAAGCACAACGGGCACATCTTCTGGACGCGCCGCATCGGCGTCCTGTCCGCCTCCACCCCCGCGGTGGTCGGCCACACCGTGTATGCCACCGTGCTCGCCAGTGGCCAGGGCGGCAGCCCCGGGCGGGTCGTGGCGCTCGACTACGCCCACGGGGCAATCCTCTGGTCGCGCGGTCTGCCGAGCCCCAGCGAGTCCTCGCCGCTGGTGGACCACGGCATGCTGTTCTTCGGCTCCCAGAGCGGGATCGTCTACGCCCTGAATGCGAGCGACGGAAGCGTCGTCTGGACCTACCACGCCTCCGGAGCCGTCAAGGCCAGCCCCACGCTCAAGAACGGCACGCTCTACTTCGGGGACTACTCCGGACACGTTCAGGCGATCAACGAGCAGACGGGACGGCGCGTGTGGGTAGCCGGCTCGGAAGGCGCACTACTCGGCAGCGGGACCTTCTACTCGACCCCCGCCGTGATCTACGGCCGCGTCTTTCTCGGCAACACCGACGGGCGGATCTACGCCTACGACGCCGGCACCGGCAGGCTCGACTGGGCCGTTCAGACCGGCGCCTACGTCTACGCCTCGCCCGCGGTCACGGAAGCCCCCGGCCTCGGCCCGACCATCTACCTCGGCTCCTACGACGGGACGTTCTACGCGCTCAACGCCCGCACGGGTCGGATCGCCTGGAAGTTCGACGCGGGCGGGCGCATCTCGGGGTCGGCGACGATCGTCGGGCGCATCGTGTATTTCGCCGATCTTGGCACTCACCGCACCTACGGGCTCGGCATCTCGACCGGCCGGCCGCTCTTCGAGAAGGACACCGGCTCGTTCGACCCGGTGATCAGCGACGGTGAACGCATCTACCTCACGGGCACCACCGGTCTTTACGCCCTGGCGCCGAAGTAGCCGGCGCCCGGCGATGCTAGCCGGAGCGCGCGAGCACGCGCGCGAGCAGGTTGCGCGTCATCGCGACCACGCGCGGGTCGGGGACCGCCGGCGCATCCGGCGAGGCCTGGGGAACGGGTGAGAGCCCGTAGAGCCAGCCGAGCGTGCCGGTGGCGAACACGAGCGCTCCCGAGCTCGCCGTGTAAAGCGTGGTCTCCGCCACCGACCCGTGGGCGGGCGCCGGCTCGGCGGAGGGCATGCACGCCCCTTCGCCCCCGCCCACCAGCAGCGTGCCCTGCGGGGTGGCGGCGGTGCGCTCGTCGAGCTCGTAGCCCACGACACCGGAAATCCGCGTCGAGGCGGTGATCCCCGTCCCGGCGAACAACCAGCTCGGCTGCATGTGCGCCGACGGGGCCCACGAGTAGTAGCGGTACACCGGCGGCCCGGGCTGCACGACCCGCGGAGTGACACAGCCGTTGTAGGCGCTGCCGACGAGATCCGCCCCGCCGAGCGGAAACGGCCCCGAGGGCGTGGACCGATCGGGGTCGCGTGCCGCGTGCTCCTTGTAGGCGACGATCGTGTGGTCGGGCTCGCCGGCCTGGCTCGAGGCGCCGCCGGCCGGCGCGAAGCGGACGCGCCAGGCCATAGTGTCGGAGCTGATGAACACGAGGCTCGTCCCGGCGTCGCGGGCCCGGGCCAGCGCCTGCGCGTCCCCTTCGGACCAGTACTCGGAGTGCCCGGCATCGATCAGCGCCCGCGCGCCCGTCAGCTGGCCGGGCTCGCGGTCGATCGAGTCGATCGTCGTGTAGGAGACCGGGTAGCCGTAGCGCTCCAGGAAGCGCACGATCGCCACCTCCCGGATGAAGAACTGCCCAGCGCCCGTCTGGCTTTCATACGGGCGGTCATAGGACACTTCAACGCCCTGACTGGTGCCCGTCGCACCCACGATCTTCGAGCCGCCCGGGTACAGGCTGTCCCCACCCCACGCGTTGTACGCCTCATAGGTCGCCGTAGGAATCTCCACGAGCAGCGGCGCCGGCCGGCGGGCGCGCACCACGAACAGGCAGTCGCTCTGCGCGCCGCGCGAGGTCGTGAGCTTGGCGATATACACGCCGCTCACGAGCGCCGGGGGAATAGCGAAGGAGAGCGTCGCGCGCCAGCGGCACTCGGTCAGCCCGGTGAGGTAGCGGTGGGTGCACGGCGGCTGGCTGACCGAACGAAGCGGCGCGCTCTGCAGCACGAGCCTTCCGCCGGCGCCTCCGTACCAGCCCATGCGATACACGCCGATCGTGACGGTCCGCGCGCCGGGGGCGTCCACGTAGATCCGCTGCTCTTCGCCGGGAGCCACAGCCTGCTCGGCCACGTACCCCGCCACCGGGCCGTGGGCGGCTCCTCCCAGCAGATCCGCAGGACCGGGCAGACGCCAGGAGGTGGTACCCGGCTGTTCGTTCTCGTGCGCGATCGTCCCCGCCTCACCTTCGGTGGGGACCAGCCACCGGTAGCCGGCGCCGCTCGCGGCCGATCCGGAGCCCCCACCCGAGCGCGAGCCGCCGGGCGTCTGGCCGCCGCCTCCTCCGCACCCCAACAGCAGAGCCGCGCAGAGGATCCCCGGCCCCAGGGCCCGCACGCGCAGCTCCCGTAGAGACGCCGCTCCTGTCATCGCGTCCGGCGCCTAGTCGCGCCGCGGGGTGAGCTCGTTCGCGGCGCAGGAGCCCTGGAGGCCCAGGGCGCTGCTCAGCGAGAAGCGCGCACCGACGACGAGCGCCCCGCGCGCACGCGCGAGCACCGACGTCCAGCCCCCCGGCGCCGGCCCAACGCACCCAACGCCCCGAGTGACGGACAGGTAGCGACTGAAATGCACGCGAACGAGGAACCTTCCCGGCGAGTCGGCCCGCAGGGCGAAGGAGTCGTGGCCGAGCGCCACGAGCTGCCCCGGGCCGGCCGCAACGGGCGTGGGCGAGTGCACGGCGTAGATCCTCCAGTGCCGGCTCGCGTACACCTCGCTCAGGTATGGCAGGCCGCCGGCGATCAGCCGGCCCTCCTGCGCGCTCGAGGGATCAAGCGGAGCGTCCGGCAGCGCGACGTAGGTGACCGCCTGCTCGAGCAGCCATCCTCGGTACGCCGCCGCCGTGAGCCCGGGCGCCAGAAGGACGCCGTCGAACCGGGTGTCCAGCTGCTTCTCCCAGCCGCGCGCGAGCGATACGGTCGGTGCGAGCAGCGCCGTCTCCCAGTGCGAGCGAGTGAGCGGAACCTCGATCCGCGCCGTGGCGCCCGAGTGCGTCGCCAGGAAGTGCTCCACCGGCGCGTAGTAGGAGGCGCTGGTCGAGGCGTTCCCGGCCACCGCGAGCGTCTCTCGCACGGGACCCCACCCGACCCACACCGCGAAGATGCAGAGCGCCGCCGCGACCGCCGGCGTCAGGCCGCGGCCGCCGTCCCGGCGGCGGGGCTCGCGAAAGGTCACGCACAGGAGCAGGGGCCCGGCCAGTAGCACCGCGTAGCGCTCGATGTTGCTGCCCATCGGCGTCGGCAGCGCGAGGCATAGCGCGCAGCTGAGGAGATACACGACGGCTCCGAGGCGCAACAACGACTCGCCGGGCGGCAGCGCCCAGAGGAACGCCGCGACGACGATCATCGTGGCCGCGAACCCGACGAACGGATAGGGCTCCTTGCCCCCCTCCGGGGCGAGCAGGGCAAGCAGCACGATGACGGCGCACGCGGGCGCCGACAGGCTGAGGAGCGCCCGTGGCGAGCGCCTGTGCAGCGCATAGGTCAGGCCGGCCAGCGCGAGCAGGGCACCCGCCACGGGGCTGGCTGCCGCGCACAGGGCCGCGATCACGCCCGCGAGCCGCGGGCGGCCGCGGGCGAGCGCCAGCACGGCCGCCATGGCGAAGGACACCCCGAGCGCGAAGGCGACCCTTCCGATCCACACGTCCGCGACCGCCGCGACGGCGAACCAGACGGCGCCCCAGCGCGCGGCGCGGCCGTAGGCGGTCAGCGCGAGACGCTCGAACAGCGCCGCGGAGACGAGCACCGACAGGGTGGCGAGCAGCCGCAGCCCGAGCAGCGAGGCCAGCGGCGGGAACAGGAGGCTGTAGCCGGGCAGGTTGTGACCGGCGTACCAGTGCTCGTCCCAGACCGCGAGGCCGAGTTGATGGAACAGGCCAACCCGATAGACCGCCGCCGCGAGGTCGGGCGTACGCGGATCGGCGAAGAGCCAGACGGCGATGAGCGCGCCGACCGCGGCCACACCGGCCAACGGCGCGCCCTTGACGCGCTCCGTCAGAACATCCACCGGAGTCCGGCGTGCTACCCCACCGGACCCCGGCGCACGCGCCAATCCCGCGGTGGATGTGTACCCCTCCGAACCGGCGACGGGCACCGAAGTAGCTCTGAGGTCGGTCCGCACGCCGAGATAATGATGACGATGAGCGCGGCAACCCGCATCAACGGGCTGCGCCGGGCGGCACGCGCCGCCCCGGTGTTGCTCGCGCTGCTGCTGGCCGCCGGCGCGGGCGGCTGCGCGACCGGCCATCCGCGGCCGATCGACGCCCCGACGCTCGCCGAAGCCCAGACGTTCCCCTACTACAAGCTCTACTGGGTGGGCAGGAGCTTCAACCACTACCCGCTCGCCGCCGTCGACAGCCAGAACAGCTACAACAGCTCCGTCGGGCAGAGCGTCTACTACGGCGATTGCGTGCACGGAAAAGGCATCTTCGGCGGCGGGAGCTGCCGGCTGCCGCTCCGGGTCACGACGGTGATCTACCGGCTGCATTCGAACGCCCCGCTCGGGCCCCAGCGAAACATCCTCATCCGCGGGGTTCCCGCGACCGTCTACGACGAAGGGCGCTCGATCGAGCTCTACAGCGGCAGGCTGGCGATCGACGTGTTCAGCGACTCGTTCGCCCACGCGCTGCAGGCCGCCACGGAACTTCGGCCGCTCAACGCGCCCGGCTCGGCCTCGGGAGCCCTGCCGCCGCCGATCTACTGTCCGGGCCTCTCCGGGGCAACCGACCGGGCGCTGACCGGCGCCATGGAACGACTGCCGGGGCACCCCTGTCAGCAGGCCGCGGCGGCGGCCGGGCTCGCCAATAGCCTGTCGGGGTAGGAGCCCCCCGCTAGCCCGGGACCGGGGGCGCCACGGGCCGGCCGATCTCGCGTCGCAGGCTGAGGAACGCCACCGAGCCGATCGTCGCAGGAATCCACAGGGAGATCGCCCGGTAGATGACAACCGCCGCCAGCACCACCGAGGCCGGCCGGACTCCGAACAGGATCAGCATGCCCACGAGCCCCCCTTCGACCGCCACGAAGCCGCCCGGGATCGGAAGCGTGTTGGCGAGCATTCCCACCAGATAGGCCATCAACACCACCCAGACCGACGGAGCGTCGCCGAAGGCGGCGAGGCTCGCATACAGGACGAGGTTGTCGAACAGCCAGTAGGCGACCGCGCCCAAGAGGCGCCAGTCGCGACGAGCGATCAGCCGCAGTGCATCGGCCACGCCCCCGCTGAGCGCGATCAGCGCGACGGCGGCGCGGCCGTGCTCCAACATGATGCGCGAGGCTCTGCGGCGTGCCCAGGCCGCGAGGGCGAGCGTTCCGACGATCGTGGCGAACGCGAGCCCCGCGGGCAGCAGCGTGAGCAGCGGGTTCTGCGAGCCGGGCAGCAGCCCGAGCCACATCGGCACGCCGATCGCGATCACCGCCACGACGTTGACCGCGCTGGTGAGCACGAACAGCAGCACCGAGCGCTTGGCGATCCGCTCGACCGAGAGCCCTTTGCTGCGCAGCACCCAGGCCCCCAGGGCTATGCCCGCCAGGCCGCTGACCGAGACGACCGAGTTGACCGCCAGCTCCGACAGCGAAAGGCGCGAGGTCAGGCGGCGGTCGAGCATGCCGAAGATGAGCCCGAACAGCACCACGTAGCCGGCGCACGAGAGCACCTCGAGGCACACCCCGCCCGCCACCCAGGCGAGGTTCGCGTCGGTGATGTGCTCGCCCGCCGAGCGCAGGCCCGGCACGCTGAGCAGCAGCGCGATGACGAGCGCGAAGAAGATGGCGAGGCTGATGATGCTGTTGCGCAACGCGCGCGACTGACTCGCCAGCGTGCCGGCGGTCTCATCGGGCACGATCAGCTCCTCAGCGATGGTCTCCTCCCCAGGCGATTCTTAGCATTCTCTTCGCTTTCCTTTAGCGGCGGGCCCGCGTCACCTGTCACGGTAGCCTCAGATGGCCTCCGTCTCCGACCGTCTCCCGCCGGCCGGTGGGCGGATCGGCCCCCGGGGTCGCTCGATAATGGCTGAGCAGCCACGCATATTGGTCGTCGACGACGAGCCCGCGGTCCAAAGCGCGCTGCTGCGGGCTCTGACCCTCGAGCGCTACCAGGTCGCCCAGGCCGCGGACGGGCGCGAGGCGCTCCAGCGACTGGACCTCGCGCCATATGAAGCCGTGATCCTCGACATCTCGATGCCCCACGTGGATGGCCTCGAGGTCTGCCGGCGCATGCGCGAGGCCGGCGACAGGACGCCCGTGCTGATGCTCACGGCGCGCGAGGACATCGATGACCGCGTCGCCGGCCTGGACGCGGGCGCCGATGACTACCTCGTCAAGCCCTTTGCGCTGCGAGAGCTGCTGGCCCGGGTCCGCGCGCTGCTGCGCCGAGCCGGCGAGGACGACGCGCAGGAGGCGATGCTCACGTTCGAGGACCTGCGCCTTGACCGTCTGGCCCACCAGGCGTGGCGTGGCGAGCGGCTTCTGGAGCTCACGCGCACCGAGTTCCTGCTGCTCGAGATGTTCCTGCGCCATCCGCGCCAGGTGCTCACCCGCTCGGCGATCTTCGAGCACGTGTGGGGGTACGACTTCGGCGCGACCTCGAACTCCCTCGGCGTCTACATGGGATACCTGCGCCGCAAGACCGAGGTCAGCGACGAGCCGCGCCTGCTGCACACGGTGCGCGGCGTCGGATACGTGCTGCGAGCCGCCCGATGAGCTTCCGCCGGCGGATCGCCCTCGCCTCGGCCGCTGCGGTCGCGATCGCGGTGGTGCTCGGCTCGATGCTCACCTACCTGCTCACCTCCCACCAGCTCCACAGCCAGGTCGACTCCCAGCTGCGAAACCGGGGCCGCACGGCCGACCGGTTGCTGAGGCTCATCGACCAGGGCGGCAAACCGACGGACCGCGCGAGCGGCCGCGTTGCCTTCGGGCTGGCCGTGGGCGCGCTGGCGCCGCCCTCGAAGGGAGCCACGGGCGCCACCCCCGGCGAGCTCCCCGACATCGCCGTCCAGAGCGCGACCGCCCATAACCGGACCCCGCTCGTCCCTGGCTCTGCGAGCGCAAGGGGAGCGACCGGCGGCGATCTGTTCGGAAACCTGCCGCCCGCACCGGACCAGGTCCGCGGCTACCAGCAGGTGGTGGACTCGACCGGGAAGGTGCTCGTGCGCTCCGCCCAGGGCGTCTCGCTTCCGGTGAGCGCCGACACGCGCAGGCTCGCCGAGCGGGGCAGCGGGCCCTTCTTCCGCGACGCCCGCGTGCACGGGCTGCATCTGCGCGTGCTCACCCAGCCGTTCGGCTCTGGCCGCGTCGTCCAGCTGGCCCAGCCCCTCACTGAAGTCGACAGCCTGTTGAGGCGGCTGCGCTTCATCCTCGCGCTCCTTGACATCGGCGGTGTAGCGCTTGCGGCCCTGCTCGGGCTGGTGGTGGCCGGCGCCGCGATGCTGCCCCTCAGGCGGCTCACGCGGGCGACCGAGCACGTCGCCCTGACCCAGGACCTCAGCGGCCGGATCGAGCCGGTCGGCGAAGACGAGATCGGGCGCCTGGCGAAGAGCTTCAACGGGATGCTCGACGCGCTCGGGGGATCGATGAGGGCGCTCGACGCCTCCGTGCACGCCCAGCGCCAGCTCGTGGCCGACGCCTCGCACGAGCTGCGCACGCCGGTGACCAGCCTGCGCACGAACATCGAGATCCTGCAGCAGCAGGCGCAGGACATGGACCCCGAGGAGCAGCGGCGCCTGTTGAGCGACGTGGTCGAGCAGATCGAGGAGCTCACGCTGCTGATGAACGACCTGATCGACCTCGCGCGCGGCGAGGAACCGCAGGCGAGCGCGGAGGAGGCCCGCCTGGACCTGGTCGTCGCCGAGGTCCTCGAGCGCACCCGACGCCGCGCTCCCGCCACGCCGCTTCAGGCGCAGCTCGAGCCGACCGTCGTCGCCGGCGTGCCCGCGCGGCTCGAGCGAGCCGTCAGCAACCTGCTGGACAACGCCGTCAAGTACAGCCCTCGGGGTGAGCCCGTCGAGGTCCGGCTGCAGCGGGGAGAGCTGACGGTCCGCGATCACGGCCCGGGGATCTCCGCCGATGATCTGCCGCACGTCTTCGACCGCTTCTACCGGGGCGCCGAGGCGCGTGGGCGCCCCGGCTCGGGCCTCGGGCTGGCGATCGTGCGTCAGGTGGCCGATCAGCTGGGCGGAAGCGTCACGGCCGAGCCCGCGGCGGGCGGCGGGACGCTCATGCGGCTGCGCCTGCCCGGCGCCGAGCCGCTGGACGTCGAGTCCGCCGAGCGCGAGGAGGCCGGGGAGCGCCTGCGGGCCTCCGATCCGACCGCGGTCTGAAACGACCGGCGGCGGACCGCCCGGAAGCGCGCCGGGGCGAGCCCGTAGCGGCGGCGGAAGGCGCTCGCGAAGTGGGGAGCCTGCCGGTAGCCGACCAGCCGCGCGACATCCGCCACCGCGATCGCCGGCTGCTCGACGAGCAGCTGGGCGGCAGCGCCCATCCGCCGGGCGCTCAGATCCTCCTGGAAGGTGATCTGCCCGAACTGGGCGTATGCGCGCTGCAGCTCCCGGGGCGAGCTCGACAGCGCGCGGGCCACGGCCGCGAGCGTCAGCTGCCGGTGGTAGTGGCGGTCAACGACCGCCCGCGCGAGCAGGTAGAGGCGCCGGCGGGCGAGAAGTGTTCGGGCGTGCACACCCCCTTCTCCGACCCGCCCGCCCGCGGCGGGACAGACACGCGATCGGCGGTGCCTCAGCCTCCGTAACGCAGCGCCATGCGCTCGGCCGCGCCGCGGTAGGACCCGCCGAAGAGCAGCGCGTGCACGAGCAGCGGAAGGAGCTGATACAGCCCCACCCGCTCCTCCCATCCCCCGGCGAGCGGCGCGACCTCCTGATAGCTCGCGAACGCGCGCTCGGACGGCCCGCCGAACAGCCTCAGCATCGCGAGATCGACCTCCCTGTGCCCGCCGTAGGCCGAGGGGTCGATCAGCCAGGGGCGCCCGTGCGAGTCGGCCATCACGTTGCCGCCCCACAGGTCGCCGTGCAGCCGGGCGGGTGGCTCGGCGGGACCCGAGAGATCACCGAGCCGCTCGCAAACGCGCTCGACGGCCTCGATCCCCGCGGCGCCGAGCGCGCCGCGCTCGCGTGCAAGTCGCGCGAGCGGGCGCAGGCGCCGCTCGGCGTAGAAGGAGGGCCAGTCGGCCGTCGGCTCGTTCGACAGCTGAAGCGAGCCGAATCTCGACTGCCCTCCCTCGCCGGCGAACCCGCCGAAGCTCGGGGCGCCCGCGGCGTGCGTCGCGGCCAGCCCGCGGCCGAGCTCGAGCTCGCCCGCCGCGTCGAGGCGGCCGGGCGCGATCCACTCGAGCACCAGGTAGCCGTCGTCGACCGCGAGCACGCGGGGCGTGCGCAGCGCCCCCGGCTCGGCCAGCCAGCGCAGCCCCGCGGCCTCGGTCGCGTACTCGCCGGGCGAGGCGTCGGCGCGCGTCTTCACGAAGGCCTCGCGCCCGTCCGCCAGCACGACGCGGAACGCCTCGTTGATGTCGCCCCCGCCGACGCGCCGGACATCGCGCGCGCCGGGTGGAAGGCTCACAGCGGACCGCCTGCGTCGATCCTCGCGAGCAGGCCCCGGCAGGCCGCGTCCAAGAGATCGAGCACCTCCTCGAAGCCGCCCGAGGGCCCGAAGTACGGATCGGGGACGTCCAGATCGGCGGCGGCCGCGCTCGCCGGGTCGAACTCGCGCAGCAGCCTCACGTCGGCCCGCGTGCCGCCCGCCAGCAGGCGCAGGGCGCGCAGGTTCGCGCGATCCATCGCGAGGATCAGATCGAACTCCTCGAGGTCCTCCGTCCGGATCTGCCGCGCCGTGCCCTCCACGACTATCCCCCGCGCGCCGGCGGCGGCCACCGCGCGCGGATCCGGGGCGCTCCCGACGTGCCAGGAGCCGGTGCCGGCCGAGTCGACCTCGATCGTCTCCTCGATCCCCGCGTCGCGCACGAGCGCGCGCATCACACCCTCGGCGGTCGGCGAGCGGCAGATGTTGCCGAGGCAGACGAACAGCACTCGCATCACTCTATCCTCCTGCGCCGCACCGCCGGCCCGCACGGCTGCGGCTACTCCTCGCCCAGCTCGAGCACCGCCAGGAAGGCCTCCTGGGGAACCTCGATGCGACCGACCTGCTTCATTCGCTTCTTGCCCTCCTTCTGCTTCTCGAGCAGCTTTTTCTTGCGGGTGATGTCCCCGCCGTAGCACTTCGCGATCACGTCCTTGCGGTAGGCCTTCACGGTCTCGCGCGCGATCACGTGCGACCCGATGGCCGCCTGGATGGGCACGTCGTACTGCTGGCGCGGGATCCGCTTGCGGAGCTTCTCGGTGAGCGTGCGCCCGATCTCATACGCCTTCTCGCGGTGCACGACCATCGACAGCGCATCCACCTGATCGCCCGCGAGCAGCACGTCGAGCCGCACGAGGTCCGACGGCCTGGTGGCGCTCAGCTCGTAGTCGAGCGACGCGTATCCCTTCGTGCGCGACTTCAGCTGATCGAAGAAGTCAAGGACGATTTCCGCCAGCGGAAGCTCGTAGGTCAACTGCACCCGCTCGGGCGAGAGGTAGTGCATGCCGACGTGCTCCCCGCGGCGCTCCTGACAGAGCTCCATCACGGCGCCGACGAACTCTTTCGGCGCCACGATCGACGCCCGGATGAAGGGCTCGCGGATCTCGGCGATCGTTCCGGGGTCGGGCATGTCTGAGGGGTTGTGCACCTCGAGCTCCTCCCCGCCTGTCAGCGTCAGGTCGAACTCCACCGAGGGCATCGTGGCGAGCAGCTCGAGGTCGTACTCGCGCTCGAGGCGCTCGCGCACGATGTCCATGTGCAACAGGCCGAGAAAGCCGCAGCGAAAGCCGAACCCGAGCGCGTCGGAGGTCTCGGGCTCCCACGACAGCGCGGCGTCGTTGAGCGTCAGCTTCTCGAGCGCGTCGCGCAGGTCCGGATAGCGGTCGGAGTCGATGGGGAACAGCCCGCAGAACACCATCGGCTTGACCTCGCGATAACCCGGCAGCGCCTCTGTCGCCATCCCGCCGGCCCCGGCTCGCGTCGTCAGGGTGTCCCCCACCCGCAGCAGCGTGACGTCCTTCAGACCGGTGATCAGGTAGCCGACCTCGCCGGCGGCGAGCTGGTCGGTGGGCAGCATGCGCGGCGAGAAGAAGCCGATGTCGTCGATCTCCGCCTGCGTGCCTGTCGCCATCGCGCGGATCGCCTCGCCCTTGCGGAACACTCCGTCCACGACCCTGATGTAGGCGATCACCCCCCGGTACTGGTCGAACTCCGAGTCGAAGATCAACGCCCGGGGCGGACCGTCGGGATCTCCGGACGGGGGCGGCACGCGGGCGATCAGCTCCTCGAGCACCTCCGAGACGCCCTCGCCGGTCTTGCCGCTGATCCGCAGGATCGACTCCGGAGGCTCGCCGATCAGCTCACTCACCTGGCCCGCCACCTGCTCGGGCTCGGCGCCGGGCAGGTCGATCTTGTTCAGGCAGGGGATCAGCTCGAGGCCCGCCTCCACGGCGAGGTAGGTGTTGGCGACCGTCTGCGCCTCGACCCCCTGGGAGGCGTCCACGACGAGCAGTGCGCCCTCGCATGCGGCCAGCGAGCGGGACACCTCGTAGGTGAAGTCCACGTGTCCCGGCGTGTCGATCAGATGCAGCTGGTAGGTCTCGCCGTCGCGCGCCTTGAAGAACACCCGCACCGCCTGAGCCTTGATCGTGATGCCGCGCTCGCGCTCGAGGTCCATCGAGTCGAGCACCTGCGCGCGCATCTCCCGGGCGGCCACGGCGTTGGTCAGCTCGAGGATGCGGTCGGCCAGCGTCGACTTGCCGTGGTCGATGTGCGCGATGATCGAGAAGTTGCGGATGTGCGACTGCTCCATAGTCGGGCACTCTAGAAGGGGCTGGGCTCCCGGGCGGCGCGCGACCCGCTAGCCTGGATGGTCCGGCGGATCGCCCACTCGACCGGAATCCTCTGGATTCAACCGGGCTCCGCGCCAGGCGAAAGCGTGGCGGCCCGTCCCGGTGGTCGGGAGTGTCAAGTCGCCCAGGCATGACACAAAGTCCTGGGACGTAGTAGTTCAGCGGTGATCCATGACCGGGCGGAACCGGGCGGGCCTATGGCTCGCCCGGCCGCATTTCAAGGCGGGGGAGGTCCCGCGCGCCCCTCCAGTGACACTAGGCCCGCCCCAGCTGCGTGCGGATCAGACGGCTCACCTGGTGGGCCTCGGGCACGCGCATCGCCAGCACGGCTCGCATGTAGACCAGCGCGCCGGCCAGCCCCGCCCCTCCGACGCTCACGATCTCGGCGGGCAACGACGTCCCCAGCAGGGCATCGAGCACGCGCCACACCACCCATGAGACGCCCGCCAGCAGTGCCGATGCCACGACGATGCGGGCCGTGATCATCGTCGTCTGGGTGCCTTCCAGATGACCGTTGAAGCCGATTCGCAGGCGATGAAACTGCAGCGCGGCCATCACGGCGTTGGCCGCGACCGTGCCGATTATCAGTCCGGCGATCCCCAACGGCTTGTACAGGCCGATCGAGATGATGACGTCGATGATGATGTTCAACGCCGCCAGGCGAGTCGGGATCCACGGCCTCTGCACTGCGAAGAACACGCGCGTCAGCAGCAGGTTCAGCCCGCCGAACGGGAGGCTGAAGGCGAACCAGAACAACGCGATCGAGACGAGTTCTGTCGAGCGGGAGTTGAAGTGGCCCCGTTCGAAGACGAGCCGCACGATCGGGGTGGTCAGCACGAGGATGAACACCGAGGCGGGAATCAGCAGCAGGTTGATCTGGCGCATGCCGATCCCGATGACGCGGCGCATGTCGCTCACATCGCGCCTCGCGGCCATCCGGCTGAGGGTCGGGAACAGCACGGTCGCGACAGCGACGCTGAACAGGCCCTGCGGCAGCATGTAGATGCGGAAGGCGTTGTCGATCGCCCGGGGCGCTTCCTGGGAGACGAGCGAGCCGAACACCGTGTTGATCAGCTGGTCGAGGTTCACGATCCCGAGCCCGATCGTCACGGGCAGCATCAGCGTGAAGACCTGTCTGATGCGGGGATCGTGCCAGTCGACGGAGAACTGCAGGCGAAAGTCGATGCGCCCGAGCGCTCCGACGGCCATCAGCAGCTGCACGAAGGTGGCCACGAGGATCGCGATCGCGTACGCGTAGAGCTGGTCGTTTCCGTGGAAGTGCGGGCGCAGCACGACCAGCAGGACGATGATCACGACGTTCCACACCGCCGGCGAGATCGCCGGGATCGTGAAGTGTTCGTAGGACTGAAGGATCCCCACGAACAGGCCGTTCAGGCCGAGGAGCAGCACGACCGGGAACAGAACCTGGGAGAGACCGGCGGTCAGCTGGTCGAGCTCCGCCGTGAAGGTGCTCCCGGTGAACAGCGGCATGATCACCCCCGCGGCGAGGATGAAGAACGCGGTGATCGCGCCGAGGACGATCAGGATGATCCAGAACAGGGTCGAGGCCAGCCGGAATGCCTCTTTCTTTCGTCCCTGCTGCAGCAGGTCGGTGAACACCGGGACGAAGGCGGCCGACAGGGCCGCGTTCGCGAACAGGTTGCTGACGAGGTTCGGGATCTGGAAGGCGATCGAGAAGGCCGAGGCCGCGCCGCTCGTGCCGAAGAAGCTCGCCGCGACGATCTCTCGCACGAGGCCCAGCACACGGGACAGTCCCGTCGCCAGCGAGACGATCGCGGTGTTGCGCGCCACCCGTTCTCCGCCGCCGGCCGCGCCGCCGGCCTCTCCGCCACCTTCGCCCGGATCGACCTGCGGGCGAGCGATGCCGCCGTATTCCTCCCCGAAGCTCCCGTCGGGGATGCCTATAACCTCGCCAGGGAGCTCCGACGGAGGTCCTCCGGGGGGTTCGTCGGCTCCCGCGATTCCGGACAAGGCCGCTATAGTACGGCGCTCCGCGGCGCGCTCGCCTGCCTTTTCTGCGAGCTCACGCGGCGTTCATCATGGCCAACATCCATTCACAGAAGAAGCGGATCCTGCGCTCCGAGCGCGAGCGCCTGGAGAACCGCCAGTACACCTCGGCGATCAGGACCTACTTCAGGCACCTCGAGGCGGCCGTGCAGAGCGGCGACGAGCCGACGGCGGACGCCGAGCACATCCGGCTGCAGCGCACGATCGACAAGGCCGTCAAGCGGGGCGCCCTGCACCGCAACACGGGCGCCCACAAGAAGTCCCGCGCCGCACGCATCCGCGCCGGCGCCTCGACCTGACGCGGCCTGCGGCCCTCAGGCGGTGATCGCCTCGATCGCCCGCAGCGCGAGCGTGTCCTCTGCCTGCCCCGCGATCGCCGAGCGGCGCAGGCCGACCACCGCGCCGCCGCGGGAGTCGAGCTCGAGGTCGGCGAGCGCGCACAGCGCCCGGCGCAGCCGGTCGGGGTCGCTGCGGGCGACATCGGCCACGAACCGCTCGGCTGCGCCCGCCGGCATGCGCAGCCCCCGCCTGACCTCCGCGGCGGACTTCCCGGCGCTCAGGCTGAGCGCGATCGCAAGCGCGTCGCGCAGCCGCTGGGCCATCAGATAGCTGAGACCGGACAGCCGCTCGCCCTGCTGGCGCAGGCCGAGGTATGACAGCGTCGCCCGGCGGGCGTCGCCCGCGACGAGCGCGTCGGCCAGCGAGAACACCCGCCACTCCGCGGAGTGCGCCGCGAGGCCCTCGACGTCCTGTGCGCTCACGTGCCTTCGCGCGCCTTCCGGGGAGTCCGGGCTCGGGCCGGCCTCCTCGCCGGCGAGCGCGAGCTTCTCGAGCTCCCGCACGAGGCGCTGCTGGCGCTCGCCGACCCGGGCGATGAGGGCCTTCGCTGCGCCCTCGTCGAGGTCGAGGCCCATGCGCGCGCCCTGGCCGCGCACCCACTTCGCAAGCTCCCAGGGCTTGACGGTCGGCTGGGCGACGATCTGGCCCCCGGCCCGCCTGACCGCCTCGTGCAACGCGGCCGGGGCCTTGGCGCGGGCCTCCTCGCGGGCGAACAGCGCGAGCGTGGTCTCGGGAGGCATCGCGAGCATCGCCGGCTCGAGCTCCTTCTTCACATCGACGTCCCGCCAGCGCTCCACGCCTTCCACCAGGATCACCCGCCGCCCGATCCCGAGGGTCATGGCCGCGAGGGCCCGCGCCACCCCCGCGGGCGTCCCCGCCTCGCCCTCGAGCAGCTCCACGCTTGCGGCGCCGGCCCCCTGCCCCGCGGCGAGCGTCCGCAGGCCCGCGCGGCGCTCGGCGATCGCGCCGTGATCTTCGCCGTGGATCAGGTAGGCGGGCTTGAGCTCTGCCATCGCACCCGAGTCTAGGCGTCGCGCCCGATGGGCTATCGAACGACGATGTTCACCAGCTTGCCCGGCACCACGATCTCCTTGACGATCTCCCTGCCGTCGACGTGGGCCTTCACGTTGGGGGCGGCCCTGCACAGCTCCTTGAGCTCCCCCTCGCTCGCATCCGCCGCCGCCTGCACGCGGTCGCGCAGCTTGCCGTTGACCTGGCAGACGAGCTCATAGACCTCGCTCTCCAACAGCGCCTCGTCGGCCGCCGGCCACGGCTCTTCCCAGACGCGCGCGCCGGTCAGGCGCTCGTAGACGTCGGCGCACACGTGCGGAGCGAAGGGGAAGAGCAGCGAGGCCGCCGTGGCGAGCGCGAAGCGCTCGGTCTCGACAGCGACCGACTCGCGCAGCCGCGAGCATTCGTTCAGCAGCTCCATGACCGCGGCGATCGCCGTGTTGAAGGCGAACCGCAGCAGATCGCCGCTCACCTTGTCGATCGCCCAATGGGTCTTGCGCAGCAGCGCGAGGTCCTCGCCCGGGGAGGCGCTCGACACCTGCCACTCGCCGCTTCCCGCGCCCCCCCGGTCGGCCGTCTCGGCCGCGAGTCGCCAGAGCCTTCCGAGAAAGCGATGCACTCCTTCGACGCCCTCATCCGACCAGTCCGCGTCCTGGTCGGGCGGGCCCACGAAGAGGATGTAGCAGCGCGCGGTGTCCGCCCCGAGTCGCTCGACGATCGACGCCGGCGAGACGACGTTGCCCCTGGACTTGCTCATCTTCGCGCCGTCCTTCGTGACCATGCCCTGCGTGAACAGCGCCTGGAACGGCTCCTGGAAGTCGAGGTGGCCGAGGTCGGCGAGCGCCTTCGTGAAGAAGCGCGCGTACATCAGGTGAAGGATCGCGTGCTCCACGCCGCCGATGTACTGGTCGACCGGCATCCACTCGCGCAGCGCGGCGGGATCCCAGGCGGCATCGTTGTTGGCCGCGTCGCAGTAGCGCAGGAAGTACCAGGAGGAGTCCACGAACGTGTCCATCGTGTCGGTGTCCCTGCGAGCATCGCCTGCGCACGACGGGCAGGCGGTCCGCACCCAGTCCTCCGCCGCGGCCAGCGGAGAGCGGCCTTTCGGAGCGAAATCCTCGATCTCCGGGAGCGTCACCGGGAGCTGATCCTCGGGAACGGGCACCATCCCGCAGCTTTCGCAGTAGACGACGGGGATCGGGCAGCCCCAGTAGCGCTGCCTGGAGACGAGCCAGTCGCGCAGGCGATAGTTGACGGACGCGTGTCCCTTGCCGTCCTCGTCGAGCCATCGCACGATTGCTCCCAGCGCGTCGCGGTTGTTCCTGCCGTCGAGGTCGGCCCTCGAGTTGACGAGCGGCCCGTCGCCCGTGTAGGGCAGGCCCTGCTCGTCGCCCCCGCCCTCCGGGAAGCCCTCGATGACGCGCCGGATGGGCAACTGGAATGCGCGGGCGAAGGCGTAGTCGCGCTCGTCGTGTCCTGGCACCGCCATGATCGCGCCGGTGCCGTACTCCATCAGCACGTAGTCGGCCACGAACATCGGCAGCTCCTCGCCGTTCACCGGGTTGAGCACCGTCCGCCCCAACGCCACCCCGGTCTTCGGCTTGTCCAGGTTCCCGCGCTCCGGGCTGGGCTCTGTCAGCGCGTGGCGGACATACTCGCGCACCGCCTGCTCGTGCTCGGTTCCCTCGGCCAGGCGCACCACGTCAGGATGCTCGGGGGCCAGCACGAAGAAGGTGGCGCCGAACAGGGTGTCCGGGCGAGTGGTGAACACTGGGTAGTCGATGCCGAGCTCCTCGCAGCGGAACGTCACCTCCGCGCCCTCCGATCGCCCGATCCAGTTGCGCTGCATCGTCTTTACGTGCTCGGGCCACGCGATCCCGTCGAGATCGCTCAGCAGCCGCTCCGCATAGTCGGTGATCCTGAAGAACCACTGTTCGAGCTGGCGGACCTCGACGAGGGTTCCGCAGCGCTCGCAGCGACCGTCGGCGCCGACCTGCTCGTTGGCGAGCACGGTCTGGTCGTGCGGGCACCACTTGACGGCCGCCTCCTTGCGATAGGCCAGCCCCGCCCTCAGAAGCTGCAGGAAGATCCACTGGGTCCATCGGTAGTAACCCGGTTCATCGGTCGCGAGCTCGCGCGACCAGTCGATCGAGATGCCCCACGAACGGAACTGCTGCTGGAAGGCGGCGATCGAGTCGGCCGTGGACTCGCGCGGGTGCACGCCCGTCTTGATCGCGTGGTTCTCGGCCGGCAGCCCGAATGCGTCGTAGCCCATCGGGTGAAGAACGCGACGACCGAGGCGGCGGTGGAAGTGCGCGATCGCGTCGCCCACCGCGTAGACCTTCAGATGGCCGATGTGCGGCTCCCCGCTCGGATAGGGGAGCATCTCAAGGACATAGGAGCGCTCCTGCCTCGCGCCGCCGCCCGCCCCCGCGCGCGGGTCACGACGGTCCTCGGCGCTGCTCTCGTTCGCGACCTCCCACGTGCGCTCGTTGGCCCACACCGCCTGCCAGCGCGGCTCGATCTCCTGGGGGTCGTAACGGTGGTCCGCCATCGCAGGGCGCAGGTTAGCGGGGCGACCCGCGAGGACGGGCGTGCGCCCCGCATGCCCTCACCCGCGGCCCGCGACGGCCTCCTTGGCCGACGAGGCGAAGCGACTGCGGGCGCGCAGCAGCTCCACGATCTCCGCGGGGGCCGTGTCGGGCGAGCCCGCCTGGAAGGGCGGCTGCGGGTCGTACTCGATGCCGAGCTGAATTGCCTGCGCCACCTGCTCCCCGGCGACCCGCGCGGTCAGGGCGAGGGCCATGTCGATCCCTGCGGACACGCCCGCCGCGGTGACGATCTTCCCGTCGAACACCACCCGCTCGGAGACCGCATCGGCGCCCAGCGCCCGCAGATCGTCGAGCGCCAGCCAGTGGCTGGTCGCGCGCTTTCCCTCGAGCAGGCCCGCGGCCCCGAGCAGCAGCGAGCCCGTGCAGACCGAGGTCGTCCACGTGGTCGTCTCGTGCACCGCGCGCAGCCACTCGAGCGCCGGCCCGCCCGCGCGTGCGGCGACCTCGCCGGGACCCCCGGGAACGAGCACGATGTCAGTCCGATCGACGTCCTCGATCGAACGCTCGGCCAGCAGCGTCAGCATCCCGTTGTCGGTGCGCACAGGGCCCGGCTCGGCCGCCAGGAACGTCAAGCTGGCGCCGGGCAGACGGCTCAGCACCTCATACGGGCCGATCGCATCAAGCGCGGTGAAGCGGTCGTACAGCAGGATCGCGATGTCCATGGTGTTGCCTCCTTCGTGTGGGTGGTCAGGCGGTTGCCTGCTTGAGACCGCGGTGCTCGCGCGGCTGGGGATCGCCCGAGGAACGGATCTGAAAGCGCCGGCGGTACTCCGCCGGCCCGACCGCGAGCGCCCGCAGGAAGACGCGGCGCATCGTCTCGGCCGTGCCGAAGCCGCAGGCCGTCGCGATCGCCCCGACCGGGGCCCCCGTGTCCTCGAGCTGACGGCGAGCCGCCTCCAGGCGCACCAGCTCGATGTAGCGCGCGGGCGTTATGCCGGTCTCCCCGCGAAACGCTCTCGCGAAGTGCCGCGGGCTCATGTGCGCGCGGGCGGCCATCGCCTGCACCGACAGGTCTCCGGCGGGATGCTCGACCGCGTATCGCTGAACCTCGCGCAGCGGCTCGCGCTCGGGCTGCTGGGCGGCGAGGGTGGCGCTGAACTGCGACTGGTTGCCCGGCCGGCGCAGGAAGAGCACGAGCCGGCGCGCGATCGTCAGCGCGGCGGCCCTGTCGAGATCCTCCTCGACGAGTGCCAGCGCGAGATCCATTCCGGCCGTCACGCCCGCCGAGGTCCAGATCGAGCCGTCGCGCAGGAAGATCGGCTCGGCGTCGACGCGCACCGCGGGGTACAGCCGGGCGAGGGCGGCGGCCGCCGACCAGTGCGTGGTCGCGCGCCGCCCGTCCAGCAGGCCGGCCCGGGCGAGCAGGAACGCGCCGGTGCACACCGAGGCGGTCCGCCTCGCCGTGGCCGCGGTCTGAGAGATCCAGTCGACCAACGCCCCGTCGTCGGCCGCTTGTCGGGCGCCCTGCCCGCCCGCGACGATCAACGTGTCGATTTCCCCGGGCGCATCGCCAAGCGCGGCGTGCGGCGTGAGCGTCAGGCCGCTCGAGGTGCGAAGCGGCGCACCGTCGCGGCTGACGATCCCGATCTCAAAGCTCTGCTCGGTACGTCCTTCGGCCTCGATCAGCGTACGGGCCCCGGCGAACACCTCGAGCGGACCGGTCACATCGAGGCTCTGCACGCCGGGGTAGGCGAGGATCACCACCTGTCGAGGCGCTTGCGGGTTGCCCATGGGTCGATCATGACCGAGGCCCGGTCTGTCCGCAAGGACAGATTTCCCACGTTTTCTGCCAGCGAGCAACCCGGGCCCACGGCCGCGCCAGGCCCGCGCCGCCCCCGCACGGCGTACCCGGCTCCTCAGGCGCGTCCGTCGTCTGCGGGTCCGTCATGCGGGGTCTAACATCTCGGGCGATGGAGCCCGAGCGCCCGTCCGAGCCCGCGTCCGAGCCCGTGTCGTCTCACGTGGCGGACATCATCGCGGCCGCCGAACGTGCCACGTTGGAGATGCGCGAGCGCACGGAGGCGCGCGCGCGGGAGCGGATCGCCGAGGCGGATCGCGCCGCCTCCAACCGCACGCGGGCGGCCGAGGAGGAGGCCGAGGAGATCCTCCACGCGGCACGCTCGCAGGCCGAGCAGGCCAGGAACGAAGCGCTTTCGGCGATCGGCGCGCTGCGCGCCGAGGCCGAGGGCACCCGTCGCGAGGCGCGCGAGGAGGCCGAGCAGGTGCGCTCGACGGCGCTCCACGATGCCGAGCAGCTGCTCGCCCAGGCCCGCGAGGACGGCCGCCAGACGCTGGCCGACGCCCGCGAAGAGGCCGAGCGGGTGCGCACCGCCGCTCATCTCGAGGCCGACGAGGCGCTGAGCGAGGGCCGCAGGCGCGCCGAGGAGGCACTGGCAGGCGCGCAGGAGCAGGCCGCCGAGGTCCTCGCGCAGGCGCGCGAGCAGGCGGCAAGGCTGCTCGCGGACGGGCGGGACGGAGCCGAGCGGGCGCTCGCCTCCGGCGGCGAGGATCTGGAGCGGCTGCGGGCAGAGGCGATCGAGCAGGCCCAGGAGATTCGCTCGAAGGCACGCACCAACGCACGTGAGATCGTCGGCGAGGCGCACGTCGCGGCGCGCGAGGTCCTGCGCGAGGGAACAGAGCTCTCGCGCAACCTGCGCGAGCTGTCCGTGTCACTTCGCAACAACGCCGAGCGCCTGCTCGGCGACGTGCGTCTGGCCCACGGCGGCATGACCGCGCGTCTGGACCAGGTCGGGCCGGATGTCCCCCGGCGCGGCCGCGACGATCCGGGCGAGGACCTCGACGTTCCGGAGTTCGTCCCGCGCGGGTGAGCGACGCCCGCGGCGACCCGCCCGACGCGCCCCGCCCGCGGCGCCGCGCCCGGCGCCCGGTCGATGCCGGCGTCGCCCGATCGATGCCGGCGTCCCGTTCGGGCCGCCCGTTATACGATGGTTGGCAGTTCTCGGGGCTATAGCTCAGCTGGGAGAGCGTCGCGCTGGCAGCGCGAAGGTCGTCGGTTCGAGCCCGACTAGCTCCATCGGTGTGAACCACCGCCCGAGGTCCCTGCCTCGCGGGCGCGCGTTCAGCCGCGCAGAGCCAGCGGCGAGAAGCGCCCGCTCCAGGGTGCGGCGGCCTCCAGCTGGGATGCGAGGGCCAGCAGATCGCCCTCGCCGGCCGGGCGTCCGGTCAGCATCACGCCGACCGGCAGCCCGTCGTCGCCGTGCACGACCGGGAGGTTGATCGCCGGCAGGCCGGTGAGGTTCGCAAGCGGCGTGAACGCGATGAAGCGCCCCGCCTTCGCGAACTCCTCGAGCGGCGTCTCAGAGCAGCCGTCGATCGTGCCGATCTCCACCGGGCGCGCAGCGAGGGTCGGCGTGAGAACCGCGTCCCACTGAAGCTGCGATGCGACGAGCGCGCGCGCGTAGCCCTGGGCCTGGCCGACCATGGCCGACAGCTCGAAGGCCGACTGGCGGGTCGCCTGCTCGAACAGGTGGAGCGTCAGGGACTCGACGGTCTCGGGCGTGACGGCATTGCCGCAGAGCTGACCCACGAGCGCGGCGCTCGTGCCGATCAGCGCCGACCAGAGCGTCAGGAACATGTCCATCAGGTCGGGCAGCTCGATCGGCGGGTCGATCTCCTGTACCTCGTGACCGAGCCCACGCAAGAGCTCGGCGGTGTGCGCCACGGCGGCCAGATGGGCAGAGTCGACATCGGCTTCCAGCGGCGGCGCGACGATCACCGCGATGCGCTTGCCGTGAGGCTCGCGGGCGGCCTGCGCGGCGAACGTCTCGCCGGAGGGCGGCGCCCAGCTCGAGTCGCCCGGCTCGTAGCCGGCGAGGACGTCGAGCACCGCGGCAGTGTCGGCGACGGTCCGGGTGAGCGCGCCGTTCACGGCGAGGAAGGACTCGCCCACCTCAGGGCCCATCGAGACGCGCCCGCGGGCGGGCTTCAGGCCGACGAGCCCGGTGCACGCGGCGGGAACGCGAATCGAGCCGCCGCCGTCGCTGGCATGGGCGATCGGCACCATGCCGGCGGCGACCGCCGCGCCCGAGCCCCCCGAGGAGCCGCCGGGGGTGCGCCCGAGGTCCCACGGGTTGCGCGTCGGTCCGAAGCGCCGCGGCTCGGTGACCGGCAGCGCGCCGAACTCGGGCGAGGAGGTCGCGCCGACGATCACGAACCCGGCCCCTCGCAGCCGCCGCGTGAGAAAGCTGTCGTAATCGCGCACCCAGGAGTCTCCGGTGATGGACGAGCCGCAGGTCATCCGCTGACCGGCGACCGTCGCGAAGAGGTCCTTCATCGCGAGCGGGACGCCCGCGAACGGGCGCTCGTCGCCGGCAGATATCTGCGCGGCGCTTGCGAGCGCCGCGTCGGCCGAGACGGTCGTGAACGCGTTCACCTCAGCATCGCGCTCCTCGATCGCACGCAGCGACAGCTCGGTCAGCTCGGTGGCGCTCACCTCGCCCGCGCGCACGAGCGCGGCGAGCTCGGTGGCGGAACGCAGCAGAAGGTCTGGTTCGGGCACGATTGGCGCTCCTCGAGTTCGCGGGTGGGCGCGATCCTATCCCCCGGGCGGGCCGGGCAATATGCCGGGTCGCACGGCGAAGCCCCCCGGGCGCGAGCTTTCGCGATGCTTGAGATGAGGCTCGTCATGCGCGCCGTGCTCGAGCGCTTCGAACTGCGCCCGGCGGCGGGCGGGCGCGTGAATGGAACTAGCGCGCGAGCTGGTGGCGCAGCTTGTCGCGCGCCTCGGCGTAGCGCAGCGCCTCATATGCGATCAGGGCCACCAGCAGCGCGGCGAGGATCCCGAGCGTGACGAGCGCGGGCAGCGCGACGCCCGCGGGCAGCAGCGCCAGCAGGACGACCGCGCACAGCAGTCGCCGTACGCTCAGCGAGCGGACGTTGCGAAGCCGGAAGGCGACATGCGCGAGCAGGTACATCGCCGCGCCGCCCAGCAGCGCGGTGGCCGAGACGATCTCGAGCGGCTGGTCGACCGCGCCGAGCGTCTGCTTCATCCCCACCGCGATCAGCGCGACGCCGGCGACCATCGGGAAGTGCAGGTAGGAGTAGGAGTCGCGCGCGATCTCGTTGCGCTCGCGCCCCTCCGCCGCGTTCGAGAGGTGCCGCTCGGCGGCGATCGCCGTCACGTCGAAGTAGACCCACCAGAGCGCCGCCGCCACCACCATTCCGAGCACCGCGGCCACCACGATGCCGGCGTCGAGCACCGCGTGGGCGCCGACGCCGATCGCCACGATCGACTCGCCGAGCGCGATGATCACGATCAGCCCGTGGCGCTCGGCAAAGTGGCCCGGCACGAGCGTCCAGCCGTCGGCCCCGAACAAGTACGGACCGCCCATGTCAAGCACGATCGCGAGCCCCCACAGCCCCAGCTGCCACCCGCCGGAGGTGAACGCGGCGGCCACGAGCAGGCCCGCCGCCACCGCGGTGCTGGCGGCGAGCCCGAGCACCGAGCGGCGCAGCGCCGCGTCCTCGCGGCTGGCGAGCATGAAGAGCACGATGTGAGCGGTGCGCACCGCGGCGTAGGCGAGCGCGAACAGCAGCGCCTCCGAGCCGAAGGCCCCCGGCACGCACAGCGCGCAGACCAGGAACGCGGCCATCGCGGCGAAGATCGTCAGCCGCACGGCGCCCTCCTCGGGATCGACGACGCTAGTCAGCCACGCGTAGCCGACCCACGACCACCAGAGGACGCTCAGCACGAGCATGCCCTTGAGCATCCCTTCCCACGTCGGTGTCCGCGCGATCAGGGTCGTGCACTGCGTGAGCGCCAGCACGAACACGAGGTCGAAGAAGAGCTCGAGGGGCGTCACCCGCTCGTCGTGGCGCATCACTGCGCTGACGCGCGGCGCGTGGCTTGAGGGGGATGCGTTCACCGGCCCATCTTGGCAGGAGCCGTTCGCAACCTCGGGCGCATCCCTAGTCGGCCGGCGTGGAGAGCCGGGCGGCCGGCGGAGGCGCGCTCAGCGCGACCCCGCCCGGCCGGCCGTGCCGGGGAGAGCGGGCTCGGCGCCGGCCGGCGAACCGCCCGGCGCCCCCGTCTGCCGATCAATGAAGCGACATGTTCGGCTCGCCCGCTGAGTTAAGACCTGATCCCGAGATCGTACACGCCCCGCCCTTCGGCGCTCCCGAGTTGTAGGCCTGTGTGAAGCAGTTGCGCAGCGCGAGTTGCCCCCAGTAGTTCGGGTGGATGTCCTCCTGGATCTGGTACGGCGGGAAGATCGCCGTGATCGTGCGGATCTGGTTGATCCACTCGGTCTTGTTCGGCGCTTCCGGCGCCGTCCAGGAGGGCAGCCCCTCTTCCTCGAGCAGGCCCACCGTGTTCTCGCAGAGGCGGCGGCCGTTGAACGCCGAGGCGAGGTCCATCGTCTTGACGTTCGACAGCCCGGCTTTCGCGGCGGCGCCGAGGACGGCTCCGTCGATCGTCGGCAGCATCTTCGAGTTCGCGTAGTTGGCATCCGCGTTCCAGAAGCCGCAGCCGCCCACCGACTGGCGCGACCAGCCCGACTCCGGATAGCGGAAGCCCGACCCGTTGGGTATCGGCGAGGGATAGTCCTGCACGAGGATCGAGTATTCCGAGCTCGAGTAGCCGGCGTTCGTCATCGCCGTGGCGACGTTTTTGATCGCCCCGCTGATCGCCGTCGTCTGCGCGGCGACGTTGCCCGACGTGAAGTTTCCGGTCACCGAGCCGTCTTCGCTGCAGCGGTGCTGCCACCACCATGGCGAGGTGAGCCAGTCGGTCACACAGGTCTGAACGATGCTCGCGAAGTTGAAGTTGTTGCCTCCGATCGACAGGGCGATCAGCTTCACGTTGTGGGTCGCCGCGAAGTGCTGCAGCATCAGGGCCTGGCCTTCATTGCCGCCCGAGCTGTAGAAGTCGATGCCCGGCTTGAAGTGCCCTTCGGAGTCGGTGAACGTCGAGGTCTTCGCTCCCGAGCACGCCAGGTTCTCGCCGCTGACCCCGCCGCCGATGTAGACCTCGGCCGACTTCGAGCGGTGACAGCCCGCGATCAGTTCGCCGGTGCCGTTCGAGTTGTCGTTGTAGGCGTTCGGGCCGAGCGCGTCGATCTCCGAGGAGCTTCCGTTCGTGTTCCCCGCCCAGCGGCCGGCCTCGCCGGAGATGTAGGAGTCTCCGAGGGTCGCGGTCCACGGCGACCCTTCGGCGTGCCCGGCGGCCAGCGCCGGTGCGGCAAGCGCGCTCAGGCTGCAGACGAGCGCCGTCGTTGCGAGCGCAGCGGCGATTAGCACGCCCCGCGAGATCCTTCCGGTTAGGAACGAGTGATGCATAGCCCTCCCCCTGTCATGCAACGCGCACCGCGCCACCCGCGGGCGCTGTCCGCGCGACCCTACCCGACCCAGGGCAGCCGGTTCAACCCCCGCCGCGACTCCGCTGCCTGCCCGCCCCGGCCTGCCTGGAAGCCGTGCCTGCGAGGCGCGCTAAGCCCCTTCGCCGGCGACCCGCGCCGGGGCCTCTCCCCACAGCTGCTCGAGTCGGTAGAACTCACGCGCTTCCGGGGTGAAGATGTGCACCACGACGTCCAGGTAGTCCATCAGGATCCACCCCGCCTGGGCGGATCCCTCCACGCGGCGGGGAAGCGTTCCGTGCTCGCGCTTGAGCCCCTCGAGGATTCCGTCGTGGATCGCCTTGGCCTGTCGGCCGGTGTTGCCCGAGCAGACGAGGAAGTAGTCGGTGTAGTCGAGCACGCCCCTGAGGTCGAGCTCGGTGACGTCGAGCGCCTTCTTGTCGGCCGCGTATCGAGCGATCTCGCCGAGCAGCTCCTCGGAGCGCATCAGCGGCTGGCCTCGACCGGCCGGCTGTACAGGCCGTGCTCGGTGATGTAGCTCGCCACCGCCTCCCCCACGAGGTCCTCGATCGGCTCCCCCCGCGAGGCGCGCCGGCGCGCCTCGGAGGAGGAGATCTCCATGATCGGCATCTCAAGGAACGTTACGCCAGCCGATGTCCGAGCGGTCGCGGTCGCCCGTCCGGCGGGGGCGCGTCCCTCGACAGCGCCGCCCTCCGGCGCGTCGATCAGCGGAGCGAGCTTCTCGAGGACGTCCTCGCGAGCTGATCCCGCGCGAGCCGCCACCGCGAGATCCGCCAGCCGGAGCAGCGTCGCCGGCTCGCGCCATTCGGACAGCGTGCCGGCGGTGTCCGCACCCAGGATGAACGTCAGCCGAGCCTCCGGATGGGTGGCATGTATGGCCTGCAGGGTATCCACGGTATAGGACGGACCCGTGCGCTCGACCTCCTGCGCGCAGACCGAAAGGCCGTCGGCCCGATCGACCGCCAGGCGGCACATTCTCAGGCGGTGCCCCGGCCCGGGATCGTCCGCGTGGGGCTTGTGCGGGGGAATGCGCGCGGGCATCAGCAGCACGCGGTCCAGCCGCAGCTCCTTGAGTGCGTGCCGGGCGACGGCGAGATGCCCGAGGTGCGGGGGGTTGAACGTCCCGCCGAGGATGCCGATGCGCTTCACCGGCCGGTCAATCGCGGACGTGCCCGTCGCCCTCCACGAGGTACTTGAAGGTGCACAGCTCGCGCAAGCCGATCGGTCCGCGCACGTGGAGCTTCTGGGTGGAGTTGCCGATCTCGGCGCCCATCCCGAACTCCCCTCCGTCTGTGAAGCGCGTCGATGCGTTGACGAACACGCATGCGGCGTCCACCCCGAGCTGGAAGGCCCTGGCGGCCGCCGTGTCGCGCGTGACGATCGCCTCGGAGTGCCCGCTTCCATAGCGCGCGATGTGCTCGATCGCCTGCTCGGGTGAATCGACTACGCGGACCGCCAGGATGAGCGCCAGATACTCGCCGGCCCAGTCCTCCTCGCCGGCCGCCTGAATCACGACCCCCGGGGCCCGGAGCGCGCCGGGCTCGGCCGGCGTGATCCCATGCGCGGCGGCCAGGGCAAGGGTCCGCTCGTCGGCGCGCACCAGCACGCCGGCATCGCCGAGCGATCTGAGCGCTCGCGGAAGGAACCGCTCGGCGACCTCCGCGTGCACGAGCAGCGTCTCGGCGGCGTTGCACACGCCGGGGCGCTGGGTCTTGGCGTTGATCACGATCCGCTCGGCCTGCTCGAGGTCGGCCGAGGCGTCGACATACACGTGGCAGTTGCCGGACGCCGCATAGATCACCGGCACCGTGGCGACCTCCTGGAGCGCCGCCTTCAGGCCCTCGCCGCCGCGCGGGATGATCAGGTCGACGCTGTCCGTCTGCCTGGCCAGCTCTGTGAGCTCCTCGCGTCCACCGCCCGCGACGAGGCTCAGGCAGCCCTCCGGCAGCCCGGCGGCCACCACGGCCTCGGCGGCGATCTGGCTGAGCGCGGCGTTGGAGTGGGTGGCCGAGGAGGACCCTCGCAGCACGATCGCGTTGCCCGACTTCAGGCACAGGGCCGCGGCGTCGATCGTCACGTTCGGCCGCGCCTCATAGACGACCGCAACGACTCCCAAGGGCACCCGCACCTTGCGCACGTCGAGGCCGTTCGGCAGGCGCCGGCCGTCGATCACCTCGCCCACGGGGTCCGGCAGCGCCGCGATCTGAAGGACAGCGTGCGCGATCGCGGCGACCCGCGCCTCGTCGAGGCGCAGGCGGTCGAGCAGGGCGTCGCCGATCTCGGCCTGGCGCCCCGCCTGCATGTCGCGCTCGTTCGCCTCGAGGATCTCCGCCGTCCGCGCCCCGAGCGCCGCAGCGATCGCCTGCAGGGCCGCGTCCTTCGTGGCGGTGTCGATCCGCGCGAGCTCCCGCGCCGCGCGCTTCGCGGCGCGGCAGACGTCCGCGACGGGGGAGACCATGGTGGCCATGGCAATACAGGGTACGACGGTCAGTCCACCACCATGTAGTCGCGGTGAACCGCCTCCTCGGTGGCGCGCGGCAGGATCTCCCGCACCGCGGCGGACTTCAGCCCGACCACCTGCCTGAGCTCCTGAGCGGAGTAGTTGCTTATCCCCTTCCCGAGGGTCGGTCCCTGCTGCTCGCCGTCGCCCTTCCCCTGCGCGACGTCCACGGCGTCGCCCGCGTCGAACTCCCCGAGCACCCCGACGACGCCGACGGGCAACAGGCTCGCGCTGCCCTCGCGCACCGCGCGGACTGCGCCCGCGTCGATCAGCAGCGTGCCGCGCGAGGGCTTCGCGTACTTCAGCCACAGCTTGAACGAGCTGTAGCGGGCCTCCCGCGCGGGGAAGCGGGTTCCGGCCCGCTCTCCCGCGAGCACCGCCTCGAGCGCCTCCGGGCGCAGGCCGTTGCAGATCACCGTCGAGATCCCCGCGGCGGTCGCCATGTCGGCGGCCACGACCTTCGAACGCATCCCCCCAGAGCCCAGCGGAGAGGTGGTGTGGCCGATCTCCATGTCCTCCAGGGCGGCGAAGTCGGCCACCTCGCCGACGATCCGCGCATCGGGATACAGCCGCGGATCGGCGGTGAACAGGCCGTCGATGTCGGTCAGCAGGATGAGCTCCTCGGCGGCGATCAGCACCGCGACCTGGGCCGCCAGGAAGTCGTTGTCGCCGAAGGAGATCTCGTCGGTCGCCGTTGTGTCGTTCTCGTTTATCACGGGGAGCACCCGCCACTCGAGCAGCGTGGTGAGCGTCTGGCGCGCGTTCAGATAGTGCGTGCGCGCGCTCATGTCGAAGAACGTCAACAGCACCTGCGCGCTCGTCACGCCGCGCTCGCGCAGAAGCTCGTCGTAGATCCGGTAGAGCTTTCCCTGTCCGACCGCGCTCGCCGCCTGCAGCTGCTCGATCGAGGTCGGCCGCTGCGGGAGGTCCATCACCCGCATGCCTCGGGCGATCGCCCCGCTGGTGACGATCACCGCCTCTCCGCCGTCGCGGTGCAGCCCGGAGAGGACGTCGCAGATGTGCGCCAGCGCATCGAGGCGAGGCTCGCCGTCGCCGTCGGCGACGACGCTCGAACCGAGCTTCACGACCACGCGTCTCATGTCTCGCAGCTTATTTGGACCGGCGCGCCATCCGTGCGGGCCGGCTCGCGGTGTCGGGGTCCAGGTCGAACCGCACGCCCGCGATCTCGAGCTCGTCACCGGGCCGGAACCCCTCCGCCTCGAGCGCCTTCAGCACGCCGATCCTCCGCAGCCTTCCCTCGACATGGGCCATCGCGTCGCCGTTCTCGACGTCATATCGCGCCAGCAGCCGCTCGATGCCCTTCCCGCTGACGGCGAAGGATCCCGGCCCGCGCCGCTCCACGCGAAAGCCCCTTCCCGCGGCGGGACGGAACACCATGTGCTCTGCGAGCTCCTCCTCGCCGCCGCCACCACGCCCGAGCGCTTTCGCCGGCTCGCCTCCCGCCTGCAGGGGTGCGAGCTCCCGCTCCGTCGCCGGGGGGCTCGCACCGCCGGGGCCGGCGGTGGGCGCGAGTTGAGCCTGATCCGCCGATGAGCGCTCGCGCGGCGCGACGCGGGCCAAGAGCTCGCCCGCCAGCTCGCGCAGCCCGGCGCCGGTCGCGCTCGAGGTCGCGATCACCGGCACGTCCGGTCCGAGCCGAAGCTCCCACTCTGCGACCGCCTCCCGGGCGCGCTGCGCGGTCACGAGGTCCACCTTGGAGAGGGCCAGGATGCGCGGCAGCCGCGCGAGGCCCTCGTCGTAGGCAGCGAGCTCTCGCTCGATCGCCGCGTGGTTGGCCACCGCGTCCGCCCCCTCGCCCGCCGAGAGCTCCGGCGCGACGTCGAGGACGTGCACGAGCAGGCGCGTGCGCTCCACGTGCGCGAGGAACTCGTGCCCAAGGCCCGCGCCGGAGCTCGCCCCCTCTATGAGGCCCGGAATGTCGGCGACCACCAGCTGGCGGTCATCGGACTCGAGGACCCCCAGAACCGGCGAGAGCGTGGTGAAGGGGTAGTCGGCGACCTTCGGCGCGGCCCGCGTGAGCCTGGAGAGCAGCGAGGACTTCCCGGCGTTGGGCAGCCCGACGAGACCGACGTCCGCCAGCAGCTTGAGCCTCAGCTCGAGCCAGCCTTCCTGCCCGGCAAGGCCGCGCTCGGCGAAGCGTGGGGCCTGGCGGGTGGGCGTGGCGAAGCGCTTGTTCCCCTTTCCCCCGGCCCCGCCGCGCGCGAGCGTAGCCCGCTGGCCGGCTGCGAGCAGTTCCCAGCTGCGCCCGCCGAGGTCCCCGTCCTGATCGTCCGCCGCCTTCAGCAGCGTCCCCGGCGGCACCCTGATCACGAGGGTCTCGCCGTCGGCTCCGTGGCGCAGCGCCCCCTTGCCGTGACCGCCCCGTCCGGCCCGGTAGTGGGTCTTGCGCCTGAACCCCTGCAGGTCGCGCAGCGAGTCGTCGCACACCACCACCACCGCTCCCCCGGGTGCGCCGTCGCCGCCGTCCGGGCCGCCCCGCGGCACGTGCGCTTCGCGGCGGAAGCTCACGCAGCCGTCGCCGCCGGCGCCTGCCTGGACGTGAATCCTCGCGCGATCGTGAAGCATCAAACACCATCGTGACAGCCGCGAGCGCCCGCGATGGTGCGGATAATGCCGTGCGGCGCCGACACCCACCCAACGAGCCAAGGAGCTGAGAAGCCATGAGCGACGAGACCAACACCACCGCTGAGCGTGTATTTCTGATCACCGGCGCCTCGTCGGGGATCGGCGCCGCGACCGCCCGGCACGCCTGCGCCGAGGGCTGGCGCGTGGTCCTCGCGGCTCGCTCGCAGGAGCGCCTCGAGGCCCTGGCCGAGGAGCTCGGGGGATCGGCGCGCGCGCTGGCGGTGCGCTGCGACGTGACCGACTGGGACGATCAGCAGCGCATGGTGAGCGCCGCGATGAGCGCTTTCGGCCGCCTCGACGCGGCGTTCGCCAACGCCGGCTTCGGCGGGCCTCGGGGGTTCCTGAAGGACACCCCCGAGCACTGGCGCGAGATGGTCCTGACGAACGTCTACGGAGCGGCGCTCACCCTGCGGGCCACCATCCCCGCGCTCACGGACACGCGCGGGCATCTGCTGCTCACCTCGAGCGTCGCCGGACGGCGCGCGCTGCCCGGCTCGATGTACTCGTGCACCAAGCATGCCGTCACCGCGATGGGCGAGGCCGCGCGCCAGGACCTTCAGGGCACCGGCATCCGCGTGACGCTGATCGAGCCGGGGATGGTCGACACCCCGTTCTTCGACAACCGGCCGACCGACGCGCTCGAGGACGACGACATAGCCCGCGCGGTGATGTACGCGGTCTCCCAGCCGCCCCACGTGAACGTCAACGAGGTGCTCGTCCGGCCGACCGCACAGCAGGGGTAGCGCCTCGGACGCTAGGCGAGCCCGCGCACGAAGCAGAAGCCCGCCGCCGCCGCCCCGGCGACCGCCACGGTCCGCCTAGGACTCGCCGTCGGGGAGCACGCTGACGGTGCGCCCGCGGCGGCCCGTCGCGAATTGCACGGTGCCCGCGGCGCGCGCGTACAGAGTGTCGTCCTTGCCGATGCCGACCCCGGCGCCCGGCTTGAAGCGGGTGCCACGCTGGCGGACGATGATCTCTCCGCCCGTCACGGTCTGTCCGGCGAACGTCTTCACGCCGAGGCGCTGGGCGTTGGAGTCGCGCCCGTTGCGGCTCGAGCCGAGTCCCTTCTTATGAGCCATCTTTGGTCTTCTCCTTCGTCTCGGCGCTCTCCGCGCTCGGCGGGCTCTTCGGTTTGGCTGGGCGTTTAGCTTTCGCGGCCTCCGCGGGGCTGGCTTTTGCGGGGCTCTTGGCCGTGGCGCCCTCGCCGCTCTTCGCTTTCGCGTCTGCGCTCTTCGCTTTGGCCTCGGCGCTCTTCGCTTTGGCCTCGGCGCTCTTCGCTTTGGCCTCGGCGCTCTTGGCTTTGGCGTCGGCGGTCTTGGCTTTGGTGTCGGCGGTCTTGGCTTTGGTGTCCGCGGTCTGGGTTCTCGCCTCCGCGGGCTTGGCTTTGGCCTCCGCGGGCTTTTTGGTCTCCGCGGCCTTGGCTTTGACCTCCGCGCTCGCGGTGGCGTCGGCGCTCTCGGCTTTGGGCGCCTGTGCGGCGGCTGGCTTGGCCGGGCTCGGCTGCGCCGCGACCGGTTTGGTCCGCTCGGCGCCCCGTTTGGCCGCCTCGGCGGTGATCGCGGTGACCTCGATCTGTGTCAGCTCCTGACGATGACCGGTGCGCCGCTTGTAGCCTCGCTTGGGCTTGAACTTGAAGACGCGCAGCTTCTCGCCCCTGACGTGCGCGAGAACCTTGGCGGTCACCCTCACCTGCTCGAGGCCCGCCTTGTCGAAGACGGCCTCATCGGAGCGGTAGAGGATCGGCTCGAGGGCGACGTCTGCGCCCTCCTCGGCCGGCAGGCGCTCGATCAGCAGCCTCTGGCCGCGCTCGACGCGGTACTGCTTGCCGCCCGTCTTCACGATTGCGTACATGGCTGTGTCGTCTCTGTTTCTCTCTCGGGGACGCGGCGGTTCGTGCCCGGCGGGCCGGCGGCTACTCCGGCGCCGCCTGCGCCTTGGCCTTGGCAGCCGAACGGCGCCGCCCGCCCCTGCGGACACGACGCCGAGACTTCGATTGTAGGTCATCCTCTCCGTCACTGCCCTGCGGAGCCTGTGCGGAGGACTCCTCGGCCGCCTCGCCGTCCCGCGCCCGTCCGTTGGACCGCTGATCCTCGCCCCCGCCGCCCTTGGCCGGCCGATCATTCGAGCGCGGGGCCTTCGGTTTCGGGGCCGCGCGTTTCGGCGATCGCCGGCGGCTCGCGGGGACAGGAGTGCGCGGCGCGGGGATCACGACCTCGCCGGTCTCGTCGAGCAGGAGCGCGCTGGCCGCCGTGCGGCCCACCTGGTCGATGCGGACCATCCGCTTCTCGCCGACATGCGGAGCGGCGCCGGCGATCGAGATGATGTAGCCGTCGATTTTCGCGACCGCGTCGTCCACGTCGTACATGTGCGGCTCGACGATCTCCACGAGCACCTCGTCACCCTGGCGGAACGGCAGCGCTCGCTCCTCGACCTCCTCGCGGGTGCCCTCGAAGGTGATCGCGAAGTGGTCGAGCGTCAGCCCTTCGGAGCCCTCGAAGAGGAAGGACTTGCCCGTCTGCTCCTCGAGCGCCCGCAGCACGCGCGATCCGTGGCCGGTGAACTCGGCGGTCACGCGCGAGTTGATCTGCACGAGGAACGCCTCGACCTCGGGGTGTTCGGCCGCCACGTCGCGCAGACGCCGCTCGAACTCGATGGCGATCGTCTCCTCGGAGCGGATCACCCCCTCGCCCTCGCACGTCGGACACGGCCTGCTCATGATCTCGCGCACGCCCTCGGTCACGTTCTGGCGCGTCATCTCGACCAGCCCGAGCTTGGAGATCTCCGCTGTGAAGGTCTTGGTGCGATCCTCGTCGAGCGTCGCCCGGAGCGTCTTCATGACCGTGTCGCGGTTGCGGGCACGCGCCATGTCGATGAAGTCGATGACGATGATCCCGCCGATGTCGCGGAGCCGCAGCTGGTTGACCACCTCCTCGGCCGCCTCGAGGTTGGTCTTGGTGATCGTGTCCTCGAGCCCCGCACCCTTGCCGCGCCCGATGAAGCTGCCCGAGTTGACGTCGATCACCGTCAGCGCCTCGGCGTAGTCGATCATCAGATAGCCGCCGCTCGGCAGATCCACCCGCCGCGACAGCACGCCCGCGATCGCCTTGTCCACGCCGTAGGCCTCGAACAGCGGCTCTTCCTGTCCCCACAGCTCCACCCGCTCGACGAGCTCGGGGGCTGTGCGCGCGAAGAACGACACGAGCCGGTGGTACTGCTGCTCGTCGTCGACGATCGCCCGCTCGAAATGAGCCGAGAAGATGTCGCGCACGACACGCACCGACAGATCGGCCTCCTGGAAGACGAGCCCGGGCGCAACCGTGTCCTTCACCCGTTTGTCCAGCACCTCGTGGAGCTTGTGCAGGTACTGCAGCTCGCGTTCGAAGTCCTCCCGCTTGGCCCCGTGGGCCGCCGTGCGGACGATCACCCCTCCGCCGTCGAGCACGAGGTTGGCGGTCTGCCTGCGGAGGCGTTCGCGCTCGCGGTCCTCGAGGCGCCGGGACACGCCCACGCCCTCGCCCGTTGGGGCGTAAACCATGTAGCGCCCGGCGATCGTCACCTCCATCGACAGGCGCGCACCCTTCGTCTTCAGGGGATCCTTGACCACCTGAACGACGATCTCCTGCCCGGGCGACAGCAGGTCGGCGATCTTGCGCCCGTTGCCGCTTCCGCGCCCGCGCTTGGGCGCATCCATCCCGGGGAGCACGATCTCATCGACGTGCAGGAAGCCGTTCTTCTCCAGTCCGATGTCGACGAACGCGGCCTCGAGGCCCGGGAGCACGTTGTCGACCTTGCCCTTGTAGATGTTGCCGACGATCGAGCGACCGCCGCGGCGCTCTATGTAGAGCTCAGCGATGCGATATCCGGCCTCCGGAGAACCGCTGCGTTTGCGGCCGGCCGGTTTCCGGCCGGATGCCGAGCGCGAGGCGGTGGGCGTTCCACTCGCCTCCAGGAGCGCCACGCGCGTCTCTGCGCGATCGACGCTGACAAGCACTTGCTTTTTCAATTTTCTGATCCAGTCTTGGTGTCATAAATCTAATAGATCGGTACGCGGCCCTTGAGCGCCGCTGAGGCCCGTCCCTGGACGTAGATCGACTGCAGCAATCCCACGGCCAGCAGGGTTGTGATCACCGACGAGCCCCCATAGCTCATCAGCGGGAGCGTGACGCCGGTGATGGGCATGATCCCAATGGTCATGCCCACGTTGACGAAAACTTGGAACATCAGCATACCCGCTACGCCCCCGGCAATCAGCGATCCCAACAGGTCCTTGGACATGACGACGATGCGTAACGCGCGCCAGATCAGCAACGCGTACAGCGACAGCACGATGGCCGCGCCGAGGAAGCCGTAGCGCTCGCCGACTGCGGCGAAGATGAAGTCGGTGTGGCTCTCTGGCACGAATCCGTTTGATATCTGGGTGGCGTTCGGCCCGCGCCCGGTCTTCTGCCCGGACCCGATCGCAATCTTCGACTCCTCCTGTTGATAGCCTTCTTTCTGCGGGTTGGCGGAGGGGTGAAGGAAGGCCGTCAGGCGCGCCACCTGGTAGGGCTTCAGCACATGCACGCCGGCCGCGGGAGCGGCGATGAGCATGAACGACAGCGCCACGACCCCGAGCGCGACCAGCGCGGCGAGATGCCTCCAGGAGGTCCCCGCCACGAACAGCAGGGTCAGCGCGATCACCACGTAGACGATGCCCGAGCCGAGGTCCGGCTGGGCGATCACGAACATCGCCGGCACGAGCGCCGCGAGCATCACGCGAGCGGTCGTGTCGCGCTCGGAAAGGCGTCGCGAGCGGTCAACCACGAACGCCGACAGCGCGACGATCAGAAGCACCTTGCCGAGCTCGGATGCCTGGAAGGAGAAGAACGGCAGGCTGATCGCGCGCTGGGAGCCGCGAGCCGCGTGGCCGAGGCCGAGGACGGCCAGGATGCTGAATATGAGCACGCCGTAGATGACGTTTTTGAACGCCCTGAGGCGCGTGTAGTCGAGGCGCGAGAGCGCGAGCATGAGCAGCGCGCCGACGGCCAGATAGACGCCCTGCCGGTCGACGTAGTATTTGGGCTGACCGGGGATCAGATCGCGCGTGGCCATTCGCAGCGTGGCGATCGAGCAGGCCGCCAGCCCGATCGCCGCGAGCGTGAGCAGCGGATCGAGCGGCATGCGCAGCGTGCGGGGCACGGCCACCGGGGCCTGCTCGGAGGGGTTGATCGGGCTGAGCGGCATCAGGGCATCTCCTCCGGCGCCGTCGGCTCCACGCGGCGGGCCCCAGGGCCACAGGCTGACGTTCGTGTCGGCGGAGGGCTCACAGGGTCTTTGAGCTCCCGGACACGAACCGCTCGGGCTTGTTGAACCACTTGGAGGCCAGAAGGCGGGCGATCGGCGCTGCCGTTTCCGCCCCGAACCCGCCCTGCTCCACCGTGACGGCGATCACGATCGGCCGCTGCGGGTCGCCCACGTAGCACATGTACCAGGACTGATCTTCAAACGGGGGGCGCTGGGCGGTGCCGGTCTTTCCGTAGACCGGATGCTGGGCCTGGTCCCACCCGGTCCAGACGTCGAATGAGGTGCCGCCCGGCTGGCTGGCGGCGTCGTGGATGCCTTCCATCACGAGGCTCAGGTCGGGGTAGTTCAGGTGCACGTGGCGCGCGGGCGGGAAGCTCAGCGCCTGGACGAGGCCCCCGTTGGAGTCGTCGATCTCCATCCCGAGGTGCGGCGTCACGACCGTGCCTTCTCCGTGGTTCATGTATGCGTTGGCGAGCGTCGAGTAGGCGACGGCCATCTGCAGCGGGGAGCTCACGAGGTCGCCCTGGCCGACCGCGAGGTGCATGTTGTCACCGACGCTCCACGGGCGGATTTCACCCACGTAGCCGCAGCTTGCGCGGTGGGTGCGGCGCTCGCACTGCAGCTCGAGCCGGTTCTGCTGCGCGCGCCAGGCGCGATTGGGCACGATCCCGGTGATCTCGCTCGGCAGGTCGATGCCCGTCTGGCGGCCGATGCCGAGTTCCGTCGCCTTGTTCTGGAGCACGCTGCCATGGCTGTTCGCGAGCTCGCCGACTTCGAAGAAGTAGGTGTCGGAGGACACCCGCAGCGCATCGACGAGCGGCAGCGCCCCATAGTCGGCGTGACCCGCGTTGCAGAACTGCTGCGTCGAGACCGAGATGCACTGGCCGGCGCCGAGCGCGGCGTTCGGGTCGAGAACCCCGGATTCGAGCGCCCCCATCGCGATGATCGGCTTGAAGGTCGACCCCGTGGGGTAGGTCCCGTTCACCGCGCGGTCGGTGAGCGGCGCAGGCGTGCCGCCGCCGCTCGGCGCGCTGCCCTGCAGCGCTGCGTATTCGGCCTTCGTCAGCGGTTTGGCGAACTTGTTCGGGTCGAAGCTCGGGTAGGAGCCCATCGCGAGGACCCGGCCGTTGCGCGGATCGAGCGCGGTGAAGGCGCCCGCGACGGCGGGTTTGCCGCCGGCCCTTGCGCGTTCGATCCCTTCGAGGAGCGCCTTTTCCCCCTCCTTCTGCAGACCGAGGTCGAGCGTGACCTTGAGGCTTCGCCCGGCGACTGGCTGGGTCGGCGCGAGCCGGCTCGGCACGGGGTAGCCCGACGCGTTGACCTCGACACGTTGGGCTCCCGGTCGACCGCGCAGGTAGCGATCGTAGTAGTACTCGACCCCTTCCTGGCCCACCACGGTCCCCTGCTTGACGCCGCGGAACGGATGCAGCTTGAGCTCGGCTTCGGAGACCTGGCCCACGTAGCCGAGCACCTGGGCGGCCATCTCGCCGTTCGGGTACGCGCGGATCGAGACCGGTTGCTGCACGACGCCGGGGAATTCGTTCTGGCGCTCGGCGAGCACCGTCAGCACGCCTTTGCCGGCGTCGGTCTTGATCGTCACGGGCGCGTAGGGCACGGCATTGCGTCCGCGCACAACGAGAGCCTCCACCCGGGCCGGGCCGATCTGCAGAAGCGCCCCCAGACGCCGGTAGAGCGCCCTGCGCGGCGCGCCCGCGGGCGGCAGCGCGGACGGGACGATCTGCACCGCGTTGGTCGTGCGGCTGGTCACGATCGAGCGACCTTCACGGTCGAGGATCTGCCCGCGCGGCGCGGGGATCGGAAGATCGCGAACCCGGTTGGCGTTCGCCTGCTGGACGTAGTGTTCCCCGGAGAGCACCTGCAGGTACCACAGGCGGAAGAAGACGATCGCGAACATCGCCATCGCCACGCCGCCCAGCACCGCCATGCGCAGCGCGAGCTGCGGCGAGACGGGGACGCGGGGATCGCTGGGGCGGACGCGCTCCAGCCCGCTCATGAGCGCGAGAGCGGGCTCAGGCCACCGGTCGTGTAGGCGCGCCGGCGGCGGCGGCGCGGATCGTCGGGCAGGCCGCCCACCAGGCAGCGGCGCACGATCGCATACATCGGCAGCGCGACGACCGCGTCGACGAGGACCCCGAGGATGATCTGGCGAACGAGCTCGAAGCTCACGGGAGCATCCACCCCGAGCAGGAACTCCATCAGCGAATAGCCGATGACCGAGGCTGCCGCCGCCGCGGTGCCCACGAGCAGGGGCGTGAGCGCGGCCTGGGGGTCGCGCAGCTCGCGCAGGCGCCCGGACCAGAAGCCGATGAGCGTGAAGATCAAGGATGTGACGCCGAGCGTCTGGACGAGCGCCAGGTCGACGAGCAGGCCCACGGCGAAGCCCGTCACGGCGCCGACCATCGAGCCGCACAAGAGCCCGACGAAGGCCACCAGCAGCGGCGAGAGATCGACGTTGACCCCGAACACGGGAACCTCCGAGACCATGCCGATCTGGAAGAACACGACAACCACCGAGAGCGCCGCGATGCGCGCGAGCATCGACCCGGAGATCCGCGAGCCGCTCATCGGCTCATCCGTTTGACCAGGGCCGCCGGGGCGGTCCGGGGCGGTCCGGTCGTGCCGGATTTCTGGACGCGGCGGGCCGTCATCCGCCGGATCCGGCCGAGGCGAGCTGTTCGGATGAGACGCCCGCGGCACCGGCACCCTGGCCTGGTGGCAGGAGGGCCGCGAGACGGCTCAGGTTGGCCGGCAGCGATCCCTGCGCCGAGGTCAGTACCTGCACGACATCCAGGTTGTGCAGGTCGGCCAACGGATGCACGTTGACCGATTTGTAGGGGCTTTCTTCGTTCACCGAGGTCACTTGTCCGATCGGGATCCCGGGCGGGAAGAGCGACTCGTCGGGGGGTAGCACGGTGCCAGAGGTGACGACGTACGCCCCCGGGCTGACCGGGGTGTTGGCGGGCAGGTACTGCAGCAGCAGGTCGTTGGGTTCGCCCACCTTGGGCTGGACGATCCCCGTCGCGTTCGTCGTGCCGACCCGCGCCGAGACGCCCACCGAGCTGTCGGTGATCAGGCTGACCTGGGCCCCGTCGGAGGCCGCCTGGGTGACCTTGCCCACGAGGCCTTCGCCGTTGATCACCGGATCGTTGACCCGGACGCCCGCCGATTCGCCCCTGTCGATCGTGACCGTCGAGTACCAGATGTTCGGTGACTTGGCGACCACCGTGGCGGTGACCGGGTGGTAGTCCTTGACGCTCAGGCGGCCGTCGAGGTGGTAGAGCACCAGCAGTTCGTGGTAGGCGTGTTTTTCAGCCTGGTTGGCGACCAGTTCGTGGCGCAGTTTGTCGACCTGCTTGACGAGCTGGTCCCGCTGGCTTTTCGCGTGGACCGTTTCCCCGACCCACCCGAACGCGTCCCGGACGGGCTTCAGCACCTTGTTCGCGCCGTTCTGGATCGGCGCCACGACCGTCAGGAACCCGCGCTGCACGGAGTGCAGGCGCCCGCCGGATGCCTCGCCGAAGTAGGCGGTCAGGAGTATGAGGGAGAGCACGACGAGCAGCACGAGCACCGCACGTCGACGCCGGACCGTCTTGTCGTACACCGATAACGACCTTCCGAAGTGTTCGAGTGGAAGAGTACCCCCGGGTGGACCGACCCGTCACAGGCGCTCATCGCCGTCGGCGGTTGCGCGAGCTCCGGTTGGAACGATGGATCGCCTCGAACTCCTCGAGGGACCGGCCGGAGCCGACTGCCACGCAGGTGAGCGGCGACTCGGCCAGGTGCGCGGGCATCTGGGTCTCTTCACGCAGTCTTTCGTCGAGACCCTGCAGCAGCGCGCCCCCGCCGGCAAGCATGATCCCGCGATCCATGATGTCCGAGGCCAGCTCGGGCGGGGTGCGGTCGAGCGTCTCCTTGACGGCATCGATGATCTGGCCCACCGGCTCCTCGAGCGCCTGGCGGATCTCCTCGCTGGTCAGGACCACCGTCTTGGGCAGCCCCGCGACCATGTCGCGCCCGCGGATCTCCGCCTGCAGCTCCTCCTCCATCGGGCAGGCCGAGCCGATCTCGAGCTTGAGCTCCTCGGCGGTCTGCTGACCGATCAGCAGCTTGTACTCCTTCTTGGCGTAGTTGATGATCGCCTCGTCCATCTCGTCCCCGCCCACGCGGATCGACTGCGAGACGACGATCCCGCCGAGCGAGATGACCGCCACCTCGGAGGTGCCCCCGCCGATGTCCACCACCATCGAGCCGGTCGGCTCGCCCACCGGAAGCCCCGCTCCGATCGCCGCCGCCATCGGCTCCTCGATCAGGTAGGCCGTGTGGGCGCCCGCCGACAGGCACGCCTCCTCGACCGCCCGCTTCTCGACCCCGGTGACCCCGGAGGGCACGCAGACGACCACGCGCGGGTGCGCCCAGCGGTTCTGGTGGACCTTCTGGATGAAGTGCCTGAGCATCTCCTCGGTGACGTCGAAGTCCGCGATCACGCCGTCCTTCAGGGGGCGGATGGCCTGGATCGTGCCGGGCGTGCGGCCGAGCATGCGCTTGGCCTCGATGCCGACGGCATGCACTTCACCGGTGCGCGAGTCGATCGCCACGACGCTCGGCTCGGACAGCACGATCCCGCGTCCGCGCACGTAGACGAGCGTGTTGGCGGTGCCCAAGTCGACCGCCATGTCGCGGCCGCCGAATCCGGTCAGATAGGAGAAAATACCCATGTATGGAGAAAAGCACGCCCGAATCCGGTCCCGCATCGCTGGACGGCGACACACCGGTGGCTGGCGCCAATCCGGGGGGCGCCTATCCGGGGCGTACCCACTCGCCAGTGTAGCGGACGGCCGCCGCAGCAAAACAGGGCTGCCGCGGGATTTGCAGGCAAAAAGTCCGCGCGAGCGGGGTGCCGGCGGGTCGATCCGCCGGGCCCCTCGAGCCGGCCCGGGAGCGCCTCGATCAGAGGCCCAGGAGCTCGGGGTAGACGTCCAGCAGGCCGGCGAGCGGCAGGCCGACGACGTTCTCGTAGTCGCCCTCCACGGCGCGCACCAGCGCCGCCCCCGCACCCTGGATCGCGTAGCCGCCCGCGCGCCCTCGCCACTCGCCGGTGGCCAGGTACCACTCGAGCAGACGCTCGTCGAGATCCCTGAACGTGACGGCGGTGCGAGCGATCGCCGTGCGGTCCGGCTCGCCGTCGAGCAGCACCGCCAGGCCGCTGACCACCTGATGGGTGGCGCCGCTGAGGGCCCTCAGCGTCGCACGGGCGCCGGCCTCGTCGCTGGGCTTGCCGTAGATGACGCCGTCGAGCGCGACGATCGTGTCGCATCCGATGAGGGCCTCCCGCGCGCCCGGGTCGCGGGCGGCACGGGCCTTGCTCAGTGCGTTCCGGGCCGCCACCTCGCCCGGATCGCCCGAGTCGAGCTCGGGCACGTGAGATGGCCGCACCTCGAACGGCACCCCGAGCCGCTCGAGGATCGCGCGCCGCTGCGGCGAGCCGGAGGCAAGGACGAGCGAAATCCGCCCCGCTGCCTCGCGCGCCGATCCCGAGCCCTCCACGGCCCCCGCCTGCGAGCTAGCGCTCGCCGAAGAACAGCGCGGACTCGCGGGCGGCGGAGTCGGTGGAGTCAGAGCCGTGGACTAGGTTCTGTCCCGTCTGGATCGCGAGGTCGCCGCGGATCGAACCGGGTGCGGCCTCCAGCGGATTGGTCGCGCCGATCACCTGCCGGGCGGCCTGCACCGCGTTCTCGCCCTCGAGCACCATCGCCACGAGCGGGCCCGAGGTGATGAAGTCGACGAGCTCGCCGAAGAACGGGCGCTCGGCGTGCTCGGCGTAGTGGCGTTCGGCCAGCTCCCTGGTCACGGTCATCCCTCGGATCGCGGCGATCTTCAGCCCCTTGCGCTCGAAGCGCGCGACTATCTCGCCGGTCAGGCCGCGGGCGAAGGCGTCGGGCTTCACGAGGATCAGCGTTCGGTCCATGGCGTCTCCATTCTCATGAGGCTCACTTCACTGGGTGGGCCGCGGGCGCCGTGCTCGCCCCGCGCTGGAATGCGGCACGGCGGCCGGCTCCGGCTCCGAGGCAGCCACCGGTGCCGCGCGGGGCTTCTCCTCGCCTGCCCTGGTGGCCGGCTGACCGAAGCCCGAGCGCTCCTCGTCATCGATCGAGGAGCCGACCTCGCCGGTCTTGCCGGTCTGCGACCGGTCGCTCTCGAGCGGCGGCGAGCGGCGGCGCCGGCGGCGCTGGGAGGCGGAGATGCCGGGGACCTCCGTCTCGCAGTACGGGCAGATCGTCCAGGCCTGGTCCAGCGGGCGCGAGCAGCTCACGCAGCGCTCCTTGAGCTTTCGCAGGCAGCTCGGACAGCGAACGAAGTCCGGCTCGACCCTGTAGTCGCAGTACGGGCACATCCCGCGCTCGAGATCGTGCACGCGCGCCTCGGCCGCCTGCGTCTCGAGTTCGCGCTCGTGCATGTCCTCGAGGTACTCAGGGGGGCGCAGGATCATGTAGATGATCGTGCCCACGAACGGGAACAGCGAGGCGGCGGTGGCACAGCCGACGAGGATCGGGTCGAGGATGCGCCGTCGCGCGTCCGTGTAGGTCCAGTAGATCAGCGACAGGTACAGAACGACGACGAACAGGATCAGCAGGTCGATCGCTAGATTCAGGCCGCTGCTTTCGATTCCAAAGTAGGCCAAAAGAGGCATTGGCCGGCTGAGTCTAGAGAAACAACCGGCCGAATCCGTACCCCGCGGCGAAGAACACCAGGATCACGAGCGCCACGATCAGCGCAACCGCGCCGATCATGGTGAGCACGGACGGGCCGTCGCCGTTCATCTCTCCGCGCTCCGGCGGTCATCGTTCGACGCGGCGGAGACCCCGAGCTCGCCCAGCAACTCGCCCACCAACTCGCCCACCAGATACACAGAGCCGGTGACGAGCACCGTGCCGTTGTGCTCGCGCGCCCATTCCCGCGCCTGCAGGAGCGCCTGCCACGGCGTCGGCTCGCACACGACCGCGTCGAAGCCCCTCTGTCGCGCGAGCGACTGGAGCACCGCCGGTGGCAGGGCGCGACTGCCTGGGGGCGCCGTGAACCACGCGCGCTCGCACAGCGCCAGCAGGCTCGCGAGCATCGCTGCCGCGTCCTTGTCGTCGAGCACGCCGAGCACGAGCGCCAGCGGCCCGGCCGCGAGGACCTCCGGCAGCGACTCGGCGAGCGCCGCGACCGCGTCGGGGTTGTGCGCGCCGTCGAGCACGATCGGCGGGTCCTCGCCGAGGACCTGCAGACGCCCGGGCACCTCGATCGAGGCGGCCGCCTCGGCCACGGCCCGCTCGTGGGCAGGGCCCTGCGCCGGCGTGCGCCCGGGGTTCACTGGAAGGCCCGTCAGGTACGCCTCCGACGCTGCGCGCGCCAGGGCGAAGTTGCGCCGCTGGAACGATCCCTTCGCGCGCAGTGTCAGCGAGGCGTCCTCGCCTGCCGCGCGGAGGATGCGCGCCGAGCGCTCGCGCGTCACCCGGCTTGCAACCTCGAGCGCCGGCGCGCCGAGCTCGGCCGGCAGGACAAGCGTCGCGGCGGGCCGCACGACCGCGAGCTTCTCCTCGGCGATGTCACGCAGCGTCGGCCCCAGCCAGCGAGTGTGCTCGAGCGCCACATTCGTCAACACGGTCACCCGCGAGTCGACCACGCTCGTCGCGTCGTAGCGGCCGCCGAGCCCGGCCTCCACGACGGCGACCTCGACCTCCCGCTCGGCGAGCTCCCAGAGGGCGGCCGCGGTGAGCAGTTCGAACTGGGTGACGTGGTCGTCCTGGCCCAGCGTGCGGTTGACCCGCTCCGCGGCCCAGGCGGCCCGCGCGACAGCGGCCGCGAACGCGCCGGCCTCCACGTCGCGCTCGGCCACCTGCACGCGCTCGCGGTAGGAGACCAGATGGGGCGACAGATAGGCCCCGGTGCGCAGCCCGTGGCGCTCGAGGATCGCCGCGATCATGCGCGTGGTGGAGGACTTCCCGTTCGTTCCGACGACGTGGATCACGTCGAAGCGGCTCTGCGGGGAGCCGAGCGCGGTCATCATCCGCCGCATCCGGTCCAGCCCGAAGCGCATGCCGAAGAGCTCCAGCGAGCGCAGGTGATCCTCGGCCTTGGTCTCGCTCCATCCCGAGGTCGCGCCGCCCGTCGACCGACTGCTCGGGGCGGGCCGGCGGCTCGAGGAGGGATCGCTGCTGGCGGGGCGGCGCTTGGAAGTGTCCATTCCCTCTGCTCCAGGCGTGCGCCCGGACTATGCGTCGGGGTGCTTACGCAGGTAGTCGATGAACACCGGGCGCATGGCTTCGCCCAGCTCGCCGTCGCCGCTGTGGATCGCGTCGGAGATCAACCCGCGCGAGAACTGGGCGTCGAAGGTGGCCTCCCCCTCGTCCCCGCTGACCGTCTCGGCCGCCGGGATCATCTGGAGCAGCGTCCAGAAGAACTTCACGTCGAGGTGTCGCTCGGCGCGGCGCACGGCGCGGTCATGCAGCTCGTGCGTCGAGAGCTGTTCGAGATCGTCGGCCATTGCGATCCTCAGGTGTCGCCCGTCACGCTCGTGCGCTCGCGCCGAGCATCAGCGCCGTCTGTGCCGCCGGCGGCCATCGCGCAGCACGGGCAAGAGCTCGCGGCCCATGCGATTGATGTCGAGCCTGGCCACGAGCCTGCGCAGCTCGCTGCGCTCGCGGGCGCTGAGGTTGCTGAGCCGCCCGCGCGATTCACGTACGAGGCGGGTCAGACGCTCGCGGTCCTTGTTCGAGAGCGCGGCCCAGCGGCGGCCGACCACCATCACGGCCTGCAGCATCATCGCCCAGGGGAGGGCCTTCACGCGTGACTGCTCGGACTTACCGTGGGACCGCTTGGACTTCGGCACAGCCGCGATGGTAGCGGGCGCACGCCTGCGAGGCGATCGCGCGCGTGGGGCCTTTCAAGCGGCGGGGTGAGGGACTCAGGCCGACTCCTCGCGCAGCGAAGCGTCCTCGGCGTCTTCGGGCGCCGCTTCGGTGACGAGCGTCGGCGTCAGTCCCTTCTCGACGGTCTCCTTGGTGACGACGCACTTCTTCACGTCGCGGCGCGAGGGCAGCTCGAACTGCACCTCCAGCAGGATCTCCTCGATGATCGAGCGCAGCCCGCGCGCGCCGGTTTCGCGCGCCAGCCCCTTCTCGGCGACCGCCGTGAGCGAGTCCTCCGAGAACACGAGCTCGATGCCGTCGAAGGAGAAGAAGCGCTGGAACTGCTTGACCAGCGCGTTGCGCGGCTCGACCAGGATCGAGACGAGGTCCTCGCGCGTCAGCTGATGCACCGCTGACATCACCGGCAGGCGGCCGATGAACTCGGGGATCAGCCCGTACTCGATCAGATCCTCGGGCAGGCAGTGCTCGAACACTTCGCCGGGATCGCGCTCTGCCTTGGCCTCGATCGCCGCTGCGAAGCCCACCCCTTTGTGCCCGATGCGGCGCTCGATCACCTTGTCGAGGTTGGCGAACGCCCCGCCGCAGATGAACAGCACGTTGGTCGTGTCGATCGTCAGGAACTCCTGGTGGGGATGCTTGCGCCCGCCCTGGGGAGGAACCGAGGCCTGACTGCCCTCGAGGATCTTCAGGAGCGCCTGCTGCACGCCCTCGCCGGAGACGTCGCGGGTGATCGACGGGTTGTCGGCCTTGCGCGCGATCTTGTCGACCTCGTCGATGTAGATGATCCCCGTCTCTGCCTTCTTTACGTCGTAGTCGGCGGCCTGGATCAGCTTGAGCAGGATGTTCTCGACGTCCTCGCCCACATAGCCCGCCTCGGTGAGAGCCGTCGCGTCGGCGATCGCGAACGGCACGTTGAGAATCCGCGCGAGCGTCTGGGCGAGCAGGGTCTTGCCGCAGCCGGTGGGACCGAGCAGCAGGATGTTCGACTTCTGAAGCTCGATGTCCGACTCCCCGGACATCATCATCTGGACGCGCTTGTAGTGGTTGTAGACGGCCACCGAGAGCGTTCGCTTGGAGGGGTCCTGTCCGACCACGTACTCGTCGAGGACGTCGTAGATCTCGCGCGGCTTGGGAAGGTTCTCGAGGTCGAACGCGGGCGGGGCCGACAGCTCCTCGTCGATGATCTCGTTGCACAGGTCTATGCACTCGTCGCAGATGTAGACACCCGGACCGGCGATCAGCTTCTTGACCTGTCGCTGGGACTTGCCGCAGAAGCTGCACAGCAGCTGCTCGTTGGAATCTGTTGGTCGTGCCATGGTCTTAGTGCTCGGAGATCACGCGGTCGATAATGCCGTATTCCTTCGCCTCCTCGGAGCTCATGAAGTAGTCGCGGTCGGTGTCCTTGCGGACGTCCTCGAGCTCCTTGTGGGTGTGCTTGGCGATGATCTCGTCAAGGCGCCTGCGCACGTCGATGATCTCCTTGGCGTGGATCTCGATGTCGGTCGCCTGACCTTCGAAGCTGGATGACACCTGGTGGATCAGGATCTTGGCGTTGGGAAGGGCCATCCGCTTGCCCTCCGCCCCACCCGCCAGCAGAAGCGCGCCCATCGACATGGCGATGCCCACGCAGATGGTCTGCACGTCGGGCTTGACGAACTGCATCGTGTCGTAGATCGCGAGCCCCGCGTAGACCGAACCCCCCGGAGAGTTGATGTAGAGGGAGATGTCCTTCTCGGGATCCTCGGACTCCAGGTGCAGGAGCTGGGCGACGATCAGGTTGGCGATCTGGTCGTCCACCGGCGTGCCGAGGAAGATGATCCGCTCGTTGAGCAGCCGGCTGTAGATGTCGAACGCTCGCTCGCCACGCGAGGTCTGCTCGACGACCATTGGGACAAGTGGGCTCATGGTCCTCCCTGTGGTTTCGCTTCGCCGGCCGGATTCCTCCAGAAGGCTAGCTGGCCGGACTCCGATCGGCCGGTGTCCAAAGCGCCCCCGGCTCGGGGGCCTTCGCGTCCTCCAACTTCTCGGGCGTCCACAGCTGCTCGCGCGCCTGCGCCTGCGCGGGCGGAATCGGCTTGGCGCGCGCCGCGATCAGCTCGATGGCCTTGCGGGCGGCGAGGTCCTCGCGCACCTCCTCCAGGCGCCCGGAGGCGCGCAGGTCCGCCAGCAGCTTCTCCGGTTCGATCCCCTCGCGCTCGGCGGTCGGCGTGACGGCCTCCAAGAGCTCCTGCTCGGACGGGCTTATGCCCTCCGCGAGCACGACGGCGGTGAGCACGGCCTCGCGACGCAGTGCAAGGTCGGCGTCGGGCTCCATCTCCGCGAGGATCTCCGGCTCGTCCCGGCCGCTTATCTGCAGGTAGGACTCGCGTGAGATCCCGCGGTGCGACAGGGAGTGGAGCATCCGCTCCCACATCTCGCGAGCCCGCGCCTTGACGAGATCGGGGGTCACCGCGACGCGCGCGCCGGCCACCGCCGCGTCGAGCGCGGCCTGCCGGAACTCGGCCTCGATCCTTCCCTCTTCGACCTCGTCGAGCCGACGAGCGATGTCCTCGCGCAGATCCTCCACGCTGTCGAAGCCGGCGTCGATCGCGAAGTCCTCGTCCACCGCCGGCAGCTGCTTGAGCTTGACCTCCTTGACGGTCACCTCGAACGATGCCTCGCGCCCGGCGAGCTCCTCGCTGGCGTAGTCGGCCGGAAACGTCACCTCGACGCTGCGCGTGTCGCCCGCGCCGGCTCCCAGCAGGCCCTCCTCGAACCCGGCGATCAGGTTCCCGCCGCCGAGCTCGACCAGCTGGTCGCGGCCCTCGCCACCCGGCAGCGGCTCGCGCCGAGGACCGCCTGCGGCATCGGTGCCACCGGCCTGCGATCGGTCCTCCTCGGAGGACTCGGCGGCGAGCAGCGATCCCGCGTAGTCGACGACGACGAAGTCGCCCTTCCCCGCCGGACGCTCGGCGGTCTGAAGGCGCGCGAGACGCTCGCGCATCGCCTCGATCTCCTGCTCGACGTCCTGGTCCTGCACCTTGGGCTCGCGGCGGGGAACCTCGAGGCCCTCGTACTCGCCAAGCTCGGCCTTGGGGAGCACGCCGATCTCGATCGAGAACTCGAGCGCCTCTCCCTGCGGCGGGAGGTCTCCGAGATCGAGTTGGGGGTCGCCGACGGGGACGATTCCGGCGGACTCGATCGCCTCGGAGTACCAGCTGGACAGCGTGTCGCGCACGGCCTCCTCGAGCACGGCCTCGCGGCCGATGCGCTGGATGACCAGCGGAGCGGGCACCTTTCCCTTGCGAAAACCTGGCAGCTTCAGCTTCTGCCCGAGCTGGTGCGCCTTGCGCTCGAGCCGTCCCTCGAGCTCTCCCGGCGGCACCTGCACCTGCAGACGCACTCGCGAGTCCGGCAGCTCGGTGGTCTTCACGGCGACGGGCACGCCCGCCACGATACCGTGCCGCTCGTGAGCTCACCCCGGTACACGTCTGCACGCGGGCGCGCGGAGACGTGGCTGTGGACGGGACCGCCGGGCCACCTCGCGGGTGGCACGCTGGACCTGCTCGGCGCGCTCGCGCGCCATCAGCTCGCGCGAGCGCGTGGCCGAGCGGGCCGCGGCGTGCGGCGGGCCCGGCGATCCGTCAGGCGGTCACAGCCGAGGCCCGGCCGATCTGCAGCGTGACGCCGTGGGCAAGCACGAGCACGGGGCAGGTGGCGATCTCGATCAGATGCGTCGCAGCGGAGCTGAGCGAGGTGCGACCCGGCTCGGCGTCGGGCCGCGAGTCGACCACCAGCAGGTCGGCTTCGCTGCTGGCCACCGGCGAGACCGTGGCCCCGAGTGCCGCCGCCAGAGCCTCTGCCGCGGCCTCCGCGCTGCCACCGCCGGGCTCCCCCACCGCGACGATGCGCTGCGGCACCGACACGGCCCCGCCGCCGTTCAACGACCGGGCCGCGAGACCGACCGGCGCGATCGCGATCGCGGTCCCACCGCCCTCGAGCAGGCGCTCGGCGGAGTTGCCGATCGAGATGTGCCCGACGGCGGTGTGGGAGTCCGAGCAGAACACGATCGCGTCGGCTTGCAGCTGCTCGGCGAGCGCCCCGAGGCCCTCGGGCGTGGAGCGATCGGTCACGACGTGCAAGCCGATCGCAGGCCCGCCCTCAGGGCCGGTGCCGAGCAGCGCGGCGCCGCGCTCGAGCAGCTCCTGCGCCTCGTGCTGTGCGAGCGTCTCGCGGTTGCTGTCGGGCTCGTGGGTGTGGCGCACGTAGGCGAGCGCCAGCTCGGCTCCCGCGCGGGCGAACAGGCCGCCGAGCGCGATTGCGTCGTCCTCGTTGGCGGTGCCGTCGTAGGAAACGATGAACTTGGCGGACATTGGGTCCTCTCCTCTTGTAGCTGAAGCGATGGGCAGACTTCTCAAGCTGGCTTTCGCCCAATAGTGCCACCCTCCTGCCATCAGCGCCAGTGATGAATAGTGATGCTTGATATAAGCTCTACTTATGCTGAGCGTGAGCCGCCTGAGGGTCCTCAGAGAGGTCGCGTACAGGGGGTCGTTCTCGGGCGCGGCGCTCGCGCTCTCCTACACCCAGTCGGCGGTCTCCCAGCAGATCGCCGCCCTGGAGACCGAAACGGGCATGACCCTGTTGGAGCGCCGCGCGCGAGGCGTCAGGTTGACGGCGGCCGGGCAGACGCTCGTCGCGCACGCCGACAGCATCCTCGCGCAGCTCGAGGCGGCCGACGCGGCCCTCTCGGCCATCGCCGGCCTGCGGGGCGGGCGGCTGCGCGTGGCGTCCTTCCCCACGGCCGGGGCGACGCTGATGCCCCTTGCGATCGCCACATTCCGCTCGAGCTACCCCGATGTCGAGCTGACGCTCGCCGAGGGTGAGCCGCAGGACGTCCTGCCTCGCCTGCGGGCAGGAGAGCTCGACCTCGCGCTGCTGTTCGAGTTCGCCGAAGAGACTCCGCTCTACGAGAACATGACCAAGGTGGAGCTGCTCGAGGACCCGATGTACCTGGCCCTCCCCCGCGATCACGCGCTCGCGAAGAAGGCGAAGCTCCGGTTGCAGGACCTCCGCAAGGAGGCGTGGGTGCAGACCTCCCAGGCGAGCCCGTGCGCCCGCCACGTCGTGCGCCGCTGCCACGCGGCCGGATTCGAGCCGAACGTGTCGTTCGAGAGCGACGACTACCAGACCGTGCAGGGCCTCGTCGCGGCGGGCGTCGGGGTCGCCCTGATCCCCGAGCTCGCCCTGTCGGTCGTGCGCGAGGACATCGCGATCCGCACCCTCTCCCCCAGCCCGCCGGTCCGCCAGGTGATCGCCGCCGCGCCCGTCGGCGCGGGCCTCGTGCCGGCCGCCCCGGCGATGCTGCGGATACTCACGCGCGCCGCTTCGAGCTATGACGCGCTCGGAGCGCTCGGCAGGGCCGGCGCCGCGCGCTCGTGTCCGTGACGGATGTCATCGTGGTGGGTACCTATGAGCTTCCTGATCCTGATCGTCGGCGTCCTTTTCGGTGCTGCCTGCGCCTTCGCGCTTGCAAGGCCCAGCCGCCAGCGCAGGCGCGACGAGTTGAAGTCGATCTCGGTGGACGTCCTGCAGCAGACCGGCGACTCGCTCGCGCAGCGCCTCACCGAGCAGCGCCGCGCCGAGGAGGAGCGCGCGGCCGGCGAGATGGCGAGGCGCGCCCAGGAGCTCGAGGGCCTCGTGGCGCCCGTCAAGGAGAAACTCGGCAGGATGGAGAGCGAGATCGGGCGATTGGAGCGCGAGCGCAGGCAGGCACAGGGTGAGCTCGCGCAGATGGTCGCGCATCTCAACGACGGCGTGGGGACGCTGCGCAAGGAGACCGGCAACCTCGTCTCGGCGCTGAAGCGCCCCACCACGCGCGGCTCATGGGGCGAGATCCAGCTGCGCAACGTCGTCGAGATGGCCGGGATGGTCTCCCACTGCGACTTCGTCGAGCAGGGCACTATTCACGCGCAGGACGAACGGCTGCGCCCGGACATGCTCGTGCGCCTGCCGGGCGGCAAGGTGATCGTCGTCGACTCGAAGGTCCCGCTCGACGCCTATCTGTCGGCGCTCGAGGCCTCCACCGACGATGAGCGCGAGCTGCACAGCGCACGGCACGCAAAGCAGACGCGCGAGCACATAACCAAGCTGGCCTCGAAGGGCTACCAGCGCCAGTTCGACGCCACGCCGGAGTTCGTGGTCATGTTCGTGCCCTCCGACGGCATCTACCAGGCGGCTCTCTCGGAGGATCCGGGGCTCATCGAGTACGGCGTCCAGCAGCAGATACTGATGGCCACGCCCACCACACTGATCGGCCTGTTGTGGGCGGTCCACTACGGCTGGCGCCAGGAGCTGATCGCCGAGTCCGCGCGCGAGATCGCCGCCTCCGCGCGCGAGCTGCACAACCGGCTCGGCCGGTTCGTCGAGCCGCTCGCCAAGGTCGGGCGCCAGCTCGACTCGGCCGTCTCCGCCTACAACGAAGCGGTGGGCTCGTTCGACAGCCGCGTGATGCCCCAGGTGCGGCGCATCGAGCAGGCCGGCGCCTCCTCCGATCGAGAGATGGTCACTCCCGGCGCGGTCGAGACGGCCGCTCGCGCGGTCACCGCGCGAGCGGAGTCCGAGCCGGGCGCCTCGACGCTCGACCCGGCGGACGCGCCGCTTCAGGTGCTTGTGGGCGTCGGGCCGGGAGCAGGCGGCTCGGCTCGCCGGCCGGATGAGATCGCTGCCGACGGGAGGATTCGCGCCGGCGCACGAGCCCGAGAAGGATGAGCGTCAGCGCGACGGGCACGGTCGCGGGAAGCTCGTTCACGAAGAAGAACAGCAGGTCGAATCCCAGCGCCAGCAGCGCGGTGAGCCGCGCGGCGCGCAACTGGACAGACCGTCCCACGGTGCCGGCGAGCAACGCCCCGAGCACCGCGGCGATGAACAGATCGCCGTAGCCCATCACCGCCGAGCCGAACGAGGCGCTCTGCAGCGTTGGCAGGCCCGCCGCCGGATGCGCGGCGTTCAGCGCGTTGTTCGGGCGCTGAAGCAGGTCGGACACCACGAGTGCGGTGTCCGCCAGCGCCATCGCCACGATCCCCGCCGCCAGCCACCGCGGAGGCGTGATGGCCGCCAGAAGGACTCCGAGCGCAACACAGCTGAAAGCCGTCAGCACGAGCGCGGCTCCCTCGCCGGCCAGTCCGCCGCGATCGACCCACGCCAGCACGAACAGCGGCACGACCGCCAGCGCCCACTTTGGACGGGCGCCGTGCGACAGCCACCCGAGGGCAAGAGCGGCCAGCAGCGGGACCGCGCACAGCGCCAGATAGGTGAGACCCTGAGCGCTCGCGTGTTCGGCGGCCCGCGCGACCAGCACGAACGCAATCACCGAGACCGGCAGGACGGCCGCCCAGCGGCGCCCGCCCAGCCGGGCGAGGCTCGGCGTGCTCAGTCGGCCGGGCAGGGCGACCACGGCTCCCTGGGTCAGCGACAGCAGGGCGATCGACAGCCAGAAGGGCAGCATCAACAGTCAACATAGAGGGCCCGATCGCGCATGGCGCAGCCGGCTCAGTGGCCCAGCTGGACGGTCTTCACGATCAACAGCAGCACTGCCACGACGAGATAGCCGCGCAGCAGGAGCATGCCCGCCTTGCGCCCGGGCGACCACACGGGGCGCTCCAGAAGCGCCAGCGGCGGCATCGTCCAGGTGCTTCGCCTGTCCCTGGGAACGTCGGCAACCTGCGCGGCAGCCGCACCCGCGCGGTTGCGCACCGCGTAGACCGCCATCGCGGCGAAGCCCGCCAGAAAGGCGAGTGACAGGTAGGTGAAGAGCGCTGTCACGTCGATGCCCGGGAACATCGTGCTCGCCATGAGGATCAGCGAGAGCTCGACGAGCACCCCGACGATGACGCTCGCGATCGCGTTCAGCCAGGTGGGATTCGACCACGGTCCGAGCACCTCGCGGTCGTTGCAGAGCAGCAGCAGGAAGACCGTCGCGCTCGGCAGCAGCACGCCGGCCAGGGCCTGCACGGAGGTCGTGATCAGCCCGAGCGGCGCACCGGGGATCAGCACGATGCCCGCCGCCGCCGCCACCATCAGCGTGAAGCTCCCGTAGAAGAGCTTGGCATCGAGCGGTCCGCGGTTGAGGGAGTGCTTGGCCGAGAAGACATCCCCGAAGGCGTAGGACGTTGCGAGCGTCACCGCCGCCGCGCCGATCAGCGAGGCGTTCAGCAGCACGATCGCGTAGAACGTGCCCGCCGTGGAGCCCAGCTCACGGCTGAGCCCCGAGGCCACGGTGCCCGCATCCACGAACCGGCCGAAGTACGGGGTGCCGACGAACGCGAACGCGGTGACGGCGATCAGCACCCCGGCGCCGAGCACGACGATGAACGCGCCGATCACCGTGTCCGCGCGCTCGTAGTTGATCCAGCGCGGCGTGATCCGCTTGTCGATGATGTTCGACTGCTGGAAGAACAGCTGCCAGGGAGCCACGGTCGTGCCCACGATCGCGATGATCAGGAGCACGGCGGTCGAGGTGGCGCCACCGTGGATCGTCGGGAGGATCGTGTGCCTGACGATCTCGCCCGTGTGCGGATGGGCGAGGATCAGCAGCGGGATGACCAGGAAGTTGGCGACGATGAACACGTACATGAAGCGCTCCCAGCTGCGAAAGCTGCCCGTCGAGGTGATCGCCACGAGCGCCACCGCGGCGATCGGCACGGCCAGGTACTGGCTCACCCCGAAGTAGCCCAACGCGAGGCTCACACCGATGAACTCGGTGACGATCGTCAGGAAGTTGAGCAGGAACAGATCGCCGACCGAGAACGCGCCCCAGAACTTCCCGAAGCGCTCGAAGATCAGCCGCGCGTGGCCTACGCCGGTGACGGCCCCGAGGCGGATCACCATCTCCTGGTTGACGATCAGCACGGGGATCAGCAGAAGCAGCACCCACAACAGGCTCGTCCCGTAGTTCTGCCCCGCCTGCGAGTAGGTGGAGACACCCCCCGCGTCGTTGTCGCCGACCATCACGATCAGGCCGGGGCCCATGATCGCCAGCAGCGCCATCGTCCGCGAGCGCCAGCCGTGGCGCTCGCGCGTGTCGTGCATCGCGATCGTCCCGAGCGCCCCGCGAATGTCCCCGATGTGCGCCTCGTCGAGGACCGGAGGCACACCCTCAGGGCGTGTCGGAGCGCTCGTCAGCGTCGTGGGGTCCTCGGCCATCTCGGGTCAACCTCCTTTCCGTGCTCTCGGATCTGCGCGTCGGGTCTCGGCGCGCGCCGGCGCGGACGGGGTCCCCGGAGAGCGGCTAGAGCAGGAGGGACGGGCCCGACGGGCGTGCGGCCGGCTGGGTACTTCGTGGCTGTTCTCGGTCCATGCCGGCTCCTTTCTACGCGCCGTCTACGGAGCTCGTCGAGCGCCCAACAGTAGCAATCGTCAATCGCGCGCGACCCCGAAGCGCCGCCGCCACCCACTCGGCAAGGTGAGCTCGAGCACGTCGTCCACGGTGACCACCCCGACCATGCGCTCGTGCTCGTCGAGCACCGGGAGCATCACGAGGTTGTAGTCGGTCATCATGCGCGCCACCTCGGGCACCTCGGCGTCGGTCGCGACCCACACGGGCTCGTGCTCTGCCACCTCGTCGAGGAGGGTCCTGGCGTCGGCGCGCAGCAGCGTGACGATGGCCACCGAGCCCGCCAGGCCCCCCTCGTCGTCGCACAGATACACGGTGGTCAGGGTGCCCGGCGAGGCTTCGCTGTCGTGCACCTTCTCGATCGCCCGCCCGACCGAGTCGGCGCCCCGCAGGCTGATGAAGTCGGGGCTCATCAATCCGCCCGCGGTCGACGGGTTGTAGCCGAGCAGGGATTCGATCTGCTGCCGGTGGGCCGGCGACAGGAGGGCCAGGATGCGCCCCCGGCGCTCCTGATCGATCTCGACGATCAGGTCGGCTGCGTCGTCGGAGGCCATGCGGCCCACGACCGCCGCAACCTGCGTGTCGGGGCGCTCGCGGATGAACTCGAGCTGATGATGCTCGTCGAGCTCCTCGAAGACGTCGGCCTCGAGCTCCCGATCGTGCCCCACGGCCTCGATGATCTCCTCCCCCTCGTCGTGCGAGGCTGCCTCCACCAGGTCGGCGATCTCGGCGGGATGCAGGTTGGCGAGCTTGCGGTGGGAGAAGCGCAGCCGGGCGCTCGGAACGTGGCCGACGAACGGCTCCATGTCGGCCCAGTCGAGGAACGGTCGATCGCCGATCATGCTCGCCAGCCGCCGCGGGAGCGCCGCCCGCAACCGCGCGCGGTTGCTGTGATCAACCCCGACGACCCGCCACCAGCCGTCGATGCTCGCGAGCTCGATGTCGTGAGCGGTGACGAGCCTCGGCGGATCGGCCTCGACGTTCACGAGCTTGCGGCCGAGCACGTCCTGGCCGAGCAGCACCTCTCCGGGGCGGCGCTCGAAGCGCCCGAGGCTGAGTTTCTGCCCTGCCAGGCGCACCGCTCCGGGCTCGAGCGTCGCGATCTTGTCCACCGGGACGAACAGCTCGCGCCCGGCGATCCGCGCCTTCAGGCCGGTCACCGGCGGGTAGCCGCCGTCCGCCAGGCGCACGATGAGGTCCTCGACGCGACCCAGCCTCTCACCCGCCCGATCCAGCAGAGGGTTGCGCAAGACCGACGATAAGTGCACGACCGCCTGTGGCAAAGCGCCCTAAACGTTACCCCTCGGGGCGCAGGAGGAGCGCGGCCCCGATCGCGCCGCCGAGATCGCCGAGCGCCGCCACGTGGACATGCGGCGGTTGGGAGTCGGCGAACAGATGCGGCTGCATCTCCTCGGCGATCCGCTTGGCGTACGGATGGCCGAGCCGCACGCCCAATCCGCCGCCGATGATCACGCCTTCGACGTCGAGCAGGTTGACGGCCGAGGCGATCCCCGCCCCGAGCGCCCGCACGGCTCGATCGACGACGTGAATCGTCAGCTTGTCGCCGCGCTCGAGCGCCCGCGCCCAGACGCTGCTCGTCAGGCGCGTGCGATCGTGCTCGGCCATCATCTCGAATAGCCGCGTCTTGCGACCCTTCTCCTCGTGCAGCCGGCGTGCGTGCGCTTCCATGGAGGCCCGCCCGGCGTACGCCTCCATGCAGCCGCGCCGCCCGCACGTGCAGCGGGCCCCGTCGATCTCGACAACGACGTGCCCGATCTCGCCCGCCCCGCCGCGTCCGGTCCACGCCCGACCATCGAGGATCAGCCCGGCGCCCACGCCGGTCCCCCAGAACACGCCGAGAAGCGAGCGGTAGAGCCGCCCGGCCCCCAGCCTGAACTCCGCGTCGGTGGCGACCTGAACGTCGTTTCCGATCCTCACCTCGCAGCCGAGTGCGCCCTGGAGGGTCGCGGCGAGCGGGAACGTCCCCTCCCACCCGGGCAGGTTTCGAGCGCTCGTGACGTTCCCGTTGGCGATCGTCCCGGGCGAGCCCACTCCGATCCCGCCCAGCTCCGCCGGCTCGAGCTCTGCCGCCGCGGCGGCGTCGCGCAGTGCCTCCTCCATCTCGGCCGCCACGCGCGCCGGGCCGCCGTCGGTAGGCGTCGGCCGGCGGGCGGACCCGAGCACGTTGTGGGCATCGTCGACGATCACCGCCTGGATCTTCGTCCCGCCTAGGTCGATCCCGCCGAGGGTGGGCATCGGGCGGATCATGCCAGACGGGCCCGCCGACTCCCGGCAATTCCGCGTGCCCGCCTGCCGGCGCGCGGGACAGGGCCGATATCGTGCCTCGGAAGATTTAGCCCTGCTTGCAGCCATTCTTCGCCGGCTCTTACGGGGTGCGGGCAGACTCATCTCCAAACGAGATGACCGAACGCACCAGAGCATCCTGGCTTGTCTACGCACTGGGGGCTCTCTGCGCCGGTGCGATCGCGGCCGCCATCCTCGTCGTGGGACCGGCGTCCGGCAGCCAGACGAACCAGAGCCGGACCGTCAGCGCCGCACAGGGGGTCGTCCAGTCGACGGTGTCCGGCAGCGGCACCCTTCAGCCGGTCAGCCAGCTCAACCTGGGCTTCAAGACCAGCGGGACGGTCACGCACGTGTACGTGACCCAGGGCGAGCAGGTCGCGCAGGGTCAGCTGCTGGCCACGCTGGACCCGCAGAGCGCGGAAGTGACGCTCGAACAGTCGAAGGCCGCCCTGAAGTCCGCCGAAGCCAACCTCGCCAAGCAGGAAGAAACCGGCGGCGCAGCCTCGACCGCGCCGACATCAACCGGCTCGGGCTCCACCGGCTCGGGCGCGAGCAATGCCGGCGCCGCCTCAACGGCCTCGGTGCGCCGCCCGACTGCCGCGGGGGCCGCGGTGCCCGCGAGTGCCTCTCCGGGACAGGCCACGGCACCGACGAGCGCCTCCTCCCCGGGCACGCCGGCGAGCACGGCTCCGAGTAACGGGACGCCCACGAGCACCTCCCCTGGCACGCCGACGAGCACGACGCCGAGCAGCCGAACGCCGACAACCACATCCCCGAGTAGGACGACGGCCACTACCACGCCCTCGGGCAAAGGCACGAAAACCACGGCCGAACCCAAGGAAACGAGCTCCAGCTCGTCGTCGAGCTCGAGCGTGAGCCCCGCGACGCGCGAAGCGAACATCGCCTCCGCGAAGGCCGCCGTGAGCAGCGACAAGCTGACGGTGCAGAGCGACGAACAGGCCGTTCAGGACACGAAACTCATCGCGCCCCAGAGTGGCACGATCGTCTCGCTCTCCGGTCAGGTCGGTGAAACGGTGTCGGGAGGCGGAACGACCAAGGCCTCGACGACCAGCAGCTCCTCGAGCGGATCCGGATCCGCCGCTGCCGGGGCGGGAGGCGCTTCCTCGTCGAGCGCTCGCTCCGGCTCGGGCGGCTCAACCGGATCGAGCAGTTCATCCGGCAGCACGGGTTCCTCGAGCTCCGCCTTCGCTGTCCTCGGCGACCTCAGCTCGATGCAGGTCGTGGCGCCGCTTAGCGAGTCCGAAGTCGGCCATGTGAAGGTCGGTCAGATCGCCACGGTGACCGTCGAAGCGCTCGAAGGCCGCAAGCTCGCGGCTCACGTCGGCGAAGTGGCGATCCTCTCCACGAGCAACAGCGGGGTGGTCAGCTACAACGTCACGTTCCAGCTCGACCAGATGGAATCCGGGTTGAAACCCGGCATGAGCGCCACCGCCGAAGCCGTCGTCAATCAGGCCGAAGGGGTCAACGTTCCGACGAGCGCGATCACCGCCGGGTCGGTCACGGTGGTGAAGAACGGCACGCAGACCCGCCGGCGCGTCGTCACGGGCTTGGCGGGCAACAGCTCGACGATCATCCTCAGCGGCCTGAACGCGGGAGAACAGGTCGCCCTGCCCGTTTCGACGAGCACCACCGGCAGCTCGAGCGGACGCGGCGGCACCAGCCTGGGACGCGGCACGGGCCGTGCCGGCGCTCTTGGCGGAGGTCTCGCTGGCGGAGGCATCGGTGGCGTGGGCTTCCCCGGCGGCGGTGGCCCCTGATGGCGCGTCCGTTCCGTCCACACGCCGACCGAGGGCCGCGCGTCCCACGTGCCAGGCCCCTGGTCAAGCGCGCATTGCCCCGTCGCGACTCCGCAGGCCGCGAGGGCAGTCGGCATCCGGTCATACGGCTGCACGAAGTCACGAAGATCTTCGAGCTGGGGCAGATCCGCGTGCGCGCGCTGCTGAACGTCTCGCTGCGCATCGACTCCGGTGATTTCGTGGCGATCATGGGGAGCTCGGGCAGCGGCAAGAGCACGCTGATGAACATCCTCGGCTGCCTGGACGTGCCCACCAGCGGTCGCTATCTGATCGACGGCATGGACGTCAGTCATATGGACGCAGACGATCTCGCCGACCTGCGCAACCGCAAGATCGGCTTCATCTTCCAGAGCTTCAACCTGGTCCCGCGAACCAGCGCGCTCGTCAACGTGGAGCTGCCGCTCGCCTACGCCGGAGTGAGGGGCCCCGAGCGCAGACGACGCGCCGAACGGGCGCTGAGCTCGGTGGGCATGGCCAACCGCATCCAGCACATGCCGGCGGAGCTCTCGGGCGGCCAGCAGCAGCGGGTCGCGGTCGCGCGGGCGATCGTGACCAACCCCTCGCTGATCCTCGCCGACGAGCCGACGGGAAACCTGGACTCGCGCTCAACCGAGGACGTGCTTCGGATCTTCGCGCGCCTGAACGACGAAGGACGAACCGTGGTGCTGATCACGCACGAGCCGGACGTCGCCGCCCAGACCAAGCGGGTGATCCGGTTGAGTGACGGCGAGGTCGTCGAGGACCGTCGCTCACGGGGGGTGCACGACGCCCCGCCCGCGCTCCACCGCCAGAAGTCGGGCCACCGCCCCATCGACGCCGGCGTAGCGGAGTCGCGACCGTGATCGGCCGCGAGACGCTGCGCATCGCTTGGAGCGGAATCACCGCGAACAAGCTTCGCTCCGGTCTGACGATCCTCGGCATGACGATCGGCGTCGCCTCGGTGATCGTGCTGATCGCCGTCGGTAACGGGTCCTCCAAGGCCGTCCAGTCGCGAATCCAGAGCCTCGGCACGAACGTGCTGATCGTGATGACCGGCGGCTTCCGCGGCGGCGCGCGTGCGAACAGCTCCACCAGCATCTCGCTCACCAAGCAGGACGCCGAAGCACTCCAGAGCCCCGGCCGCGCCCCGAACGTCAAGAGCGCCTCTCCCGTCGTGAGCGCCTCGAGCGTGAAACTCGTCTACGGCGGCTCGAGCTATGAACCATCGTCGTTCGTGGGCACGACGCCCTCCTATCTGACGGCCCATAGCTACAAGGTCCAGGAAGGCGCCGCGTTCACCGCCGCCGACGTCAGCCGGCACAAGCCCGTGGCGGTGATCGGGCAGACCGTCGTGCAGGAACTGTTTGCCGGCCAGAGCGCCGTCGGCCAGAACATCAAGGTCAACGGGAACAACTTCGAAGTGGTGGGCGTCCTGGCCTCGAAGGGATCCAGCGGCGCCACCAACGAGGACGACGTGGTGATGGCGCCCATCACCACCGTGCAGGACACGCTCACAGGGTACGGATCGATCAACTCGATCACCGTCGAGGGCAACTCCCAGACGACGCTCAACGCTGCCGAATCGGAGGTTTCCCAGATCCTCGAGGAACGCCACAAAGTCACCAATGCCTCCGAACCCGGCTTCCGGATCCTCAACCAGGGCTCGCTCCTGGAAACCTCGAGCTCCACCAGCAGCGTCTTCACCACCCTGCTCGGCGAGGTCGCCGCGATCTCGCTGCTCGTCGGCGGGATCGGCGTCATGAACATCATGCTCGTGAGCGTCACCGAGCGCACGCGCGAGATCGGCATCCGCAAGGCGATCGGCGCCAGGCGCTCGGACATCCTCACCCAGTTCCTGACCGAGGCAGTGCTGGTCTCCGTCTTCGGCGGCCTGCTCGGCGTGCTCGTAGGCGTCGTGGGCAGCCAGTTCAAGATCGCGGGCGTGCAGCCGGAAATCGCCACCTACTCGATCTTCCTCGCCTTCGGCGCAGCACTGCTCTCAGGACTGTTCTTCGGCACCTACCCCGCCGCCCGTGCCGCCGCCCTCAGACCGATCGAGGCGCTGCGCTTTGAGTAACACGCCTCCCCCCAACGAGACGCCTTCCCCCAAAGAGGAGCCCATGCCCGACGAGGAATCCGCCATCCAAGACGCGTCCGCCCGGGACACCGCGGTCCAGGCGCCCGAGACGCCCGCGTATCAGCCCATCGAGGAGGGCGACGAGTGGCTCGAGGAGCCGGCCGAGCTGCCCCCCCGGCCACGCCGGCGCATCTTCGCCCCCGTCCCGCTCGCGCTGATCGGCGTGCTGCTGGTCGCATGCGGCTTCATCGCGGGTGTGCTCATCGAGAAGGGCCAGACATCCTCGGGCACCTCCGCCGGCGCCGCGGGGGGCCTCGGCTCGCCCTTCGCCGCCCTGCGCAGGGACGCCGGCGGCGCGACGGGCAGCTCCGGAGCCAGCGGGCCGGCCGGCGGAGCAGGCGGGCCGGGCGGCGGAGCAGGCGCAACCACCGGCAGCGTGGCCTACGTCTCCGGGGAAACGCTCTACCTGACCACATCCGAAGGCAACACCGTGAAGGTCACGACTTCGGCCGGCACGACCGTGACCAAGACCGTCAGCGCCGCGGTCAAAGGCATCCACCCGGGCGAAACAGTCGCCGTCGTCGGCCCCGCCGGCGCCAATGGCGCGATCAGTGCCGAATCGATCCGCGTGGGCGGGGGCGGCTTCGGGGCGCTGTTCGGCCGCCCGGGCTCGGGCGGCGGCTCAAGCCGCGGTGGAGCCGGTTCCACAGGCGGCGGCTCGAGCGGCAGCCAAGCCCTGTTCGGCAACGGCGGCTAGTAACACCGTGCCCCGTCGGCGAGCGCCGCAGGGCGGAGCGAATCAGACTTGACACCACGACAAAGGAAGTCCATGCCCCACATCGACATCAACAGACGTAAGCCCGCCACAGCGGTGCTTATCCTCCTGCTCGCCGGCCTCCTGCTGGCGGCGTGCGGTAGCTCCTCGAGCAGCTCCTCCTCCTCGAACGCCAGTGCCAGCGCCACGAGCACGGGGGCCGGCGGTGGCGCGACCGGCCCTCAGGCCGGCCGGTTCTTGGCGCTGCGCGAATGCCTGCAGAAGAACGGAATCACGCTGCCGAAACCTACCCCCGGAACACGACGTCCGCCCGGCACGGGCGGCTTCTTCGGCGGTGGCGCAGATCGGCCGTTGCCGGCGGGAGTCACGCGCGCGCAGTATGAAGCCGCGCTGAAGAAGTGCGGGGGCTCCAATTTCGCGGGTCCCGGGAGGCTCCCCAACAGCACGGCCCGCGTTCAGGCGCTGACCCAGTTCGCCGCCTGCATGCGTCAGAACGGCGTAAACCTTCCCGCGCCGAACACCTCCGGCAACGGCCCGGTCTTCGACACCAAAGGGCTCAACACGACGAGCAGCCAGTTCACGACGGCCGAGGCCAAGTGTCGCAGCGACCTGCAGGGAGCCTTCCCGGGCAGGACGGGCGCCGCTACAGGGGGCTCGGGGGTCGCTGGGTAGCCGCCGGGCCCCGGGCGGCAGCTGATGAGATCGAGCCCGCGCCAGGCCCCGTGGCGCTGATGCCCCCGGCCGCTATCGGCGCGGGGGATATCGGCGCGGGCGGATATCCCCGCTACGGGTGCTTCGGGTCCGGAATCGCCGAGGAGCTCGGCTTGGCGGCCACGACCGGCACGGGCAGCGCGGCGATGTGCCCGATCAGCTGGTTCCACTGGGCGGGGCTGAGATCGCTGCCGGCAGCCAGGGGCGCGGCGGGCGCGGCGGCCCTCCTGGCAGCGCCGGACGCCGAGTGGGCGGCCCCCGGGGCGGGCTTCGGGGGGGCCGTGCGCTTCGGCGCCACGTTGAAGACGACCTCGATGTAGGCGCCGTGGTCGGGACGCGCGAGGGTGCTCGGGGCCCCCGGGTAGCTCATCAGGCTGACGATCTTCTGCGGGATGAATTCGCCCTGCAGGGTCAAGAGGGTGCGGATCGCCAGATCGGTGATCGATCCTGAGCCCTGGTGGGCAGCGATCGGCACGCCGTTCAGCTTCGTGATCGCGATCCCGTCGCCGCTGTGGGTCACAGGGACGTATCCGGTGATGTCATAGGCGCCGGCGGAGCAGCGCAGCGTGCCCACGGTCGGCTTCAGAGAGCTGCGCGAGAGGAACGCGAGCAGCGCGAGAACGCGCTTGTCGATCGCCCCGGAGGCGACTTCCCGCCGGGCGCAGGCGTCCATCACGATGCCCGGGTCCGAGAGGACATCGCGCTGCAGCTGGCTCTTTGAGAACAAGAAGACGTCGCTTGCGGTCGCGCCGAGCAGCTCCGTTTCCCCGCGGGCGCCCTTCGGGTGAAGCGCGGTGTCGAGCTGCACCCAGTTCCTTAGGATCGGGCGGGGGTCGATCGTGTTCAGATCGTGCGCGGGGCGGATCGCGAAGCGCAGGTGGCCGTTCTTGGCGGACAGCGGCGTGCGCACGTGCCCGAGGATCGTGCCCTTCGCGACGACCGAGCCGGCGCGCAGCGCGAGGGGACGGTCCGGGTTCAGCGGGGCCTCCCGGCGGCGCTTGGCCGCAAGCGCCCGGGCGGCGAGCGCATCGGGGTTGCCGGGGTGGGCGAACAGCCTGAGCTTGCCCATGCCGCTCGGCGTGGATTCCCCGGTGGGAACAGAGACGAGGGTGCGGGCGCTCTGCGGGGTGGGGCTCTGCACGTGCAGGGTGACCGGGCCCGGGCGTCCCGCGCTCGCGGGCTGCGAGGGGGCCGGGTCATGCGCGCCTGCGGGCAGAGGCGCCTTCACGGCGGGGACGGGGTGCTGCTTGGGCAAACGGTAGGTGGGGGCGATGCTGCCGAGGCCGGCGTAGGTGAAGAGGTCGCCGTAGACGTCGCGCAGGATCACGTAGCGCCCGAGGGCGCGGGAGGACCCGAGGCGCACGATCCGCCCGTCCTGCACCGCCACAGCGGTGGCGTTCGGGGCGCTCATCAGATCGACGAACTGGGTGGGCGCCGCGGTCAGCGAGGCCTGGCCGGCGGCCAGCGCCGCGGCGGCGCTCGGGGAGGGGGGCGCGGAGGGCGCGCTCTGCGGTGAGCCCTTGACGGCGGTGGCGTTGGCGGTCGCGCTCGAGGGGGAGGGTTCTGCTGAGAGCGCGCCCCAGGCCAGCTGTTTGCCGCTGACCGGCAGGCGGTCGTCGATCAGGCCGGTGAGCGTCGCGATCACCGGCTTCGGGTAGGTGGAGATCAGCTTCGCGCGCAGCAGCACCGAGCTGACGTATTCCTCGGAGTGGTTGTAGGCGAGGATCGCGCCGTGCAGGTCTGACCCGGCGCCGGCGGCGCGCAGGTAGCGGGCGGCGGCGAAGACCGCGTCCACCGGGTTGTAGGGGTCCGCGTAGCCGGAGTTCAGCGCGTCGACGCCGTACTGCATCCAGGTGGCGGGCATGAACTGCATCCAGCCGACCGCGCCGGCCGAGGAGACCGACTGGTCGACGCCGTAGTTCGTCTCGATTTCGTTGATCGCCGCGAGGATCTGCCAGGGCACGCCGTACTGCACGGCGGCCGCCTGGTAGATCGGCAGCAGAAACAGCGGGATGCGGTAGAAGGAGAGGGCCTGCGCCGATGCCGCCGATCCGGCGAGCTCGGCGGCCAGCGCTCCCGCCTCGGCGGCCACGACCTGCGGGGCGAGGGCGACGTTGTTGGGGCCCGAGGCGGTGGGGTTGGGGGGCTTGGCGGGGCCGGCACCTGCCTTCGGGTGAGCCTGCGTGGCGCTGAGATTGGGGTTGGCGTTCTTGCTGGTGGCACTCGTCCGCTGCCTGCGCTGCACCACGACCGCCGGTGCTTCCGGGGTGCCGGAGGACTGCGGGGTGCCGGCCTGCGGCGTGCTCGCCGGCGGTGGGCTCGCGGCAGGCGAAGGGGTGCTCGTCGTGGTCGTCGCTTCCCGCGGACGGGACTGGGACGGCGATTCCGAGGCGACCGACGGCACCGCGGATCCTTCGGCGGGACCGGTGTTCCCGGTGCCCGCGCCGAGCGCCCCGCCCGCGAGCGGCCCGCTCAGGCTGGCCGCGGTCAGTCCGCCCCCCGCGAGAGCGGACAGCGTCGCGCGGCGGACCCAGCCCCGGGGTTTTCTCATCGACGGTCGGCGCCGGAGCTGGTCATCTCGTGGTGGTCCCATGGTCGTGGTCGGCGCAATCGACCCACGATCGCGGGGCACGCCTACCGGCACTGGTATCGCCAGTCAAGCATGAAGTCGTAAAGGATTCGTAATGCCACCCGCCATTCGTCGATGGATGTCTCTGCACCTCAGATGCACCGACAAACGGGCGCCGACGCCCGATGCGTACCCTCCAAGACTGGCCGATTTGCCCATCTCCTCCCGGTTTTGTGCCTACATTACCTGTGATATCACCCCGAGAGGGGCGGCGTTGCGGTCTCCAGAGCGCTCCGAGTCCGGCCATCGCTGCCTTATTGGCCGGCGCGCGAGTTCCTCCTGCCGGCGATCAGCGCCCCAGACCGCTCTATTGTCCCGTCCCGAGGGTTCTGGACACAGGGGCCGCTTCAAACGAGCGGCCGTCAGGCAACGGGAGACAGCGATCATGCTCAGAGCTCAGCTCAGCGCCGCAGCGCTCGTCATGTGCGTGCTTCTGCTCACAGCCGCGAGCGCACGGGCGGCGGAGACCGTGAGCATCACCTCGGCGGGCTTCTCCCCCGACAGGCTGGGCGTCCCGACCAACGTGTTCGGGAGCGCCACGATCGGCTCGACCAACCTTCCCGTGCCCTCGCCGATCACCCACGTCAACGTCTATGGGCCGGCCGGAGTGACGCTGAACCTCCAAGGCACCGGCACGTGCAGCGCCGCGGCACTGGAAAACGTCGGCCCCGAAGCCTGTCCGGCCGACTCGAAGGCCGGCTTCGGAGGCGGTGAAGGCGTCTATGAAATCGCCAAAGAAGTGATCACCGAGCAATTCACGCTGGACTTCTTCCTCGGCGACAACCGGCCGGGTCACACGGTGCTGCTGATCTATCTCAACGGCTCCACGCCGGTCTCCGTGCAACTCGTCTTCACGGCGCCCGTGATCCAGGGACCCAAGCCCTATGGGCTCGGGTTCAGCGTGAACGTTCCCCTGATCAAAGTCCTGCCTGAAGCGTCCGATGCCTCGGCGAGGACCACATTCCTCACGATCGGCGCGAAAAACGTCGCCTACTTCAAGACGGTCCACGGCAAGCGCAAGCTGTTCCACGTCAAGGGCATCATCATTCCCAAGAGCTGTCCGCGCGGAGGCTGGCCGGTCGCCTCGCAGTTCAGCTTCGAGGACGGCTCCACGGTCATGGCCAAGAGGAAGATCCCGTGTCCGAAGAAGTGAGATCGCGGCCGGGAGCGCTCACGCGATGCGTCGGCGAAGCAAGGCCACCGCGGGAGCATCGGCCCACGGGCACGGCCGCGCGCGGCGCGCGGTGATCGCGATGCCCCGGGGGCGCGGTCCGGCACTCCTCGCGGCGCTGACCGCGTGCTTTTGCCATGCCCCTGCGACGGCGCTGGCGCATCCGGCCACGACGGCGAGCATGCGCGCCTCGTTCCTTCCCGACCGGCTCGGCGCGACGACCGCGTTCACGCTGGCGTTCCGGCTCTACGGCGGCGAAGCGGGCATCCCGGCGCCCCTGCGCAGGATGGTCGTCCATCTGCCCGCCGGCCTGGGCGTCAACCTTCGCGCCAACAGGACCTGCTCCGCCGCGCGCCTGCGTCGCAGCGGCACAGCGGGTTGCCCCTCCGGGTCGCTCATCGGACGGGGACACGCTCTGCTGATGGTGCACGCCGGCTCGCAGGCGATCCCCGAGAACGCCACGATCGCCGTTTTCCGCGGGCCGAGCAGAGGCGGCCATGCGACCCTCGAGATCCTCAGCCGGGGTGAAACGCCACTGGACGAGAGCACGATCAGCACGGCCGTGCTCGAACCCGACCGCGCGCCCTTCGGTCTCAAGCTGAACGTGTCCATCCCCGCGATTCCCACGCTGGTGTATGAGCCCGACGCCTCGTTCGTCTCGCTCTCGCTGACGATCGGGGCGCCGGGCAGGCCCAAGGCACACACCGCGGCGGCGATCACCGTGCCGCGCCGCTGCCCGACCGGCGGGTTCCCGTTCTCCTCTGACTTCACCCTGGGCGACGGCTCCACAGTGAGCGCGAGAACCAGCGTCTCCTGCCCCTGATCGGCAGCCAAGCGGTATTCTGAGGCCCGTGGAAACGATCCTCTCGGTCATACAGATCGCGATCTCGGTCGTGGTCATCATTCTCGTGCTGATGCACTCCGGCAAGGACTCCGGCCTCTCCGGCGCCTTTGGAGTCGGCAGCGGCACCGGTCCGCTGGGCGGCGGATCGCTGGTCGAGCGCAACCTCAACCGCTGGACCATCTTCTTCGCGATCCTCTTCTTGATCAACGCGATCGTGCTGCTGAAGCAACCCTGGGCCTAGTCCTGCTGCTTGGCGGACGCGGCCTGCAGCCGGTTGAGTATCTCGATCGCTTCCGCTCGCAGCGCCCGATCGACCGCCTCGTAGTCCTCCCGCGAGAGCTTGCCGGTCCGATAGTCGAGCTCGGCGTCGCGGATCTCACGGTACTTGGCCTCGCGCGCCGCCTCGAGCTCGTCGCGCTGGCGCGATGCGCGGTCCGGTCGATTGTGGGTGGCACGAAGGGGCGCGCTGATCACGAGGAGCACGACGGCGAGCAGCGCGAGCGTCAGGATCGCGATCAGGACGTTCATTCAAGCCCCCGCGCGCGCCGGCCCAGGTGGTCCGGCCACGGTCGGCTCAGGCCCGTGCGAGCCCCTGCGTGGCCCGCGCGCGCATGCGCACGCTGACGCGGCGCCGCACGGCGCTCGGCGAAGGCCAGATTGCGATCAGCCCCCCGCCGAACACGATCATCCCGCCGACCCAGATCCACATCACGAGCGGCGAGACGATCAGATGGAACTGGGCGGGCGGCGGGTTCTTCAGGTACGCCCGTGCCAGATAGGCGATCGCCACCTCGGCCTCTTCCGGCGGCAGCGTGCGATTGCCGACCGTGACGATCCTCTGAAGCGCGGGGGTCATGATGTTCGGCGCGATCGCGGTCCACACGTCGCGCGTTAGACCGGCGCTCATACTTATGTGGCTCACCGCCTGGCCGCCGATCAGATGCCCCACGTTCCCCTGGGCGGGTTCGCCCGAGTCGTAGTAACCCTCGCTCGGGCTGAGGGTCGCAACATGGCGCCCGTGCTTGCTGACGTCGAGCACGGCCCCGAGGCTGAGCGTCGAGCCGGTGTGGGCGGTGTCGTACCTTGGAGTGATCGTCGCCGTCGGGCGCACGTAACGGATCGTGTAGGCGCCCACGCGCGTCGACTTGCCGGGCGTGAGCGCGAGCTCGGAGGCATGCTGAAAGGACGAGGAGGCCGCGACTCCGACGAACAGGACCGCCATCCCGACGTGCACGATGTAGCCGCCGTAGCGCCGGCGGTTGCGCCGCACGAGCGCGAGCAGCGCGAGCGGGGGCGCCTGACCGGCCATCGCCCGCCGGGCGCGCACGCCGCGATAGAACTCCTGGCCGATGCTGCCGAGCACGAACGCCGCGCAGCAGAACATCGCGATCGCGAACGGCTTCTGTGCCACCCCGGCGGCCAGCAGCGCGACGAGCGCGATGAGCGCGACGATCGCCGGAGCGATGAGGTTGCGCCGCGCGTTCGCCAGCGTCGCGCGGCGCCAGGCGATCACCGGCCCGATTCCGCTCAGCAGCACGAGGACCAGTGCGAGCGGCACCGTGTAGCGGTCGAACCACGGTGGCCCGACCGACGCTTCCTGGCCGGTGAGCGCCTCGGAGATCAGCGGGAAGTAGGTGCCCCAGAAGATGACGAAGCACAGCGCCACCAGCACCACATTGTTGGCCAGGAAGATGGACTCGCGCGAGAGCAACGAGTCCAGCCGGTGCTCGGAGCGCAGCATGTCGCGACGCGAGACCACGAGGTAGATCGAACCGGCGATCAGCGCCCCTATCAGCGCGACGAACGGCACGCCGAGGGTGGCGCCGCCGAACGCGTGGATCGAGTTGAGCACCCCGCTTCGCACGAGGAACGTCCCCATGATCGCCAGCGTGCCCGTGGCGAGCACGAGCGACACGTTCCACACCTTCAGCATCCCTCGCTTCTCCTGGATCATCAGCGAGTGAAGGAACGCCGTGCCCGTCAGCCACGGCATCAGCGAGGCGTTCTCGACCGCGTCCCAGCCCCAGTAGCCGCCCCAGCCGAGCTCCGCGTAGGACCAGCGGGCGCCCAGCAGGATGCCGACGCCGAGCAACAGCCAGGCCGCGAACGCGAAGCGGCGAACGGCCCTCAGCCACTCGGCGTCCACGCGGCGCGCCAGCAGCGCGCCCATGCCGAACGCCAGCGGGATCGTGCAGAGCGTGTAACCGGAGTAGAGCATCGGGGGGTGGATCGCCATCGTCGGGAAGCGCAGCAGCGGGTCCAGGCCGACGCCTTCTGCGGGGACCGGGCTCGTCGTGGCGAACGGGGTCGCGTAGATCACCATCAGCGCGACGAAGAACCCTCCGAAGCCGAGGAGGATCGCCGTCGCGTAGGCGCTCACCTCGCGCATCCGCCCGCGTGTGAGGAACAGCGCAAGGCTCGACCAGAGCGACAGCAGCCAGGCCCACAACAGCAGCGAGCCCTCCTGCGAGGACCACACGGCGGCGGCCCTGTAGAGCTCCGGCGTCGTCCTGCTCGAGGTGTCGGCGACCGTCTTGAAGGCGAAGTCGTTGCGCAGGAAGGCGATCTCAAGGACCGCGATCGCGACCGTCAGGATCACCGCCAGCGCGTACACCGACCGCCGGCCGGATTCCGAGAACTCGGTGCGCCCACTGCGCACCCCGTACAGCGAGGCGCCTATCCCGTACACGCACACAGCGAGCGCCAGCAGCAGGCAGGCACGGCCGAGGCCCGCCATCAGCGTCTAGGGTCTGCGGGGAAGGAGGACGTCGAAGGAGCGGGCACTCAGTAGTTCTGCTTCTCGCCGGACGGAGCGGTCTTGTACTTGGACGGGCACTTGGTGATCAGGGAATCGCGTTCCCCGACGTACCGGCCACCCTGCTTCTGCACGGTCACGATCACCTCACGCCCTTCGCGGAACGGATCCGGCACGGTTCCGGTGTAGGCCACCGGGATCGTCGTTCCTCCGACACGGTCCTGCACGCTGAAGCGCAGGAGCGCGCCTTCGCGGTGGACGGACCCGTTGACGACCGTGCCGGTCACCTGATAGCTGCGGCCAGGCTGCGCCTGGCGGACCAACTGGCTCGGGCTGAGCGCGGGGCTCGCCGCGCTGAAGCTCGTGTAGATGAGCGCGCTCGCCAGCATCACGGCTGCGCTCAACGCCACGATAAGACGCACCGTTCGCTTGCGCGCGGGGTTCATCCCGCCAAGTATCTCAAACCCTTTTGCCGCCCGGCCCACCGTCGGGAGGGGCTTTGTCACGATTCGCACCACGAGGACATCCGGCCTGCAGAGCGAAACCTTGGGGCGTGAGCGGAGTCTTACAGGGCACAGCACGATGAGAGCCCACCTCCCCCACCCCCTTGCCAGAAGACTGCGTTCGCACAGGAACGATCACAGACGCCCCGCGGATCCGGCCCGCACGCCCGATCCGGACCGCACGCCCGATCCCATGGTCCAGCGCGTGCGCCACGCCGGCGGCCCCGCCGACCAGGCGTCCTACACGTGCCGGTGCGGCTACATGTTCATCGCGCCGGTCTCCACCACGGTCGCGTGCCCTCACTGCCGGGCGCCCCAGGCCTGGTAGCCCTCGCCTGACGCACGCCGTCGGACGGGCTGGCGCGCAGGCCCGCCCCGGGCCTCTCAGGGGTCTGCCTTCTCGCCGGACGCACCGCAGGGGCCGCTCTGTAGAGTGCCCGATCGATGTCCCGCGATCTGAAGCTCGGGCTCAACATCGGCTATTGGGCGGGCGGTCCGCCTCCGGGCGCGGCCGGGCTCGTGGCCTGCGCCGAGCGGCTGGGCTTCGACTCGCTCTGGACGGCGGAGGCCTACGGCTCTGACTGCCTGACACCACTGGCCTGGTGGGGCTCTGAGACCAAGCGGCTGCGACTGGGAACCGCGATCGCCCAGATCTCGGCCCGCCAGCCGGCGGCGACCGCGATGGCGGCGATGACCCTCGACCATCTCTCCGGCGGGCGCTTCGTTCTGGGGCTCGGCGTGTCCGGCCCCCAGGTCGTCGAGGGCTGGTACGGCATGCCGTTCGCCAAGCCGCTCGCCCGCACCCGCGAGTACATCGAGATCCTGCGCAGCGTGTGGGCCCGCGAGGGGCCGCTGAAGAACGATGGCCCGCACTATCCACTGCCGCTCCCGGGGGGCACGGGCCTCGGCAAGTCGCTGCGGTCCTCGATCCATCCCCTGCGCTCCGAGATACCCGTCTTCCTCGCCGCGGAGGGTCCAAAGAACGTTGCCCTGGCCGGCGAGCTGTGCGACGGGTGGCTCGCCCTGTTCTTCTCCCCGTATCACGAGGACCTCTATGCACCCTCACTGGCCGAGGGATTGGCACGGCCCGGGGCACGCCGCGACGCCGGCACGTTCGAGGTCGTCGCGACGGTTCCCCTGATCGTCAACGAGGACGTCGAGCAGGCTGTTGACTGGCTGCGTCCGATGTACGCGCTCTACTTCGGCGGGATGGGCGCGCGCAGCGCGAACTTCCATGCCGACGTCCCCATTCGGATGGGCTTCGAGGCCGAGGTGCGCGAGATCCAGGAGCTCTATCTCCAGGGCAAGAAGGATGAGGCCGCAGCGAAGGTTCCGAGGGGCCTGATCGAAAAGCTCGCGCTCGTCGGTCCCCCGGAGAAGATCCGCCACGACGTCGAGGCGTGGCGCGACTCGATCGTCACGACGCTGCTCGTCGGCGGCGACGAAGCAACGCTCGAGAGGGCCGCCGAGATCGTTCTCGGATGAGACCCGCAGCCATTCCGGCCCGCCCATCCCTGCAGGTCGCCCCGGCGTCCAGCGAGCGCCACGGGCAGCGGGGCTAGGAGAAGGAGGGCTCCTCGCGCCCGGGGAAGATCTCGGGGAGCCCGTCGCTAACAAGGTCGGGAAAGCTGGCCGGGCGCTTCTCGAGGAACGATGTCACGCCCTCGCGCGCGTCGGCGGACTGCCCCCGGGCGAACATCGCGCGGGAGTCGGCCCGATGGGCGATCATCGGGTGCTCGGCGCCGAGCATCGTCCACATCAGCCGGCGCGCCAACGCGACCGACACCGGAGCCGTGTGCTCGGCGATCTCGCTCGCCAGCGCACGCGCCGCACCGAGCAGTTCGCCCGCCGGGTGGACGCTCCGGACGAGGCCGCCGGCAAGCGCCTCCTGCGCATCGAAGACACGCCCCGTCGCCACCCACTCCATCGCCTGGCTGATGCCGACGACGCGCGGTAGAAACCAGCTGGAGCAAGCCTCCGGAACGATCCCGCGACGAGCGAACACGAAGCCGATCCGCGCATCCTGCGCGGCGAGCCTTATGTCCATCGGGAGGGTCATGGTCGCACCGACACCCACCGCCGGGCCGTTGATCGCGGCGATCACCGGCTTCGTGGACGCGAAGATCCGCAGCGCCACCTGCCCGCCGCCGTCGCGCGGCACGGCGCCCTCGCCGGAACGATCGCGCCAGTCGAACGTCTCCCCCCCGCCCGCGAGATCCGCTCCGGCGCAGAAGCCCCGACCCTCCCCCGTGACGATCACCGCGCGCACGGCGTCGTCGGCGTCGGCGTGCTCGAAGGCCTCGATCAGCTCAGCCCCCATGCGCGGCGTGAACGCGTTCAGACGGTCCGGCCGGGACAGGGTGATCGTGAGGATGCGATCGTCGACCGAATAGCGGATCTCCTCGAACTGCGGGGCCGCCATGGGCCGCTTGGCGCGCGTTTCTGACTCCACTTGCTCTCCTCGAAGTAGGGGCTTGGCGTTCTCGTCACGGCAACCCGCCGCGACGTGCTCGCAGACACGCCGAGCGTACATCCCCCGGGGGTCTCGCGCCCGCATCACGGCGTCGCGAAGTGCGGCGCCCCTCGCGCCACTGGACCTCGCGGACACGTGGCGCGGGAGTTCGGTGCAGGAGCGCGGACTCCGAGCCTAGGAGAAGCTTGGTTCAGCAGAGATTAGGCGCGGGGACACCGAGGAAGAGATGCCCCCGCGCCCGCTCCAGCGCGTTGGGAGGGAAGGAGCTGAACCAGCGCGCTGCCATGGACGGCGACCGGGAGGAGCGGGCGACCGTCCAAGCTTGAAGATCCGTACTTGCCGTAGCTGGTCCGTCCGGCTCCGCGTGTGGAGTCGGCTGAGGCCGGCTCGGCTTGGCCCCTGGTGGGGGCATCGCCGCGTGCCGCTGCGTGACAGATGCCCACGCAGAACGTCATGACGGCCAGCCAGGCGATCGGGATCAGTATCGGGAGCACGCGATCTCCGCGATCAGGTGCATCCGGTCTCTGATCGAACCCCTTTGCTCGGCCCATGCGTGGCTGTCATCTCGCACTCCTTCTGACGAGTGGCTCCACGGACCAGATACAGGCGGCCAACATGTGACCGCTACACGCGTTCCGCTATCTGAGGCGCAATCCCAAGAACGGCCCATGGCCGTCGCCGCGGAATCGCTATGCGCGGATGATAGTCAAGACGAGCGATCGATGCAACGTGCTCTGCCTTCTTGTCCGCACATTGCGACGACTTGCGGGCCGAAGCTCGTGTCGCTTCAGGCTCGCTCCGCAGGGCTCCAGAGCCGGCATGGACGTGTCCCCCACCGCCGATGAGCCCGCCTCCACGCTCGAACCCAAGACCCTGTCGGCGGCTTTCAGACCTTGACCGTGGGTCGAGCCCCGCGCTAAAGTTCACCTCGCAAAAGGGCCCGCTTGGTGCGCGACGCGAGCCGGCGGGGAACAGAGGGGTGGAGGGGCCGTGTCGGGAGCCACGGCCCGACAGGAGCGAGCTTGAAGTGGAAGTGAAAACCGATCCCGGCGACGCTCCGCTCGCGGGCGGGCATCTGCTGGCCGCGATCTCGACCAGCATCGTTCAGATCCTCCGCGAGCACTACGGCCGTGGCCCGATGAAGGCCAAGACCTACGCGCTCGACGACATCATCGTCGTGGTCATGCGCGGCAGCGGCTTCACCCCGCTCGAGAAGACGATCATGGACAGCGGCGAGCCCGACCGGGTGATCGCGATGCGCGAGGACTTCCAGCGCGTGATGGCCTCGCGCTACAAGGACACGATCGAAGAGCTCACCGGCCGCAAAGTCCTCGCGTTCCTCAGCCAGGCCCACGTCGAGCCGGACATCACGATGGAGATCTTCTTCGTGGACGGCCCGCTCGACGGGTTCGGGGCTGTCGAAATCACCGAACCGGAGTAGGACCCGCCTTCTAGCTGGTCAAGCGGCCGCCGCCCTCGTGCCCACAGCCGCGCCGTTCATTCGCCATACTGCCGGTCGTGGTGTCGGCCGTCACGCCGTTCACGCGCGAAGCCGAACACCTGCTGCGCGCTCCCGGCCTCTTCAACTGGTCGACCGTCACGCTGCTCGGCCTCGTCGTCTACGTGTACGCGGTCGAGATCGAGCGGTCCAACTGGGACGCCGTGCTCGCAGGGATCGCGTTCTGGCTGATGGACTGGGTCAACGAGATCGTCAACGCGCTCGTGCTCCACTTCAACGGCCACGCCGCGCTGTGGACGGTGACGGGCAACACGAGCTTCTTGATCCTGATCGGGCTGACGGTCGAGATCTCGCTGTTCTTCGCGATCAACGGAATCGTCTTCGCCAAGCTGCTCCCGGCCGATCGCAGCGCGCGGATCCTCGGTCTCCCCAACCGCTGGGCGCTGGCGATCGGCCTGTCGCTCGTCTCCGTGGGCATCGAGCTGCTGCTGCACGCCGACGGCGTCTTCCACTGGTACTACTGGTGGTGGAACGTGGCGAGCTTCCCGGTGATCGTGGTGTTCGGCTACCTGACGTTCTACGTGGTGGCGTTCACGGTCTACGACATGCCGCGACGCGACCGGCAGCTGCAGGTGGTCGGCTCGCTGGCTGCATTCGTTCTGACGGCCGGCCTCGTGTTCGGCCCGCTGCTGGGCTGGATCTGACGCCGATCCGTTGCATGATCATGGACACCTCCAACCGGCCCCACCCGGCGCTCACGAACCGCCGATATGGGGCAGATCCTGGCGGGAGCGCGGCAGGTTGCGGCGAATCACGGATCGGTCGGGCGGTCCTCTACCGAGAACTCGCAGCGCGGTGGCGGCATGCTCGACGGTGGCAAGGGCAATCGAACAGGGAGCGTGCGCATGTCGACAGCTGAGAGCATCCGTGGAGCGGACAGCAGGATCCCTGCAGGCGAATGGGCGGTCGACCCTGCGCGCTCGAAGGTCGGGTTCGCGCTCAAGCACCTGCTCTTCACGACCCTCCACGGGCGCTTCACGGAGTTCAGCGGGGTGCTGACGGCGACGAGCGACGGGGTGACCGCGTCTGGGACCGTCACCGCGGCGTCGGTGGAGACCGGCGACGCCGTCCGCGACACGCACCTGCGGGACTCGCCCGACTTCTTTGGCCTCGAGGGTCATCCCGAGATCAGCTTCAGCTCATCGCGGGTCGAGGAGCTCCGCGACGGGCGGGTTCGCGTCGTGGGCGTGCTGCAGATGCGCGGAATCAGCCGTGAGGTGGAGCTCGCGGGAGAGATGCGCCGCACGGGAGAGGGCGATCAGGAGCGCATCGAGCTCGATCTGCGAGGAACAGTGTCCCGCGAGGACTTCGGGATCACCTGGAACCAGACACTCGACACCGGCGGGGCGCTGCTCGGCAACCGCGTGAAGCTCGAGCTCGGGATCTCCGCCGTCAGACGCGAACCGGGTTGAGGGTCGGCCGCACGCCCACGAGTCAAATCTGCTCGATCTCGGGAACCTCGGTTCGGAGCAGCTCTAGTTCCGTATCCTGGATCGGCTGTGGCGGCTCTGTCGCGCTCGGTTTCAGCCAGGGCTGCTTGACGGCGAGCCACGCAAGGAAACAGGCAAGCAGCGTCGCCACGAGGATCCAGCCGAGTTGAGTGGTCCCGACGCCTACGTACTTCAGGCCCGACGCGAAGATCACGAAGGTGATCACCGGCCTGATGTAGCGGTCGGGAGCGCTCGAGGAGAACGTCGAGCCGACCAGCACGGCGGGGACCGAGCCGAGTATCAGCGAGGCGGTCACACCGAACGCAACATGGCCGAAGATGAGCGCTCCGACAGCGGCTGCGAGCGTGAGCGGGACCGCCTGGGAGAGGTCGGTGCCGACCAGCTGCTTGGCGCTGATCATCGGGTAGAGGAAGAGCAGCAGGATGATCATCAATGATCCCGCGCCGACCGAGGTCATCCCGACGACTATGCCGCCGATCATCCCGATTGCGAGCGTGGGCAGCGGTTTGGCGATGATGTCGTGTATGTGTGCGAACCGCCCTTCACCCCGGCGGAGGTCGAGCCAGTAGCGCAGCACCATCGCCCCAGCGCCGATGAGCAGCGCGGCACCGAGGATCCTCTCGATGTTCGTTTGAGCGGACTTGGAGTTGCCCATCAGGTGCAGCAGGTAGGTGCCGAGGAAGGCCATCGGGACGGAGCCGAGGACCATCCAGCGCACCAGGCCGCGGTGCACCGTCCCAGCGCGGAAATGCACGGCCGCGCCGACCGGACGCATCATGACGGCGGCGACCAGGTCGCTCGTGATGGCTGAGGAGGGTTTGACCCCGAAGATCAGGATCAGCATCGGCGTCATCAGGGCACCGCCGCCGGCGCCCGTCATCCCAACCAGCAGCCCGACGACGGCGCTGCCCAGCACGATGAATGGGTCGATGTGCACTCCACCAACTCCCCTCGCTTGAACCCCGTACCTCAGCGACATCCCGGGACAAGCCAACATAGAGGATCGGCACGTCCAGGGCGGGCCCCGGCGCTGCCCGAGACGCGCTCGCGGCCGGTCTGAACATGGCGGTGGCGGATCTCAGGGCGGCCTATGACCGCCTCGCGAGCTCGCCGACCTCATCACGCCGAGAGCCACGCTGATGAACGCTCTTCGCATGGCCGCCTAGCGTTTCGGCAGTCGCGCGTAGTCGGCCTCGTGCAATTCGATTACGAGTTCGACCGACTTCTCATCGAGCGGGATGACATCGCTCACCACGCCGTCAACGTGCTCGTCCGTGTCGCCCGTCACGACGTTGTATCTGTCGCCGACGTGGAATGGCCCGTCGGCTACGAGTCGCTTGACTGTGATTGTTGGCATGGCACCATCGTGCCACGGACGGTCATCCCCGGTTCTGCGCCGCGCGATACGCGATGAGTCCGAGCGCGATCAGCAACGCGCCGACGACCAGGAGCGCCAAGCCGCCGATTCGAGGGTGGTGGCTATGCGCCTCGATGAACACCGCGACCCCCGCGATACCGAGAGCTGCGCCGCCGAATATCCGCCACATGGCGGTCAGAGTTCCGCGTCAGCCGGACGGAAGCGCGTGCGGCGTCATCGCCGAATCTGCTGCAGCCCCATACCCACGAGCCAGACGACGACGCACAGCACGACGACGATCACGAGTGCCAGCCCGCCGATGCGGAGGAGGTCGTAGGCGGTCTGCGAGAACCCGTTGACTACGTGTGCGGCAACGAGCAGCGAGGACACGACGACTGCGGATCCGATAGCTGCTTCTACTGCCACCGCGGTAACTCCCCCCAGAGTTCACACAGACTTCACACGAACCTTACCGCGCACAGCTCACGAAGGCAATGTCATCCGGTCGGAGTCTGTGACGGTGCGAGCGTCCGCGAGCTCGTGCGCGAGTCGGACCGCCTCGTCGTGCCCCTCGGCCTCGAATGTGCCTGCGGGAGACTTGACGAGGAATCGGTCCTCGCCCAGGGTCCACACGGCAACCGAGCCGATGCTCAGAAACGTCCGGGTGCGCTCGTCTGCCAGGCCTCGGGCTCACGGTCCATTGGGCCAGTCTTATGCCAGCTGGTCTCCGCGGTCAGCGACAGGACTGGCACGAATCCTGGCACGAGCGCCCGGACCGGCCGCCAGCGCCCCGCCATTCGAAATGCTCACCGCTGCCGTGCTTCCAACCACCTTCAGCATCCTGCGCCCCCCTCGCCCGTTGACGGTGCGCCCCCCTCCCTGTTCGCGACAGGGCTCACCGATTGGAGCGACTATGCGCCCACTTTGGGCGGCGCATAGGTCACGAACCAGCGCGCCAGTCTCGGGGTCGGATCGCCCGCGTGTCCGCCTGTGTCCAGGCCGCCGTTGCCATCGCCGCAGCCGCGAGCAGCACCGAGGGCCAGGCTCCGATCGCCAGCGCGAGCACGTGCGAGAAGACGAACGCGCCCAGTCCCACGCAGGCGAGGGTCGCGGCTGTCCTCGCTCCGTGACGCCGCGTCCAGGTTTGCACGCACCAGAGGCCGCCGACCAGCAGAACGACGCCCCCGAGAGGTCGAGAACCGGTGCTCGCCGCGACCGCGTAGCCGACGATCAGGGTGCCGCCCGCGATCGGCGCTGTGGGCGTGGGGCGCACGCACGGCAGCGTAGCGCTGTCTCGTCCGCGTTGCTGGACCTACAGGATCTGCATCCCCGAGATCGCCCGCGCGATCACGAGCTGCTGGATCTCGGCGGTGCCCTCGAAGATGTCGTAGATCTTGGCGTCGCGGTGCCAGCGCTCGACCGGGAACTCGCGCGTGTATCCGTTTCCGCCGAGGATCTGGATCGCGCGCTCGGTGACCCAAACGGCGACCTCGCCCGCCTTCAGCTTGCTCATCGAGCCCTCGGCGTTCTCGAACGGAACCTGGGTGCGTCCCATCCAGGATGCGCGCCAGGTGAGTAGGCGGGCCGCGTCGATCTCCATCTTCATCCGCGCCAGCGTGAACGCGATCGCCTGGTTCTCGATGATCTTGCGGCCGAACTGCTCGCGCTCCTTGGCGTACTCCAGCGCGTACTCGTAGGCCGCGCGCGCTATGCCGAGGGCCTGGGCGGCGACCGTGGGGCGCGAGGCTTCAAAGGTCTGCATCGCGGCCTGGGACTTGCCCTTCTTGCCCTCCCGCACCCGGGCCAGGCGCTCGTCGAGCTTCTCCTTGCCTCCGAGCACGTATCCGGCGGGAACGCGGCAGTCGTCGAGGAACACGTCGGCTGTATGCGACGCGCGCAGGCCGTGCTTCGACACCTTCGAGCCCTGTGAGATGCCCTTCGCCTCGCTCATCGGCACAACGAAGGCGGCGTGACCGCGGGCACCGAGCTCACGGTCGACCGTCGCAATGACGACGTGCACGTCGGCGATGCCTCCGTTCGTGGCCCAGGCCTTCTGGCCATTGATCACCCACTCCCCCGCGCTCTCGTCGAACTTCGCGCTCGTGCGCAAGCCGGAGATGTCCGAGCCCGCATTCGGCTCGGAGGCGCAGAACGCGGCCACCTTGACGTCGTCCGAGGTGCCGTAGCAGCGCGGGATCCACTCGCCGATCTGCTCGCCCGTGCCCTGGCCGAAGATGGCGGCCACGGGCAGCGTGGTTCCCATGATCGCCATGCCGATGCCGGCGTCTCCCCAGAACAGCTCCTCGTTGACGATCGGCAGGGTCAGGCCGGTGGGGTCGCCGAAGAACTGCGCGACGCCCTCGAACCCGTAGAGGCCGATCTTCGCGGCCTCCTGGATGATCGGCCAGGGCGTCTCCTCCTTCTCGTCCCACTCGTGAGCTGCCGGACGGACGACGTCGGCGGCGAAGCCGTGGACCCAGTCGCGGATGTCCTTCTGATCCTGGTTCAGCGCCAGAGAGAACGACTCCGGCTCGCGCGGCTGAGCCGGCGCCCGCCGCGCTCGCGGCAGCCTCGGCTGCTTGTCGCTCGGCGGCGGATGGTGTGGCGGAGGCGGGCATCGAGGGGAATCTCCTAGGTTGCTTGCCTGAGCGCGGAATCAGCCAAGGACAGTGGCCTTCCGGGACGCTCGAGAAAGGGCGCTCGCGAGCGTGCTCGAGAGAGCGTGCTCGAGAAAGCGTACCCCAGCGAAGGGAGGCTCGCGCGGAGCGAGCGGACGCCGGCTCGAGGAGCCCCAGCCGGGGGGCCCCAGCCCCTCCCATTCACGTCAATTTCGACTAACTGGCTAATGTCTACCTGATTCATGGGATTTTCCCATGCTCATGTTCCCCATGCGGAAGGTGGCAATGTCCAGACGCGCACGCTCCCTGGCTGTAGCAGTCCCGATGTCGATCCTCGCGCTCGGCCTCGCCGCCTGCGGCTCCTCTAGCTCGAGCTCCAAGCACCTGACGCTCGTCGCCTACTCGACCCCCCAGGGGGCCTATGAAAAGCTGATCCCGGCATTCCAGGCGACCCCGGAAGGCTCGGGAGTCACCTTCAGCCAGTCCTACGGTCCGTCCGGCGAACAGAGCAGGGCCGTGGCGAACGGACTGCACGCCGACGTCGTCAACTTCTCGCTGGAACCGGACGTCGAACGACTCGTCAAGGCGGGGCTCGTGTCGCCGAGCTGGAACCAGAACGCAACCCATGGCTTCGTGACGAACTCGGTCGTGGTGATCATCGTGCGCAAGGGAAACCCGCACCACATCACCGGCTGGTCTGATCTGGTCAAGCCGGGCGTGCAGGTGCTGACTCCCAACCCCTTCACCTCGGGCAGCGCACGCTGGAACGTGATGGCCGCCTACGGAGCGCAGCTGAGCGAAGGCAAGACGCCCGCGGAAGCGCAGGCCTATCTGCAGCAGCTCTTCCACAACGTCGTGAGCCAGGACAGCTCGGCGAGGAACGCTCTGCAGACGTTCCTGGCGGGGCGCGGCGATGCGTTGATCGACTACGAGAGCGAGGCGATCGCCGACAAGAAGAAGGGGGCGCCCATCGAATACGTGATCCCGAAGACGACGCTGCTCGTCCAGAACCCGGTCGCGGTCGTGGGCAGCGGTGCGAGCGCCACGGAGGCGCAGAAGTTCGTCAACTATCTGATCTCGCCGGCAGGCCAGCAGATCTGGGCCGCGGAGGGCTACCGCCCGGTGCTTCCCAACCTCGTCAACCCGCAACAGTTCCCGACACCGGCGCACCTCGTCACGATCAGCTCCCTCGGTGGCTGGAAGATCCTGTCAAAGCAGTTCTTCGAACCGGAAACGGGAATCGTCACGAAGATCGAGCAGTCGCTGGGGGTTTCCACTGCGAAATAGCGCCCCCACCCTGGCCCTGCGTCACCCCGGCTCCTCCCTCGCGGCGGAGCGGGGCGCCGGCGCGCTCGGAAAGGGGCTCCTCGGCCTCTACCTGTCGGTTCTCGTGCTCCTGCCGGTGGCCGCCGTGCTGGCGAAGGCCGGCAGCGGCGGTGCGTCGGCGTTCTGGAAGGAGGTCACCAATCCCCAGGCGCTCGCGGCGATCAAGCTCACGCTCGCAGTCTCGGCGATCGTGGTCGTGGTCAACGCGATCTTCGGGACGCTGATCGCGTGGGTGCTCGTGCGCGACGAGTTCCCCGGCAAGCGGATCGTCAACACCCTGATCGACCTTCCCATTCGCCCTGCCGACGATCGTCGCGGGGCTCGTCCTCTTGACGCTGTACGGGAAGAGCAGCCCCGTCGGCATCGACGTCGCGTTCACGCGCGCCTCGATCGCCCTGGCGCTGCTGTTCGTGACCCTTCCGTTCGTCGTGCGCTCGGTGCAGCCGGTCCTGCTCGAGCTCGATCGCTCGACCGAGCAGGCCGCGGCCTCGCTCGGAGCGGGACCGTTGACGGTGATCCGGCGGATCGTGCTTCCCGCGCTGACCCCGGCGATCATCTCTGGAGCGGCGCTCAGCTTCGCTCGCGCGGTCGGCGAGTTCGGCTCGCTGGTGCTGATCACGGGGAACCTCCCGTTCAAGACCGAAGTCGGCTCGGTCTACGTGTTCGGGCAGATCCAGAACGAAAGCCTGTCGGCCGCCGCGGCGGTTGCAGTGGTGCTGATGCTCGCGGCGCTGGCGGTGCTGGGCGCGCTCGGCCTGCTCACTCGCTGGAGGTCGAAGCATGTCCTCTAGCGGCGCGAGCGCGATCAGCCCCTCGAACCCTGCGCCGGGCGCCGCGTCGGGCCCCACGCCGGGCGCAACCGGCATCCGCGACCGCGGGGGGCGCGCGAGAAGGCTGGGCGTGCGCACGATCGCGCTCGCCTATCTGGCGTTCCTGCTGGTGGCGCCGCTCGTGATGATCTTCTACAGGACCTTCGAACACGGTCTGGCGCCGGTGTGGAGCGCGGTGACGGCCCCCAACGCAGTCCACGCCTTCTGGCTTTCGATCGAGATCGTCCTGATCGCCGTGCCGCTGAACACCGCGTTCGGGATCGGCATCGCCCTGCTGCTCGAGCGCGGCCGCTTCAAGGGGAAGGCGCTGTTGGGAATGCTGATCGACCTTCCGTTCGCGATCTCGCCGGTCGTGGTCGGGCTGGCGCTGATTCTCGCCTACGGCAAGACCGGGTGGTTCGGGAACTGGCTGACCGGACATGGCATCCAGATCATCTTCTCGGTGCCGGGAATGGTGCTCGCCACGGCGATCGTCTCGCTGCCGTTCGTCGCGCGCGAGACGATGCCGGTACTGCGCGAGCTGGGGGTCGACTCAGAGCAGGCGGCGGCGACGCTCGGCGCCAACCGTGGCAAACGTTCTGGCGGGTGACGCTGCCCGCGATCAGATGGGGAGTGGTCTACGGCGTCGTCCTGACGACCGCCCGACGCTCGGAGAGTTCGGCGCCGTGAGCGTGGTGTCCGGTCGGATAGAGGGCCAGACCGAGACGCTGCCGCTGTATGTGCAGGCGAGCTTTGAGAACTTCAACACGACCGGGGCCTACGCGGCCTCGATCGTGCTCGGCGCTGCTCGCGTTCGGGACGCTGCTCGCGATGAACCTGCTGACGCGCCGGACCCGTTCAAGGACGCCGGTCTTGATGGCGATCGAGGTCCGCAACGTCACCAAGCGATTTGGCACGTTCACCGCGCTGGACGACGTCTGCATCCGGGTCGGCGACGGCGCGCTGACGGCGCTGCTCGGGCCGAGCGGGAGCGGCAAGTCGACGCTCCTGCGGATCATCGCCGGCCTCGAGGCCCCGGACGCGGGCAGCGTGATCATCGGCGAGCGCGACGTGACCGACGTGCCGGCGCGAAACCGCGATGTCGGTTTCGTCTTTCAGCACTACGCGCCGTTCAAGCACATGACCGTGCAGGCGAACGTCGCCTTCGGGCTGACCGTGCGGAAAAGGCCGAAGGCCGAGATACGAGCGCGCGTGAGCGAGCTGCTGGACCTCGTTCGGCTCGACGGCCTGTCCGAGCGCTACCCCTCGCAGCTCTCGGGCGGCCAGCTGCAGCGGATGGCGCTGGCGCGTGCTCTGGCGGTCCAGCCGAAGGTGCTGCTGCTCGACGAGCCGTTCGGCGCGCTCGATGCGCAGGTGCGCGGCGAGCTGCGCGAATGGCTGCGGAGGCTGCACAGCGAGATCCACGTGACCACGATCTTCGTCACTCACGACCAGGAGGAGGCGATGGACGTGGCGCAGCAGATCGTCGTGATGAACGCCGGGCGGATCGAGCAGGCCGGCGCTCCGGCCGAGCTGTACGAGAGCCCGCGCAATGAGTTCGTGATGTCGTTCGTCGGTCCGGTCAATCGCCTCGGAGACGCGTTCGTGCGCCCCCACGACATCCAGATTCTGCCCGAGCCGGACTCGAGCACGACCGAGGCGCTGGTGCAGCGGGTCGTGCACCTCGGCTTCGAGGTGCGCGTCGAGCTGACGCTTCCCGACGGCCGCAACATCTGGGCCCAGGTCACGCGCGGGAGCGCTCGCGAACTCGAGCTGCGGGAGGGCCAGATACTCTGCGTCCGCCTTCCCCGTCCCTCGGGTCTTCGCGACGTAGCGCCGGGGCTCGGTCGCGCGGCGGGGCCGCGCGCGCTCGGCGGCTCTAACGGGTGTGCCAGGCTTCCTCACCACGCGTGAGCGCGAGCACCGCCTTCGGCAGCTTGCCGGCCGCCACGTGGGCGACGGTCACGTTCTCCAGGACC